>NZ_CAIWTY010000083.1 GCF_903915725.1 uncultured Rhodopila sp.
CCAGGGACCACCCCGGGAGCTTGCGCCGACTTCAAATCGTGGACACCGTCTTTGGCCCGGAAATCCGCAGAACTCCTGGCGTTCATAGCCGTCGGTCCACAGTTAACCGGACAGCAGTGATCCCAAGCGGGATCTTTACGTGCATTCCGGCAAGTAAAACTATCGTCGTCGAAACCGAATCTCCGCTGGCAACGCACACTCGTCATGCCGACGCAGGTCGGCATCCACGCCTTCGCCGAAACCGGCATCTCAAGGCGTGGATGGTGCGCCTCCGCGCACCATGACGATGGGGCTGCAGCAGGCTCTTCACACCCGATGGGACAAAGTGCAACAAAAGCAGCGCCGGGATTACCCGCCTCCAAACCGCCGCCGAAACTCTGTTCGCCCGACGCGAACAAATCCACTGACACAGGTCATTTTATTGTGCGCGGCGATGCCCGGGGACCCTCACCGCAAATCGCCGCTTTCGTCGTGCGGATGGTGAGGTAGACTGGCAAGTTAAACGCTGCGCAACGCGGCGGCCACAATCCCGGGAGGCTGAACGGATGGACCAAACGCTGCCCACGGCGGCCATCGCTCGACCCCACGTTGCGCGCAGCCCTCTGCCGGCTGCCGTTGCCGCCCTCGGCATCGTCTACGGCGACATCGGCACAAGTCCGCTCTACGCCTTCAAGCAGGCGGCGGATTCCGGCGGAACACTTTCGCCCGATACCATCACCGGCATCGTCTCGCTGATCCTATGGTCCCTGATCATGATCATCTCGGCAAAATACGCCATCCTGATCATGCGCGCGGATAATCGCGGCGAGGGCGGAATCGTTGCTTTGCTTGCACTATTGGAGGCCCGCCACGCCCACCCCGGCACCTGGCGCGCGTCGCTGCTGGTGATCGGGCTGGTCGGCGCGGCGCTGCTGTACGGCGACGGTGTCATTACGCCGGCGATCTCGGTGCTCAGCGCGGTGGAAGGACTGAAAGTCGATGCCCCCCGCCTTGCGCCGATGGTCGTCCCAATCAGCGTCTGCATTCTGATCGGCTTGTTTATTGTGCAACGAAAGGGCACCGGTTTCATCGGAAACATCTTCGGGCCGACAATGCTGGTGTGGTTTGGCATCATCGGGATACTGGGCGTCGCGGAAATCATTCGCGCGCCTGCCATCCTGTCCGCACTCAGCCCCTTCAGCGCGATCGGGTTCTTGTTTCACGCCAGCCCAATTGTCAGTTTCGCAGTATTGGGAGCGGCCTTCCTGGCGGTCACCGGAGGCGAGGCGATGTACGCCGATATGGGTCATTTCGGCCGCATGCCAATCCGCCTGGGCTGGTTCAGCGTCGTGCTGCCCTGCCTGGTGCTGAATTATTTCGGCCAGGGCGCGCTGCTGCTGGCGGACCCCGGGGCGATCGTCAATCCGTTCTATCTGCTGGCCCCGGCCTGGGCGCACTACCCGATGGTGGCATTTGCCACCTTGGCGACCATCATCGCCTCCCAGGCGATCATTTCGGGTGCTTACTCGCTGACCCAGCAGGCCATCCAGCTCGGCTTCCTGCCGCGCATGCGGGTGCTGCATACCGCAAGCCAGGAGATGGGCCAGATCTACATTCCGGTCGTGAACTGGCTGCTCGCCGTCGGCACGCTCGGGGCGGTGGTTACCTTTGGCTCATCGGATGCGCTGGGCGGCGCCTATGGCATCGCGGTGTCCATGCTGATGGCGATCACCACGGTGCTCGCCGCTCTGGTCGCGATACAGTGGGGCTACAACCCGATTCTTGTCGTTGTCGTCAATGGACTGTTCCTGATCGTCGACCTGGTCTTCGTCGCGGCGAACGCCACCAAGCTGATCGAAGGCGGCTGGTTCCCGCTCATGCTGGCCTGCGGCGTGGCGTTCCTGATGCTGACCTGGCGATCCGGGTGGAAGCTGCTGGAGCAGCAACGCTCGAAGCTGCGCCAGCGCGAGGACACGTTCGTCGAATGGGTGCTGGAAACGCCACCCATCCGCCTGTCCGGTGCAGCGGCGATCTTTACCGCCGCCAGCACGGGAATTCCGCTCGCGCTAACGCATCACCTGCGGCACAACCGCGTCCTGCATGAGCGCGTGCTGCTGATCGCCTCCATCACCACCGATGAGCCGCGGGTGGACCCCGACAAGCGCATCAAGCTGATTCCCGTCGGTGCGGGGATCACCCGGGTATTGTTTTACTTCGGCTTCATGGAAGCGACGGACGTCATGGAGGGCCTGAAGCTTGCCTGCCTCGATCCGGAACTTTCAGGTATCGATCCGCATACGATAACGTATTACTTCAGGCGAGTGATGGTGATCCCCGGGGGGAAGACCTCAGGCATGTCGAAATGGCGAAAATCGCTGTTCGCCGCGATGCACCTGAATGCGAATCTCCCCGCCGCTTCGTTCGGGGTTCCGCCGGCCCAGGTCGTGGAGGTGGGCATTGAAGTCGAAATATAGGCAAACCGCCGGCAACCCGTGCATAACCACCGGGCCCTGCGCAGTGTTGCGGAAAGCCGATCGCTCACTGACGGAGACGATTATTCCGGCAGGCCCGCCAGCCGCAGCCTTTGCGCATACTGCTCGCGACAGTCGGCGGTGAACCACGACCGCCGCCGCCACACGCCGATATGGAACTCGGGATCGATCTCCAGCACCCGCTCGGCCGCCTGCTGCGCCTCGTCCAGCCGCCCGAGCACAGCCAGGCTGGCGGCCAGCACGCGGGCGTTCGCCGCCAGCCCGGGGAAGTGGATGGCCGAAACCCGCGCCCATCGCGCCGCCTCCGCATACCGCCCGGCGACATAGCTGGCCAATGCCGCCACATGGTTCCGCCATGCCAGGTCCGGACCCAAGGCCGGCATCCCGGCGGCCCGTTCGGCATGGAACACCGCGCCCTCGCCCTTGCCCATCTGAGCCAGGGTGAGCGCCTTCAGGCTCCAGGCCAGCCCGCAGAACGGCGCCTGGCCGATCACCCGGTCCAGCATGGTGTGGGCCGCGGCGTGATCGCGGTGCAGCACCGAGTGAAGATGCGCCAGCAGCGCCATGCAGGCAGGGTCGTCCGGGTCCAGCCCCAAGGCCGCCTCGGCAGCCGCGCGCGCTTCGGCGCCCGCGTCGGCGGACCAGCCCTGAGTGATCGCCATCAGGTGCCAGCATACCAGCGCATATCGGGCGCTGCCGCGCGGCGGCGCCAGCAGTTCGGCATGGCGCAACATCGACGCGGCGCCGCCGAACGTGGCCCGGTCCGGCTGCAGAATCATCGTGTAAGCCCGCAGTGCCAGGTCATGCGCGGTCAGCGATCCCGCATCGAGCAGCGCCGAACGGTCGAGTTCACGTTGCACCAGCAGCGGCGGGATGGCGCATGCGATGCGCGGCGGCGCTTCCCCGGCCAGCACAGCGCGCTGGCTCAGCGGCCGGATAAGGCGGTCCGACCACAGGACACGTCCCGTCGCCGCCTCGTTCAGTTCGACGGTCAGGCGAATCAGCGTCCGCTCTGTCTCGACCGAGCCGTGCAGAATATAGCGCGCATGCAAGGTCTGGCGCAGACGCTGCAGGTCTACCGGCGCGCGGATGGTGACCGCCGGGGCACGGGTGACCGTCATCCAGGTTGCCAGGCCGCCGAGGCAGCGGATGACGCTGTCGGTCACCGAATCCGCCAGTTGCACAGCCTCCCCCGCGGCGTCGCCACGGAACGGCACGATCGCGACACCCGCGCGCGGGTCTGCCACGGGCCGAACCGGGGACGGCTTGCACACCGGTTGCCGATGCGCGTTCCAGGTCAGGCAGGTGTCGGCCGCAACCGCCACCACCAGCAGTGGCTCCGCCAGACCGCGCAGTCGCGGTTGACCCAGCGGCGCGACCGGCACCGGAACCGCGTGGCGAATTTGGTCATGCAGCGAACCCGGCAGGGCGATGCCCCCGGCCGGCGCGATTTCCTCCAACCGGGCGGCCAGGCTGATCGCAGCACCTTCGACATGGCGGTCGCTCACCATTATTTCACCGGCACTGATCGCTATGCGCAAGCGTATCGGCGCCTCCGCTCCGGCTATGCGGCCGCCGGCCCCCGCCTGGAAGCCGAGCGCGCATTTCAGCGCATCGACTGCGCTGGAAAATTCCGCCATCAAGCCATCGCCGGAGAACGCGACGACCGCGCCGGAGGCCTGGCGGATGGTGCGGCGCAGGCGATCGAGTTCCTGCGCGACGGCGCGACGGGCATCATCGCCGCCGTCATGCATAGGGCGCGAATTGCTTTCGACGCCGGCGGCCAGGATCGCCGCCAGCCGGCGCTCAGGAGGCGCTTCGGCGGTCCCCGGCTTGCTTTTCATGACACTCTCCGCAGCGTGCGGCGCACAGGATTTTGCCGATGCTACGCAGAAACGGACCGCATCGGCAAACGATTGCGATGCAAGGGTCCGGGCGTCGCTGCGAGATGGTGACGGCGCGGCCGCCCGGTTCGATCAAACCGGAGTCACGGCGTCCGGCTTTGCGCCCCCCAGTTCCGCTCCAGGTTACCGATCAGCGCCTCGCTGAAATGACACGCCGCCTGTTCCCGCGCGTAAACGGCGAAGTAGCGACGGAACAGGTCCAGTGGCTCGACCGCCACCCGGAAGGCGCGCCGGTTGCCGATGGCGCCCACCGCTCCGGCGCTGGTCAACAGTGCCACGGTGTTGTCGATGGCGGCGTCCATCTCCGCGGCGGGGACGATCTCGTCGCAGATCAGCCGCCCCTCGGCGCTGTCGCTTTCCAGGCGCCGCTCCGCCTGGATCAACTGCCGGGCCAGCCGCTCGCCGGTAAAACGCGGCAGGCGCAGGTTGGCTGCGCCCGGAATGATGCCCTCCTTCCGGGCCGGCAAGGTCATGAACGCGTCGGCCGCGGCCAGCACGTAATCCACCGCCAACAGGATCTGGCAGTGGCCGCCGATGGCCCACCCCTCCACCGCGGCAATCCAGGGCTTTTCGCGGCCGGCGCCGTTCACGTCGTCCGGCAGCACATCGGGCGAGGCGACCCCGCGGAGCAATTTGTGCACGAAGCCGAGGTCGCGCTGGAGGTACCAGACGAAAGGGATCGTACCGCGATACAGATGCGTCAGGTTGATGCCGCTGCCAAAAATCCGCCGCCCGGCGTATTTCGGGTTTTGCACCGGCTCACCGCGAAACACGGCGATGTCGGTTGCCGGGTCCAGAATGGCGACGTCGACGCCGGTTTCGAACGCCGCGATCGTCTGCTGGTCCTCGGCGTTCAGGTAACGGGGATTGCTGACCAGCAGATGCGCCGCCCGGCCGCGGCGCTCCACCCGGGCGGCGCCCAGATCGACGAAGCCGTCGGCGTCCAGCTTTGCCAGCGCGGCCGCGGTTTCCGGCCGCGGCAGCAGCATCGCGTGGCACAAATGCGTCCCGCAACGCGGATGCGCCAGGATCTGCGCGATCAGGATGGCCTGGTCGATCTCCCATCCTTCTTTCTCGCGCAACGGACGCTGTGCTTCGGCGGCGAGTGCGGCCGCGTCCGGCACCAGGCCCGGGAAGGCGTCCGCGGCTTGTAACACGAGGTCCTCAACGCGCACGAAGCGGGAGAACCCGCCGGTCAGGGTCGCGTAGACCTTTTCGACATGCTGACGCAGGAAGCGGTCGCGTGCCTCCCGCGCATCCCGGTGCAGCGCCGCGGCGGTATCAGTCTCGGTCCTGTCGCGCGACGCGCGCGGCGGCAGGCGAGCGATCGAGTCGGCGGAACGCTGCCAGAACTGAACGAAGCTGGCGGTGTCGGTGGCGATGTCCGCGGTAATCGCCGGCATGATGCTTTATCCTTTCGGCCTCAGGTCGAGCACCCGCTGCGCCTTGCCCTGCGAGCGTTCCAGCGTCCCCGGCTCCACCACCCGCACCGTCGCCGTTATCCCGACGAACGCCTTGATCTGATGCGCCGCGCTTCGCTCCAGCCCCGCCAGGTCGGCGCCGCTGAGCTTCCCGCCCAGGATCGCGCGGGTTTCCACCACCACGTCCACCTCATCCATATGCCCCGGACGGCGCAATTCGATCAGATAGTGCGGGGCGAGACGATCCTCCAGCGCCAGCGCGGCTTCGATCTGGGAGGGGAACACGTTGACGCCGCGGATGATCAGCATGTCGTCGCTGCGGCCGTGAATGCGGGCGATGCGGCGCATGGCGCGGGCGGGATTGGGCAGCAGACGGGTCAGGTCGCGCGTCCGGTAGCGGATCACCGGCATCCCTTCCTTGGTCAGCGTAGTGATCACCAATTCCCCTGGTTCGCCGTCGGCCGCGGGCCGTCCGGTGTCCGGATTGATGATTTCCGGAAAGAAGTGGTCTTCCCAGATTGTCAGCGCGCCCTTCGATTCCGGACATTCCTGCGCCACGCCCGGTCCCATGACCTCCGACAGGCCGTAGATATCCAGCGCCTCGATACCCATGCGCTGCTCGATTTCGGTGCGGATGCCCTCGCCCCACGGTTCGGCCCCGAACAGGCCCAGACGCAAGCTGGACTTGCGCGCGTCGATCCCGTGCCGCTCGAACGCATCGGCGATGGCGAGCATGTAGGATGGCGTCACCATGATGATGTCCGGCCGGAAATCGGTAATGATCTGCACCTGCCGATCGGTGAAGCCGCCGCTGACGGGGATGACGGCGGCGCCGAGGTGCTCGGCACCGTAATGCGCGCCGAGTCCGCCGGTGAACATGCCGTAGCCGTAGGCGATGTGGACCGTGTCGTTGCTGCTGCCGCCCGCCGCCTGGATGGAGCGCGCCATCAGCCGCGACCAGGTTTCGATGTCGTTTTTCGTGTAACCGGCCACGGTCGGTTTGCCGGTGGTGCCGCTGGAGGCATGGATGCGGACGATTTGCTCCATCGGCACGGCGAACATGCCGTACGGGTAGTTCTGCCGCAGATCCTCCTTGGTGGTGAGCGGGAATTTGGCGATGTCGCTAAGATGGTGCAGATCGTCCGGATGCACACCGGCCGAGGCAAACGCCTTGCGGTAGTGCGGGATACGATCATGCGCGTGGCGCACCGCGTCCCGCAACCGCTTCAGTTGCAGCGCGCGCAGTTCATCCACGCCGCCTGTTTCGATCATGTCCATCCAATATCCTCCCCGCGGCGTTGGCGCGGCCTGCCCGGGGTGGGCCAGTCCGATCCTTCCTTTGGTTTGCGTGGTCGCTGACTATACCAGTACGGGCGGGGACCGAAAGAGCGGGAAATGCGGGGTGGTCGGCAGATACCTGCGCGTTCCGGTAGCTGTTGCGAGGTCGGGCGCAGATTTTGGGGGCACTGCGGCATTTTACCACGGGTTTCGCAATGAGGGCCGGGCCGGATCCGCGATTCGGCGGGTGGTTCGGCTTCCGCTGCCTAAGCGCGGAGAACGCTGAGATTTTGAGATCGCAGAGTTTATCATGTTGATTGAGATGTGTTATCGTGAAAAGTTTATTTCGCTCTTGCAGATGTTGGCCATATCACCCGGATAACGCCGCGAGACGCAGGTGGCGCGGGAAAATCTTCTCTGCAATCCCGAAATATCCGCGTTCTCTATATTAAAAGTGGGGGTAACTCCGCCGAAGCCGCAAGTATTCTTCTCGCCATATCAAATATTTATGGAAATACCCCGTCTAAGTGCCGGTTCCTTCGATAAAGCAGATGATCGCCCGCCCCGACCAGCACGCAACGCCTTCCCCGGTCGGGTTGTCGTGCCGGTGCAGAATACTCGCCTCCGGAACGTCCACCCAGTCAAACGGGGGATTCTGCCAGCGCGCGAACTCACCGCCGATGAACGCCTGGAAATGCCCGTCAACGACCCGGTATTGTACCGTCCGGCAGTCGGAACGATCGCAGCACGACAGTTCGGTCTTCGGTTGCCGCAAACTCTTGAACCACGGCGCCAGTTCCGGATCGGCCCCCGGCGGGGGCGCCGCCCACAGCGGTGTGCGGCAGTAGAACACAAGACCGGCAGCGGCAAGCGCATGGATCACCCGTCGAGGCATTCGATCCATCCTTCCTGGACAATGACCACCCTATTTTAATGTATCCGATTTTTTGCCAATCCAACTGTTTCGGCAGCCGGGTTCGTGAAGTTGAACTCGCCGCCCGGAACTCCATCCAGCAGCGCGCCGTTCGGCACCTGCGGGTGATATCGACGTCGAACCCCGACATGATCGCCGCATCGGCCCACGCCGCACATTGAATCATGATCGGGTTCACCGTGTTGAAAACCAGGGTGCCGGAACGACCCCGCGCGGCTAGTCCGGGTCACCTGTTCCTATGCGGCGAAAACGCCGGCCATGACGGTGGCGGGACCACGTCGCGACCTTCCCGCACAACCTCAGAACAGCCCCTCGATCTCCCCATCCGGCCCGAGAAAGATCGACTCCGCCGCGGGCAGCCGCGGCAACCCCGGCATTGTACGGACATCGCCGCACATCGCCACCACGAAACCCGCCCCTGCCGACAGCCGCACGTCCCGCACCGGCAGCACATGCCCATCCGGAGCACCCAATACCCCCGGATCTGCCGTAAAACTGTATTGGGTCTTGGCGATGCACACCGGAACCCCGCCGAAACCCGCTGCCTCGAAGGCGGCCAGACGCTTCGCAACCGCATCCGGCAGGGCGATATCCGCGGCGCGATAGATCTCCCGCGCGACCGTCCGGATCTTCTCCGCCAGCGGCAAATCCAGCTTGTAGATCGGATGGTAGTCCGCAACGCCAGACTCGATCCGCGCCGCCACCGCCCGAGCCAGATCTTCCGCCCCGGCCCCGCCATGCGCCCAGTGCCGGCACGATATCGCCTCGGTGCCGAGCGCCGCCATCGCGTCATGCACCGCGGCAAATTCGGCAGCGGTGTCGAGCTTGAAGTGATTGACCGCGACCACCACCGGCAGCCCGAATTTCTGCATGTTCTCGACATGCCGCTGCAGGTTGGCGATGCCGCGCTTCACCGCCTCGACATTCTCCAGGCCCAGTTGATCGCGCACCACGCCGCCGTGCATCTTCAGCGCCCGCACACTCGCCACCACCACGGCGCAGGACGGCTTCAGCCCGGCCGAGCGGCATTTGATGTCGAGGAACTTCTCACCCCCCAGATCGGCGCCGAACCCCGCCTCGGTCACCACCACCTCCGCCAGCTTCAAACCCAGCCGCGTCGCCATCACCGAGTTGCAGCCATGCGCGATGTTGGCGAACGGACCGCCATGCACCAGCGCAGGCGTTCCCTCCAGAGTTTGAACCAGGTTCGGCGCGATCGCGTCCCGCAACAGCACCGCCATCGCGCCGTCGGCCTTCAGGTCCGCCGCGGTAATGTTGGCGTGGCCACGCGTCTGTCCGACGATCATCCGGCCGAGCCGCCCCTGCAGGTCATGCAGATCGCGGGCGAGGCAGAACACCGCCATCACCTCGGACGCGACCGTGATGTCGAAGCCGTCCTCCCGCGGGAAGCCGTTGGCGACTCCGCCCAGGCTGCCGACGATGTGGCGCAGCGACCGGTCGTTCATATCCAGGCAGCGGCGCCAGGTGATCCGGCGCGGATCGAGATTGAACGGATTGCCCCAGTAAATGGAATTGTCGACCAGCGCGGCCAGCAGGTTGTTGGCCGAAGTTATGGCATGGAAATCGCCGGTAAAGTGCAGGTTGATCTGGTCCATGGGCACGACCTGGGCGTAGCCGCCGCCCGCCGCGCCACCCTTCAGGCCGAAGCTGGGACCCAGGCTCGGCTCCCGCAGGCAGACCACGGCACGCTTGCCGATGCGGTTCAGCGCATCGCCGAGGCCGACGGTGGTGGTTGTCTTGCCCTCGCCCGCCGGAGTCGGGTTGATACCGGTGACCAGCACCAGTGCGCCGTCCGGCCGCGACTGCAAAGAATCAATGAAATCAAGGCTTATCTTGGCCTTGAAGCGGCCGTAGGGATCGACGGCATCGGCGGGGATGCGGAGTTTGTCGGCGATCTCCTGGATCGGCTGGAGCTTCGCGGCCCGGGCAATGGCAAGATCTGGGTTCATGCTTGGATGGCCTCCCGGTGGATGACCCCGATCTCTCGCAGCGCGGCATCGATGGCCCCGACCGCGCCCGCCATATCCGCGGGTGTGATCGCACCAATGCAGCCGACGCGGAACGTTGGGGTCGGGGTGTTGTAGAAGTTGCTTATCAGAAAACCGCGCGACTTCAACGAATCCACGAATGCCTGAAGGTTCCAGGCCGGATCATCAGGGGCATGGACGTTGACGATGATCGGCCCCTGCAGCGATGCCGGCAGCCACGGCGTCAGGCCCAGCTCCGCCACACCATCATACAATGTGCGCATGTTGGCTGTGTAGCGGGCCAGCCTCGCGCCCTGCCCCTCGATTTCCAGGGCATCGAGGGCGACATCCAGCGCCGCCAGGATCTGCGCGGGGGGCGTGAACCGGAAGCTGCCGGGGCCGCTGCGCAGGGCCGAGGCGTAGATGTCCGCCAGATCGAACGACCAGCTTCCGGCATTGTCGCCCGACTCCAGCAGGCGGTCGATGCGGGCGACGGCAAAGCCGATCCCCGGGAGGGCTTCGAGGCATTTGTTGGCGGTGAAGACGGCGGCATCGACCTCCGGCATCGGGGACAAATCCAGCGGCAACGCGCCGAAGGCGGAGACGGCATCGACGATCATCCGCCGCCCGGCCGCCCGGACCACCTCGCCCACAGCGCGGACGTCGTGGACGACGCCGCTGCCGGTTTCGGAATAGACCAGTCCGACATGCGTCAAGGTCGGGTCGTCCGCCAGCGCGCGGGCGACGGCGGCGGGGTCGGTGCGTGCGGCCATGCCCACCGGCAGCGGAACGGCGACTCGGCCAGCCTCTCGCGTCAGGCGGATCATGCGGTTGCCGTATGCGCCGGTCTCGGGGATCAGGATGCGGCCGCCCGGAGGCAGGAACGTGCGCAACGCCGCCTCGGTGACGAAGTGACCGCAGCCTTGCAGCGGCAGGGTGGCGTGTTCCGAGTCGGATGCTCCGGCCAGCCGCTGGATGCGGGTGAGCAGATGGGCCATGAAAACGCGGAAATCGTTGTCCCACGGGGCGATGTCGCGGGTCAGCGCATGGCGGACCTCGGGGCGGGTGGTGACGGGACCGGGGATAAGCAGCAACATCCGCGTGAATCTCGCATGCGGGACAGCAGAAATCCATCCACGCGGGCGTGGGTAAGTGCTACGGTTTGGTTATGAACATGCCGTTTGTCCTGCCCGATTGGGTGCCCTGGTGGGTGCCGTTGGTGCTCCTCGTTCCCACGCTGCTGTATGCGCTGGCGTTCCTGTTCATGCCGTTCAGCGTGCTGGGCCTGAAGACTCGCCTGGATGTGATGGAGATGCGGCTGGACGAGATCCAGCAGGAGATCCGGCACCTCGCGCTGCGGCTTCCCGCCGGACGGCAGGAGCTGGATTTCGAGGACGTCTACGCCCCAACCCTCGCCCGCCGCCAGAACCCGGACGCCGATCGGCCGCCGATTCCGCCGGCGGTGCAGGATTTATATGATGACGATGGGCCGGTGGAGCGTCCGGCGCCGCCGCCCAATATGCGGCCGATTCGGCGGCAGGAGCCGCAGATCGTTCGGCCGGAGCGTACGGAGCCCCGGCTGGATCGCCGGCGGTAGCCGTGTTGACGTTTTGTTAACAAATTGAGGTCGGGAGTGAGGCCGGGAGGATGTTTCCTTGGCCGACACCCGCGAGAAAATGCGGTGCAATCCCGCCGGGAGATTGGACGATCGCCGACGTTTTTGCTGTCTGCCGTGCCCGTGGTGTTGACTGCCGCCCTCCGAAGCGCGGAGCCACTCCAAAGTGACCCGCGCGAGCCAGACGGAGATCGTCACCAATACCGCGCATTGTCCGATAAAGCCCGCCTATATCAGGCGCCTGTTGAAGTTCCTGGACAGTGTGGACAGCTCCGGCGCCTCAGCAGGCTGCCCGTAATGTTGCTGGCGCAATCGAAAGCTGGATCGAGGCCGCGACGGATATGGGCCGCCCGGTTCCGGCACCTGCGCCGCGCCAAGTGGTTGGATAGGCCCGGAGTTAGACGCGTGCCGCCGCTGTGGCGATCGGATGGCACCTCAGCGCGGTCATCGGAAAGGCATCCAGGCCAACAAACGCCGTCCCGGAGCGGTGCAATTCAGTCACCCCCGCGGCGACTCCGGCCCCGCTCGGGCGGTGCGGCTGGTTCACATGGGCGATGATCACGTCGCCGCTGACCGCCGCGGCGATCCGGCGCGCGACCGACGCCGCGGGCAGCGAGGCACCCTCATCCGCGCCCAGGGAAAAGCCGGCGATGCGGACATCCATTGCCTCGATCGCCGAGATGGCGGCGGGGCTATAGAGCGCGGCGGCGGCGCGATACCATTTCGCGCGTGGCGCTCCGGTGGCGGCGACCGCGTCGGCGCCGCGTTCCACCTCCCGGTGGATCGCGTCGAGCGTGCCGGCGACCGGCAGGCCGTAGACGCGGTGGTTTCCCAGGATCGCGGGCAGATGCAGTTCGCCGTGATTTTGCAGGGTGAACAGGTCGGGCCGAGCCCGCAGCCGTTCCAGAGTCGGGCTATTGGCGTGCAGCCACAGGCCGGTGACGAAGATCGTCGCGGGGACGGACAGACCCAGCAGCGTGTCGATGATCCGCATGTCGGCCGCGCCGGAACAGGCATCGAGCGTCAGCGCCACCGTGCGCACGGTTCCCGGCGGGATCGCCATGCTCATGTGCGGTTCCATCAGGTCATCCCGCGCCGCCGGCAAACAGCTTGGATCGATGGACTGCGCGACCGACGCCGACAGCACGCCCGTGGTAAATGACCGCCGGGACAGGCGAAGTTGCCCGTCGCGCGCGGGAAGGCAGCGCCAGCACATGGATGAAAAGCCCCGGTCTGCCCCTTGGGCGGGACAACGGATGCAAGCATAGTCCCGGTCCGCGATGAATCAACATGACGCGAGCAAGGCAGACATGACGAACCAACCGCCAGGCGTTCCGAACGGACTCCGGCTGACGCTGGATATCGAGCCGCCCTCCGGCTTCCGGGCCGAACTCGGGCAGCTCATCAATGGGTTCCATGCCGAGACCGTGCCGTTCCAGACCAGCCGCTTTGGTCTGCGCCTGGACGATGCCGAGGGGCGGCTGGTTGGCGGCTTGAGCGGGGTGATGGCCTGGGGGTGGCTGTTCATCGACGCGGTCTGGGTGGATCCGGAGCTGCGCGCTCAGGGCGCCGGCAGGGTGCTGATGGCGCACGCGGAAAGCCATGCGGCGGCGCAGGGTTGCCACTCGGTGTGGCTGGATACCTTCCAGGCGCGTGGGTTTTACGAATCGGTTGGTTACAGCGTGTTCGGGATGCTGGAGGATTATCCGGGGGAACAGACGCGGTGGTTTCTGCGCAAGCGGCTGGAGTAACTTTCCGAATGTCCGGTGCGTACGGTCAGCTCACCACCGGCTGATCGACCCCCGGCGTCCCGGCTCAATGAATTACGGCGTGACGTTCTTTGGCGCGCCCGGGTTGTGCAGCGGCAGGAGCACGATACCCGGAGCATCCAGCTTCGCGGCTTTGAGGTCGACAACTTGAGTGTCGTATCCATCATAAGTACGAATATAGAATTTCTTCTGCTTCAGGTCGCTGACCGACATCCACTGCGTGGTCTCGATCGCCGCTACACCGCCACCCGCCTTCGAGCCGGCCTCGGTGCGGATCGTCCCCGGCGCAATATCGAAGTTGTTGAGCAGGTGGAACGCCGTCAGCACCGCCTGGTCGCTGGTCTTTGCCTCCGGTGCCGCGTGCGCATAGACGAAGGCACGCACGAAGCGCGACGGCGAGGACATGTCGCCGGGAATGCCGAGCATCCCGGTGCCCGTGCTCGGCGGGGCAAGTTCGATCCCGCCGATTTTGCGCGGCGCCGGATCGGTTACCGAAAGCCCGAGGTAGTTGTTCAGGTTGGTGATGTGCCAGTCGAACGTCGGTGCATTTGTCATGATGGAGGTCGGGTTGTCGTAGATGTGCAGGACGCCATCGACATATTCCACGACGATGTTGGCGCCGGAAGCGTCATGCAGCGTCATGTGCACCGGCACCGCCATCTTGAAGACGGCCTGCGGCGCGCGGTTCACCTTGATCTTCTCGATCCCCGCCCGGGCCTCGGCTACTGTTGCAAAGCTGGTCAGCGTATACAGCAGCAATTCATAGGAGGCGATCGAGCTCCTGGCATCGCCCGGGGCAACGTCCTGGTAGACCGCGACATTCGGCAAGTACAGCAGCCCACCAGCCAATCCGGCCTCGTTTACGCCATCAACAACAATCGGCAAGCCAAGACCGTTGGCCCCGGCGACCGCGTATTTCGTAGTCCACGCCAAGCCGCTCGCTGCGGTGCCGTCCGGCCCGGTGCCGGTGATCACCAGCTTGCGTGGCACGACGATAATCTCTGACGCGAGATCGAGACCGAACTCCATGGTGCGGCCATAGATCTTGCCTCCATCCGCGGAGGCGAGGACAAACGATGTGCAGGCGGCGGCATTTTGCAGCGGTAACAAGGCGGCGGCGATCACCAGGACGGTGTTTCTGAAACCGATTCGAAGTCCGGGCGATTGCGGCATGATGTTATCCTTGTCTTGTTAGGGCAAAAGTCCTTAGCCAGGTATAGGAGTCATTGTTGGTCGCAAACTACCGAGCCTCAGCCTGGCCGTCGCGACCGGGGCGTCAGCCAGGCTGAGATCAAGAAAGCGGTACAAGCTGCTTATGTAATGCGCCCGTATTCGGATCGATCTCTGCAAAAGTCGGAGCGTGGCCGCTATGTGGAATACGCATGCGCCCGTGTCGGCCGAATTGTGGACCGCCATCGCCGCGCGGTAGGGCGGTTTGCCGGTTCGGAGGATATCGCCTCAATCAGCGACAGGACGTTATCCGAACAGTCCGATCGTGTCGCGACCACATCGGCTACAGCCGCAACACCGCTCGCACCCCGTCCTCGACGGCTCGAAGATCTTCCCTCGCCAACACTCCGCCGTGCCGCATCAGCCGAGATCGGTCTACCGCCCGAATCTGGTCGCACACCGCCACCGCCCCCTCCCCGGCCGATCGCACTGAAACAACAATCGGCGGCCGCGGCACCGGACCCGTGGACAGCGGCACAACCACCACCGTCCTCCGAGCGCGGTTCACCCCATCAGCCGTCAGCACAACCACGGGTCGCGGTTTTCGTATTTCGGAGCCTCGGGTCGGGTCGAACTCCACCCACCAGATCGACCCGCGGAGGATGTCCATCGGCGCCCCGACCACAGGTTGGCACGTCACTCAACCGTGCCGATCGGCCGCGCCTGTCTCCGTCAAACCGTCGCCAATGGTGGCAGCTTCCCACTCCGCCATTTCCTCGTTGAGGGCGGTGTCCTGTTCGACCGCCAGGGCCGCCAGATAGAGCGGGTCGGCATCGCCATCAGCCAAAGGCAGGGCGTGTTCCAACAACTGCCGCACAAACGCACTGCGCTCGCGCGCTGGCACATTCTCTTTGAACCGCCGTACCAGATCCTCCGGCAGGCGCAGCAGGAGTTGTTCGGTCGCCATGGTCGCAAACTCACCAAGCCGCTGCAACCGGAAACCACGCCCGCGCACTCACACCCTGAACCGCGCCACCGCCTTCTCGTCGAACCTAAGCCCCAGCCCCGGCTTGTCCGGGAGCACCAACTCGCCGTTCTCCAGCACCGGGGTTTCTTCGTACAAACACAGCATCCACGGCATGTATTCCACTGTCAGTCCGTTCGGGCAGGCGGCCACCAGATGCACCAGCATCTCGGGCATGACGTGGCTGACCACCGGCAGGTTGAACGCCTCCGCCATGCCGGCGATTTTCATCCATTGAGAAACCCCGCCGGCCCGGCAGATGTCGATCATGACGATATCGACGGACCGAGCCTCCAGCATGTGACGGAACGGCACGATTCCCCAGACATACTCGCCCCCGGCAATCGGCGTCTTCAGCGCCGCGGTCACCCGGGCCAGCCCGGCGTAGTCGTCCGCCGTGGTGACATCCTCCAGCCAGAACAGGCCGATATCCTCGCACCGGCTGCCGATGTCGATCGCCTGTTCCGGCCGCCAGCGCTGGTTGATGTCGCACATCAGCTTGATGTCCGGCCCGATCGCCTCCCGCACCACGCGGACGCGGCGGACTTCCTCGGCGGCCGGCGGGTTGCCGGGCAGCGCCATCTGGGTCTTCATTTGCCGGAACCCCTTCTGCACCAGGATTTCCGCCGCCTTCTGCGCCTGGTCATGCGTCAGCCCGCGCCGCAGCGAACCGGAGGCATAGGCCGGCACCCGATCGCGGTGGCCGCCGAGCAGCTTCCACAGCGGCTGCTCCAGCGCCTTTCCCTTGATGTCCCACAGCGCGATGTCGATTGCCGACAGCGCCAGCGTGAAGATGCCGCCGGGGCCGCAGGTATCGGCGGCGGCGTGCAGTTTGGCGACGATGTGCTCGATCCGCAGCGGGTCCTCGCCGATGGTCAGGCCAGCGAGTTCCTCGACCGCGACGCGCAGGCTGCCGGTCATTTTGCCGCCGTAGAAGGTCAGGCCGATGCCCTCGATGCCGGAGTCGGTGCGCAGGCGCAGGATGACCACCGGGCGGGTGCGGCCGGCTTCCTCCGGCATGTTCGCCAGCGGGTCGTCTTCCGGAATGCGCAGCGTGGCGGCTTCGAAGCTGGCGATCTTCATGAGGGGTTCCTCCTGCACGGGAGCGTAGCCCGCTGCGGGCCTGGTGCAAGCCGGGAGGCGGGGCTTGCTGCGGGCGGAGAAATTAGCTAACTTGGATTAGCTAGGAGAACGCCATGGACACTGTCACCATCCATACCGCGAAGACCACGCTTTCCCAGCTTGTCGCGCGGGTCGAGGCAGGCGAGGAAATCATCCTTGCCCGAGGCAATGTGCCGATCGCCAAGATCGTTCCGTATCAGCCGGTTGCACCGAAGCGCCAGTTCGGTGCATTGCGCGGTGTCTTTTCGGTGGGCCCGGAGTTTTTCGAGCCGTTGCCCGAAGACGAACTGGCGGCGTGGGAGCAGTAGATATTGGATCTGCTGCTCGACACGCATGCGTTTCTCTGGTGGGTCACCGGAGACGCCGCGCTTTCGGCCGCCGCCCGCAACGCCATCGGCGACACGAGAAATCGGATCTTCGTCAGTGCGGCCTCCGCGTGGGAGATTGCTACGAAAGTCCGCATCGGGAAGCTGCCCGGCGCGGCGGCGGCGGTCGTGGATCTCGCAGCCGTTCTCGCCGACCAGGGCTTTGGCGGCCTGCCGGTCAGTTTCGCTCATGGGCAAGCTGCGGGAGCGCTGCCGGGGCCGCACAAGGATCCGTTCGACCGCATGCTGATCGCACAGGCCATGCTTGACGGGATGGTTCTGGTGTCGAACGAGCGGCAGTTTGACCTTTATGGCGTCAGACGGCTTTGGTAGGATTGCGGCTCACCCAGCGCTTTTTCACACCGCTGGTGTTTGCCGGGCCGCGCCTAGATAGTCTTCCAACGTCTCATCCAGCCGCTCATAAAGCAGCCGATCGAACGCCTGCGTCCCGCGCCCGGCCTGTGCCTCTTGCAGGGCATGGATATAGGCGGCGCGGTCCTGCGGCCGAACGGCGACCGGGGGATAGCCGCCGCGGATCAGGATCAGGTTCATCAGCAGCCGCGCCGTGCGGCCGTTGCCGTCATTGAAGGGATGAATGTCCACCAGTAACCGGTGCGCGGCGAACGCGATTTCCGGCGTGGCGGCCGCGCCGGCAAGCCAACGCGCAAAGTCCCCCATCCGAGATGGAACTTCAGCCGGGGACGGAAACGCGTGGCGTCCGACATCCGTCAACACATACCGCCCCTGATCGGCGTATCGACCGGCGATCTCATTACTTGATCGCAGCATCACCAGCCGATGCAGATTGCGCACATCGATTTCCGTGAGCGGGTCGGCGTGCCGCGCGAGGTCCCGCACATAACCCAGCGCCTCAAAGTGATCGACCGCCTCAAGATGATCCTTGAGCGGCTTGCCGCCTATAGTGATGCCTTTCTCGACCACCAGCATCGTTTCGGCGGCCGTCAGCGTGTTCCCCTCGATGGCGTTGGAGGTGTAGGTAAGTTCGAGGTCCTGGATATGCTCAAAGTTCTTCAGGCCACCCGGCGCGCGTGCGCGCTCCAGTTCCAGTGCGGCTTTTTTTTGCCCGATGCGCTGAATGAGCTCGTCCACGTGTTTCCCCGATCGAACCTCTTCAAGCAATAGCATAGTATGGATTAATAGCAGCCGGGTCGGTTCCGCGCCTCACCGCCGCACCGCCATGACGATCCGGTTGGTGTTCGTCCCGCTGCTGTTGTTGCTCACCCCCCAGCAATTCGCCGTCTTGGTGAATGCCTGCTGGTTCACCATCACCCCCAACACGTCGAACGGCAGCCCGTCGATCGCGGACGCTACATGCCGCTCCAGCAGCACACGCCCGCGCACCTCGCCCACCTCGAACGCCACGAAGCCGCCCGGCCGCATCACCCGGGCAAACTCCTGGAAAGCGCGGCGAACGAATGCCTCCCACGACGCGATATCCTTGTGCTTATCAATCTTCACCGCCGCCGCATCGATTCCGGCGAACCAGACCCGCAGCCAGTTGTCCCCGGCGTAATCCACCACGTCCAGGAACGGCGGCGAGGTCACGATCAGGTCCACCGACCCCGCCGCCAACGCCGGAGTCCGCTCCGCCGGACCGGTCATCAGCATCGCCGGAGGGTGCGGCGGAGGCACCCCGTCGGCCAGCAGCAAGCGGGTCTTCTTCAGGATGATCGCCCGCACATCCCGCTCCGTCGGGATCTGCCCCCGCCTCGCGTTGATCTTCCGCTGCGACACCGCCGACACCGCCTGGTTCGGCGGCATGGTGTAGACCGAGAAAAACCCCGGCGAGTGCCCCGTCAGCCGGTTGATCGCCACCATCCGGATCCACGCATCCACCGGGTCCAGCACGCGGCCCAGCAGCCAGGCCCGCAGCGCGGTGATCTGCCGCAGCGTCTCCGGGTGGTAGAACGCCAGCAGATCCGCCTCGCCAGGATCGTCCACCCCGCGCGACAGGTCGATCACCTCCAGCCGCGCTGCCACCGCCGCCAGCGTCGGCGGATCGAGCCGGGGGGCACACAGCATCGCACTCAGCGGATTGACGTCGTTCGCCGCCGGCCCCCGGCCCATCAGCGCCGCCTGCACCGCGGTCGTGCCACGGCCGGAGAACGGGTCGTATACAAGGTCTCCCGGAGCCGTCAGCCGCCCGATGAAGAACTCCGGAAGCTGCGACTTGAAGCAGGCGCGGTAGCTGATCTCGTGCAGGTTGTGCCCGGCCCGCTGCCCGGCGGTCCAGAACGCGTTGACGAAATACCGCAGCCCCGCTTCCTCGGCCTCGACCGTCGGCGCCCCGTCGAAGCTGAACCGCCGCAGCATATCCAGGAAACCGCCGGGCGAAACCCGCCCGGCCGAACCCGGCAGCAGCGGCAGCGCAAGCTGACGGGCGGCAGTCAGCGCAGGAATGGGTTGCTCGCCTTTTCCGCCCCGATCGTCGAGCCGGGGCCATGGCCGCTCAGGAACGAAAAGTCGTCGCCCAGCGTCAGCAGCTTGGTGGTGATCGCCGCGATCAGCGCGGCGTGGTCGCCATACTCGAAATCGGTGCGGCCGATGGAACCCTGGAACAGCACGTCGCCCACCACGGCGAAGCGCGCGGCGTGATTGACGTAGACCAAAGACCCCGGCGTATGGCCGGGGCAATGCAGCACGTCGAAGCGGTGCGGCCCCAACGTCACCGAGTCGCCCTCCTGCAGCCAGCGGTCCGGGGTAACATTGCGCGCCTCGAACCCGTAGGCGGCGGCCTGTTCGGCGATCCCGTCCAGGAGGAACTTGTCGCGACTGTCAGGCCCTTCTATCGGCACCGTGCCGCCCGAGCGCGCCTGCAATGCGTCGCGCAGGCCCGCCGCGCCGCCGGCATGGTCGAGATGGCCATGCGTCAGCACAATCCTTTCAACATTGGCCCCGGTCTTGTCGATCGCCGCCAGGATCCGGTCCACATCGCCGCCCGGGTCGATGACAAGGCCGATCTTGGTATCGTCATCCCATAGGATGGCGCAGTTTTGCTGGAAGGGAGTCACCGGGACGATAGCGCCGCGCAGCCCGCTCATGTGTTCATACCCCGTCGCCCCCAATCGGTGTCGTACCGGAACTCAAGCCCGGACTCGGGTGAGGTCCGCACTCACGCGGTATCGTCGCACCAATCCCGCTCGAATTCCACCACAGCCTCCTCGACAGCCCGTTCCAGGCTCGGGAGCGCCGCGGCCGCGGCGCCAAGGTCCTCCGCGGCTTCGAACCGCGCCGCTGCGCCGGCCGCCCGCGGCGCTCCCAGTTGCAGGAACAGCCCCCTTAGGCTGTGTCCGATCGCCTTCGCATCACCAAGATCGGACGCCTCCATAGCCTCCCGCAGCCGCGACACACAGCCGCGGCTGAACGGAACCACTTCGGCCATCATCGAGGCAAAGCCGCCCGCCGGAAACATGGAGCGGGCTTCGCTCAGACGCTCGCGGTCGAGCACCGCCACCTCGCCAGCCCCCTCATCGGCGGCCGCCAAGCGGCGCGCCCCCGGACCATGCCGCGCCAGCATCCTGTCCAACTCCTCCCAATTGATCGGCTTGACCAGGAAACCGGTCAGTCCGGAGCGCATGTAAGCAGCGCGGTTTCCCCCCGCGGCATCCGCCGTCAGCGCGATGATTGGCATACAGGAGTGTGGCGCCGGCAAGGCGCGGATCAATCGTGTCGCCTCGACACCGTCCATGACCGGCATCTGCATATCCATCAGGATCGCGTCGTAGCGCTCCAGCGCGGCCGCCGCGACCGCCTGGGCGCCATTCTCCACCAGCGTGACGTGATGGTGGCGCCGCTCGAGGCCAAGCCGGACGATCATGCTGTTGATCGGATTGTCGTCGGCGAGCAAAATCGCCATGGACGGTGCCGGAGCCGCTGCCGCGGCAACAGCCTCGGTTTCATCGCCGGGCGCGACGAGGCAGGTGAACCGAAAAACCGATCCCTTCCCCGGCTGGCTCGCTGCTTCGATCTCGCCCCCCATCAGGCCAACAAGGCGCTTGCAGATCGCCAACCCGAGACCGGTGCCGCCGAATTTCCGCGTGGTTCCGGTGTCGGCCTGCGTAAACGGCTTGAACAGGTGCGTCATGTCCTCCGCCGAAACGCCGATGCCGTTGTCTTCCACCTCAAAAAGCAGCCGAAGCTTACTATCCGCCGGTTCCTGCCGCAGCCTGACGGCGATCCGGCCGTCCTTGGTGAACTTGACCGCATTGCTCACGAGATTGGTAAGGACCTGGCCGATGCGAACCGGATCGCCGCGAACCAACAGCCGCCCGGTTTCGCCGCTGTCAAAGTCGAGCGTGCAACCGTTCTCCGCGGCCTTCGGGCGGAACAGAGACACCGCCTCGGTGGCGACCTCCACCACATCGAAGCAAACGCTATCCAGCACCAGCCGGTCGGCATCGATTTTCGAATAGTCGAGGATGTCGTTCAGCACGGTGAGCAGGGTTTTCGCCGATCCCTGCATGAGATCGAGATAGGATCGCTGCGCCGGATCGAGCGGTGTCCGGCCGAGCACCTCCGCCATGCCGATGACACCGGTCATAGGGGTGCGGATTTCGTGGCTCATCATCGCCAGGAAATCCGACTTGGCGCGATTCGCGGCATCGGCGGTGCGGCGCGCCCCGATCAGTCTGGCTTCGGTTTCCTTGCGCTCGGTCAGGTCGACGAACTGCACCAGCAAATGTTGCTGCTGCTGCATGCGGGCCGGCAGGATCAGACAGTCGCACCAGACCTCCTTGCCGGCGGAGGATGTCAGGGCGATTTCCACCCGCTGCCGGACCGAGGTCGCGAGACCCCGTTTGCAAGCCGCCGCCAGGGCCGGACTCTGCCAGTTACCCGATTGGCGGAAATTCTGCTCCAGCAGCGCCTGCTCCGGTAGGCCGGACAGATTGCAGAGCGCCTCGTTGACCATCACGCAGCGGCCGGACGCGGTGTAGACCCCCATCGCCACCGGCGAGGAACGCAGGATGGCCTCGTTGAACGCCAGCAAATCCGCCAGGCTGCGCCGCTCCTGATTGAGCGCCGCCGTGCGCTCCTCCACCCGGCCGGCCAACGCCACGCGCTCGGCGGCAAGGTGGCGCGCGACTGTATCGCGCTGCCAGGCCACCCGGGCGAGCAGCAGCAGCAATCCGCCAAGCATTGCCATCGCCGCCACGATGCCGACGATCTCGCTGCGATACTGGTCCCAGGCACCGGACGGCTTAAACTGGAAGGTTGCGCCGGGGATCAGATTGGCGCCCGTGAGATGCCATCGCTCCAGTTGCCGCCAATCGTAGCTGGTGCGGAGATTGTCGCCGGCGGGAGCGGCGGTACCCAGGATCGCGGCCCCGATGATTTCTCCCGTGCGTTCCGAACTCAGCATCGGGCCGCCGACGACGCCGCTGCCCAGAAGCGACTCCCACTGGCTGAACACCGGCACCGAGGCATGTTTGGCCAAGCGGGCCACCATGTCATACGGCCTGAACTTGCCACCGTTGCCGTCGTCGAAGGTCAGCGTGTACCAGAGCAGCGAGCCGCGCGGCAGCGTCGCCGCACGCGCAACCAGGTCGTCGAACCGCAGGCCGGAGAGATCTTCGATCGCCACCAGCCCCGTCGCCCCGGCAACGGTGCTGCGAAATTCGGCCAGGTGAAGGCGGCCGACCGGGCTCCTGTCGTCACCGGCGAGGTAGATTTTGCTGGCCCCGGTCAACGCCAGCGCCTCCCGCAACGGCCGGCTGTCGTTGAAATGCGTCGTGACGATTTCCGCGCGATCGTCGAGCGCCCTTAGTTCCTCGTTCCTGAACGGCAGAATACCGGCGTAAAGCCGCCGCGCGCCGGCAAACACCGCGTGGTTGCGGGCCACGCCCACCGCGGCTGGCCAGTCGTAGCTGACAACCACGTCGAATTGCGTGGTCGCATACTTGGTGCGCGGCAGCGATTGCAGCCAGGCGTCGGTATCCCCGGCCGGCAACCGCGCGCTGTCCATAAACTCGAAATAGGCGTTTACCGCGCCGCGGCGATAGCCGAGCGTGCGGTCGAGTCCCTCCTCAATGGCGATATGAGCTGGCAGATCGCGGTTGAAAGGCGCGAAGAACAGAATGTTCAATTTGTGTGCCGGCAAGGCGGGATCGGCCGTGGATACCGCCTGCGCGCCGCTCGCGGCATGGACATGCTGCGAGGCCAGCCCGACGATCAGGGCGGCCAAGATGACCAGCGCATGCCGCGTCAGGAAGCGTCTCAACAACCGTTTTCCTCGCCGTGCGGATAAGGTCCGCACCGATCGCGGAACCCTTCAGCCGAGCCGGTTTTTCGCAGTTCGTTGGCGATTTATCAATCGGAAACCGAAGCAAAGCCGGACGACGCAGAAATGACGGGTCGGCCCTGCAAGCGATTCGGCTGCACCCGACGCTGCTCTAAAAATCAGAGTGCACGTCAAGCGTCGTGGCGGTTGGCACAAGAGGCCGGGAATTTCGTCGGAGCCGCCCGCCGAAACGGCGCCGGGAAATAGAGCGGAGGCCCGTCAGCGACGTCCCCGCGTCGGGTGAAGCGTTGAAACTTGCTGTTCGGGCGGATGCTTTGCTTCCGGATCGGGCGGTATTTTCGCCCGGCTACATCAGTCAGGGATGCCTGGACCCACGCGGCGGTCCGGAAAGCAGACGAGCGCTACGCGATCCGATAGGCGTGTCGTGGTTGGAAATAGTGCGCGGTCGGTAGCCGGACAGGCGCTGCGGGACCCCGCTTCGCCCACCACCGCCCCGCCCGAGGTAAACGTCAGCAGCGCCGTGGCCGACCACGGCGCCCCGAACAGGCTGAGTCCGTAGTCATAGGGCGTGTCACGATAGATAAGATTACTGTGCCACGCGATGACGATTCGGGCGGTCAACGGAGTCTCCGCCTCCGGCAGTGCGTTCGCGACGTCCGCTACGATCTTTTCGGCCTGCGCGAAATCGACCTGCTGCTGGAAGAACCGCCGGCCGATAAGATAGGCGTCGTTCGCCCCGTGCAGCAGCACCGCTGACAGCACCAGTGCGACAAGTGCCGCCGAACCCGCGCCGGCCGGGCGGCCCGTTGCCGGCCACCGCTCGATCAGCAGGGCGACGAGGCCGGCGTAGAAAATGGCAATCCCGGTCATGCTGCGCGCCGACGGCCAGAATAGCGCCATCATCAGGTTCGCCGGATTGGGCGCGCACAGGATGCATCCGGCGAAGATGCCCCAGATCAGCAGCCGCTGCATGAACGACCGCGCCGCGCAGGACATCAGCCACGCCGAAACGGCCAGCAGTGCCACCTGGACGAGGCCAATCACCGGATTGGTCAACGGTGCGAAAACCCGCGAGAGGGGATTGAAGATGTCGAGGATTGCGCTGAAATAGGGCAGCAGATTGGTCACGATGAACACCGCGCCTTGCGGGCGCGACGGATAGGCGTCGAAGCCGTCGATCCCGGCGCGTTTCAGCAGGATGTTGCAGAGTCCGTATCCAACCATGGCGAGCGCGAGTGCCGGGATCAACACCCAGGCGCCCCGACCGGACCGGTCGGGTGGATCACGCGTGAGCAGCGCCAACGCCCAGACACCGAGCATCATCACCAGGAACTGGAGGCTCGTCTGATAGGCGCCGATCGACCCGATCAGGCAGACGGTGGCAATTGTGATCCGCGGCAACGCCGCCAGCGATGACCGCCCGACCCGAACGGCAAGGCCGAGTAGTCCGAAGGACAGCGCATAGGACAAATAGGCCGTCTTGAACTGGTAAATATCCATATTGAAGCAGTACGTAATATAGATCAAAGCGCCGAATAGCCTGGCGACCACCCAGGTGATGCCGGCAAGGGCAAAGGTTTCACCGATGAGAAACAAGATCGCCGCGATGAAAAAGGCGGCGGACAGGCCGAGAAACGCGCCATATCCAACCCCGGCGAGATCGAGCAATCGCAGAATCGCCCAAAACGCATAGCGGCCATTGGCTGCCTGAGTGATCGCGAGGGTGTGGAGCGGCCGCGGCTGGATCGCGACCGCCAGATCATCCGTCGAAAATATCAGGAAATGTGGCAGAACGACACACGCAATGACCAGAAAAACTATCGCGTATCCGCAGTAGACCGAAGAAAGGTTGTTCAGAAATGCTTCGTATCTCCTCAAAGTGCTCTGATTTAGCGAGGGTGCCGGCGGTGCATCGTCAAGGGCGGTCATGTGGAAGTAACTCTGGTTGAATTTGGACAGTCGAAGTTCGCCCGCGTATCACGCGGCCGATCGGGATGCCACTTTGAAAGTGGCCCGGCAGCAGTTCTGACAGGAGCTTGGTCGCCCTCGCGCCAGGACGGTGAGTCCGGCACGCAACGGTCGAGGTGAAAGGCCGAGCCGGTTGCGAATTGTGACCTAATCAATTCCGGACCACCACCTTCCCCGCCGCCCTACCTGAAGGGCTGCGAAACGAGAACCGCTTGTGCAGCACATAGCTGCTGACGATCGGGCTCATCACCCCGATCACATGCGCCACCAGCTCGGGCTGCCAGGCATAGCCGATTGCGGGAAACACGAGCCGCGCCAGGCCGACGCTGACCAGCCAAACCTGCGCAAAGGCGATCGCGTTCACCAAGGTAAACCGCACGAACTGCCAATGCGCGTCGCCCGCCACCGGCTCGAACACAAAGATTCGCGCCAGAAAGAACGCCGTTGTCATGCCGATCAGGTAGGCAATGCCAATGGAAACCTCGTAGCTGACGAAGTATTCCAGCAGCCATCGCGAAACGATGTTGACACCGGCGGCAATGCCTCCGGTGACCAGGAACAGCGCGAATCGCGCCCGCTCAGACAGCGCCGCCCCCCTCGGTCGCCAGCCGATGGGCCATCTCCCGGCCCAACCGGATACTCTCGGCGATGCCGCGGTCTTCCGGATAGTAGGAACTGGTATCGGCGATCTGCAGCCCCGCAATGCCGGTCTGCACCCGCGGCATGCGCCTCAGGAACCCTGGCGGGCAGACCGGCTGCGCGTGCCGCAGCCGCCCGACATGCGACGCGATCAGATCCGAACCCGTCAGCCGTGGATTGATCCGGCGGAGGCCGGCCATCGCCTCCGCGACAAACACCTCGTCGGGACGGTCCCAGTTCGGGTTCGTCACCGGCATATAGTAAGGTATATACACCACGGTCTCGCCGGTCCCGGTGTCCCGCAGGCGCGAGAACTCGATGATGCCGGGGAACGGGATGGCCGGATCGACGATGTTGACCCAGAAATGCGGCGTCACCGAGGACCGCAGCTTCAGCACGATGCAGGTGACGCCGATATTCAGAATGGAGTCGAACGCCACGCGCTCGGCTTTCGGCAGATCCGGAACCAGAGCGGAAACCAGCGGTGTCGGAACCGTGGAAATGACGGCATCGCAGGAATGACGCTCGGCGCCGGCCTGCACCGCGACCACGCGGCCACCGGACACCTCCACTTTCGTGGCCGGCTTGCCGAACGCCACGCTGACGCCCTCCGCGACGATCCGCCGCATCAGCGCATCCACCAAGGTCTGCGATCCGCCCTCGATGTACCCCATTTCCTCCTGGAACAGAGACCTGCGCGACCGGCCTACCCGCCTGATCCGGGTCCAGATCCAGGAGGCTGAGATGTTGCCGGCATATTCGTGGAACTTCAGGTCGAAAAGCGGCGCCCAGAGCTTGCGGTAGACCCCGGGGCCGCACCACCGCTCGATCCAGTCCTTGGCTGATGTATTCTCCAGCACCGGCCAGGAATTGCGGCGGGTGGACACGAACATCAGCAATCCGTAGCGAAGTTTTTCGATCAGGCTCAGGCCGGGAAAGCGCAGCAGGGAAACCGGGTCGCCCCACGGATGCAGCGCGCCACCGGTGAAATAGCCCATCGAGGTGCCGCGCCAGCGCATGCGATCACCGATCCCGAGTTCCTGCATCAGCGCGAACGTCGGCTCATCGGCTTTGCAAACGAAATGATAGAATCTCTCGATCGACAGGCCGGCCAGGTCGAAATGCGCGGCCATGCCGCCGGCCTCCGCCGCGGCTTCCAGCAAGGTGACCTGATGGCCCAGCCTGACGGCCTGGTAAGCCGCCGCGAGTCCCATCGCCCCCGCGCCAAGAACAACGACTTTCGCCATGGATGATCAAAACTCCAGAGTGATCGCGGCGTAGCGCGGATCGCGGAACGTTTCAAACAGCGCGTCCTGCAGCGGGGTCGGCCGCACGCCGAACAGGCCGGGCCAGTCGATCACCTCGAACAATTCCGGAGTGGCGAGTGCCCGCAATTGCTTGGTGGTAAAGGGCGGATTCTTGTCCACTGCCGCGTAGGCGCTCAGGGCGAACCAGAACAGGCTATAGGGTATCTTCACAATCGGCGCTTTGGCGTCCACGGCCGAGCGCACCAGGCGCATCAGGTCGATGTAGTCGATGCGTTCCAGCCCGCTGATATTGTGCGCGGTTCCGCTCAGCCGCTGTTCCAGGCACGCCATGATGATCTCGCAGAAATCGCCGGCGAACAGAGGCTGGCGGGCGTAACGGCCGTCGCCGGGAATCGGGAATACCGGTGCACGCTTCATAAAGCGAGCCAGCCAGCCGAGATGCTTGCGATCGAACCAGCCGAACATCAGCGTCGGGCGAAGAACCACCGTGGGGTTGGCGTAGGCCAATACCATCGCCTCCTGTGCCTTCTTGGTCTCCGTATACCAATCGACCGCGACGGAGTTGACGACAGAAGAACTGATATGCACGAGGTGGCAACCACCGCGGCGAGCCACCGCGTCCAGCAGACGCCGGGTCGCCTGCAAATTGTTGCGGTTGAACTCCGCTTCCACCAGCCCGCCGATCTGGGCATGGCCGACGACGATCGAGTCGGCGCCGTCCAATGCCTGCTCCCAGGGACCCGGCTCCGCCATGTCAGCCTCCACCACCTGGATATCCGGATGGAGCTCGCGCAGGATGCGGACATTGGCTTTGTGCTTGTCGATTCCCACGATCGTTTGGCCGCCGCGCTGTTTCAGGCGGGCAATCAGATTTTGACCAATCAGGCCGGCCGCACCGGTGACGACGATCTTCAAGGGTCGGTGCCTTCGTCTATAATGAGGTTCGGTGGAAGATGAAGCGCGGCGTGGCCCGGACCATTAACATGATCAACCGCCAGAAGCCCGGCGTGTAGCATACCGGGCGCCCCGCCCCGATCGCACGGACAATATCGGACGCCACTTTTTCCGGCGTCGCCCAAAGCGGCGAGGAGCGATCCAGATGCGCGGTCATCCTGGTCGCGACGAAGCCGGGCCTGATATCCACCACGGCCACACCGGCCGATGCCAGCCTGTGTCGCAAACCCTCCAGCAGGCATTGCAGTCCGCCTTTCGCAGCGCCATAGACATAGTTGCTTTTGCGGCCACGATCCCCGGCAACCGAACTGATCGCCGCGATCGTGCCACGACCGCGGGACTGGAACCGGTTGGCGAGTTCATTGAGAAGCACCGCCGTGCCGGTCAGATTAACCGTCAACAACGCTACGGTCGTCGCCGGATCCCGTTCGGCGTCCGCCTGATCGGCCATCATGCCGTAGGCGATCAGAGCCACGTCCAGGCCACCGAATCGGTCCCAGGCGGCACCGGCCAGGGCTGGCAAGGTTTCGAGCTGCGCGAAATCGCCGTGCAGAACCGCTATCTCGGGCGCGCCGCGAACAGCAAGGTCCGCTTCCAGCGCCGCCAGGGCCACGGCATCGCGCCCGGCCAGAACCAGCCGGTCACCGGCCTCCGCATACCGGCGCGCGGCGGCCGTTGCGATGGTGGACGTCGCGCCGAAAATCGCAACGGTCCGGCGGGGGGCGGTTGGTTCGTTCATGAACCGGGCTTCTAGCCCGGACCCTGGCACGATAGCGACCCTCCGCGCGAATGCGGATGTAAATCCAGGGTCGATGTGCGGCAGGAATTTCGCCAGATCGGGATAGCCCAGGCGGAATGTCGCGGCTGTCATCAGCCCATCCTTGGCCGGATAAAGACGGCCGCCGGCCTGCACCACCATCTGTTCGAGTTCAGCCAAAAGGGTGCGCGTGCGGACGCCGCGGTTGGCGAAGTCAAGCGCCAGCGTGGCGCCCGGCGCGGGGAATGACAGCATACCCGGCGATTCTCGCTGGCCGAACAGTTTCAGGACGGACAAAACCGAACCCTGGCCCGACTGGGCGATTCGGTCGAGCAGCGCCGCCAGCGTGTCCTGCGCCTGATCCAACGGCACCACGCATTGAAACTGGTAAAACCCGCGCGGCCCGTAGACTCGGTTCCACAAACCGACAGCGTCCAGCGGGTAAAAGACTTTCTCGTAACTCCCGATATGGCGGGTCCGGCCGCGACGCCCCAGCTTGCGCCAGTACAAAGCGTTAAAAATTCTTACCAAGGGCGGCGCGACGAGGCAGACAGGTAACGGAATCGGAACGCTTAGCCGCACCTCACGCCCGGGCGGAGCGGCGCCGCGACCCGCAACGTGCCGGGCGCGCGAGAAGATCCCGCGTCCAAGCCCGCGTCCGCGTGCCACGCAATCGATCCACGCGGCGGTGTATTCCCATTCCGCGTCGGATTCACCCGCCAAAGTAAAGAAGTCCGCCAGGCAATCGAAGCGGATATCCTCGGCCTCCACCGCCAGGCCCGGAACCCTGCGCAGTTGGATTGTCGCGTTGATGATCAGTCCGGTCAGGCCAAGGCCGCCGATCGTGGCGGCGAAAAGCTCCGGATGGTGGTCGCGGGAGCAGGCGATGCGGGACCCGTCGCTACGGGCGAGTTCAAACGAAACGACGTGGCATCCGAATGTGCCGAACTGGTGATGGTTCTTGCCATGCACGTCGTTGGCAATGGCTCCCCCGACGGTCACGAAGCGTGTCCCTGGGGTGACCGGAAGCAGCCAGCCGGCACCGCCGGCCTCCGGGCGGCAGATCGCCGCCAGGATATCCGCGAGGCGCACGCCCGCCTCGCAGGTCAGTATGCCGGTGGCGGCATCGAAGGCGATAAAGCGGTCAAGCCCGGTGCAGTCAATCAGGCTTCCTCCGGGATTGAGGGCGGCATCGCCGTAGGACCGCCCGCACCCGAAGGCGGTCACCGGCAGGTCATCCGCCGCCGTCAGAGCCTGCACCGCGTCCTGTTGCGTCGGCGGCCGGCTGACCCGGTGCCGCGCGCGGATAACGCGCCCCCAGGAGCGGTAATCATTTCGCCAGGCCGAGGTCAAAGGCGTGCGGCAATCAAGATCAGAAGGATGATGCCGCCCATCGCCAGCGAGAACCGGTCTTTCAGCGCGAACAAAACCGGATCCTCGCTCATGCCGCCATTCACCGCAAGATGCCAAAGCCGAAGGGTCCAAACGAGAAGGATCGGCATGATTCCCCAGAGCATGTCGGGACGCGAGTAGATCGCCTGAGGATATTGCTCGTTGATAAGGTAGATCATAAAAATAACGATCGAGGAGATCCCGGTCGAGATCCCGGTGGCAAGCAGAATCGGCTTGTCCAACTGGCTGTAGCCACGAGCGATCCCGCCGTTCACCATGGTGCTGCCAACACGATGCAACTCGGCGTAGCGCTTGATCGTCGCCAGCCCGAGGAAAAACAGCATCGAAAACGTGAGCAGCCAGGGCGACAGCATGGTGGTGACCAGCATCCCACCGGCCACCACGCGCAGGGTAAACAGACCAGCCAGGACGCTCACGTCGACCATCGCGATCCGTTTTAGGAGCGCACTGTATAGTATCGTGATAAGCAGGTAGGCGAACAGAGCAACCAGACATCCAAGTGGCAGAAGCAGAGCGGCTGCCGATAGTGATCCGGCGATCATCGCAAAGGCTACAATCACCCCGTCACGCGCAGGGATGGCTCCACGTGACAATGGACGAAAGCGCTTCTTCGGATGCGCGCGGTCCGCGGCGAGATCGGCAAGATCGTTCAGCAAATATGTCCCGGACGAAAGCACGCCGAACAGCACGAACAGCGGAATACTGAGCCAGAGCGCCGCATGCTGGCCTGAGAGGATGGGGGCGACGAACACGAGGGCATTCTTGGACCAATGTTGCAGGCGAAGAGCATTCGCCCAAACCTCGACCCGGGCCTTCGGCAACGGGAAGGTTGCCTCAATCTTTGCATCCGGAGGGAGCATGCGAGCCAACCGCTGCACCGGTCCCACCAGAACCACATTGGCCGCCCGGGCAAAGATCGGGAGGTCAACAACGTCGTTTCCCGCATAGGTGAAGGACGGCCCGAGGGCGGCTTCTATGGCATCAGCCTTCGCTACGCCGCTGAGGTTGATGGTTCCATCAGATCCGCGGACCACGTCGAATAATTGCAGATGCGCCGCGACGGCATCCGCGATCGACTGATCGGCGGCGGTGAAAAGCCCAATGCGCCGGCCGGACGCGCGTTCTGCGCGCAGGAAGGCGAGCAGATCCTGGTTGTACGGCAGGTTGGCGGGATCGAACCTGACGCTCTCCGCGACAGTTCGCTTAAACGCGGCCTTTCCCGTTCGCAGCGAAGTCGCCAGCCGGACCGCGCGTCGCGGCGAATGCGCTGCCATTCCGATCAGCGCCTCGTGCAGCGTGTCCGATAGGGCAAGAGTACCGTCCAGATCCACTGCCAGCGGCGGACGACCGTTATCCAAAGTGCTGAGCCGGGCGCCGGTGGGCATGGAAGTCCCAACACGATTTGCAGCTAGGGTAGTCACCGTTTCGGATTTCCAGCTAAAGTACAGTCGCCAAGCGTAACACTTCTGCTGCCGGGCAAGCGGTCACCTCATTCGTCAGCTCACGATCGAGTGAGAGCACGGGGCGGCGAAGCTGTCAACGCCCTTGACCGGACGGATCGCGGCTCGGATTCGCCTGACCGTTGTAGAAATAATTGTCTTGAGCGATTCGTTTCGATGCGGGGTTCGGCATACTTGCTCACCAGCACATGCGCCGGCAGCGCCTCTGGCATCGGGCCGGCTTCGATCGACCGGTCCGCCGCCCCCAAAGCTGAGCGGGAACGACCTGAGACATCGGTGCGCTCAGAGATAATTACTGTGAGGTTCGCCAAGCCGGCAAAACCGCCTGGAACTTCCAGATCGATGATCCGGACCGCATCCGGTCGATCGGGTCCCGCGAGTGGAGGATGTCGATACCCAGACTGATTTCAGTGCAGCCTGGGTGATTTCAGGAAGCTGACCCGATCCGCCGAACGCACCGCGACTCGCTTCGGCGAGCCGTCCCGCTCGATCCGCAGCCGCACCTCGGCACCCGCGCTGCCGGACGACCAGACTCGCCGCCAAAGACCCGCGAGATCGGGGATTTCCTCGTCGTTCACAGTCAGGATCTTGTCGCCGGCCCGCACGCCGGCCTGCTCCGCCGGCCCGTTATCCGCCAGGCCGCCGACGACCAGCGTTTCATCCGAGTCGGTGGCATACAGGCCGAGCCACGGCCGCGCCGGGCGATTGACCCGCCCGAAACTCAGCAGATCCGGCAGAATCGGCGCCAACAGGCCGATCGGCACGACCATGTTCATGTCGAGGCGGCGGCCCTTGCCGTCCCCCTGCTGCATGATCAGGGAGCCGATGCCCATCAGCTTGCCGTCGGTGCCAATCAGGCCGCAGCCGCCCCAGAACGGGTGGGCGGGCGCGGTGAACAGTGCGTCGTCCAGGACATATTCCCAATATCCGGCGAACTCCTGGCGTCCGACAACCCGGGTCTCGACGGTGTTGCGGCGGCCGCCCGCGGCGGCCATGACCGCCTGGTCGCCGACTTTCAGACGATCCGAATCGCCCAGCTCCATCGACGGCACATCGAGCTGGCCAAGCGCCTGCACCAGGCCGAAGCCGCTTTCCTGATCGTATGCCAGGGCATGACCCGGGATCGCCTGCCCCTCGGACGTGGTGATCCAGATCGTCTCGGCTTCCGTGATGAGGTAGCCAATGGTGGCGATCAGGCCGGTGCCCTTGATCACGACCCCGTTGCCGCTGCGCTCGGTGCCCAGCGTATTCGCGGTGAAGGCGTCGTCCGGGACATAAGTCTTGAGGCCGACTATAGCCTTCAGCGTCTGCTCAAGGTCGAATGAATAGTCCCCTGGATCGGGCTGCAGATTAGACGGGATTTCCCAGTCTTCCCGTTTCATCCCACGGCGTCGTCCCGGATTCGGGCGGCCCTTCGGTGGCGTGTCGGTCATGGTCTGATTATATCGTTCCTTTCACTGCGACGGGCAATGCCCGCCCGCCGCGGATGATGCCGAAATCAACCGCCCGATGCATGGCGGTTCGCCGCCAATTCGTCCGGGGTAAGCTGGAATCCGGCGATGACCGAGTAGGCGGCCGCCGTTTTCGCTGGCGAGACCGGAAGATCCATGTCGATTTCGGGACTCGACATCGTCAGCCGATCGACATTCGGCGGGAAGACGACATGCACAGGATACGCCTGCTCCGTCAGGACGTTGTCTCCCTCGGTGATCGCGAGGAAGACCGGCACGTCTGCCTCCCGCCCGCGCATCGCCGGGCCGCGTTGGACCGAGAACGAGATCACCACCTTCGCCGGCAGCATGGATTTGTCGTCGCCGGTGGCGCAACTGCCATCGATTTTCATCAGGCGTGCCTGCACGATCAGGTCGGTCACGTCGTGCGCCGGACCGGCCCCGGCATAGCGATTGAGGTCGGCCAGCTGCGGAATCAGGCGGACATTCGGGCATTGCGGGGCGAACGCATTGCGCTCGGGACCGCACCCGAACAACGGGAGCAGCATCAGCGGCAGGCACAGGCGGATAGCAGAACACAGACCGTCAGACATAAATCACTCCGCAAGGCGGGATGGGACCGGCCAGCGATTCCGGCCATCACGTGCCGCATTCTGCTACCCGCGGACGTGATGAGCAATGCGGCGATTCGCCCCGTCATCACGGGTTCGTCGTTCGCAGGAGCATTGCGACGAAGCCAACCGCTGATCTTGACGCGTTCGCGAGCGACTGCTGCGTGGCTCGCAATTGCGGGATCGAGCCTCCTAGAGCGCGGCCCGAAGATACTGATGCGGCAGCTCCGGCTTTACCCCGAGCACCTTCGCCGCCCGCAGCGGCCACGCCGGATCGGCCAGCAGCGAGCGCGCCAGCAGCACCACATCCGCCCGGCCATTGGCGACGATCTCCGCCGCATGCGTCGGCTCGGTGATCATCCCGACGGCGCCGGTGGCGATGCCGGCCCCGGCGCGCACCGCGTCGGCGAACGGCACCTGGTAGCCGGGATAGAGCGACGGGATCTTCTGCTCATGCGACACGCCGCCGGAGGAACAGTCGATCAGGTCCACCTGCCCGGTCGCGGCCAGCCGGCGGGCGACCGAGACGGTATCCTCGATCGTCAGGCCGCCCTGGATCCAGTCGGTGCAGGACAGCCGCACCCATAGCGGCAGGTCCGCCGGCCATTCGCCGCGCACCGCCTCGATCACCTCCAGCAGGAAGCGCGAGCGGCCGCCAAGGTCGCCGCCATAGGAATCGGTGCGGCGGTTGGACACCGGGGACAGGAAGGAATGGCCCAGGTAGCCGTGCGCGCCGTGCACTTCGATGATCTTGAAACCAGCCTCCCGCGCCATCCGGGCGCTGGCGGCGAACTGGCGGATAATGTCGCCGATTTCGGCGACGGCCAGGGCATGCGGGACGGTGGCGCCGGGAACCGCCGGCAAGGCGCTGGGTGCGAGCGGGACCCAGCCGCCTTGGTCCAGGCCGATGGGTTTGCCGCCTTCCCACGGCACGTGCGAGGACGCCTTGCGGCCGGCATGGGCAAGCTGGATGCCCGGAACCGAACCGCACGCCGTGATCAGTGCAGCCAGCCGGGCCAGCAGCGCCTGGTGCTCCGGCGTATAGAGGCCGAGACAGTGCGGCGTGATGCGGCCAACGGCGGAGACATGCGCCGCCTCGGTGAAGACGATCCCCGCCCCGCCGGCCGCGCGGGCGCCGAGGTGCTGCACGTGCCAGTCATTCCCCAGGCCGTCATTGGCGCTGTATTGACACATCGGGCTGACGACGATGCGGTTGCGCGCGGTGACGGAGCGGAAGCTGATGGGCTGGAACAGCAGCGGCGTTGACATGCGGGCAGGATTCCTGACTGGACGAGGCGATGCGCGAGCCTATCGCGCATCGCACCTGCGAATAAACCCGGTGATGGGGCAAGCTTGAACGTTTTATCCATTCAGTCCTGGGTCTCCTACGGCCATGTCGGCAACGCCAGCGCCGTGTTTCCGCTGCAGCGCCTGGGCGCCGAGGTGTGGGCGATCAACACTGTGCAGTTCTCCAATCACACCGGCTACGGGGCTTGGACGGGAGAGGTCTATTCCGGGCGGTCGGTGCGCGATCTGGTCGACGGCATCGCCGCTCGGGATGCGCTGCGCCGCTGCGATGCGGTGCTGTCCGGCTATGTCGGCGGCGCGGATATCGGCGACGCGATCCTGCACGCGGTGACCTCCGTCCGGCGGGCCAACCCGGGCGCCTTGTATTGCTGCGATCCGGTCATCGGCGACACCGATACCGGGGTCTATGTCCGTCCGGGAATCGAGGAGTTCCTGCGCTCCCGGGCGTTGCCCGCCGCGGATATCGTCACGCCGAACCGATTCGAGCTGGAACGGCTGACGGGGCTGTCCTGCGGCACGCTGCACGGGGCCAAACAGGCGGTGCTGCGGCTGCGCTCGCTTTTGCGACCGGACGGGCCGGCCTGCGTGCTGCTCACCAGCCTGGAGACGGACGAAACCCCGGACGGTTTCATCGACATGATGACCTTCGAGGCGGGGCATTTTCATCTGCTGCGGACGCCGCTGCTGCCGGTCTCGGTCAACGGCGCGGGGGATGCGATGGCGGCGCTGTTCCTGTTTCACCGGCTGAACAGCGGCAGCGCTGTCGCCGCGCTGGAGGCGGCGGGGTCGTCCGTCTACGGGCTGCTGCGGCGGACCGCCGAAGCGGGGTCGCGGGAGATTCTGACGGTAGCGGCACAGGAGGAGTTTGTCGCGCCGTCGCGGGTGTTTATGGCGGTGGCGTGCTGAGTGGGTGCTAAGCCTTCAACCCTGGGCGCCCGTTTCTCGAACCCATGATATCAACGGGCACCGATAGGGAGGGACCCGGACGGGCCACGGCGCGGCGAGCACATTGACCGGAGCATTCGGATCGGGGTTGGGCTCGATGCGCCATCGCCCCTCGGTCCCGACGCAACCGGGATGGCGCGCCAGCCGGGCGAGCCAATTGGCCAGCGCCCGGATCGCTTTGCGTTTCATGCTCTCCGTTGCTTGTCTCAGGCGGACAAGTGCATGTATGGGCGCCCTGCGATATTGCCGATATAAAGAGCAAGGCCATCGGCTTGCGCGGCGCTCCAGCCCGCGAGGGTCACGCTTTCGCTGTTGCCGGACAGCGATGTCATGGTTGCGGTCGCCCCTGTGTATCCGGCCGCGCCCATATTGTCATGCCAGGTTATCCCGTTCACGCCGGGGGAGATGTCCCAGATGGTCAACTGGTCGCCGGCGTGGAAGTTGACCATTGTGCTCCAGGTGTTTTGGCCACCGGCCGCATCCAGGTAAAACACGTCCTGGCCGGTTCCGCCGGTCAGGAAGTTGCTGCCGAAACCGCCGTCGATAAGATTGTTGCCGGACAATGCGACCAGGGCATCATTGCCGGCGCCGCCGTGCATGAACACGCTCGGGGTGGTCGCAATGATGTTGAGGTTCTCGTCATTGACAGCGATAAAATCATTATTCAGCCATGTCGTCGGCCCGGTATACACCGCTCCGGACTCCGGCAGGTAGATCCCCTGCACCCCGTTAACGACGTGGGAGACCAGGAAGTTAGTGGTCGCAGCACTACTGCTGTTCAGGGCGAAGTTGATGGTGTGCTCGACGTCGACACTGCCGATCCGCTCGGCGACCATGATGTCGAGTTGCCCGTTGCCGACGTTGAGGATTGTCGGCGTCAGGAAATTGAACTGCGCACCGGTGTCGCCAGCGTTGATGAGGGTGGCACCGCTGGTCGACCATGGCGTCCAGTTGATGCCGTCCGCGCTCTCGTAAGCGACGATGGTGTTATTGGTGAAATCGTTGGCGACCATCCAATACGTGCCGTCGGCGGCCTGCTTGACGTCAACGTTCCAGGCCTGGAGCGCCGCGTTTGTCGACGTGTCCCGGCACGCCACGGTCGAGTCGATTGACGTCCCTGTCGCGTTCATTTTGGTCAGCAAAACTTGCGACGACCCGAGCGCTCCGGTGACGACGTCGGTGGCCCCGGTGTGATACCAGACATCGATATTATTGCCGATGACAAGGGCGCTCGGCGACCAGGCACCGGTGTTGTTACAACCGTTCGCCATCCCGATGACGATGCCATCCCACGTCCAGCTTGCGCCGCCGTCGGTTGATGTCGCCAACGCGGTCTGGTTGTAGATCATCATCTGCGTGGCGGAGTTGCCGTATTGATTCGGCAGCACGGTGACGAACATCGCCAGCGTGCCGTTCGCCTCGCAGACGATTGAAGGGTCGTTGACGTGGTAGGCGGCGTAGGGAATAAAGCCGTTCCAGACGAGCGGGACGGGATTGTCGGTGGCAACCCCTGCGGAACTGTAAAGCTGGTCGGGACCGATGTCCGCCGTGGTCAGCCAGCCGCCGTAATATGTCGTATTGCCGTAGATGTCCGGCGAGTAAATGAAGTAGTCAGGGTTAGCGGGCCAGGCAGCCACGTCGGCGGCTTCAATGGTTGCCGACTTGTACGCAATCACCATCTCTGGAATCCTTCATGATCGCCGCTTCCGGTCGTGGCGGGCCGGCTGCATTTTAAGTTGCGATACCATTAATGTTCTATGATCGCAAAATACGTCATGTCAATATGAATGTGATGGAGGAACGATATAAAGGACGGAAATGTATAGAAATATCGCGCCGAAATCCCGACACGCCGCTTAACCGATCGGGTTCCGGCGCTGCACGGATCGCGGCCAGGCATAGCTGCCCCGACAATGGCCATGAACTGAAAGCTTGACACTCTTCTACTTAAGCTGTGGATTTTGTACAACCTGATCGCCAGGACAAATCAGGGTGGGCGCGCCGGCGGCCATTGCGGCTGAAGTTCGCTGTTCGTTCTGGAACACAAACGTGGGCAGGAGCAGGGTGAATTTAACGGTTGGGGAACGAATCCGTCGGGGATGCGGGAGCGATGGTTGCGGGGTCGGGTCTATGTGCGCCGTCGGGTTAGCGGCTGCGGCGGGTGTGATGGGCTGCGAGTGAGGTTTCGCTGTCTGGCTCAGTGCGTCCCAAAGAAGTCCCGATCGAAGGTGGCGGCCATTGCCTAGCCGCCGATCATCACGCTGGGTAGCCCCATTGGATGCTGCCGCCGTGTGCCGTTGCATCACCCACGTGCGCCGCCGGCCGGCCGCCGATCATTACGGATCTTGAGCCAACAACGATGATATCGGCTGGACCCACGCAAACGCACATATCCCCGACGCAAGCCGCGGGTAAACCGCCGATCAGCACGATCGGGGCACCCGGGCCGGCCACATGCGGTATCGGCGGCAGTCCGGGCATCACCATCGGGCAGGTATGCATGTCAGTCAGGCGAGAGGCGGGCGGCATGCATGACCCTTGGTTGCGGTCTCAGTGGATCGTCACTAACGGCGCCCGAAATATCAGGGATCATGTAACCGTGCGGCCTATCTCGATGCGTGGCCCCTTCAATTCAGTCCGGCCAAAGCGGCGACGTTCCGGACATCAACAGATTGACGATGGTGCCGAAAGCGCGAAAATTACGTCAAAATGACGGTTGCCCGGCGTATCGCGAAGAGTCCGGTTTCGGCGCGGACGACGTCCAGTCAGTGGAGAAAATGCCGTCGCCGGGATCAAATCGACCAGGTTCAGGCCGGATATCGGCTCGAAACTGCCTCAACCTTCAAGCCCGGGTGTGGCTGACGGAATATGCGGGTTGAACGCCATCGACTGGCGTGCGGGAGGCAGCCGCTTAAGGCGGGCCTTCGCCCGCCATGGCGGAGGGTAGTCGCTGCGCGGCTCCCGGGTTCAGCGGAGGTAGTCTCCGCGCACGGTTGATCGGTCACCCGGCCGCGGCGTAGGATTCCGCCACTTCCTCCCCATCGGGTTGAATCGCGAACCGTCTCTTTCGATCCCGACGGGCGCTCCGCTCGGCTTCCGCCAACTACCCGCCCGTCACGCTCATGTGCCGCCCCACCGCCGGCTTGTCGTGCCGGCGATCGATGATGAAGTCGTGGCCCTTGGGCTTGCGCGCGATCACCGCCTGGATCGCGTCCTCAAGCTGATCGTCTGACACCCCCGCCCGCAGCAATGGACGAAAATCCGCCGAATCCTCCTGCCCGAGGCACATATACAGCGTCCCCGTGCAGGTCAGTCGCACCCGGTTGCAGCTTTCGCAGAAATTGTGCGTCATCGGGGTGATGAAGCCTATGCGCCGCCCGGTTTCCCGCACGTCGTAGTACCGCGCCGGACCGCCGGTCCTGTACTCCGTCTCCTGCAACGTCCAGGTCTGCCGCAGACGCGCCCGGATGATCGACAGGGGCAGGTACTGGTCCGTCCGGTCGCCCTCGATATCGCCCATCGGCATGGTCTCGATCAGGCACAGGTCGAACCCGTGCTCGCCGCACCACGCGATCATGGCGTTGAACTCTTCTTCGTTCACGCCCTTCATCGCCACGGCGTTGATCTTCACGGCCAACCCGGCGGCCTTGGCGGCGAAGATGCCGTCCAGCGTCGGCTCGATCCGGCCCCGGCGGGTGATCTGCGCGAAGCGCTGCGGATCGAGCGTATCCAGCGACACGTTGATCCGCTTCACGCCGGAGGCTGCCAGAGTCTCGGCGTGCGTCGCCAGTTGCGAGCCGTTGGTGGTGACCGTCAGCTCCTTAAGCCCATGCCCGAGCCGTTGTCCCAGCGCGCCGAACAGCCGCATCACGTCGCGCCGCACCAGCGGCTCCCCGCCGGTGATGCGGATTTTGGTCGTGCCGAGCCGGATGAACGCCGTGCACAGACGATCAAGTTCTTCCAGCGTCAGAAGCTGGCGCTTGGGCAGGAACGTCATGTCGTCGGACATGCAGTAGACGCAGCGCAGATCGCAGCGATCGGTCACCGATACCCGCAGGTAGGTGATCGCTCGGCCGAACGGATCGATCATGATCGGGTGCAAACTCCCTCCCGGGGCGGACTGTCGCCGCTTGCCCGGACTTATATGACAGAGTGCCAGACTTGGCCAGTTCGGCCCGCTGTTCAACCCCTGCCCCGGCCCCCCTGCCCCGGCCCCCTGCCCCGGCTCGACTCCGGCGGGAATCCCGGCCATCCTGATACGATTCAGCAATTCGGAAGGCTTATGTCCGGCACGCAGGATGCTCTTTACGGGATAGAGCTGGCAGCAGCACGTCTATGGCACGACATCAACAAGCTGGGGACGAGCGAAGCCGGCGTACTGGTGGCGCGGCTGAAACTGCGCCATGCGGCCTGGACTCCGGCCGCGGGGCCGCTGCCGTTGCGGCAGTTAGAGGACCTGGCGCGCGGGCTGCCGGAGCGTGTCGGCATCGAAACCGAGGCGCTCGACCCGCATGCGGTGTTTGCCCCGGCGGCTGGGCGGATCGCGTTGAACCTGCTGTTGCTGGCGGCGGAGAGCCTGCCGGAGGGCGGCATCGTGTTGCTGGCCGGTTCGGCCGACGATCTGTTCATCCGGATCGCGGGGCCGACCGCGGGGTGGCCGCCGGGGCTGGCGCTGTGCCTCGCCGATGTCGAAGCGGCGCGTGCGGCGCTGACCGAGCCGGCGGTGGTGCAGATGGGGGTGACCGCGCTGCTGGCGCATGCCGCCGGGTGCCGGCTGTCGGTGCTGATGTCGCCGCGGCCGGCGGCGGAGCCGCCGATGCTGCGGCTGGGCGGGTAGGGTCTCGGACGTTCCGCTTACCCCGATGGAGCTGCCGATCACAGGATCGATCCTGGTGCGAGCACACCACGCGGCTGTCGGAGGTCGACGCGCTAAACCACGATCGGCAACTTCTATTGAATACGGTAGCGGGCGGGGTGGTGACGGTCCGCTGCGGCTCGCCCGCCTTGTTCGCGGGGCGGGACGGGGAGCACTTCGGTCCCTGTAGCGCGCTACCATGCAAATGCCCGGCGCGGCATGTGCCGCTGGACGTCATGGCGGGCGCAGGCCCCATAGGCGTTAAAATAGTCCGCAGCAGCTGCGTTTGTCCCCCGTCATGGTGCGCGGAGGCGCACCATCCACGCCTTGCGGTGCGGGTTTAGGCAACGGCGTGGATGCCGACCTGCGTCGG
>NZ_CAIWTY010000084.1 GCF_903915725.1 uncultured Rhodopila sp.
CGCCCGACAGCGCCGCCATCGCCACGCGCGCCTTGAACTCGGCGCTATGCTGCTTTCTCTTCACACCCACGTCTCATGCCTCTTTGGACCGGTCAGCCCTTAGCTTATCCGACTGTCCAGAAAACCGGCGCCGCCGCAGTTCTGAACCTCGCCTCGGTTCCGATTAAAGGCGTTGTTCATCTCGGTCCATAGCGACAGCCTCTGCGCTTTGCCGGCGTAGATCGCCCTCCCTCTGCTATCATATAGGATGTAGACGCCGTGTGCCTCCTCAAGCCGTTTCCGAAGTCCCGCGAGGTAAGGATGCGATCCGCCATTGTCATCCTTGATCGAAAATATCTGCCAGCTCTTACCCTGGGCCGTCTCGACTGGATCCAGGTGGAAGAACTCGACTAGCGGCACTACCGTTTCCTCTAAACTGCGCTTCTCGGCAGCTTGTGCGAATTTTTCCATAAGATTGACTAATTGGCGAGGAGTGAGATCCTTTCCTCTGTAGTTACCAAGGGCCGGCTGCGTCACGCCCAGTTCTTTGGCAAGCGACGTGTCTGTGACAGATTTGGTGTTCTTACGCGCCATAATTCGGCGCGCTATCTCGTTCAGAAGTTCGGTTCCGTCCATGAGATCCCCGGCTTGCATGTTGCGCCTTCATGGCGAATTTTCATCTCGGCGACGACAGTTCGCTCGGGCATATCATTACGACCACCCGCACATATAGCGTCGCGCCTTCGGCGTTCATGGCCCCGCGCTCGCAGATTCATGACCCGCCGCTGAATATATCCAAGGACAATCCTCGATGGACTGCCGTCGGGGATACCAAAGCAGCCATTCCAATTTCGGCTGATTTTGGTCTCACTGACGTCATCTTCGGGTCGGGTGAAGAGAAACCATATTCAAGCTACTCCAACAAACTACTCCAACAAACGGCGCAACCGCGACAAACCTGCGGGTGAAGTCGCGTAACGAGGGCATATCACAACACTTTCGGGATAAGTGCAAGGATCGATATGTTTCCCGCCCTTGGCTAGGCCTGCCGTGATACCAAACCAATGGCTTTACGGGATTTGCGATGTCAGCAGCGGTTGGCTGACAGTATGCTCCCGGCCGGCAATCTTCTGGGACGCTCGGCGCGGCAGCCGCGAGGATGATCTTGAGCCTCCGGATGGGGTAGTCCGAACATTCCCATTACCCTTCCCCTATCCCCCCAACCCTACCTATAGTCGCCATCGAAAAGCCCAACTCCCGTGCTATGGTCCCCACCACATCCGGGTCGGCCCGTACCCGCTCCCCGGGCCAGCCGACCGACAACAACCACAGGAAACGCCCCTTGACCCACCCCCCGGCAGCCTCCCCCGCCCCCAAACACCACCCCCTCTCCGGCACCGGGGTTCTGGCCAGCCGACCCGTCCACGCCAACCAGACCGCCCCCGCCCTCGTCGCCGAGGCGCTCCGCCGCCACGAAGGCCGCCTGTCGCAAGACGGTGCGCTCATGGTCGAGACCGGCGTCCACACCGGCCGCTCCGTCCAGGACAAGTTCGTCGCCGACGAACCCTCCGTCACCGCCGACGTCGCCTGGGGCAAGATCAACCAGCGCCTCCCGCCCGACCGCTTCGACGCGCTGAAAAACCGGGTCCGCGCCTACCTCCAGGGCCAGGAGCTGTTCACCCAGGACCTTTACGCCGGTGCCGATCCGGAACATCGGATCAAAGTCCGCCTGGTAACGACCCGCGCCTGGACCGCCCTGTTCGCCCGCAACATGTTCATCCGCCCCGCCGCCGCGGACCTGGAAAACTTCAATCCGGACTACGTCATTCTCCACGCCCCGCTGTTCCAGGCGGATCCCGAAACGGACGGCGTTCGTTCCGCAACGGCCATCGCCCTGTCCTTCGAGCAGAAGCTGATCCTCATCGCCGGCACCGAATATGCCGGCGAGGTCAAGAAATCCATCTTCACCGTCATGAACTGGCTGCTCCCCGCCAAGGGCGTGCTGCCGATGCACTGCTCTGCGAACATCGGCCCTGAGGGCGACGTCGCGCTGTTCTTCGGCCTGTCCGGCACCGGCAAGACCACGCTGTCCTCCGACCCCGGCCGCAAGCTGATCGGCGACGACGAGCACGGCTGGGGCGAAAACGGCACCTTCAACGTCGAGGGCGGCTGCTACGCCAAGGTCATCAACCTGTCGCAGGAAGCGGAACCCGAAATCTGGGCCGCCTCCCACCGTTTCGGCGCAGTGCTGGAAAACGTCGTGGCCGATACCGACGGCGTGCTCGACCTGAACGACAACACGCTGACCGAGAACACCCGCTCCTGCTACCCCGTCGAGTTCATCCCCAGCGTCATCATAAAAGGCCGAGGCGGGCAGCCGAAGAACGTGTTCATGCTGACCTGCGACGCGTTCGGCGTGCTGCCGCCGATAGCGCGCCTGACGCCGGCGCAGGCGATGTATCATTTCTTGTCCGGATACACCGCACGGGTCGCCGGCACCGAAAAGGGCCTCGGCAACGAACCTGCCGCCACCTTCAGCACCTGCTTCGCCGCCCCCTTCCTGCCGCGCCGCCCGGAAGTCTACGGCGAGATGTTGGCGGAACTGCTGAAACGCCACAACGCCACCTGCTGGCTGGTCAACACCGGCTGGAGCGGCGGCCAATACGGCACCGGCAAGCGCATGGCGATCCGGCACACCCGCGCGCTGCTGCAAAGCGCCCTGGACGGCTCGCTGGCACAGACAAAATTCCACAAGGAACCGTATTTCGGCCTGTCCATCCCGGCGCACGTCCCCGGCATCCCCGACGCAGTACTGGACCCGCAACAAGCCTGGGTCGACAAACACGCCTACGACACGATGGCGAAACAACTAATCGCCCGCTTCGAGGCCAATTTCGCGTCCTTCGAGGCCGGTGTCGGCGACGACGTCAAAGCCGCCGCCATCCGGGCCGCGGCCTAAGACCATGGCGCGCCTGACCACCGCCGAGGCCGTGCTGGAAACCCTGCTGGGGCACGGCATCGACACGTTGTTCGCCCTGCCCGGGGTGCACAACGACCACCTGTTCGACGCCGCGCACAAAGCGCAAGACCGCCTCCGCGTCATCCACCCGAGGCACGAGCAGACCGCCGCCTACATGGCCCTCGGCGCCGCGCTGGTCACCGGCAAGCCGCAGGCCTTCGCCGTGGTGCCGGGACCGGGCATCCTGAACGCCTCCGCCGCGCTGCTGCTGGCATACGGCATGGGCGCCCCGGTGATCGCGCTTGTCGGCCAGATCCCGTCCTTCGCCATCGACCAGGGCCACGGCCACCTGCACGAAATCCACGACCAGATCGGCCTGTTGCGCCACATTACGAAGCATGCCGAACGCATCCGCTCGCCGCAGGAAGCCTCGCACAAAACCGCCCTGGCGATCACCGAAGCAACCTCCGGCCGCCAGGGACCCGTGGCGCTGGAATGCGCCATCGACACCTGGGGCCACGCCGCCGAACTGACCCTGTCCGCCCCCATCGGCATCACGCCCCCGCGGGCCGATCCGCAAACGATCAAGGCGGCGGCGGACATCCTGTGCCGGGCCGAACGCCCGCTGATCTCTGTCGGGGGAGGCGCCCTCGACGCCGGCCCCGCGGTCCAGGCGGTGGCGGAACTGCTGCACGCCCCCGTGTCGTCGTTCCGCCGCGGCCGCGGGACCATCCCCACGGACCACCCCCTGGCCGTGTCGTTCACCGAGGGCCACGCGCTGTGGCAGACCGCCGACGCGGTGCTGGCCATCGGCACAAGGCTGTACTGGCAGCAAGGCAACTGGGGGGTGGACGACCGCCTGCCCATCATCCGCCTCGACATCGACCCCGACGAGATCAACCGGCTGCGCAAGCCCGCCGTCGGCCTGCTCGGTGACGCCGCCGCGACGCTGCGCGCCCTGGCCGAGGAACTCGCCGCCCGCGACCACGTCTGGCAGCCCAACCCGCACCTCCCGGCCGCCAAACAAGCCTTCGCCGATCGGCTGTCCCGCCACGAACCGCCGATGGCCTACCTGCGCGCCATTCGCGCCGCCCTCCCCCCGGACGGCATCTACGTCGAGGACGTCACCCAGATCGGCTTTGCCAGCCGCCTGGCCTTTCCGGTGCCCGGCCCGCGCACCTACCTGTCTCCTGGCTACCAGGACACGCTCGGCTGGGGCTACGGCACCGCCCTCGGCGCCCAGGCCGCCGCGCCCGGCCGCAAGGTGGTGCTGGTGAGCGGCGATGGAGGCTTCATGTTCCAGGCCGCCGAACTCGCCACCGCCATGCATCACGATCTGCCGGTGGTGGCGGTGGTGTTCGACGACGGCGCCTTCGGCAATGTCCGCCGCATCCAGCAGCAGCACTTCGGCAACCGCCTGATCGCCAGCGACCTGACCAACCCCGACTTCGTTAAATTCGCCGAGAGCTTCGGCATGGCCGCCTTCCGCGCCACCACCCCCGACGCGCTGGAAGACACCCTCCGCCAGGCCTTCGCCCTCAACAAACCCGCCCTGATCCACGTCCCCGTCGGCGAAATGCCCAGCCCCTGGGACATGATCCTGCTGCCCCGCATCCGCGGGCCGGAGGGCCGCCCGCCGCTGCCCTGACCGCTTGACGCCGCCCCGCACCGCCCGCCTTGATAGCCTCCGGGGAGCAAAGGCCATGACCGACATCAAGCACAGCCTGATCGAGACCAACGGCATCCGCATGCACATCGCCGAGAAAGGCAGCGGCCCGTTGGTGCTGCTCTGCCACGGCTTCCCGGAGTCCTGGTATTCCTGGCGCCACCAACTCGACGCCCTGGCGGAGGCCGGCTACCGCGCCGTCGCCCCCGACATGCGCGGCTACGGCCAGACCGAGCGCCCAGAGGCCATCGACCAATACACCCTGTTCCATCTGGTGGGCGACATGGTGGGCGTGCTCGACGCGCTGGGGGCCGAGACGGCGGTCATCGCCGGCCATGACTGGGGCGCCCCGGTCGCCTGGCACGCCGCGCTGCTGCGCCCCGACCGGTTCCGCGCGGTCATCGGCCTTAGCGTGCCCTACCGCCCGCGCGGCCAGGCACGGCCCACCACGGTGATGCCGCAGACCGAGGACGCGGTGTTCTACCAACTGCATTTCCAGACCCCCGGCGTGGCCGACGCCGAACTGGCGCATGACGTCCGCGCCACCATCCAGGGTGTCCTGGTGCGGCTGTCCGGCGATGCTCCACCCGGCACGCCGTCCTTCAGCATGGTGCCGCGCGCCGCCGCCCAGCGAGCGGGCGGCGAGACACCCCTGCCGCCGCTGCCGGGGTGGCTGACCCGGGCCGACATCGACTTCTACGTCGAAGACTTCACCCGCACCGGCTTCACCGGCGGCCTGAACTGGTACCGCAACATCGACCGCAACTGGGAGATCCTCGCCCCCCTTCGCCGGGGCCCGCGTCACCGTCCCGGCCCTGTTCGTCGCCGGAGACCGCGATCTTGTCATGGCGTTCCCGGGCGCAAAAGAGCTTGTTGCCAACCTCCAATCCTTCGTGCCGCAACTCCGGCAAACCATCATCCTGCCGAATACCGGCCATTGGACCCAACAGGAGCGGGCGGCCGAGGTGAACACCGCGATGCTCGACTTCCTGCGCGGCCTGTAGCGGATGCCCCTGACCGAGGACCTCGCCGCCCGCTTCGCCAAAATCGCCCTCGGCCACGTCACCCGCGAATACCCTCATGCCCTGACCCACGTCCTCGACGGCCCGCAGGACGTCCGCTCCCCGCGCGACTTGCACCCGGTATTCTACGGCAGCTTCGACTGGCACTCCTGCGTCCACGCCTACTGGATGCTGGCCCGGCTGCTGTTCCTGTACCCCGGCATGCCCCCCGCCGCCGCTATCCGATCCCTGTTCGACTCCCAACTGACCGCCGAAGCCGTGGCGGCCGAGTGCGCCTATCTGCACCGTCCCGCCGCCCGCGGCTTCGAGCGGCCCTACGGCTGGGCCTGGCTGCTGAAGCTGTCCGCGGCCTTGCTGTCATTCCCGGACCACCCCTGGTCCGCCACCCTCGCCCCGCTGACCGCAATCTTCGCCACCCGGTTCGAGGACTTCCTGCCCAAAGCCACCTATCCCGTCCGCGCCGGCACGCATTTCAACACCGCCTTCGCCCTTGCCCTGGCAGCCGATCACCCGCCTCTATGCGAATTGCTGCGCCGGACCGCGGAGCGCTGGTATGGCGCGGACGCCGACTGTCCCGCCCGGGAACCCTCGGGCGACGACTTCCTGTCCCCGGCGCTCGCCGAAGCCGAGTGCATGCGGCGCCTGCTGCTCGCCGAACAATTCCTGCCCTGGTTCGATCGCTTCCTGCCGGACATCCGGGATCTCCGCCCCGATACGCTGTTCCAGCCCGCCACGGTGACGGATCGCAGCGACGGCAAGATCGCCCATCTCGACGGGCTGAACCTCAGCCGGGCGTGGTGCTGGCGGTCGCTCGCCGCGGCGCTGCCGCCGGACGATCCGCGGCGGCCGGTTATGCTACAGGCGGCTAAGCTCCACCTCGACGCCGCCCTGCCGCATGTCGCCGGCGACTACATGGGGGAACACTGGCTCGCCAGCTTTGCCGTGCTGGCGCTGGACGTCTGAGCCGAAACGGTCTGGTCGCCAGTTTGGCTGATGCGCCTGGCGGCGCCGCTGAGCAGGTTGATGCGCACCATCTCCTTGCGCCGCTCACGCGGGGGCAGACGATGCAGGTTGCGGGCACACTCCGCCGCAACCTCCGTCATCGCCCCGGCCCAGGCGGTTGACCAGCGCTTATCCACCGGGGGCGGAGCGGGAGGAGCAGCGGTTTGCGCCTCGCGGACCGAGGCTTCGGCTTCCTCCAGCGCCTCCATCGCTTCTTCGCGGACCCGGTCGTCGTCGCGCGGATCGGGGGGCGGCTCCTCCCGCCGCAGCAGGCGTAAGGCGGCGGTGTTGCCCTGCCCGGCGCGGTTGAGCGCGGCGGCATTGCCGCGCAGCTTCAGCTTCAGCGAAACCGACAGCTCGGGCGCGGCCGACAGCCGCAGATCATCCAGCGCGGCGATGGCGAAGCCGGCGATTTGGGCGATGGTGATCAGTTCCTCGTCGCTGCGCGCCTTATAGGCGTCGATCGCCTCCTTCGCGGCGAGGCGGGCGAGGCGAAGGTCGCTGATGCTGCCGACGATCAGCAGGGGGGCGAGGACGGCGAGGATGTATTCCATCAGCAGGCCGGTCGGGGTCTCGGTGGCGGGTTCGGTCATGGGGCGGGTCTTTTGGGTTGAGTTGCAGGGGGTTGGTGGATGGGTAGGAAAGCGCGGCAGCCGGGTATTGAGACGTCACCGTCATGGCGGCCTCCGTCGGCATGATGAGGAGGTGGCGGCGAGCACCTATCGTCGCGGACAGTCATACCAGCCGGCATTGCCTAAGACCGGTCGGCGGGCCGCCCGTATCGTCATGGCGGGCGCAGGCCCGCCATCCACGCCTTTGGTTACGTAGAGAACAGGCGTGAATGCCGACCTCCGTCGGCATGACGATCAGGCTGCGCCCGAGAGTCAGAGTCATCGCGCGTTGGTATAAGTTGTTCCCGCAGCCTCCCCGCCCCGTCACGGCACTAGGTCCCCCGGCCGCAGCGGCCGGATCTGTGGCAGCGCGTCGATGCCGTTGCGCAGGTTGTCCGCCCGCTTCTGCTTCAACGACAGCCCCTCGCGGCGGGCGATATACGCGTCCTGCTGCGGGGTCGGGTCGTCCGGGACGATCATGCCGCCGCCGGGGAGGATGCCCTCGGTATTTGCGATATCCAGGCCCTCATTCTCTGCATCGATGCGCTCGCGCTCCAGGATCGCGTCCACCGTCGCCAGCGCCTCCAGGGTCCAGCCCTCAAGCTGGTCGGGGGTCCCGTCCGTTGCCTCGGTCTCGCCGCGGCGGCAGCGCTCGTCCATGTGCTTGAGCCGATCGCGCGTCTCCGCGCCGTCCCAATTGCGCGACTCCGGACGGCCGACGGGTATCGAGAGAGGCTTGGCCTGGCGCCGCTCCAGCGCCTTGAGCAGGCTGTCGAAGGTGCGCGCTGCGGTGCCCGCGGCGGAGAAATGCCGCAGGCCGCTGCCGCGCGGGTAATGGTGGTTCATGCCGAGATGCCAGCACGCCGCGGCGGCGTGGTAGGCACAGAGGGATTGGACGCCGAGCATGACCTCGATCTCGTCGCGCGGGTGCATGGCGCTGAGGCCATCCATGGCCATGTCGAAGCGGCGGTTCCGCCACCCGTCCGGTTCATGCTCGTCGATCGGCAGGGCGCGCAGCAGGGTGCGGACGGCTTCGGCCATGAAGACCGGGTTGATGGGACCGTTGTCGTCGAAGATGGCGTCGCGGTTGTAGGGCGGTGGGGTGGGCGCGTCGGGTGGCATGTGCGGGTGATGTTCGCCGTCTGTTCTAAAAAGGGAGGACGTGGGGAGGGGGGTGGCGGATACAAGGGTTGGGGCAGGAGTTTTTTCCCAGGGCGGGGGTTTGGGGGGTAGGTCCGGGGTCCAGGACGACATCTCATCCGGGGGCGCGGCCGCGATCGGCCGAGCGGACCGGCGGCTCTGGAGCGATCGACGGCGAGAAGCAGACCTGTGTTGAGTCGGATCTGCCGACCACCTCCGACCCAAAGCCGATACCGCATCGCCGATGTCCGCCCATTTCTTGTGGATAGCGGGGGCCATGCTGTGGAGCCTTCCGTATAATCAATAAGTGACCGGCTCCGCTTAAAGTTGCGATTTCGTTTGCTCTGGCGTCGGAGTGCCTGCTATACATCATTGATGATAATGGCTATAACGACATCAATTGCGAGCGTCTCCGGCTTTGAAGGCCGCGCCACGGCGGCCGGACTGGATTGGCTGGCGCGATTTCCGCGCTGACATCGCGCCAGCCAATGAATTGTTCCGCCACGATGCTACTACATGACCCGTAAATTCTTACCGCGCTTTCGCGACGCCATCATATCAATGGCTCCTGAGGCGAACACCATAATATCGACGGAGGGCAAATACACGCTTCGATATGTTCCCGGCGAACATGTCAACACAGCGGCGCGACTGGTCTTCGTGGGTATAACCCCGGGGCAGAATCAAATCACGGAACTTTATAAAGCTCTACGAACGGCGCTGCTTGCCGGCAGATCGGACGATGAGGCGCTCAGATTGGCTAAGGCGACGGGCGCCTTTGCCGGGAAGGTGATGCGTGACCGAATGACCGCAATGATAAGGCGGTTCCGTATACACGAGATCATCAGCGCGACTGAACCCGAGGATATATGGGACGCAGGCCTGAAGCTCCTTCACGCAACCTCAGTCGTCCCACATGCCGCCTTCAAAGACGGGAAAATGTTTAATGGCCCGTTTGCGGAAGTTCTGAAGTCGCGCCTGCTCCGCGAATGTTTCGAGCAGGACTTTCTGTCTACGCTCCCTGCGCTCGCAGCGGATGCCCGCTTCATTGCGATTGGGCCGACACCTCAGGACGCACTCCGATGGTGTGTGGAAAACAGGAAGCTCTCAGGATCTCAGGTCCTCGGCGCGTTCGCCCACCCATCGGGCAGCGCCGGATCCCAGGTTAGCTACTTCATTGGGAAGAAGGCTCTGGACGAATTCCATCCGGGTGATCCTGTACTCAAGCGTGTGCCATGGCTCAACCGCGAACGTGATAAATTGGATTCCGCCGTAAAACAAATCCTTGGTGCCGGGTGAATGATCATTCCCTCCCTCCGCCGTCGCACCGACCGATGACTTCAACAGGGGTCGGCCGGCGAAAGGCTACTTGGAACCGCGAAGACCGCGTCAATCTAGATTCTACCACAGCCGAACGGGCTCGCCGAATCGGCATCCTTGGTGAGAAGCTGGCCGAGGCACAGTTACGCGTCCATGGTTTCACCAAGGTGAAAAACCTGAATCACACGTTGCGTATCAATCATCTCGGCGCTGACCTCTACGCCGAACGGAATAGCGTCGGATACTGGATTAGCGTCAAGGCGCGTAACAAATATACTGAAGGCAAAAAGCTAAACGACCGCTACAAGATAGGTCCAGAAGAATTGTCAAATCTTGCGGAATGTGAAAGCCGGCAATTTGGCAGTCGGGCCGCATGCATCGTGATTTCCTTTGTAATGAGCGACCGATCAACATTTGGCGGCGAGCCGCCGAGAAGCTATTCCTGCTATTTTATGCCGCCAAGGAAGGGCATTCTTATGGCCCCGAGACATTTGGCAACGTATGAGCTTTTCGCCTTGAATGAAATGATACCGTCTACCGAAGATGTGTCGGGGCTAGAGAACACTTATGAGCGTAGAACACCAGTCGCAAGCCTGCGGTGAGATCATCGAGCGGCGCCTCGCCTCCCCGTCGATTGTAGACCTTGCCGACGGAATGGCGGCTTTGAAAAAACTGCGACAAACAGCTCCATGACCACCTTGGGCGCAAAGGCGCAATCCGGCCACCCGTCAAAATCCACCAGCAGATGAACTGGCGACCCGGCCCTTGGCACCGTCGCTCCGTTGCGCACGCCGCAACACCGCCAGCGCCCCCGGGTCATGATCCAGCAACATTAGTGCGCTGCTGATCGCCCGGCTCGGCAGTAAATCCCCCGTTTCGTATTTCTGAAACGCCCGCGGCCCGCCGCCAATCAGCACCCCGGCATCCGCCTGCGTCAAACCGAGCCGCTTGCGAATACGGCGAATCTCCTCGGGCTCCAGCAACCCCTCCGCCCGAGCCTTCAGCCGGTTCAGCATCCGGTCCGACACTTTCATGTCCTGGCCCGAATGGATACTCTCCTCCGAGGTATCGCAATACCATCCCGGCATATCGAAGGTGATCGTTTCGCCTTGGTAGGTCAGCGTCATCGGCCGCGTATCGCGGTGCATCGGCGCCCCCGTTTCCGGGCAGACGGGATCAGGCATCGTCTTTCTCCTTGAACGACAGCAGCAGAAACTCCGTCACGGCGTCGGCGGTGAATTTGACGTAGAGCAAGCCAACCTCCGACGGCACGTGATAGACATCCTGCCAGACACGGTGATCGGCATAGGACGTCATCGACTTATAGAAGTGCGACCGCCGCATGGTCTGGATGGTAGCCACGATCTCGGCCCGTCCGAAACCGAGCGACGCCGCACTTCTCAGCGCAACACCGGTTGCTTGAAGCGTCTCCACGCTGGCAAATGCCGCTTTGAAGGCGTCCAGGTCGTAGGTCGGCTTCCGCTTATCCACGCTGCGGTTATATACACCATTATGGTGTATATTCAAGCCCGGCGTGAACGTCCCTGCGGGACGGCTTCACGCCGATAGTGCGATCCGGCCGAGACCGTTCTGCTCCACTTTGTGCAGAAATAACCCGACGAAGCGGACACGCTTCGGAAGCGCGCATCACGGCATACCCGGCCCCGCCGACCATTCCGCCACCAATAACGGGTGATCGGCGCAAAACCGCTCGAACGTCTCCTTGGCCAAGGTTTCCAGGACATGAGTTGCCCCCGGCGCTGCCTTATTCAGCGCCACCCGCTTTTGCTCCGCGGCGTTCAGTTCAACATCGGCCTCAATGATATTCGCCGACCCCAGCACGCTCCGTGCCTGCATACGCGCCAGCGACATCTGGGCGCGCATCGCGGTGGTGAGCAGGCGCCCGTCCCGCACCCAGTCGAGCAGCCCCCAGCGCGCGCCCAACAGGTGACCGGGCAGACGCGCGCTCACCTGGGTCGATCCGACCACCAGCAGCTTCACCCGGTCTCGCGGCCACCCCCGCCCATGTACCGCCTCAATGGCGGCCAGCGCCTCAGGAGAATTCGCCACAAGGCCGCCATCCGCATACAGCCGCCGATCGGCCTGATGCGGCGGCAGATACCAGGGCGCCGCCGAGGTCGCCAGCGCCGCCTCGCGGACCGGACGTGAAGCTGTCGGATCGTTTGGACCGTTGCTGAACACGAGGGTCTCGCCGCCCGTCATATTGACTGCCGGGATCAGCACACGGCGGGTCAGGCTGGAAAGCGTCGTATCGCCGAAAACGTCCGCGACCTTGTCCACCAAAGGCGCCGCATCGTACTTCGCGCGAAACAGACCATAAGCCGATCGGCTGAACAGGACGGGTCCGAGCTCGGTCAACAGCGGCGGCAGTTCCGCGGCGCGCATGCCCTTCGCCAGCCCCAGCGCCAGCAGCCCGCCGATGGAGGTCCCCGCGATCAGGTCGAAAACCTCACCGAGCGGGCGCTGGCCGAGCCGCCTTTCCAAACGAGCCAGGAATTCCGCCGCAAACAGCCCAGCGTAGCCGCCGCCGCAGATCGCCAGCACACGGCGCTGCCGATCGGCTAGGTCGGGTAGCTCGTCGCCGTCCATGGGTCGTGCTGTCGCAGGCCGCTGATACGATCGTGCCAGGATTCGCGCGGTGCGATGTAGTCCAGCCTGCGGTCCAGGGCGATTGCGACCACGGCGAGGTCGGATTCAACAAATGTGGGGGGATCGCTGTTCAAACAGGCGCGCAGTGCGCTCCACTGCTTCGCCGCCGGCAAATCGAAGCTGTGCAGCCGGGGGCCGAAATCCGCCGGGATGGTGTTGATCAGGCGCTCCGCCCACAGCCGGCGTTGCACGACATCGCGCTTCGCCTCGGCCTGGGCGAGAACCTCGCCGATACTGACAACTGTCAGATGCACGGCGTCATCAGGACGCTGCTCCAGCCAGTCATGCAGGACGGGATCGCCGGCGATGAACCTACGTAGAGCGACCGTGCCGAGCAGCAATCCGCTCACGCCGGGCCAAGCTTCGGCAGGTCCTCAAGCGGGGCAAGCGCGCGCGGCACGAGATCGGGCATGCCGGCATCCGACAGGGCCATGGCACGGTAAATGCGCGACAATCCCCGGGCGGAGGTGGGTTCGATCGCCTCCTGGAGATAGCGGCGCGACACCACGAACAAATCGTCGTCCTCGCGCTCGACAAGCTGCGGGCGCTGGCGCGCATCGTCGAGCAGCGTTTTGAAATTGGTTCGCGCCTTGCTGCTGACCCAACGATAAGCATTTCTGTCAAAGTCGTGCATCAGATCGAGCGTATGACCGTAGATCAGAGGCCTGCCGCAAGCAGCATACAGCGGCGTGCTGGCGAAACTTTCGGCCACCACCGAAAACATCGCCGGCTCGATCTTATGCAAACTGACCTGCATCACCGAGGCGAGCCCGTCGACATCCACCAGAGGCCTGAAATGCTCCATCAGGCTGTCGGCCCCGGAGAAGCCGACCGAACACACGTCGACGCCCCATTTGGTGGACTCCGGCGCCGCCCGCAGGATAACCACCATGTTCCAATCGGATGCCGGCTCGCTGAGGACGAAAATCCGTTTGTGAAGCTCGGTGACGACGTTGTCGATGCAGTTGGAACGAACCCAGCCATGCAGGGTGTCGATCACACGCTGAGCGAAGACCTCGCCCTCGCGAGCAAGCGTTTCGACCGGCTGGGGAAGAAAAGCGATGGTGGGGTCCGTCATCACCGGATTCCAAAAGCCGCGGGATGGCTTGCGTACAACACGTGCTGGATATTGTACGCTTGCGCGAGATACGCAAGCATTATCGCAAAGCCACCATCCGCGCCACCGAACCGCAGCCGATCGGCCTTCCCTATCCCTCCGCCAGGAACGCCATGGCTGCCTCGACGCCGCCGCGCCCATGCGGCACGCCCTGGATCCGCAGCCCCATCTCGATCGCCGCCAGCGCGCCCAGCAGCATTGGTTCGTTCAGGTCGCCGAGGTGGCCGATACGGAAAATCAATCCGCTCAGCCTGCCCAGGCCACCGCCCAGCGACACGTTGAACCGTTCGCGTATCGTCTTGCGCAACGCATCGCCGGAAAATCCTTCCGGCATCAGCACCGTTGTCACCGAATCGGAAAACCGTTCCGGCGACAGGCAGTACAGCGAAGGACCATCGTTGCCAGCCCACACCCGCACCGCCCGCCGCGCCGCCTCCGCCAATCGCGTGTGGCGGGCGTGGACGTTGTCGAGACCTTCCTCCTCGATCAAGCGGACGGACTCGCGCAGGCCGTAGAACATGTGCACCGGGACGGTGCCAATGAAGCTTTTCGTGCTGCGCTGCGTCATCATGGTCCAGTCGAAGTAGAAGCGCGGCAACCGGGCCGTCGCATGCGCCGCGAGGGCCTTGCCGGAAACCCCGGTGAAGCTCATGCCCGTCGGCAGCATCAGGCCTTTTTGGCTGCCGCCGACAACGCAGTCGATGCCCCATTCATCCATGCGGAAATCCAGCGAACCCAGCGAGGAAATCGTATCCGCCAGGAACAGCGCCGGATGGCCGGTGTCGTCGATCGCCGCGCGGATCGCCGGCAGCGGCAGCTTCATTCCGGTCAGCGTCTCATTATGCACCGCGCAAACCGCCTTGATGGCATGCCCGGTGTCCGCGGCGAGGTGCCGGCGCACATCGGCGATATCGGCGCCGCGGCGCCAGTCGGCTGCCACGAGCCGTACTTCCAATGCGTGGCTGCGCGCCATCGCCGCCCACTCATCGGAAAAATAGCCTGATTCCACCACCAGGATCGTGTCGCCAGGGGATAGCAGGTTGGTCAGGCTGGCCTCCCACGCGCCGTGGCCGGAGGCGTTGTACATGAACAGATGCTGTTCGGTGCGCAGCACCCGCTTCAGCCCGGCGAAAGCGGCTTCGTAGATGGCGACGAAGTCAGGGTCGTTGAAGTCGATGCTGGGGCGGTCCATCGCCCGCAGCACGCTGTCGGGGATGTTGGTCGGGCCGGGATTGGCGAAAAAGTGCCGCCCGCGGGGTTTTTGCATCGGATTCTCCTGATTGTCTTCTCGCCGGGCTTATACGCCAACCCGGCCCGCCGGCAGCGAATTTCTCGCGGCGACTTGCCGCTTGTGAAGGCGGCAGCGGGGGCCTGCCATCGCCGGCAGCACAGCCGCAACCGATGTATTCAGCCTCGCGCAACTTCGCTTTACGCCAGCGCCGTCAGGCGTCATTGACGTATGCGCCCGGGTCGCAAGTAACTGCCACCGCCATCGCCCGTCACCATAGCCATAGGGACTTGGCGGTTTCTTCAAGGGCCGCCAAAGATCACAAAATACAGCAATTTTTAGTGCACATTTTTGTCAGAATTACAATTGATGGAACCTCTGGCGTGCCGCTCTGTTTGCGGAATAGGCTTCACGCGTTTAAAACCGGAGGAGATCACATGCCATTCGATGGATTGCTGCAAGCCTATACCGTCGACCGCAATCGTTGTTCGATCGACGTACTGCTCGCTTCCTACGGCATCGAGCCGGTGCCTGAAGACGTTCTTGAACAGCACAAGGCGGAAGAAGTCCGCAAGAATCCGGCGTCGCTTTTTCATCGGCGTCCGGCACTCCACAAGCTATTGGTGCTGACCTCCTGTAGCGCGACGATCGCTTCGATCGCCCTGTTCATGTCCTGCCAAATGACGCCGCCGTCCAATGCTGCGATCGCCGCGCTCGCCCTGGTCATGGCGAGCTTCATGTCCATGGTCGAGCTTGTCCTGTTCACCCGGGTCAAGCGTCCGGCTTCGTGGCAGGAAACCCCTCTCGACAGGAACCGGGCGCAGACTTTACTTCCGCCGCCCGTGCTGGATCTGCTCGACCGGATCGACGAAGGCTCCAGCGGGGTCAAGTTCGTCGTTGGCACTTTGTATCAGGAGCATGTGGCGCTGGATCCATACCTCATCGCGGAGAAATACGACCACGACTCGAAGACGACAACACGGTCCTGCCTGGCCATCTGGGATGGCGATCAGATCATCAGCATCGCGAAACAGGCCTAAGCGTCGAAGACGGCCGGCGAAATCCGGCCGTCGGCCTTCCGGCAACGCCGCCCGCAGCAGGTTCGGCTCGCATCAGCATCATGACCGCTCAACCCGGCCGTTCCGATTGACGACATCAGGAGCGGTGGTTGTGGTCCATATTGCACCGCACCATCTGCCGCTCGCCGATCATGGCAAGCGGAGAAATTTATGTCACTGACTTCTGGAAACGAAACCCGGACGGCGTTCCCGATATTCGACATGATGTTGCAGATGCAGCGGATCGGCTTTCAGGCGATGTCGGTCTACAAGCCGGTTGCCTCCGCCTTCCTGGATGCGGCGAAGGGTGCGGAGCGCGCACCCGCGACGTCCCTGTTTGGCACGGCAGCCGGGCGCATTGCGGGGGACACGAAAGCCGAGCAGGTCGTTGCCATCGGCGAAGAGGTCCTGAATGTCGGCACCCGCACCGTGCCGGGCAAGACGACGCGCGTCCGCCGCGTTGTCGTCGAAACGCCGGTGCAGCAGGAAGTTACCCTGCACACCGAGACGGTGGTGGTGGAGCGGCGCAAGCCGAACGCCGGTATCGGCCAGGACGTGCTGACCGAGGTGACGGTTGAAATGTCCGATTCGAACGAGGTTCCGGTCGTTTCAAAGTCCGTGCACCTCGTCGAGGAGGTTTTGTTGCGCAAGGAAGTGACCGCGCGCACCGAGACGATCCGCGATACGGTCAAGCGCGACACGCTGGAAATCGAGGAGCCGTCGCAGTTGCCGGTGGTGTTCAATGCGGCGAAGCATCAGGACGACCGCAGGCGTGACGAAAAGCGCGTCAGCGAAGCACAGGACAAGAAGCAGCCGGTCGTTCCCATGACTGGCGAAGTCAAGGCGGCCGAGCAAAAGCGCACGCAGCAGTAGCGTCACGGCGTACAGCCGCAAGACTGAAACTCGCCATGGCCGGCTGCAAGTCCGGCCATGGCGTTTGGTTCAGCCCGCTACTTGCAGGGAAAGCGTTCGCCCAGGAAGCGGAACAATCCCTCAAACGGCGGCAGCGTCCGGCGCTCCGGTATCGAATGCACCCAACTGGCGAATTCATTCAGCGTCGCCGCGCGGCTCGGCGCCGGCGACGGGAAGCAGAACGGTTTCTTGTCGCCGGCATGCGCCAACTCCAGATCGACCGCGGCCTGGGCGAAACCATGGCAGTAATTGATCTTGGCGTCCGCCTCCGGTGCCCTCGGATTGGCACCACACAGTTCCGCCAGGTCGCCGGCAGACCGGACGTGCAGCGCGACCGGTTCAGCTGCCCGGGCCGGCAACGACAGCGTCACGCAGGCGAGAGCAAGAACGACAGGTTTGATCATTGAGACGGCCTCCAGCGCCTTGAGTATGGTCACAGTGCCTACTTGCACGGGTATTGCTCGGCCAGGAACCTGAACAGCGCCTCGCTTGACGGCGAGGCAGCGCGGTCGGGGGCCGCCTTCACCCAGGCGGCGAACTGGCTCATGGTCTTGGCGCGCGACGGCGCCGGGTTGGGGAAGCAGAACGGCTTCTTGTCGCCGGCATGCGCGAGTTCCACCGTGATCGCGCCCTGGGCGAAGCCGCGGCAGAAATTCACCTTGGCGTCCGCTCCCGGCTTCATCGGCGGCGCGGTGCACAGCTCCGCCAGTTGGCCAGCCGTGTTGGCGGACAGGCTCACCGGTTGAGCCGCTTGCGCGCCGGCAACAGCGATGCCGGACGCCATGGCCACCATGGCAAAGAAACGCTTCATCAAACAGACTCCATCAGTACAGTTCAGGCCGAGGGACTGCCCGCCGCCACCCAACGCTCCCAGCCTTGGGCGCGCAACTGGCAGGCCGGGCAGGTTCCGCAGCCGAATCCCCAGGCGTGACGATCAGTGCGGTTGCCCAGATAGCAGGTATGGGTTCGTTCGAGAATGACATCCACAAGGCCGTCTCCGCCGAGCGCCTTCGCCAGCGCCCAGGTCGCCGCTTTGTCCCGCCACATCAGCGGCGTCTCCAGCACGAAACGCCGCTGCATACCCAGGTTCAGCGCCAGTTGCATCGCCTTGACCGTGTCATCGCGGCAATCCGGATAGCCGGAGTAGTCCGTCTCGCACACCCCCGCGACGATCCGCCGCAGCCCGCGGCGATAGGCGATGGCGGCGGCGCAGGTCAGGAACAGCAGGTTGCGTCCGGGCACGAAAGTGTTGGGCAGGCCGCCCTGCCCCATCTCGATGGCGATGTCGGCGGTCATCGCCGTCTCGCCCAGGCCCGCAATCGTCGCGCTCAGATCGACCAGGTGATCGTCCCCCAGCCGCTCGCTCGCCAGCGCCTGCCGCACCGGTTCGCGGCAGTCGAGTTCGATCGCATGCCGCTGGCCGTAGCGGAAGCCGACGGTTTCGACGCGTGGATAGCGCGCCAGAGCCCAGGCGAGGCAGGTGGCCGAATCCTGGCCGCCGGAGAACAGCACCAGCGCGGCGTCTTCGGTCTGTCCGGGTTGCGTCATCGCGCCTCTGGTCCGCTCGTTGGGGTCATCCTATCATCAGAAACATGGACCTCGATTTTTCGGAAGCCGAAATCCAGCGCTACTCCCGTCATATCCTGCTGCGCGAAGTCGGCGGCACCGGCCAGGCGAAGCTGAAGGCGGCGCGGGTGCTGGTCATTGGCGCCGGCGGGCTGGGTTCGCCGCTGATGCTGTACCTGGCGGCGGCGGGCGTCGGCACCATCGGCATTGTCGATGACGACCGGGTGGAGCTGTCCAACCTGCAGCGCCAGGTGGCGCACACGACGGACCGCATCGGCCTGCCGAAGGCGGCCTCGGCCGCGCTTGCGGGCACCGCCATCAATCCCGCCCTGCGCGTCGAGGCGCATGAGACGCGGCTGACCGCGGCCAACGCGCTGGACCTCATCAGCCGCTACGACATCGTCTGCGACGGCACCGACAATTTCGCCACCCGCTTCCTGGTGTCGGACGCCTGCGTGCTGGCACAGCGCACCCTGGTCTCCGCCGCGGTGCTGCGGTTCGAGGGCCAGCTTTCCGTCTTCAAGCCGCATACCGGCGGCCCGTGCTACCGCTGCCTGTATCCGGAGCCGCCACCGGATGGGCTGGTGCCGGCCTGCAGCGAGGCCGGCGTGCTGGGCGCGGTGACCGGCGTGATGGGCACGTTGCAGGCCACCGAAGTGCTCAAGGAAATCCTCGGCATCGGCGAGACGCTGTCCGGTCGGCTGCTGGTCTGGGACGCGCTCGACACGCGGTTCCGCACCATCAAGCTGAAACCCGATCCGGCCTGCGCCGCGTGCGGGCCGGGACGGACGATCCGGGATTTGAGCGCGCATGGCGTGCCGGCGGGTCCTGCCTGTGCCGTCTGAGCCGCTCGGCGTGCTGCTGCTGTCGGGCGCGCATGACCGGGCGCACTACGCGTTCGTGGTTGCCTCCGGCGCGGCGGCGCTGGGACGCCGGGTGGTGCTGTTCGCCAGCAACGGCGGCTGCCACGCCCTATGCCGCGATTGGTCGTCCCTGGCGGACGCCGGACGCGATGCGGTGATCCAGGCCCGCGGCGTCGCCGGGCTGGATATACTACGAGACGCCTGTGTTGACATGCAGGTTCGGATGATCGCGTGCGAGGCCGGGTTGCGCGCCGAAGCGATCGACCCCGCGGCGCTGCTTCCCGGTGTTGAGACCGCCGGCATCGCGACCTTTCTGGAAGCGATCGGGACTGGACAGGTCATCACGATCTGAGGTCCGGGCCAGCCGGCCCTTGACCCGATTCGGCGGAACTTGGTACGGGTGCGTCATGAGGAATTTCAGCCGGAGTCTCGTCTATGCCGCGTCGCTGGCCGCGCTGGCGGGTGCGCCCGCCCGGGCGCAGACCGGCAGTTTGCAGGTTCCCGCCCACCCGGCGGTGGATCAGCCGGTGAAGCCGCCCGTCGCCGCGCCCCGCCAGCCCGTGCATGAAGCCGGCAAGACTCCGGTCGTCCCGCCGCACGGGCCGATCCATCCGCATAAGCCAGCCGCCGACGCTGCGGCTGGCGGCAAGCCGCCGCCAAAGACCGAACCGGTCCCCGCACCCGCCGCTCCCGCGCCGCCCGTGGCGCAGACGCCGGCGGCCGAGAAACTCGCCGATCCGGAGAAGCCCGAGGGCGGAGCGGCGAAACTGCCGCGCTTCGCCTCGCTGCGGTCCGACGAGGTCAACATGCGTGCCGGCCCCGGACTGCGCTACCGCATCGACTGGGTTTACAAGCGGCGCGACCTGCCGGTCGAGATCATGCGCGAATTCGACGTCTGGCGCTGGGTGCGCGACGCCGACGGCATCGAGGGCTGGATGCAGCAGGCGACACTGATGGGCCGCCGCAGCTTCATCGTGCAAAAGGCGGACGCGACGCTGCGGTCGGAGGCGACTGACACCGCCGCCGCGGTGGCGATCCTCAGGCCCGGCGTCATCGGCCGGATCAGGTCGTGCGAGGCGTCGTCCGACTGGTGCAATGTGCAGACGGGATCCTATCGCGGTTACTTGCGGCGCGGGCAGTTCTGGGGGGTTTTTCCCGGCGAGACTGTTAGTCCCTGACTATAAGGCTGTGTACGGTTCTCAGTTCACGATAATTCACGATTTTTCACGACGAAATGTCGTAACATCACGTAAAACTTAGCTTACCTAGGCTATTATTAGAGTTTGTAAATCACCAGAGTGTGACGGTCTTGCACACCATTCCAGCTTCGACCGTAGAAGGCAGATTTGCATGAACATGATGAACTCCACGGCCGCTCTCCGCGATCAAGATTACCTGAGCGCGATGGCCACCGCCAATCAGGGTGTCGTCGTATTGATCAGCGACGATCCGGCTATCGCCGAAAAACTGGAACCGGTCTGCGCCTTCCTCGAACTCAGGACGCAGTATGTCTCCTCCGGCCAGGATCTGCTGACGACGCTGCGCGCGCAGCAGCCGATCGCCGTCATTAGCGATATCGAGGGCGAGGAGCAGGATGGTTTCCACACCATGAAAGTCGTCGCCGACTATCACCGCGACCTGCCGGTTTTCATGCTGACCGATGGCGACCCGATCCTGGCGGGTGCCACAGATGCGTTGCAGGAAGTGTGCGGGCTGACGTCGGTCGCCCAGTCGAGCGGCGCGGCGCTGGCCGGCGAACTGGTCAGCTTCCTGTTCGGCGCCGGAAGGCGGGCCGGATGCATGCGGCTGGTGCCGATTTGATCTGGTCGTAAAATCGTAACATCACACAAATGTGTTCAGTCGACGTAATCCAGCCCGATATCCAGCACCGTGGCGCTATGCGTCAGCCAGCCCACTGACAGCAGATCCACTCCGCTCGCAGCAATGGCCGCAGCGGTGTCGGGCCGGATGCGGCCCGAGGCTTCGGTAATCGCGCGGCCGTCCACCAGGCCGACCGCCTGCCGCAGCATGTCGGGGTCCATGTTGTCGAGCAGCACGGCATCGACCTTCAGGGCCAGCGCCTCGCGCAACTGGTCCAGGGTATCGACCTCCAGTTCGATCTTCACCAGATGGCCGACGGCCGCCCGCGCCCGTTCGACCGCCGCGCGCACGCCGCCGGCGATGGCGACGTGGTTGTCCTTGATCAGCACCGCGTCATCCAGGCCGAAGCGGTGGTTCGATCCGCCACCCACCCTCACCGCGTATTTCTGCGCAAACCGCAGGCCGGGCATGGTCTTGCGGGTGCAGCACACCTGCGCCCGGGTTCCGGCGATGGCATCGGCGATGCCGCGCGTGCCGGACGCCACGCCGCTGAGGTGGCAGAGGAAGTTCAACGCCGAACGCTCCGCCGTCAGAATGCCGCGCGCCGGACCGCTGACCGTGGCGATCAGGTCGCCGGGGGCGAGGCGGCTGCCGTCCGGCAAGGCCACCTCTACCACGATCGCCGGATCGATCAGCCGGAATGCCGCGGCGGCGAAGTCCAGCCCGGCGACCACGCCGGCCTGCCGCGCCACCAATGCCGTTCGGGTGGTCGCGGCCGCCGGGACGATGGCGTCGGTGGTCAGGTCGCCGGCGCGGCCGAGATCCTCCAGCAGCGCGGCGCGCACCGCCGGTTCGATCATGATCGCCGGCAGCGGGGGAATGCGCATCAGCGGACCGCCAGCATGCGCTCGACGGACAGCCGGGCGCGCTCGGCCAAAGCCGGGTCGATCGTCACCTCCTGCTGCATCGTCTCCAGCGCGTGGCGGATGTTCGGCAGGGTTATGCGCTTCATGTGCGGGCACAGGTTGCACGGCCGCACGAAGCTCACGTCCGGATGATGGACGGAAATGTTGTCGGCCATCGAGCATTCGGTCAGCAGGACCACGCGAGGCGGCTTCTTGCGGTCAACGTAATTGGACATGTCGGCGGTAGAGCCGGTGTAGTCGGCCTCGGCGACCACGTCCGGCGGGCATTCCGGATGCGCCAGGATCACCACGCCGGGGTAGTCGGCGCGCAGGGCGCGGACCTCGGCGGCGGTGAAGCGTTCATGCACCTCGCAATGCCCGGCCCAGGCGATGATTTTTACCCGCGTCTGCGCGGCGATGTTCTTCGCCAGGTATTCGTCCGGTAGCATGATCACGCTGTCCGCGCCGAGGGATTCGACGATTTTCAGGGCGTTGCCGGAGGTGCAGCAGATGTCGGATTCCGCCTTCACCGCGGCGGAGGAGTTCACATACGTCACCACCGGTACGCCGGGATGCCGCTCGCGCATCAGCCGCACATCGGCCGCGGTGATCGATTCCGCCAGCGAGCAGCCGGCGCGGCTGTCGGGGATCAGCACCGTCTTGTCCGGGTTCAGCAGCTTCGCCGTCTCGGCCATGAAATGCACGCCGGCCAGCACGATCACGTCGGCGTCCGCCGTGACGGCTTCCCGCGCCAGCGCCAGGCTGTCGCCGACGATGTCGGAGACGCAGTGGAAAATCTCCGGCGACATGTAGTTGTGGGCCAGGATCACCGCGTTGCGCTGGCGCTTCAGCGCCAGTATCGCCTCGATGTCGCCGGCGAACACCGGCCATTCCATCGGCGGGATGATCGTCTTGACCCGGTCGTACAACGGGGCGGTGCGGTCGAGCAGGGCGGTTGCGGACATCGTGAACCCTCCGTTGTAATGCTCTTTATGAGCATTACACGGGCTTATGCTAGCTATGAGTATAAGGATGTCAAGCACGCTGTGATCAGCGGGCGCGGCGTTGCCCCCTTCGTCATGGCCCGGCTCGTCCTGGCCACCTATCGCGGCAGGTGCTGGCAGAGGTGGCCCGGACAAGCCGGGCCATGACGAGGGAGGGAGATCGAAACCCTACGAACTCGACCCCTGGATTACATCCCCGAACCGCTCCCACGTCGTGCCGGTCCATTTCTGCAACTGCATGGCGCGGATCGGATGGAAGTTGGTCGGGCTGGTGTTCACCTTGATCCCCGGCAGCAGGATCGGGTCGTAGGCGTCATGCAGGTTCGCCGCCTGCTTCATGATGTTGGCGCGCGAGAAATCCCCGTCGCACTGTTTCAGCACCTGCCACATCAGCATGCTGACGCCATAGGCGAACGCATGATTTGCGTCCGTCAGATCCGCCCCCGGCATATATTTCGCCATGAACGCCCGCCACTCGTTCATCCCCGGATCGTCCTTGAACACCGGATCGGTTGGATCCTTCATATAGCCGGAGGTGATGATGCCGATCCCGTTTTCCGGGCCGGCGGGGTTCATGACAGCACCGACGGAGATCGATACGTTGGTCAGGAAGAAGGCTGGATGCCAGCCCAGGTCATGCACCTTCTTGATCGCCTGGGCAGCGAATTTCGGCGTCGCCGCCACCAGCAGCGCATCCGCGCCGGATGCCTGAAGCGTCGTCAACTGGCTGTCCACCGTCGCGTCGGACGTCTCGTAGCTGACCTCCTTGACCACGGTTGCAGCGTATTTATCGCCGAGCACATCCTTCACCCCGGCCGGGTAATCCTTCCCGAAATCGTCATTCTGATACAGGATCGCCAGCTTCGCGTTCGGCAGCCGCGACAGCATGTACTTGGTATAGATCTGCGCCTCGGTCCGGTAACTGGGCTGGTAGCCCATTGTCCAGGGGAAGTGCTTGTAATCGCCCCACTTGTCTGCCCCGGTCGAGATGAACAACTGCGGCACCTTCTTCTGGTTCAGGTATCTTTGCACCGCCGTCTGCGTCGGCGTGCCGAGGCTCTGGAACAGCAAGGCCACCTGGTCTTCCTCGACCAGCCGGCGGGTCTGCTCCACTGTCTTCGGCGGGCTGTAGGCGTCGTCGTAGGAGATGAAGTTGATCGTGTGGCCGGCAACGCCACCCTGGTCGTTGACCATCCTGAAGAAGGCGGTCTCGGTCTTGGCGATCACTCCGTAGGCCGAAGCAGGTCCGCTATAGGCATCGGTGTTGCCGATTTTGATTTCCGTGCCCGTCACGCCGGGCAGATCGTCCGCCGATGCCGGCACCGTTCCCGCCGCCAGGGCGGACAGCAGCAACGCGCCGAATACAGATCGAACCATCCGGCGGCGATAGTTTGTCGAATCCTGGATCATTGGCAAAGGCATTCTTTATACTCCCTGGACCGAAGCATGATTGCCTAATCGTCCGGCGAAGGCAAAGGCAGCGAAGCTTCCGGCGCGGCCGTCCGCGCGGGCATGCCGTTGCAGTTTTCTATCAAATTGCGCGGCCGCCTCTTTTTTGGCTGCTTCGCTATGCTACGTCAGGGTCATGGGCGTCCCGATCTTCCACCCTTCCGCATGAGCACCAGCGTCGCCACCGCCGGGACGGCCATGGCCGGCACCGTGCCCATGACCGCGCCGAGGCTGCACGAGTGCCGCGATTGCGGGCAGATGCAGGTGGTTCCGGCGATGCCGCCGGCCACCCGAGCCGTCTGCCTGCGCTGCGATGCCGTGCTGCGGCACACGCGCTTTCACCCCCTCATGCTGCCCGCCGCGCTCAACCTGTCCGCGCTGATCCTGTTCGGCGTGGCCGGCACGCTGACCGTGATGTCCGTCACCAACGCCGGGCAGCAACGCGCCGCCAGCCTCGTCAGCGGGCCCGCCGAACTCGAATATTATGGCCTGTGGGAACTCTCGGTCGTCGTCCTGATCACCACCTTCGCCGCGCCGCTGGCCCGGGTGCTGTGCATGCTGACGGTCCTGGCCGGCCTGCGCCTGCACCGCCCGCCGGCCGAACTCAGGTCGATCTATGCCTGGGTCGAACGGTTGCGGCCCTGGTCGATGATCGAGATCTACATGCTAGGCCTGTACGTGGCCTATGTCCGCCTCAGCGCCATCGCTACGGTTACCGTCGGTCCCGCCCTGTACGCGCTCGGCGGCCTCATCGGCGTCATGCTACTGGCCGATATCACGCTCGACGACCAGGCGGTGTGGGAGGCGATGGAGCCGCCGAACCGCCGCCGCAATGCCGTGATGCGCGGCTTGCGGCTTGGCGCGCGGCCCGACACCGCCAGCCGCCGCCGCATCGGCTGCGACACCTGCGGCCTGGTCAGCCGCGCGGCCGAAGGCACGCCCTGCCCGCGCTGCGGCTTTCGTCTGCGCGACCGTAAGCCGAAATCGATCCAGCGTACCTGGGCCTACGCGATCGCAGCGCTGATGCTGTATATTCCCGCCAACGTCTATCCGGTGCTGACGGTGATCCAGCTCGGATCGGGTTACCCCAGCACAATACTGGGCGGCGTGATCGAACTGGTCGATTACGGCATGTGGCCGCTGGCGCTGCTGGTGTTCTTCGCCAGCGTGGCGGTGCCGGTGCTGAAACTCATTGGCCTCGGCGTCCTGCTGATCTCCACCCACCGTGGTTCGCCCTACGCGCTGCGCGACCGCACGATCCTGTATCGCGTTGTCGATGCCATCGGCCGGTGGTCGATGATCGATATCTTCATGGAATCCATCCTGGTCGCCCTGGTCCAGTTCGGCACGATCGCGAGCGTTTATCCCGGCCCTGGCGCGATCGCCTTCTCCGCCGTGGTTATCCTGACGATGTTCGCCGCCCGCGGCTTCGATCCGCGCCTGATGTGGGACCGGGGGCAGCCGCCGAACCGCGCGGAGGCGGCATGAGCGACCGGCCGCCCTCCGCCGTGTTGCGCTCCAGGCTCGATCGCAAAAGCCGGTTGTCGCTGATCTGGGCCATCCCGGTGGTAACCCTGTTCATCGGCGGCTGGCTCGCCTGGCGGACCTGGTCCGAGCGCGGGCCGCTGATCACCATCAGCTTCGAAACCGCCGAGGGCTTGCAGGCCACCCAGTCGCATGTCCGCCACAAGGAAGTCGACATGGGCGTGGTGCAGAAGATCGCGCTCAGCGCTGATCTCAGCCGGGTGGTGGTGACGGTGCGGATGAACAAGGAAGCCGCGCCGCTGCTGACCGGCAAGGCGCGCTTCTGGGTGGTGCGCCCCCGCTTCTTCGCCGGATCGATCAGCGGCCTGTCCACTCTGTTCTCCGGTTCCTACATTGATCTGCTGCCCTCGGGCGACGGCGGGGAGCCGCAAACCGACTTCGTCGGACTGGAAAATCCGCCCGTCCTGCAATCGGACGTCGCCGGCCGCACCTTCCTGCTCGACGCCAGCCGCATCGGCTCGCTCAATCTCGGCTCGCCAATCATGTTCCGAGACCTGGAGGCGGGGGAGATCCTGGGCTGGGACGTGGACGAAATGGCGCGCAACGTTACCGTCCACGCCTTCGTGCGCGCGCCGTTCGACAAATACGTGCATGAGAATTCGCGCTTCTGGAATGCCTCGGGCGCGACCGTGCAGCTTGGCACCAACGGCCTGCAGTTCCAGGTGGAATCGCTGCGCGCCATCGTTCTGGGCGGCATTGCTTTCGACACGCCCGATGACCCGGCGATCACCGGCGAAGCCGAAGCGAACCGCAAATTCACGCTGTTCCCTAACAAGGAAGCGGCCGACTCGTCGATATTCAAGCGCAGCGTCCCGTTTGTCGCCAATTTCACCACCTCGGTGTCCGGTCTGGGGGGCGGCTCGCCGGTGATGCTGCGCGGCCTGAAAATCGGCGAGGTCTCCAGCGTGTCCCTGGTCTACGACCGAGCCGCCGACAATGTCGTTGTGCCGGTGCACTTCACGCTGGAACCGGAGCGGATCGCGATGCTGGATCTTCCCACCGACGGCGATCTGGATTCCAGGATGCGGGCGCTGATCCATCGCGGCCTGCGGGTGAAGCTGGAGAGCGGCAATATCCTGACCGGCCAGAAGCAACTGGTGATGGACATCTTTCCCGGCGCCGCTGCGGCGGAGCTGCGCAAGGACGGCGACGATTACGTGGTCCCCGTGCTGGGCGGCAGTTCCGACGATGTGGCCACGGCGGCCACCAACCTGGTCAACCGGCTGAACAGCATTCCGTTCGAGACCATAGGCGAGAACCTCAACCAGACCCTGGCGGGCGTGAACGGGCTGGTGAACGACAAGCAGCTCGGCCAATCGATAACCGCGCTACGGGCGACCCTCGCCAGCACCCGGGAGCTGGTGGACAACCTCAATCGCGGCGTGGCGCCAGCGGCGAAGCGCCTGCCGGCGATCTCCGCCGGGCTGGAGGACGCGGTCAACCGCACCAACAAGCTGATTGGCTCGGTAGAGACCGGATATGGCGGCGATTCGCGGTTCAGCCGGGATGTCGATCGTTTGATGATGCAGCTTTCCGACGCCTCGCGCTCGATCCGCGTGCTGGCGGATCTGCTGTCGCGCCACCCGGAGGCACTGATCCGCGGCCGCACCGACGCGGGGCTGCCGTGATGCTGGCACGGCGTGCGCTGTTGCTGGCGATATTGCCGGCTGCGTGCTCATCGCCCAACCCGACCCTCTATGTGTTGGCGCCCGAGCCGGGGACCGTGCTGGCAGCCGCGCCGCAGACGATCGACGTGCGGCCGATATCGCTGGCGCGATACCTGGAACGGTCGCCGATTGTGCGCTCGTCCGATGGCTACCGGATGGACGTGCTGGCGAATGAGTGGTGGGGCGAACCGCTGGACTCGATGATGATGCGGGTCCTGGTGCTGGACCTGACCCGGCGGCTGCCCGGCAGCGTCGTGTATGGCGACACCGGCGCGATCACCACGCCGCCTGACGCGACGGTGGAGGTCAACGTTCAGCGTTTCGATCTGGACCGCAACGGTGCGGTGCTGCTGGCGGCTCAGGTGGCGATCGAGGGGCCGGCCGCTTCGGCGCGAGATGTCTCCCTGGCGGTGCGGCCGCCAGACGGATCGACCGGGGCTTTGGTCGCGGCCATGAGCACCGCGACGGGCCAGCTTGCCGACACGATCGCCGCGATGCTGGCCGATCGGCGCGCGCCGCGGAGGTAATCAGGCAAGTCTGCCGACGTCCACCGTTACGGCATGGTCCAGCGGCCCATGGCCGCCACCATAGCCTGGCGCGGACAGAATAGCCGCACGCACATAGGCCCGGGCGCGGATCACCGCATCCCGGAGCGAAAATCCCTGCGCCAATCCTGCCGCCACGGCCGACGCGGTCGTGCAGCCGGTGCCATGCGTATGCCGCGTCTCGATCCGCGGCGCCGCAAACGCCTCAACCCCGCGCGCGGTCGCCAGCAGATCGATGACCGTGCCGGATGCCAGGTGGCCGCCCTTCAGCAGCACCGCCGGCGCCCCCAGCCCGAGCAGCATCGCCGCGGCAACCCGCATCTCCGCCTCGGTGCCGATGACGGTCCCGGCCAGTGCCTCGGCTTCGGGCAGATTGGGCGTAATCACCGCGGCCAGCGGCAGCAGCCGCCGGCGCAGGACATCCACCGCCTCCGGCGCGAGCAGAGCGTGTCCGCCTTTCGCCACCATGACCGGATCGAGCACCACCGGCACGCCGGCGGCAAAGCCGGCCAACGCATCGCAAACGGTTTCGATCGTCACGACATCGCCCAGCATGCCGATCTTGATGACGTCGGCGCCGATGTCGGTCATCACGACCTCGATCTGCCGGCGAATGAAATCCGGCGGCACCGGCATCACGCCATGCACGCCCAGCGTGTTTTGTGCTGTCAGCGCGGTGATGGCCGTCGCCGCGAACGCGCCGAGCGCAGTAATAGTCTTGATATCAGCCTGAATGCCCGCGCCGCCGCCCGAGTCGGATCCTGCGATGACCAGGATCCGCCCCCGCATCAGGCGACGGCTTTGCGCAGCCGGGCAGCCTCGGCGATGGTTTCGCACAGCGAATCGACCACGCCGGCCACCAGTTCGGCGTCTTCACCCTCGGCCATCACCCGCACCAAGGGTTCGGTGCCGCTTTCCCGGATCAGCACGCGGCCGGTGCCCTGCAGGCGCATTTCCTGCTGCCGGATCGCCGCCTGCACGTGATCCTGGCGCAGCGGCGACGGGCCGGTGAAGCGGACGTTCTTCAGCCGTTGCGGCAGCCGCTTGAACACCTGGCACACCTCGGATGCCGGGCGTCCCTTCTGCACCAGCACCGCCAGCACCTGCAGCGCCGCCAGCAGGCCGTCGCCGGTCGTCGCGAAGTCCGACAAGATAAGGTGCCCGGATTGTTCCCCGCCGACATTCATCCCGGTCGCCCGCATATGTTCGGCGACATAACGGTCGCCGACTTTGGTGCGGTGCAGAGCCAGGCCCAGTGACTCGAGATGCCGTTCCAGACCCAGGTTCGACATCACCGTCGCGGCAATGCCGCCGCCGCGCAGCGTGCCGGCCTGATGCCAGGTTTCCGCGATCAGCCCGAGGATCTGGTCCCCGTCCACCAATTCCCCATTCTCATCCGCGATCTGCAGCCGATCGGCGTCGCCGTCGAGGGCGATGCCGATATGGGCGCCGTGCTCGAGAACCTTGGCGCAGATGAACTCCGGCACGGTGGAGCCGCAACCTTTGTTGATATTGAAACCATCAGGTGTCACCCCAAGCGGAATCACCGTCGCCCCAAGTTCCCACAGCACCGTCGGCGCGACCTTGTAGGCGGCCCCGTTGGCGCAATCGATGACGATGCGCAGGCCATCAAGTCGTAGCCCGCGCGGGAAGCTGGCCTTCGCCACCTCTATGTACCGGCCGGCCGCGTCATCCAGCCGCGCCGCGCGGCCCAGCAGATGCGGTTCGGCCAGGCGGTCGCCGAAGCCGCTGTCCATCAGCGCCTCGATCTCGAGTTCCTTCTCATCCGACAGCTTCGAACCATCGGGCCCGAACAGCTTGATCCCATTATCCTCGTACGGATTATGCGAGGCCGATATCATCACCCCGAGATCGGCGCGCAGCGAACGCGTCAGCATCGCCACGGCGGGTGTCGGCAGCGGGCCGAGCAGGGTGACGTCCATGCCCGCGCCGACGAAACCGGCGGTCAGCGCCGGCTCGATCATATAGCCCGAGAGCCTGGTGTCCTTGCCGATGACCACGCGATGGCGATGCTCACCGCGGGTGAACAGCAGGCCGGCCGCCTGCCCGAGCCGCAAGGCGATGCCGGCTGTCATCGGTTCCGTATTCGCCTTGCCTCTGATACCGTCAGTCCCGAATAGACGTCTTGTGGTCGTCATGGCCAGTTCGCCGTTCCCTTCGCCCCGGGAGCGCATTGCCCCGCGTTAGCAAAGCGGAACCGTGCGTCATTCCAACAATGAATGCCATACACGAAACGCCTGAACTGTCTCGCGCACGTCATGGACACGCACGATTGCAGCGCCGCGTAGCGCCGCGAACACAGCAGCCGCCAATGATCCGCCAAGCCGCCGATCGGCCCGGGGTTCGCCGGAGATCGCGCCGATGAAGGACTTGCGGGAAACGCCGATGAGCACCGGATAGCCGAGGCCGGTGAAAGCCGGCAATCCGCGCAGCAGCGCCCGCGATTGCTCAGGCAGTTTGGCAAAGCCGATCCCGGGATCGATAGCGATATTTTTACGCGCGATGCCGGCGGCCAGTGCCGCTTCGACCCGCGCCAGCAGTTCGGCCCGAACCTCGGCGACAACATCTCTGTATGTCGCCATTGCGTTCATCGTCGCAGGCGTGCCGCGCATGTGCATCAGCACGACCGGACACGACCGGGCCGCGACCAGCGCGGCCGCCCGCGGATCGTGCGTGAGCCCGGAGACGTCGTTGATGATCGTCGCGCCGGCGTCCAGGACGGCGCGCATGGTCGCGGCGTTCCGCGTGTCGACAGAGACGCACAATCCCGCCAGCGCAAGGGCGCGAACGACCGGAATGACCCGATCCTGCTCGATCTCCGGCGGCACGGCTACAGCCCCGGGCCGGGTGCTTTCACCACCGACGTCGATGATGTCTGCGCCGTCTTCCGCCATCGCCAGCCCGGCTTCGATGGCGGCTTCCGGCCCGCCATCGCGGCCGCCATCGCTGAAGCTGTCGGGGGTCACGTTGAGGATGCCCATGACCCGGGGACGATCGAGGGAAAGTCCGGCCCAATAGGGTATTTCGTTCGAGGTGAGCATGGAGACCGCCGGGGATGAGAGGACGGATCGTCGCCGCCCGTTCCCTCGGGCGATGACGGAAACCATCAGACGGCAGGTTGAATGCCGGGGGCAAGACCCGGGGCGGGCCGACGGCGACGCCGGGATCGACACGGTGATTTGTTACTTAAGCCCGCCGGTCCCGGCCTGCCGCGCAACAGCCGCAAGCCGATCGGCGATGGATGCGGAGCTTTTGAAACGGGTTGATGCTGCCCGGGAAGAATTCGATAAGCCCATGAAATAGCTTCGATTGGCGGCTACGCGCCGGGGCAGCCCGGGTGCGCTGGCGGGGCACGTGCCTTCCGTTTCGGCAATGGCTGCTCAGCGACAGCCCATACTCAGATTTTCAGCCACCCCGCCTAATTCTTGGTGTAGCGTCTCACTATGGACAAAAGCCTCGGAACGAAAACGGCACACGTTAACCATTCTTTAAGACTATCCGTGTATTCAGGATACCTTGCCGCGATTGGTCCCCGGACCGGGCGTGGCGTGTGGAGGCGCTGATGATGCAGCTGGCAGACACAACCCCGACGCCCTGCCGCCGTCCCCTCGGCGACATCGCTCGCGACCGTCTGACCGGTGCCACTTGCTCACGCCAGCGCGACGCCCAATATCCGGTTACGCGCCGTGCCCGTTTGGTTTCTCGCAGTCTCGATGCGAATTTTCTTGAGTTCATCCGCGCTGGCTTTCACTATTCGGTGATCGTGCGCGACGGTGCTTCCACAGTGGCCGCCGGCGTCTGCTTTCGCGGCCCTGCTGCTGTCAAGATTTCAGGACAGCCTCTCCCTGTGTGGCTGCACATGGAAATGATGGGCGGCGCCTCAACCCAAACCCGCCAGTTCCGGTTCCGCACCGGCGACAGGAGGGCCGATGCAAAAGAGTCCGAAAACCGCCTGCCCTCGATGACGATGAACGCCATGACCGCGAAGGTTCTTTGATGCGACTCGCCAAAAACATTCCCGCGAAGCTACCCTCTTACGCTACGATTGCACCCATCTTGCATGCACAGACGCATGTGACGCCGGCACAGCGTGGCATCACCCTTAGCACAGGAGCGGCCGATGCAGACGGTCGATGACATTTTCACCGCCTACGCGCGAAGCTTCGAAGTTAATCGCGAAGCCGAGATGTCGTTGTCGGAATATCTGGATGCCTGCCGCACGGACCCGATGGTCTATGCGACGGCCACCGAACGCCTGCTCGCCGCCATCGGCGAGCCGGACATGGTCGATACATCGAAGGATGCCCGGCTCGGCCGGATCTTCATGAATCGCACCATCCGCGCCTACCCGGCGTTCAGCGAATTCTACGGCATGGAAGAGACGATCGAACGCATCGTCGGCTTCCTGCGCCACGCCGCCCAGGGCCTGGAGGAACGCAAGCAGATCATGTACTTGCTCGGCCCGGTGGGCGGTGGCAAGTCGTCGCTGGCGGAACGGCTGAAGGCACTGATGGAAACGTATCCCATCTACGTGCTGAAGGCCGGCGACAATCTCAGCCCGGTGTTCGAAAGCCCGCTCGGTCTGTTCGACCCCGAGCGGATGGGCGCGGTGCTGGAGGACCGCTACGGCATACCGCGACGCCGCCTGACCGGGCTGATGAGCCCGTGGTGCATCAAGCGTCTCGATGAGTTCAACGGCGACATCTCCAAATTCCGCGTTCAGCGCCTGATGCCCTCGCGCCTTCGGCAGATCGGCATTGCCAAAACGGAACCGGGCGATGAGAACAATCAGGACATCTCCTCGCTTGTCGGCAAGGTCGATATCCGCAAGCTGGAGTTGCACTCCCAGAACGATCCCGACGCCTACAGCTACTCGGGCGGCCTGAACCGGGCCAACCAGGGCATGCTCGAATTCGTCGAAATGTTCAAAGCGCCGATAAAGATGCTGCATCCGCTGCTAACGGCGACGCAGGAAGGAAATTATATCGGAACTGAGAACATCGGCGCCATTCCCTTCCAGGGAATCATCATGGCCCACTCCAATGAGTCGGAGTGGCAAAGCTTCAAGAACAACAAGAACAATGAAGCCTTCATCGACCGCATTTACGTTATCAAGGTGCCGTACTGCCTGCGCGTCACCGAAGAGCAGAAAATCTACGAGAAGCTGGTCTCGCGGTCCGAGCTCGGACAGGCGCCGTGCGCACCGGCGACCTTGGAGATGCTGGCCCGGTTCTCCGTGCTGTCCCGGCTGAAACGGCATGAGAATTCGACGCTGTATGCCAAGATGCGGGTTTATGACGGCGAAAGCCTGAAAGAAACCGATCCGCGTGCCCGCAGCCTGCAGGAATACAAGGACACGGCGGGTGTCGAGGAAGGCATGGACGGGGCCTCGACCCGTTTCGCCTTCAAGGTGCTGGCCGCGACGTTCAACCACGACACGACCGAGATCGCGGCCGATCCGGTGCACCTGATGTATGTGCTGGAGCAATCGATCCGCCGCGACCAGATGCCGCAGGATACCGAGAAACGTTACCTTGAGTTCATCAAGGGCGAGCTGGCACCTCGTTACGCGGAATTTATCGGCAACGAGATCCAGAAGGCCTATCTCGAATCCTATCACGACTACGGGCAGAACCTGTTCGACCGCTATGTGTCCTATGCGGACGCGTGGATCGAGGACATCGACTTCAAGGACGCCGACACGGGCCAGTTGCTGAACCGCGAACTGCTCAACCAGGAATTGACCAAGGTCGAGAAGCCGGCGGGGATCGCCAATCCAAAGGACTTCCGCAACGAAGTCGTGAAATTCTGTTTGCGTGCCCGGGCGAACAACAACGGCAAAAATCCGTCCTGGACCAGCTATGAGAAGATCCGCGACGTGATCGAACGGCGTATGTTCAGCCAGGTCGAGGAATTGCTGCCCGTCATCAGCTTCGGTTCGAAGAAGGACAGTGATACCGAAAAGAAACACACGGAGTTCGTCGATCGCATGACCGCCCGCGGATACACGGAACGGCAGGTCAGACGGCTCGTGGAGTGGTATATGCGCGTGAAGCAGGCGGGCTAAAAATGCCCGCCGAACCTGGAAAGGTGTCACAGGCACGTTATGCACATCGTTGACCGCCGCCTGAACCCGAGTGGAAAAAATCTAGCCAACCGGCAACGCTTTATGCGGCGTGCCAAGCAGCAGATCCGCAAGGCCGTGCATGAAACTGCGGGAAGCCGCAGCATCAAGGACGCCGACGAGGGCGGCGAAGTGGTGCTGCCCGCGCAGGGCGTGCATGAACCGTCATTTCGCCGCAGCAGCAGCGGCGGGATCCGGGATCACCTGCTACCGGGCAACAAGGAATACATCGCGGGCGATACGATTGCCCGCCCGCCGGGCGGCGGCGGCGGCAGCGGCTCGGAAGGCAGCCCGGACGGCGAGGGTGAAGACGATTTCCGCTTCGCCCTGTCGCGGGAGGAGTTCGTCGATCTCTTCCTGGAGGACCTGGAACTGCCCGACCTCGCCAAGCGGCGGGTCGTCAATGCCGAGGCTGTCGTTTACCACCGTGCCGGCTATTCCGTCAGCGGCTCGCCGGCCAATCTGGCGCTCAACCGCACGGTGCGTAACAGCCTGTCGCGGCGCATCGCGCTGCGCCGCCCGAAGGCTGACGAACTGGAAGCGCTGAAACAGGAAATAGAGGCTTTGAGCGACGGCTCGGACGAGCCGCGCCGGATTGCCCTGGAAGAAGAGTTGGCGCGCAAAAAACGGCGCACCGGCCTGATTCCGTATATCGACCCGCTGGACGTGCGTTACAAAAGATTCGAGGCGACACCGAAGCCGGTCGCCCAGGCGGTGATGTTCTGCCTGATGGACGTGTCCGGCTCGATGACCGAGCACATGAAGGACCTGGCGAAACGGTTCTACGTGCTGCTGTATATCTTCCTGAAGCGCCGTTACAAAAACGTCGAGGTGGTGTTCATACGCCACACGCATCAAGCGTCCGAAGTCGATGAGGACACCTTCTTCAACAGTCCGGAAACCGGCGGCACCGTGGTGTCCACCGCGCTGGAGGAGATGCAGCGCGTGATCGCCGAACGCTACAGCCCGGACAACTGGAACATATACGCGGCCCAGGCGTCGGACGGCGACAACACTGCCAGCGACAACGACAAGACCGCCGCCCTGCTGACCAAGGTGCTGCTGCCGGCCTGCCAGTACTACGCCTACCTCGAAGTCGGTCGCGATTCGGAGCACTTCCCGCCGGGCTTCATCCGCCGCGACAGCGACCTATGGCAGACCTACTCGACCATCATCCGCAACGGCGCCCCCATGGCGATGCGGAAAGTCGGCCACCGGCGGGACATCTACCCGGTGTTCCGGGAACTGTTCGCTAAAAAGAACCAAGGCGCGGAGGCACACGCCGAATGAGCAGCACCCTGATCCGGGCGGAACGCCCGCTCTTCGAAGGAGCTGACTGGGAATTCAGCACCATCCAGCGCTGCCACGACGAAATTTCGAAAATCGCCCTCGGCGAAATGGGGCTGGATATCTACACCAACCAGATCGAGGTCATCGGCACCGAGCAGATGCTCGACGCCTACTCCTCCATCGGCATGCCGCTGTTTTACAAGCACTGGTCGTTCGGCAAGCATTTCGCCCGCAACGAAGCCATGTACCAGGCCGGCATGCAGGGTCTGGCCTATGAGATCGTCATCAATTCGAACCCGTGCATCAGCTATATCATGGAGGAGAATACCGCCATGATGCAGACGCTGGTGATCGCGCACGCGGCGTTCGGACATAACCACTTCTTTAAGAACAATTATCTGTTCCAGCAGTGGACCGATGCCAACGGCATCCTGGATTATCTGGAATTCGCCCGCGACTACATCATGTCGTGTGAGGAACGCTACGGCGAAGTCGCGGTGGAGCGTTTGCTCGACGCCGCGCATGCGCTCATGAGCCACGCCGTACACAAATATCCGCGCAAGCGCACCGCCGATCTGCGGTCGGAGGAAAAACGCGAACGCGAACGCCGCGAACACGATGAAAAGGTGTTCAACGACCTGTGGCGCACCGTCCCCGGTAAGGACGCGACCAAGAACAACCCGACGGCCGCGGAGCAGCGCAAGGCGCTGCTGCAACTGCCGCAGGAAAACATCCTGTATTTCATGGAGAAAACCGCCCCCAGACTGGCGCCCTGGCAGCGGGAAGTGCTGCGCATCGTGCGCATCATCGCACAATATTTCTATCCGCAGTCGCAGACCAAGGTGATGAACGAAGGCTGCGCCACCTATACGCACTACGAAATCATGAACCGCCTGCACGCCAAGGGCCTGCTGACCGACGGCGCGATGGTGGAGTTCCTGTCGTCCCACACCAACGTCGTGTTCCAGCCGGAATTCGACGATCGGCGCTATTCGGGGCTTAATCCCTACGCGCTCGGCTTCGCCATGATGCAGGATATCGAACGCATCTGCAAAACGCCGACCGCCGAAGACAAGCAGTGGTTTCCGCATATCGCGGGCTGCAACGACCACATGAACGTGCTGCGCGATGTCTGGGCGAACTACCGCGACGAAAGCTTCATTCTGCAATACCTCAGCCCGAAGCTGGTGCGCCAGTTCGGCCTGTTCCACGTGATGGACGACTCGAACGAGCCGAACCTGCGGGTCGAGGCAATCCACGACGAACGCGGCTATCGCAAGATCAAGCAGGCGTTGGCCAAGCAGTACGATATCTCCTGGACCTCGGCCGACATCCAGGTTGTGGACGTCAACCTGGCCGGCGACCGCAAGCTGATCCTGCACCATCGGGCCCTCAACCGCGTGCTGCTGGAGGAAAAAGACGCCCGCCACGTGCTACAGCACCTCGCCGATTTGTGGGGCTACGACGTGCTGATGAAGGAAATCGACCCGGGCACCGAAGCCGTGCTGAAGGAGCACGCCGCCTCGCCTCGCCCCGGCATCGTGAAGGTTGAGCCGGCGGCTTAAGGAAGGTCGGGGCGCGGCCCCGAACCCCTCCAAGGGCCGGCGGCCCTTGCAACCCTCGACTTTAAGGCCGGTTGATAGGAGGGGGCGATGGTGTCGGTTGGTCCGACCGTGTCGCCCCCTTCTATCAACCGGCCTTAAAATTAATGGGATCAAAGGGGCCGCTGCCCCTTTGCGGGTCCAGGGCGGAGCCCTGGCCTTCCTTACGGCCCCCGCACAACCTCCGCGAAATCGCCGGGGCGCAACCAGGTTGCGAAGGCGTGTTGGATGTCGGCGGCGGTGATATTGAGATAGTGGGCCGCCAGGGCCTGTTCGTCGTCGAACGGCAGGCCGAGGTCCGAGAGGCGCAGATACTGGCCGGCGATACCGCCGATGCTGTCGCGCTGCATCGGTATCCGGCGCAGTTGCTCGGACTTGGCGCGGTTCAGGTCGCCCTCGCTGACCGGATTCGTTTGCATGTCCTTGATGTCCCGCACGACCAGCTGCCGGGCCTTGTCAACATTCTCCCCGTCGGCGCCAAACGCCACGGCGTAGTTGCCCCGCGTGCGCGACCAATCGAGTTGGCTGCTGACGGAATAGACATAGCCCGACTTTACCCGCAGGTCCCGGAACAAGCGGGAGGAAAAGCCGCTGCCCAGGATGACGTTACCCAGCATCAGCGGATAGCGGTCCGGGCTGGCGACCGGCAGTTCCACCGTTTCCGCCAGGTACACGCTGTCCTGCACGGTGCTGCTATCCGGCACCCGTGCCTGCGATGGCTGGTTTGGCCCGACCGGCGGCAGTTCGATCGCCGGGGTCGGGCCTTCGCCATGCCAGCCGCCGAACGTTTCCGTAACCACCCGCCGCGCCTGCTCCGCCGTCACGTCGCCGAGCACGATGATGGTGGTCAGGTCAGGACGAAACGATGCGTCGTAATAGGCTTTGATATCAGCCGGTTGCAGCGCCATCACCGACTCCGGAGTGGGTTCGCGCAGGGTCGGATCGCCCGCCGGCATGATGGCCCGCTTCACCGCCTGCTGGAACAGGTAGCTCGGCGAGCGCAGCAGCCCGGCGACGCTGCGGGCGAACTGCGAGCGGACCACCTCGAAAGCCTTGTCGGGAAAAGCCGGATGCAACTGGTTCTCCGCCAGCAGCTTCATGCCCGGCTCGAAATCGGGCGTCAGCACCCGCAACGAGAAGTTCGGACCGGTGTCGACACGGGCGGCGATGTCGTCGACCGCCTCGCGGAAGGCCAGACGGTCCCGGGTGGCGGTGCCGTATTCGAAAAGGTTGCTGGTGACCGAGGCGACACCTTCCTTCCCCGGCGGCTCCTGCATCTCCGGAACCTCGCGGACGCGGCCGTAGACTGAAACGGTGTGGCTGACATGCTCCGGCTGGACGATCAGACGCAGCCCGTTCGGCAGCACGCTGATATCGGGCGGCTCGCCGAGGTCCGGCAGATGCAGGATCGCCAGTGCCGTGGAGGCCCAATCCGGCAGCGTGACCGGATGATCCGGCGTGCTGGCGAACGATTCCGTGCCGCCGAACCCTGATCCGGCAATCGGCCGCCCGGACTCCCGCGGCGTCAGGATGGCGGTCACGGCGTGATCCGGGTCCAGCAGGACGCGGGCCAGACGGTTGACGTCCGCCACCGTGACGGCGTCATAGGCGCGCGCGAGATCTTCCGGCGACTCCGCGTTCTGGAACGCCAGCGCCCTGGACCAGTTTCCGGCCAGCCCCTGGATGCTGTTGGCGTCGAAGGCGATTTGCGCCAGTTCCTGCCGCTTCGCCGCCGCGACCAGTTCCGGAGAAACTCCGTTCTGCGCCGCTTCGGCGATGACCCGCCGGACGTCGGCCAGCACGGGAGCGGGATCCTCGGCCGACGGGAAGGCCGCATACGCCAGGCCGAAGCCGACATCGGGTTTCGCCTGGTAATTGAATTGCGCCATCAGCGCCTTGCCGGCCGGAACCAGGCCATACAATGCGCCCCGTTCGCTGCTCAGGACGTCGGCCAGAATGTCGGCCGCGGCGAAGTCGGACTGTTTAAGGCCTGGCATGCGATAGGCGATGGTGACCAGGCCGACGGGGAAATTGGTGTCCAACTTGAGGGTTTCGGGTTGCACCGGCTGCACGGCGAACGGCGCGTGCGCCGGCACCGGGCGGCTAGGCAGATCGCCGAACGCGGCCTTGGCCTTGGCCAGCGCATCATCCGGCTGAACATCCCCGGCGATCACCAGGATCGCGTTGTTGGGCGCGTACCAGGTCTCGTAGAAGCGCCGGATCAGCGCGGCATCGGTCTTTTCGAACGACGGACGGGTGCCGAGTGCGTCGTGCTGGTACGGCGTCCCCTGGAACAGGATCGCCTGCGCCTGCGTCAGGTAATTGTAGATCGGGCTGGACAGGTCGCGCGACACCTCCTGGTCGATGGCGCCGCGTTCCTGTTCCCAATCCGCCTGGCTCAGGGTCAGGCCGTGCATGCGGAGGGCTTCGATCCGCAGTGCGACACTCAGGTCATCAGCCGGTACAGTATAGATGTACTGCGTCACGGTTTCGGTGGTGTCGGCATTGTAGACGCCACCGAGCAAAGCGCCGATTTCGGCAAGCTGGTCGCGGTCCAGGCCCTCGCTGCCGCGGAACATCATATGCTCCAACGCGTGCGCCGTGCCGGGAAAGCCCTCCGGCGCGTCGTTCGATCCGGCCAGGTAGTTCATCTCGGTGGTGACCACCGGTGCCAACCGGTCCGGAATGACGACGATGCGCAGTCCGTTCGGCAAGGTGGCGCGGAGCACGCCGCCAGGCACGCTGCCCGACAGCCCGGCGGGTTCGGCGGCACCGCAAGGGGCAACCGCCGCGCACAGCACGAGGGCTGCCGCCCATAGACGCAAACGATTTCTCACAGACCGCTCCGCTTCAACCCTGGCGGCTAGAGTATGTCGATGCAACGAGGCCGGTCCAGTGTGGCGTGATGCCACACGGAACAAGGATCATGGTTTGGCCGGCACTTGTCGCCGCTCGGCGAACAGCTGCACCGCTTGCTCGATCGCCCGGGCGCCGAACGGTTTCGACAGCGCCGGCACCCCGGCATACCCCGGGTCGATCCCATGGACCGCGTTGCCGGTGACGAACACGAACGGCACTCCACGCGCCTTCAGTTCATCGGCGACGGGATAGACCAGTTCGCCCCGCAGGTTGATGTCGAGGAAGGCACCGTCAAGCGTCTGCCTTGCCCGGTCGATGACGGCAAGCGACTGTGCGACCGATCCCGCCGAACCGGCCACCGTGCATCCAAGATCGGCCAGCATATCTTCCAGCAGCATCACGATCATCGCCTCGTCATCGACGACAAGTATCGAAAGACCGTCGCCCGCCCGCGCTGCGTTCATGACTGCACCCTGACCTTCGGGGAAAGCGGAAGCCGGAGCCGGTATTCGACGCCTGCCTCCGCGAAGTCCACCTCCGTTTGGCCGCCGAGCTCGTGCGCCAGCGCTCTTTCCAAAAGCCTCGACCCGAAGCCGCCGGCTGCGGGAGGCGACACCTTCGGTCCGTGGCTTTCACGCCAGACCATGCGAACTTCCGCCGGCTTATCATCAGCATCCAGGTCCCAACGAACCTCGATCCGCCCGCACGTGTTCGACAATGCGCCAAACTTGGCCGCGTTGGTGGCTAGCTCGTGGAAAACCAGGCTCAACGTCACCGCCTCGTTCGGGGCGAGCCATAGCTTCGGCCCTTCTATCGTCCATCGTGGCTCCGAACTCAGGCCCTCATATGGCGCAAAGCCGAGACGAACGACCTCCGCGAGGGCTGCCCCTTCCCAGTCCGAACGGGTCAGCAGATCATGCGCGATGCCGAGCGCGGCCAGCCGCGCGGTCAAGGTGTCATAGAACTGCTCCGGGGCCGCGAACCGGCGCGTCTGCGCGGCGATCGATTGCACCACCGCGAGCGTATTCTTCACCCGGTGCGCCAGTTCGCGCAGCAACAGCGCCTGATGCTCCTGCGCGCGTTTGCGCGCGGTGATGTCGCGCAGGATGACGGTGAAAAGCTTGCGTCCGTTCACGTCGGACTGAGAAATCGACGCCTCGACGGGAAATTCCTCGCCGTTGCGCCTCAGGCCGATCAGCGTGCCAGGCTGACCCATGGGCCGATTGGTGACGCCTGTCCTGGCGAAGCCCGCAATATGCACGGCGTGCGCCGCGTGGAAACGTTGCGGAATGATCTGTTCCAGCGGCATGCCGAGCGCTTCGCTCTCCGGTTGGCCGAACATCACGACTGCGGCGTTGTTGAACAAGACGATCCGCTGGTTCGCGTCCACGGTGATGATCGCATCCATGGCCGACTCGACCACACTGGCCAGTCGCGAGCGGCTTTCGGCCATGTCCCGGCTTGCCCGCTTGCGCTCGCTGATGTCGCGGATCACCTGGGCGTAGCCGCGCAGTTCGCCGTTCTCATCATGCAGCGCGGTGATGGCGACATCTGCCCAGAATCGCGATCCGTCCTTGCGCACGCGCTCGGCTTCTTCGCGAAAGCTGCCCTGTGCGGCGGCAATTTCCAACTGCTGCCGCGGACGCCCGCTGTCGCGCGCTTCCACGGGGAAGACGCGGGATACGTCCTGCCCGAGGATTTCGTTTGCGGACCAGCCTTCAATTCGCTGCGCGCCGATGTTCCAGCTGGCGACCCGGCCCTGCCGATCGAGCATGAAGATGGCGTAGTCCTGCACGCCATCGACCAATTTGTGGAAACGTTCCTCGCTGTCGTGCAGCGCGTGCTCGGCCAGCATCCGCTTGCGGCGACCGGCCCGCAGCAAGGCCAGGGCGACCGCGGAAACCGTTGCAAGCGTTATAAAGGCAAGCAACCTGATGATGTCGGAAGTGTTTTCCCCCGCAAACGTTCCGGACACCAGGATGATCGGGATCTGCGCGCATGCGGCTGCCGTTACGGTGGCGAACATGGCCGGGCCGACGCCGGCCAAAGACGCCACCAGCAGGATCGCCGGATAGAATACCGCGTAAGGCAACGCAGCAAGTTGCTCGCGCAACAGATGGCGCGCCACTGCCGCCGTGGCGACGATGAATAAAGCGAAACCATAGCGAAACGCCCAGTGGAGTTTCCACAGGCCGGCACCTGTTCGGGCTGAAATCACGATCGCCTCCGGTAGGAGCGTGGCTTGAGAAGGCCGTCACCGAACGGCGGCAGATCCGTCGAACCGGCCGGGACATCATCGCCGGGTTCTCAACCATTATCCTAGCGCATCGGAGTATTTTTCTTTTCAGAGACAAACTGGTATATGGGATCAGATTCGAAAGTCACGGAAAAAGTGACGGCAGCCTCTCGATCGATGTCAAACCTGACGGTAGCCGCGCGGCAGCGCCCGCCGCGCGGAATTGAGTCGAAATGATGGGGCGGGATTGCATCACGCCGGAGAGCGCTTGGCACCCGATCATCCTGTCCGCGCCGCGGCGCACCGCCACCATTGCAGCGGTTCCGCGCCCTCCGAGCCTAGGCGAGCCAGTGTGGCACCGGCAGACCCTTGCCCCGCAGGAAGCCGGGATTGAACAGTTTCGACTGATACCGCGACCCGCCGTCGCACAGGATCGTCACCACCGTGTGGCCCGGCCCGATGGCCCGGGCGACTCGGATCGCCGCTGCGATGTTGATCCCGGCGGAGGTGCCGACGGACAGGCCCTCATGGATCAGCACGTCGTAGATCTGCTCCAGCGCCTCGGCGTCAGGGATGCGCTCGGCGTCGTCGATCGCGACGCCGGCCAGATTATCGGGCACGCGCGACTGGCCGATGCCTTCGGTGATGGACGACCCCTCGATCGACAGGTCATTGCTCTTGACCCAGCCGTACAGCCCGCTGCCGTCCGGATCCGCCAGCACGACGCGGACGTTCGGGTTGCGCTCCTTCAGCGCCAGCGACACCCCGGCCAACGTGCCGCCGGTGCCACACGAACACGTGAAAGCGTCAATCTTTCCGCCGGTCTGATCCCAGATTTCCGCGCCCGTGGTGGCACGGTGGCCCTCGCGGTTCGCCAGGTTGTCGAACTGGTTGGCCCAGATGGCATTGCCGGTTTCCGTCGCCAGTTCCTCGGCGAGGCGGCGCGAGACATGCACATAGTTGCCGGGATCGCGGTACGGCTTCGCCGGAACCAGCCGCAAATCCGCGCCAATCATGCGCAGGAAATCAATTTTCTCCTGCGACTGGGTCTCCGGCATGACGATCACGCTGCGATAGCCACCGGCATTGCCCACCAGCGTCAGGCCGATGCCGGTATTGCCGGCAGTGCCCTCAACGACTGTGCCGCCGGGTTTCAGCACGCCGCGCGCCTCGGCATCCCGGATGATCGCCAGGGCGGCGCGGTCCTTGACAGAACCGCCCGGATTCATGAACTCCGCCTTGCCGAGGATCGTGCAGCCGGTTGCCTCCGAGGCACGCCGCAGCCGGATCAGCGGCGTGTTGCCGATGGCCTGTGCCAAGCCGTCCTGCCAGGTGGTGCCGTGATATGAGGCGGTCATCAAGTCCTTCTTTCCGAGCGGAGCGTTTGAGTATGGTTGACAATGTAGCGCCGAAACAGACCTGGGAAGCCCTGGATAGCAATCCGCAGGCTCAACTGGTCGACGTGCGCACGGACGTGGAGTGGACTTTCGTCGGCGTGCCCGACCTGAACAAGACCGGCAAGAAGACGCTGCTGATCCCGTGGCAGGTGTATCCGACGATGCGGCGGAACGAATCGTTTGAGGCCAACCTCAAGCAGTCGGGGCTGACGGCGGACAACCATATCTATTTCATCTGCCGCAGCGGCGCCCGCAGCCTGGCGGCGGCCGAGGCGGCGAAGGCTGCCGGGTTCCCGAACGTCTTTAATGTCGCGGACGGTTTCGAAGGTCCTCCGAACGCCGAGGGTCACCGCGGCGAGACGGCCGGCTGGAAGGCCGAGCAACTGCCCTGGCGCCAGCGGTAAGCGGGTTGCCGCCTGACTTGAAACCTTCACAAAACCGCGATTGAGCAGGATTATCTCGCAGTATATTTGATTATTCGAAACAATTAGATGCACTGCGAGATTTGAATGATCGATCGGACCCTGCTTCGTTGCGCCGCGTTGGGATCGGCTGCAACCATTCTGACCGGCGTTCTGGCGGGGTCCGCCTCGGCCGCCGACATCACCTCGTTCACGCCGGGCGACCTGGTGATCAGCACGGTGTCCTGTTCCGTGGGATCAACGACGTGCAACGGCACGTCGGGCGGACTGGACACGGCAGCGCCGATCGTGCTGCAGCAGTTTCAGTTGGGTGCGAACGGAACGACCGCTACGGCGGCCGGAACGTTGACCCTGCCGCAGACCGCCAGCGGCGCGAATGCGGCGATCTCGGGCGAGTATGGTTCGGCGTCGGAGGGCATCCTGCAGGACTCGGCGAACGGCCAGTACCTGACGATCATGGGTTACGGCGTGAACGCCAACACGTTCAACACCGCGGCGGGATCGGTTTACGGCACCGCCGCTCTTGGACAGACCACCAGCCTGACGGGACAGCCGGTTACAACCGTCCCGCGCGTTGTTGCGCTTATCGGCAGCAACGCCGGTGTGGACACGACGACGGCTCTGACCGGGGTTTTCAACACGAACAACCCGCGCAGCGCGGCGACTGTGGACGGTTCGTCGTTCTACGTCACCGGCCAGGGCGTGACCGGCGACGGTACCGGCGGCGTGTTCTACGCGACAAAGGGCGCGACGACGGCAACACCGATCAACGCCAACACGACGACGCCGAGCGGAACACCCAACGGCACGGCAAACCCACTCGTGGCGACCGAGGCGAGGGTCGCCGAGATCGTCAACACCGGCAGCGGGAATACGCTGTATGTGTCCCGCGACTTTGCCGCGAAGGGCGGTCCAAACGATACAACGGATATCCGGACGCTCACCAACGCCTCGGGCGGACTGCCCACATCCTCGAGCGGGCTGGCGGCGACGCGACTTATCAACGGTGCTGGCAGCAGCGCTGGCGCTAACACGGGATCGATCGACCTGACCGCAGCGCTGGCGAACGGCGTGAACAATGCGCGCATCGGCAGCTTCGTCTACCTCAGCCCCGAGGAATTCTTCCTCGCCAACGCGACGACGATGTATGTGGCTGATAGCGGCGCGCCAAAGAACGGCAACGTCAACAAGGCGGCGCTCGGCGAGGGTGGCCTGCAGAAATGGTCCCTCGTCGGCGGCTTTTGGACCCTCGACTATGATTTGGTCAACGGCTTGAACCTGGTGAACAATGCCGCCGCCAATTCCGCCACCCCGACCGCCCCCGGCGTCACCGGATTGTTCGGCCTGACCGGCGAGGTCGTCGGCGGCCAGGTGGAACTGTTTGCCACGAGCTATGGGCTGAACGAACTGTCGTCGAGCTATCTGTACGAAATTACCGACACGCTGGCGAATACGACGATCTCCCAGGCGAGCGGCGAGAGCTTCACCACGCTGTACAGCGCGGCGGCGGGGACTTCGATCCGCGGCGTGGCTTTCGCCCCAGTGCCTGAGCCGGCTTCGATCGGCATCTTCAGCATGGCAATGGCGGCGCTCGGACTGGCGCGCAAGCGGCGTCGGGCCATAGCGGCTGCCTGAGGCCGCCCTGCAACCGTCACTACCCGGCTCGTCCGGGCGTGGCGGGACGATCTCAGATCCTCACACCACCGGGCTCGCCCCGCCATCCATGTTGATCGCCGAACCGGTGGTGAACCCGGCATGGTCGCTGCACAGGAAGCACGCCATCGCGGCGAACTCCTCCGCCTTGCCGATACGGCCGAGCGGCACGTTGGCGGCCAGCTTCCTGCGAAATTCATCATAGGAGACGTTGCTGCCTTCGTTCCGGTGGCGGCGGACGTGCTGGTCAGAATCGATCAGCCCGACCAGCATGCCGTTGACCAGGATGCCGTGCGGCGCGCCCTCATTGGCCAGCACTTTCATCAATGCCATCCCGGCGGCGCGCGACACCGCCGTCGGCGCGCCGTTCGCCCGCGGCGCCTTCGCCCCGGTGTTGAGCACGAAGATGATCCGGCCCCATTGCCGCTCCTGCATCCCCGGCCAGACCAGGCGGCTGAAACGGATGGCGGCGAACAGCTTGAGGTCCAGGTCCTCCTGCCAGATCGCGTCGGTGATCTGTCCGGACGGCATCGCCCGCGACACGCCGGCGTTGTTGACCAGGATGTCCACCCGGCCGAACGCCGCGATCACCGCCTCGAATGTCTGCGCGATGTCATCCGCATTCGACACGTCGCACTGGAACGTCTCGACCCTGCCGGAGGCGCCTTCGGATGCTATCGTGCGCGCGTCGCCCAGAGCCTCGGCACCGCGGGCGAGAATCGCGACATTGGCGCCGGAGGCGGCGAACTCCCGGGCCATCGCCAGACCCAGGCCCTTGCTGGCGCCGGTGATGATTGCGGTGCGGCCGTCGAGGCGGACATCCATCAGTATTCTCCCCGTTTGATCGACACCAGCTTGCGAAAATCCGGCCGCCGCCGCAACGCTTTGGCGGGCGCAGGTCCATAGGCGTTAAAATAGTGCTGCAGCGGCTGCATTTGTCCCCCGTCATGGTGCGCGGAGCATGCGCCGGCGAAGGCCGGGGGCGCACGATCCACGCCTTGCGGTGCATGACCCGGCCAAAGGCGTGGATCCCGACCTTCGTCTGCATCACGAGGGGAAGCGGCGCCCGAGGGGTGTTATTTTAACGCCGATGGGGCGCCGGCTCGGCGGTCAACGGCGTTGCAACGTCCATCGATGCATCTCCGTTCGTACGACCGCACTGTGCGGAAACCGGGCGCCAACCGCAACGCGTTGCTGCCTCTTCGGGGGCGATGGGCTAAGCCGGGATGGAAATCCCGGAGCGCCGCCGTTTCATGACCCTGTTTGAACTTGTTTCCGTCCTGTTGCTGCTGGCCTCGGTACTCGGGATCATCAACCGGCGGTATCTTCATTTGCCCCGCACCATCGGGCTGATGGCCGGATCGCTGGTGCTGTCAGTGATCCTCATCCTCGTCGACCGCTCGGTGGATTTCATCGATCTGCAGCAGGACTGGGCCACGCTGGTGACCAAGAGCGACCTGCCGCATGTGTTTCTGGATGGGCTGCTGGCGTTCATGCTGTTCGCCGGCACGCTGCATGTCGATATGGCGGCGCTTCGCTCACAGAAATGGACCGTCCTGGTGCTGTCTACCGTCGGCGTCGTAATGGCGACGGCCATCTACGGCTTCGGCATTTGGTTCGTCTTCGGCGGCGCCGTGCCGCTGCCCTGGTGCCTGGCCCTGGGGGCGCTGCTGGCGCCAACCGACCCCATCGCCGTCGGCGGCTTATTGCGAGAGGCCGGGTTGCCGGCCGGCCCGATGGCGCTGGTCAACGGCGAAAGCCTGTTCAACGACGGCGTCGCCGTCGTGGTGTTCGGCGCGGCTGTCGCCTACGCCAACGGCCACGCCGCGAGTGCCAGTGAACTCGAGCTGGATTTCCTGATCGAGGCCGGCGGCGGAATTCTCGTCGGCCTGGCGACCGGCTGGCTGTCCTATCGGGCGGTGCGGCTGGTCGATGACGTGGCGCTGGAGCTGACCGTGACCCTGGCGCTGGTCACATGCACCTACAGCCTCGCGCAGGCACTGCATGTGTCCGGCCCGTTGGCCGTCGTCGTCGCCGGCCTGATCACCAGCGATCGGTCTACCCGCTTCGGCATGTCGGAGGTGTCGCGGCGGGAGGTCATCGCCTTCTGGGATCTGGTGGATGAATTGCTGAACGCCATGCTGTTCCTGCTGCTCGGCTTCGCCCTGTTGTCGGTCAAGATCAGCGTACCGCTGCTGGAGGCGGCTGCGGGCGGCATCGCGCTGGCGGTGGTGACGCGGCTGATCAGCGTGGCGGTGCCGACGACGCTGCTGCATTTCCGCAGTTCGCCGAAATTCAAAAGCATCGCCGTGCTGACCTGGGGCGGCCTGCGCGGCGGGATCTCCGTCGCGTTGGCGCTGACCCTTCAGCCGTCACCCTACCGCGGCGATCTGCTCGCGGTGTGCTACGCGGTGGTGGTGTTCACTATCCTGGTGCAGGGGCTGACCATGCCGGCGCTGGTGCGATGGCTTTACCGGCCGAAGGTCACAGCAATCCCGCGATGATCACGGTGACCAGGCCGAGCACCAGGTTGATGGCGATCAGGGTGCGCATCGTGGACATGCTGGCCGCCATCCGGGTGCGGTCGGTCGTGCGGCGGAATTTCCGGTAGGGCCCGAAGACGATGGCCAGGAACACCGCCGCCATCAGAAGCCCGAGCGCCAGCATCGCATGTATCGGCCAGGGCACGTGCGCCAGGCCGCCAAGCATGTACAGCAGAGCAAAGCCGGTGATCAGGATCAGCGGCATGGCATGCCAGATCACCAGGAAGAACCGCCGGTGCACCCTTGTCTGCAACAGCATGCGCTGCGGCGGCTCGATCGCGACCAGGCTCGGGCGCAGCACCACGAACGCGAAGAACAGGCCGCCCACCCACAGCACCGCGCAGAGCAGGTGCAGCGCCTTGAGGCCAGCGTAGAGCATCGTCATCCAATCATCTCCAGCAACTCGGACAGCAGGGCGCGTAGCTCATTTGCGGCGATTGATCGAGGGGCCGTCTCGGTGACGCCGAGACCGGCCGCGAAGGAGGTGGCGAAGCCGGTGCGGTTGCCGATGGTGGCCAGCAGCAGCGGGCGGCCGGAGGCCTTGATCTGCGCCGGCATGGACTCGCGCAGCTTGCCGGTGGACGGCATGCGGTTGAGCACGATCGCCGCCCGGCGCTTTTCCGCTTCCGCCAGCTTCAGGGTGCCCTCCGCCGCCCAGATGTCGGGGGCGCTGGGCTGCACCGGGATCAGCACGAAATTGGCGCCGCGGATCGCCAGCCGCGCGTCGGTGTCGATCTGCGGCGGGCTGTCGATCACCACCACGTCGTGCGCACTCTTGAGGCGATCCAGTTCACCGGCCACGCGCCAGCCGGAGACCTCGGAAAAGGTCAGCTTCGCGGCGGCATCCGGGCGCAACTGATACCAGCGGGCCAGGCTGTGCTGCGGGTCGATGTCCAGCAGCGCCACCCGGCGGGTGACCGCCAGGGCCGCGCCGAGGTTGGCGGCGAGCGTGGTTTTGCCCGTCCCGCCTTTTTGCTGGGCGACTGTAATGACGACCGTCATGGCCCGCGACTCCGTGTCAATGATGCACAACTGGATCAGAAATGGTGATTCTGCGCCAGGACCTATCTGAACTGGCTTTGCGCCGGGCTTGGGCCTATGATGGGTTATGCCCGCCGCGAATGGCGGCCATGAGGAAACTAAGATAATGCAAGCCAACCATCCCCACGGAGAGAACGGCTACCGGCTCGACGCTCCGCAATGTGCGCAGGATTGGCAGGCGTATCACGGTATCCGCCGCAAGGTGTTCCATTTGCCTCGTCCGGAAGAGGATACCAGCCCGGACGTCCATCCGCTGCTGCTCTGGCTCGAGGATCAGCCCATCGGCGCGATCCAGGTCGATAATCTGCACAACGCCGCGGCGGCGTTGCGGCTGGTGGCGATTGATCCGGCGCACCAGGGCGGCGGCCACGGCAGGGCGATGCTGCAACGGGCCGAGGCGTTCGTACGGACGCTGGGGTGCCGCAAGGCGGTGGTTTACTCGACGGTCGAGGCGGCGGGTTTCTACGCCCATAACGGCTACGACGAGGAAGACTGGGACGCGGTCTGCATGGGCGGCGTGGTGCAGATGCTGAAGGAACTGGACTGAGATCCTTCCCGCCTGGTCGCATTACGGCGTGGTGCTGACCGTCCACGTCGCGCTGTCCACCGGCGGCGACTTTTCCAGCCTCGCGACCACCTGATCCAGCACCGCCGGTTCGGCTGAGCTTGGCGCCAGCACAGCGGCAAGCTCCACCTGCGTTTCCGTCTCCGAAAGCGTTTCGATCTCGACGATCGGGTAGCCCGCCTGCTCCAGCACTTCGTCGAGGATATCGCGTGCGGCGGACACTTTCCGCTGGTTCGTCACAACATGCACCCGGTATTGCGCCTCCGTCGTCTTTGTATCTATAGGCAAACGATTGATATAATTCACGATTGGCCGCAGCAGCGTGTTGCCCGCCACCACGAACACCGACAGCGCAATCGCCTCCTGCAACAAAGCCGCCCCGGCAAACGCCCCTACAGCGGCGGAGCACCACAGCGTCGCGGCGGTGTTCAGGCCGCGAATCTGCGTGCCCTCCTTCAGGATCACGCCCGCGCCCAGAAATCCAATGCCCGAAACGATATAGGAAATGATGCGCGTCGCCCCATCCGCCCCCAGCAGCCGCGTGCCAAGATCGGTGAATGCGGCGGCGCCAACAGCCACCAGCACATTGGTGCGCAACCCGGCTGAACGCTGCCGCCATTGACGTTCGGCGCCGATCAGCGTGCCGAGGACGAAGGCGGTCGCCAGGCTGGCGAGGGTGCGTGCGAACGCACTGCCGAGAAACGAATCCAACCAAACCTGCGCCATCGCATCATTCCGAGATGATGCGATGGCGTTAGCTCAAGCCCCTACCGCCCGCAATGGCTCCGGCGGCGGGTCGCCCGGAATCGGTATCGGTTTCGGCGGTTCTTCGATCGGCGATGGCTCATCCGGGTCGGGCGGCGACGGCGGATCGCCGGGGGGAACCGGCGGATCCGACTGCGCGCCGAAGCGACCGGGTCCGCTCAATGATGATGAGCTTGCAAGGGACGCACAGCTTCCTGTGCGGTGCGGGCGGCCAGTTCGAGCAGGCGGCTGCCGGATTCGACCGCGTGGTTGATCGTGCTGAGATACAGATCCCGCTGCACTTCCGCGAGTTCGACCACGCTTTTGGCGCGCAGCAGATCCTGCGGCTTGTGGGCTGCGTTTTCCAGGCTGTGATCAACGATCTCCAGCCAGGCGTGCTGGATCTGCTGCAGGCCCCGGCCCAGCGTCATGTAGCTGGTGAACAGTGCGTGCACCCGTTCGGCCGAGCGCTCGGACGCGTCGCGATAGACTTCGAGCGCCCGGGCCGTGGAATTCAGCATATTGTGGCTGCGGCCGAAACTGATATCCGCCACCCGGCTGCCGACACCCGCCGCGGTGCGGGCGGCCGTCAGGATCGCCTCGCGGCTTTGTTCCGCCACCTTCGATGAGATGGTGGTGGCTGCATCGGCGGTCTCGGCAACCATGTCGTTGACCGTCTTCACGGCCTCCCTGGCATGGCTGGCGCCGTTGTGGATCGACCAGACAGTTTCATCGGCGGTGTCCCGGGTTGCCTTGCCGACGGCTTCGACCGAAGCCTGACCGGCACGGCTCACGCTTTCCGCGGCCTTGCGATTGGTCTCGACGGCCTTTGTCGTTTCTGACATGGTACATGCCCCATTTATATGTGAGATATCTCACGCACGAAGGTGCTGACCGACTTGCGGCCGAGCACGCAGGCGAAGCAAGAGATAGATTAATCTCCGGTTAGACGCTTCACCCTCGGCGCGACAGCACTATAGCGCGTCAGAGAGCAGTTGCAGCATCACGGACGCGTTAGGGTATTTCTTTAACCAGACTGCAACCGAGTATCCAAATAACCTGTAACCGGCTCGATTTTTATCCCCGGCACCCATTGGCATAACGGCACGTTTCTGGAGCGCAGATTTACTTGCTGCCGCCGTCAAACGGTAACATATCGGCCCCGCCGTCAAGTGCCGTCTATACGGAGGTCGCGCGCTCCGCCTCCGGCCCGGTTTCCGGGGTTGCCACCGGAATCGGGCGCTCCGCCATCTGCCGGAATGCCTCGATTGCACGGCGCAGGGCAACCGAGCGCTTGCTTTCCGCGTCCAGCACGAACAGCACCAGCGACCGCCCGGTAATCTCATATTCCGAACCGGTGTTGAACGAATGATGCGTGTTGTCGTCAGGTGAATTCGTATCGAGCAGGCAGCGCCACACCGAACCGCCGACGACCTCCGGCAGCATGAAGTTAACAACGTCGTGATGCGCGTTCAGCACCAGCAGAGCCGTCGCATCCGTCGCCGGACGCTTGATCCCGCTGGCCTGCGCCCGCCCGTCCATCAGCATGCCGAAACAGCGGGCGTTGGCATCGTCCCATTGCGAGTCCTCGATATCCTGCCCCGCCGGCGACAGCCAGCGCACGTCGCGCACGTCAAGCTCCGGGTTGTATTCGCCGGTGAGGAAGCGGGAACGGCGCAGGATGGGGAAGGATTGACGCAGGACGATCACCTTGCGGACGAATTCCGCGAGATCGACCTCCTTCTCGCCGAAATTCCAGTTCAGCCAGCTGATTTCATTGTTCTGGCAATAGGCGTTGTTGTTGCCGCCCTGGGTGCGGCCGAATTCGTCGCCCGCCAGCAACATCGGCGTGCCCTGCGAGAGCAGCAGGGTCGCCAGCAGGTTGCGCTTCTGCCGCTCGCGCAGCGCGTTGACCTCCGGGTCGTCGGTCGGCCCTTCGGCGCCGCAGTTCCAGGAATGGTTGTTGGAATGCCCGTCGCGGCCGTCCTCGCCGTTGGCTTCGTTATGTTTCTCATTATACGAAACGAGGTCGTTCAGAGTGAAACCATCATGCGCGGTGATGAAATTCACGCTGGCCCACGGCTTCCGCCCCCGCCTTGCGAAACAATCGGCCGAAGCCGACAGCCGGGTCGCAAGTTCGGCCTGCTTGCCGGCATCGCCCTTCCAATAAGACCTGACAGTATCCCGGAATTTATCGTTCCACTCGGCCCAGCCGGGGGGAAAGCCGCCGACCTGATAGCCGCCGGGACCGATGTCCCAGGGTTCGGCGATGAGTTTGGTGGTGGCGAGCACCGGATCCTGGATGCAGCTTTGCAGGAAGCCATGGGCTTCGTTGAAGCCGTCATCCTCGCGCGCCAGGATCGTGCCTAGGTCGAAGCGGAACCCGTCCACGTGCATCTCGCACGCCCAGTAGCGCAGGCTGTCGGTGACCATCTGCACGACGCGGGCGTGGCTCATGTTCACCGTGTTGCCGGTGCCGGTGTCGTTGATGTAGTAGCGCGGTTGATCCGGGATCAGCCGGTAGTAGGACAGGTTATCGATGCCGCGGAACGACAGGGTGGGGCCGCGCTCGTTGCCCTCGGCGGTGTGGTTGTAGACGACGTCCAGTATGACCTCCAGCCCGGCATCATGCAGCCGCGCCACCATCTCCTTGAATTCGGAGAAAACGAAGTCCGGCACGGCGGAATAGCGCGGATCGGGGGCGAAGAAGCCGATGCTGTTGTAGCCCCAATAGTTGGTCAGGCCCTTGTCCAGCAGATAGCTGTCGTTGACGAAGGAATGGACCGGCAACAATTCGACGGATGTTACCCCCAGCGACTTGATATAGTCCACCACCTCCTTGCGGCCGAGGCCGGCGTAGGTGCCGCGCAAATGTTCCGGCACCGCCGGATGCAGCTTGGTGTAGCCGCCGACATGCGCCTCGTAGATGATGGTGCGGTCCCAGGGCACCGAAGGCGCTCGCTCCCGCCCCCAGGTGAAAGCCGGATCGATGACGCGGGATTTCGGCATGAATCGGGCGCTGTCGCGTTCATCGAAGGTCAGGTCCTCGCCTTCGGCGCCCAGCGTGTAACCGAAGATCGCCGGGTCCCATTTCAGCGCGCCGACATGCGCCTTCGCATAGGGGTCCAGGACCAGCTTGTTGGGATTAAAACGATGGCCGGCCAGCGGCTCATACGGGCCATGCACGCGATACCCATAGTTCGTACCGGGCCGCGCATCGGGCAGGTAGCCGTGCCAGACCTCGTTGGTGTATTCCGGCAGTTCGATGCGCTCCAGTTCCTTTTGCCCGGTGTCATCGAACAAACACAATTCGACCTTCGTCGCATTGGCCGAAAACAGCGCAAAGTTGACGCCGAGGCCGTCCCAGGTAGCGCCCTGAGGCTGCGGAGAACCCTCGCGGACACGTGACTTCATGATGGCTGGAGGCATCGGCGCTCCTCGGCTGTTCAGTCATGGCCAGAAAAAAAGGGGGGCGACTTGCCCCCCCTTTCCGTATCGGTGATCGCCTAGGACGTCAAACGGCCGAGGACATAGCCGATGGCGGCGGCAACCAGGGTTGCCACAATGGGCTGCGACTTGATCACGTCGCTGAACTGGCCCGCCGCCTGCTGCGCCTGGCCGGACGCCTGATTGTACAGCCCCTGCGCCTGGGTGCGGGCATCGCCGCTCAGGTTGCCGACGGCTTCCTGCGCGCGGCCGCCGAATTCGCGTGCCGTGCCTTGTATCCGATCGCTCATTAAAAGCCTCCTGCAAAACCGGGAACCTTCTCAACGTCGCGCTGTCCGGAAAGTTCCACGGGTAACGCGCCAGCGTGCCCGGTATTTCCCTCCCTTGCCATTTGCGCCAGGGTTCGCCCTGCATCGCCCGGAGAAAACCTTTGCATGAAAGCTGTCAGGTTCACGCGCCACGGCAAGCCCGGCGTATTGACCATCGAGACCCTGCCGCCGCTGGTTCCAAGCCCGAATGAGGCGGTAGTCAGGATCAGGGCCGCCTCGATCAATCCCAGCGACGTGAAGAACGTGCAGGGCGCGATGGCGCAGACCACATTGCCGCGCACCCCGGGGCGGGACTTCGCCGGCATCGTCGAAGCCGGGCCGCCGGAGTGGATTGGCGCCGCGGTCTGGGGCACCGGTGGCGATACCGGGTTCACCCGCGACGGCTCGCATGCGGAGCAAATCCTGGTGCCGGTTGCCAGCCTGCGGCGGAAGCCGGCGGCGCTGGACTTCGACCAGGCGGCATCAGTCGGGGTGAATTTTCTGGCGGCATGGCGCGGGCTGGTGGATGGCGCGGGGCTGCGTGCCGGCGAAACCGTGCTGATCATCGGCTCCAGCGGCGGTGTCGGCAATGCCGGCGTGCAGATCGCCCGGCGGCTCGGCGCACGAATCATCGGAGTGGACCGCTCGGCGCCGTCGCCGGGGGCGGCGATCATCGGTGCCGGTATTTCGCTGGTGGCCGAGGGCGCGGCCATCCCCGCGGCAATGCGCGAGGCGACCGGAGGCCGCGGGGCGGACGTGGTGCTGGACTGTGTCGGCGGCGTGATGTTCCCGCACGCCCTGGCTTGCCTGGCGTTGCGCGGGCGGCTGCTGGAAATGAGCGTGACCGGCGGCCGCCAGGTCAGCTTCGACCTCGCGGACTTCTACCACAACGAAAGCCGGCTGATCGGCGTCGATACGCTGAAGCTGGACCTGACCGCCTCGGCCGCCGTGCTGGAGGCGCTGGCGCCAGGGTTCGAGGCAGGGGATTACCGCCCGGCGGAGATCGCCAGGCGGTTTCCGCTGGAGGAAGCCGTGGCGGCATACGAGGCTGTGGCAGCGGGGGAGAGAGGACGCGTGGTGCTGCTGCCCGGCTAGCACGCCGTATCGGCTTTGACGCGATAGACCGCCTGCGGGACCTGGGCAGCCTGCCGCGACGGACGCAGCGCCATCCCGGCGCCCGCCAGCATCAGGACCATGCCGATCGCCTCCCCCCAATCGAGCTGTTCGCCGAAGAACGTGCAGCCGATGATCACGGCGATGACCGGTGAGATGAAGGCATAAGTGCCCGGGCGGCTGGCGCCCCAGTCGCGCACCAGCAGAAAATACATCGTCGTCGACATCAGGGCGCCCGGAATCAGCAGATACAGCCAGGCCAGAAACGCCGGCCATCCCCAGTGCAGCCGCATCGAGTCCGCCGCCCCCGGCTCGATCGCCAGCGACCCGAACAGCATCGTCAGGCCGCCGATCAGGTCGGTCAGTCCGGCAAGCTGCACCGGCTGCAGGGTGCGCATCATCGGCCGGGTCATAACCGATCCGAAGGTGTAGCACAGGCAGCCGATGGCCACGCCGGCGGCGCCGACGATCTTCCAGACGTCGAGATTGCCGGCGATGGCGGCCGGACCGAACAGCATCAGCACCCCGGCGATCCCCACCAGGATGGCGCCGAACTGACGCGAACTGAAACGTTCCTGCCCCATGGCGACGGTGAAAACCAGCAACGCCAGCGGCGTCAGCGCCGAGCTGATCACCGCGCCAAGCCCGGCGGTGATGTATTTCAGGCCGTAAAGCTGAATCACCTGGTTGAACGAGATCAGCACGATGGAAACGAAGATCAGCCGCGGGATCATGCGGAGCGGCGGCAGCACCCGGTCGCCGCGGAGACGGCAGATCGTCAGCAGGACGGCGCCGGCCAGGCTCCAGCGCAGGCCGGCGAAAATGCCGGGCGAAACACTGGCGATGCCGATTTTCATGGCCAGCCAGGTGGTGCCCCAGACGAAGCAAATGAAGGCGAACATCGCCCGTTGCGATGCGGTCGAGGATGCAGTCATGGACGTTGCGCGTTCGCTCCCGCCGCGCCGATTCGCGCGGCCGTCGTAACTAGCGCATCGGCCGGGGGATCTGCCGAGAGGAAGTGGAATGGCGCATATGCGTCTGGCGATTTGCGGGCGGAAAAACCAGCGGCCGGAAGGCTGGTTCAGCGCAACCGCGTGCTTCGGCGGCTCGCGAAGCACTGTGCCGCTCGGCGCTGGCGGACGCCGGCTAATCCGATCAACGCCAGGCTGAACAAAGTGAGCGACGCCGGTTCCGGAACGGCGACAGCGGAGCCGATAATGTCGAAACCTGTCGGATACACTGCGCTGAATGCCGACCCGGACTGATAGAGTGCCTGCCCGGCTACGTTATAATCCGACAGTTGCAGGCCGTTTGCGCTAGAGAATGTGATATCATAGATGCCCGCGGCCAAAGACCAACTGCTTGGAAACACATCGATGATTTTGGTAAGATGAGTAGTTGTGGAAATTGTATAACCGCTAAAAGTCTGCGAGAGTATCTGGGTTCCGGGCAAACCACCCGCCACGTTGTAGATACCGACTGTGATCGGTTGCTGGTTAAAGCCGAATGATGAAACCGCGAAATCGACTTCGCTAATTGTCGAGGCGGCGGACAGGGTAAATTCGTCGTAAACCTGGCCACTGCCCGAACAGGGCGAGCAAACGCCAAGGTTGTACGCCCCTACGGTCAAATCGGGAATGGACTGGTACAGCACATCCGCGCGTCCTGGCTTGCCATAGGACAGGCTGAACACCAGGGCCAAACCCACCAGGAGAAAGCGCATTCCAAACCTCCTTTGCAAACAACCCGATCGGGTAGTAATTAACGATATTAAAATAAGTATCTCATACAAACGAATGCGTGGTGGTAAACAAAGCGCGAAACTTCCCCTCACCTTTGCGTCATTCCGGGCGGCACGATGAACGGTCGCGGTCCCGCGAGCGGAGAAGCCATGCGCATCGCGTGGTGCGGACTTCGTCGCGCCGTCCAGTAGCCGTTCGGTTCGGGGCTAAACCATCGGTGTTGTACCAGCCCACGTTGAGACCGACTCTTCGGCGGGGCCACCTCGTCATGCCGGCGGAGGTCGGCATCCACGCCTTGCCTTAACCCGCACCGCGAGGCGTGGATGGTGCGACTCCGCGCACCGTGACGGCGGACAAACGCCGCCGCCGGACTCCATTTTAACCCCTGTGGGCCGGCGCCCGCCATGATGGTGGGAGCGGTCGTGCCCATGGCTCAATCTCAGAGCGGACTGGTATTGCGCGTCCGATCAATCCCGGACCCTGAAGCATTTACGACCTTGCGATAATCCGCCCAATGAGGCACTTATTTGATTTGCGTCAAAGAGATCCAAATCATCGGCGCAAACCGGATGCAAGGTGCGGGGAATCCTATCCAGTCCGGTTTAAGTTTTGAGTGTCCAGGCTCGGGGGAAAAATGTTCCATCAATTGCTAACGCCCGTCGGCGGAAGTCTGCCTCTGTCTTTCCTTGTCGCCGTGGTGCCGATCGTGGTGGTGCTGCTGATGCTGGGCGTGCTGCGGCGGCCGGCGTGGCAGGCTTCGCTGGCGGGCCTGCTGGTTGCCTTCGCGATTGCCGTCCTGGTCTGGCAGTTCCCCATCGATCTCGCGCTCGATAGCGCCGCAGCCGGGGCGGTGTTCGCTCTCTGGCCGGTGATGTGGATCGTCTTTACCGCGTTGCTCTTATATAACATCGCCGTCGCATCGGGACGCTTCGATGCGTTCCGGGACTGGGTGCTGGACCACCTGCCGAATGACCGCCGCATCGTCCTGGTCGTCATCGGTTTCTGCTTCGGCTGCCTGCTTGAAGGCATCTCCGGCTTCGGCACCCCGGTGGCGATTACCAGCGCGTTGCTGATCCTTGTCGGGTTTCCCCCGCTGGAGGCTTTGACCTTTACCCTGATCTTCAACACTGCTCCGGTGGCGTTCGGGGCGCTCGGCGTGCCGGTCACCGTGCTCGGCCAGGTCACCGGCCTCCCCGCGGCCAAGCTCGGCGCGATGATCGGCCGGCAGTTGCCGATATTGGCGCTGCTGCTGCCGTTCTATGTCATGGCGCTGTATGGCGGCGCGCGCTCGGTGAAGGCATTGTGGCCGGTGCTGCTGGTCTCCGGTGTCAGCTTCGCCACTGGACAGTTCGTGACGTCCAACTTCCTGGATTATGCGCTGACCGACGTGCTGTCCTCGCTGAGCGGCCTGATCATGACCTTGCTGTTCCTGAGGGTGTGGAAGCCGAAAGCCGATCCGGCTTTTGCGATCGCGGCGCATGTGACGGGGGCGGCGCGGCAGACCCGGATACCGGCGTGGCAAGGGTGGATACCGTGGATCGTGGTGTCGGTCGTCGTGATCGCCTGGACGCACTTCAAGGTGTTCCTGATCGGGCAAATGGTGTTCCCGTGGCCAGGGTTGCACAACGCGGTGGCGATCACGCTGTATAACGACAAGCCTTACGCGGCGAATTACGTGTTCCAGCCGCTGGCGACCGGGACGGCGATCCTGATCTCGACGATCATCACCGCTGCACTGGTCGGGATCGGCCCGGGGCAGTATTTCGAGGCTGTCGGCAAGACCTGGAAGCAGGCCCGGATCGCGATCTTCACGGTCGCCCTGATCATCGGCCTGGCGTACCTGATGAACTACTCCGGCCTGAACTACACGCTGGGCAAGGGCGTCGCCTCGGTCGGCTTCCTGTTCCCGCTGCTGTCTCCGTTCCTCGGCTGGGTCGCGGTGTTCCTGTCGGGCAGCGACACCTCGGGCAATGCGCTGTTCGGCAACCTGCAGGTGGTGGCGGCGAATCAGCTCGGGCTGAACCCGGTGCTGATCGCGGCGACGAACTCCTCGGGCGGGGTGATGGGCAAGATGATCTCGCCGCAGAACATCGCCACGGGGGTGTCGGTGACGGATTTGAAGGGTCAGGAGGGCGTGGTGTTCGCCCGCACCTTCAAGCACAGCATCGCGCTGACGGTGCTGTTGGGCCTGCTGGTCGTGCTGCAGCAGTATGTGGTGCCGTGGGTGATTCCATGAGCCGGCATCGGGTCAAACCCGCCCGGTGAGCGTCTTGCGGTACAAAGTTATGGCCCGGACAAGCCGGGCCATAACTTTGAGAGTCTGTCGATCTAAGCAGAACTAGGCCGCCCGGCGGATGTCCTCCGCGGCCAGCACGTAATTCATACCACTCGAACTCGCGCGGATTTCCAGGATCCTGGCACTGTCGGACTCCGGCAGCTCCAGCACGGCCTCGCCATTGGTCCAGCGCCGCATCGTCTTGCCGGTGCGCTCCGGCGCCCACCAGCCGTGCACCAGGCCGGGATGATCGAGGGGAACATCGGAAACGCTGTTGTCAGCCTCTTTCAGAACGATCCGTTCCATATACAGGCCAAGCGCGCGGCGATCTTCCAGCCAGGGCTTGCCATCCGTCGGCCGGCTGGCGCGTGAGCAAAGCTGCACGGCGGTCGTGCTGGCCGGCAGCACGAAGACGAACAGGCCGTCCGCGCTGTGCAGCGGGCTGATGCGCTCGCCCTTCACCAGTATCTGCAAATCCGGGTCGGTTGTACGATCGAGCGCCGCCGGTGACAGCCCCAAAGCGGCGGCCCGATCGGCCAGGCCCTGCCAAATCGGCTGAACAGTCGCTTCGTCCCAAACGAAGGGGGCAACCGAGGCGCTCTCACGCTGCGCGTAATCGTCGATTTCGGTCAGATCCGGGTGAAGCGTCACCGGGGCGCCCGCGTTGGCGAAGAAAGCAACGTTACCGGTGTTGAGATAGCTCTCCGCCGTGAGACCTTCGGCCAGCAGGATGTCATGGCTATCAAGCTCGACGTGGAAATACGTGACGGAACGGCACGTCTCTTCCTGATAGATTGTCGTGCCATTAATCAACTGGCGGGCGCAGACCAATTTGCCGTCCACCAGGATCGCATGGTCCGGTGACACCCGCAGATCCCGGTACGGAATGGCATCGGCGAAGGCGCCGCGCAGAATTCGAATCGGCGCGACGGTTTCCGGCCGCGGATGGGCGGCGATATCGAGGCTCCGGTATCCGATCCACTTGATCGCCCGGGCCTCCCCGTGCCGGTTGGTGACCATGTCCCCGATGGACAGTGCCTCAACCGCGACGTCGCCTGCGGGCGTAGCTATGGCGGTGCCCTCGGCAAAGCAGACTGCGAACGTGCTTGCGCCATGCCAGGCATTGGGATTGGCGGCGATATCTTGGCTGATGGAGAGGAAGGCGCCAGAGTTGTCGGCGTAGCCAATGGGGCGATACAGGAAGACGCTAACGCCGTCGTTCAGGTTAATATTGAAACCGGATGCACCGGCAGTGGTGACGTTATTGATTGTCGCCGAGCCGAAGTTGATCGTGTCTAATGTTCCAAAAGCCTGCACCTGATCGTTGCTGGACCACGAGGTGTGGTTTCCGAGGATCAGTTCCTGAGCTAAGGTCCCGCTGAACTTGATTGCTTCGTTGCTGACGATTGCCGTCTTTGAGGCGGTACCCTCGATGTCCAACGTGCCACCGTTTACGATTAGCGCGGTGCCTGCGTTGGAGCCGGACGTGGTTAGAGTGCCCGCAAGCGTGACCGTGTTCGAGATCTGCAACTGACCTTGGTTTTGGATCGTCTCACCGGAGCCGACAGTGCCGCCTCCAAGCCGCAAAACCGAATTGAGCGTGACGATCGTTCCACTGCCGATGGCGATCGTGCCGGTGCCCCCGGCATTGATGTTGCCTACATTGAGATAGTTTTGGTAAGTGCCGGATGTTTGCTGTGCGACGTCGAGGTTACCTGATCCCGTCAGATTGACGTTTGAAACTATCAGAGAGTCGCTGGCGGTTGCTACAGAGGAGAGTGTCAACGTGCCGGGGCCGACACTTATGGTGGAGAGGGTCTCGCTGGGGGCCAAGAGCGAGAGGGAGAGTGCGTATCCAGTGTTCAGCGTGAGGCTGTCGGTGGGGAAATAGGTGGAAAGTGTCCCGGCCGACGAGATCCAGTCCGCAGGGTAAGCGCTCCAGTTCGTTCCAACGGACCAAGTGCCTGCGGTTCCCGCATTCCAGGTGTAAGTTGCCATCTCTGTCCCCGTCCTTTGCCGCAAAGCACCACGGACGCTGGGAGCAGCGCCCCCAGATAACCGATCGGCCATTGATATTCAGTGACGAAACCATACCATCACGATTACCGAAAATAAACGAGATTCATACGAAATGGGTAGATCTATGGCGGGTGTGTCGGAAGGCGGCTCACGGCAGAGCCGGCACGACACTGCAAGAATGATACAATTTTGGCGCTACGTCTGATTTCTGCTCTTCAAGAGCATCAGCCGGACGTTTGCTAGCATCTGCTATTTTTTGGGGCATACTGACATTTTTTAGACGATCCGGTCCGCCGTCCGGCGTGAATGTCGGCGCGAACTACCTCGTCGTCACGCCCCGGGGCCACGCCGGATTCGGACCATTGAGGTGGCGACCAGCGCCGGCAGAAAATGCCTTCTACGTTGGAGAGCGCTACGCGCCATAAGTATTCTAACGGAGCGTCTTCAGGCGGATGGAAATCGTCCCGGCGAGCTTGTCGTCATGGCACGGCTCGTGCGGGCCATGACGGTGTAGACCGCGAATCGCCTTTCCAGTCAGTGCTCTGGTCCTGCGAAAAGGGGGGCGGTCGCGACATATCACGGCCAGGCCTGTCTTCGACCAGTGCGCGCCGAACTTTTTCCATTGGCGCGCTCACCTCAGAGTCACAGCAGGCGAACGCCCGTCATGACTCTGGGCACCAACCGGCCACCCGCCAACCTTGACGCAGTCTGGTATGACCGCCTTCGCAGGCGGCCAACGGGTTTGTCGCCGGCACGATCCCGACAAAAATACCGGTCACACGCCCGCCACGGTATTGGTCGCGAACGCGGGAGTTGCGCGCCTACTCTTCTGTTTCTTCGTCCTTCTCCGCAACCGGCCCGCTATCCTGGCCCTTCGCCGACACGTCGCGGTCAACGAGTTCGATCACCGCCATATCGGCGGCATCGCCGTAGCGAATGCCCGCCTTCAGCACCCGGGTATAGCCGCCGGCCCGCGCCTTGTACCGAACGGCTAGCGTGCTGAACAGCTTGCTGACGATGACATCGTCCCGCAGTTCGGCATAGGCGAGCCGCTTGTTCGCCAGACCACCCTTCTTGCCCAGGGTGATCAGCTTCTCCGCTACCGGACGCAGCTCCTTCGCCTTCGGCAGGGTCGTGGTGATCTGCTCGTGCTTGAGCAGCGCATGCGCCAGGTTCCGGAACATGGCGAGGCGATGAGTAGAGGTAACGCCGAGCTTCCGGCCGGCAACTCCGTGACGCATGTAACTGTTTCCCTAATGCCGGCTCAGAACGGCTCTTCGAGCCGCTTGGCCAGGTCCTCGATATTTTCCGGCGGCCAGCCGGCAACGCTCATGCCCAGGCCGAGGCCCATGGAGGTGAGAACCTCCTTGATCTCGTTCAGGGACTTACGCCCAAAGTTCGGCGTGCGCAGCATTTCCTGTTCGGACTTCTGCACCAGATCGCCGATATAGACGATGTTGTCGTTCTTCAGGCAGTTGGCACTGCGGACCGACAGTTCCAGTTCGTCCACCTTGCGCAACAGGTTGCGGTTGAACGGCAGGTCGTCCTGCGGCTCCTCCAGGCGGATCTGCTGCGGCTCATCGAAGTTGATGAACAACTGCAACTGGTCCTGCAGGATGCGCGCGGCCAGCGCGACGGAGTCTTCCGGGGTCACCGCGCCGTTGGTTTCCACCGTCAGCAGCAGCTTGTCATAGTCGGTGACCTGACCCACACGGGTTTGGGCAACGCTATACGACACGCGGCGCACCGGCGAATAGATGGAGTCGATCGGGATCAGGCCGATGGGCGCATCTTCCGGACGGTTGACGGTGGAGGGCTGATAGCCCTTGCCGAGGTTGACCGTGAACTCCATGCCCAGCTTCACCCCGTCATCCAGGGTGCAGATGACCAGTTCCGGGTTCATGATGTCGATGTCGTGCCCGGCCTGGATCTGCCCGGCGCGCACTTCCCCCGGACCGGTCGCGGTCAGCGTCATGCGCTTGGGGCCTTCGCCGTGCATCCGCAGCGCGAGCTGCTTGATGTTCAGCACGATGTCGGTAACATCCTCGCGGACGCCCGGCACGCTGCTGAATTCGTGCAGCACGCCGTCGATCTGCACGGCCGTGACGGCGGCGCCTTGCAGCGACGACAGCAGGATGCGCCGAATGGCATTGCCCAACGTCATGCCGAAGCCGCGCTCCAGCGGTTCGGCCACGACGGTGGCTACGCGTGACGGATCGGCGCCTGGCTCGACTTCCAGCTTCTCCGGCTTGATCAGAGACTGCCAATTTCTCTGGATAACTGCGCTCTGTCTCATGCGAATAACACCTTTCGAACCGCGTCGGGCGCGGTTCACGTCCGTTGGACAGTGTCAAACCTCAACCCGCGGGCCTGAACCCTTGGAACCCGCCCCGGCCGGACACACCAGCCGAGGCGTAGCCATTAGACGCGGCGGCGCTTGCGCGGCCGGCAGCCATTATGTGGAATCGGGGTCATGTCGCGGATTGTCGACACGGCGAAGCCGACGGCCTGGAGCGCACGCAGCGCGCTCTCACGGCCCGAACCGGGACCGCTGACTTCGATCTCCAGAGTCTCCATACCGTGCTCGCGCGCCTTCTTGCCGGCGTCCTCGGCAGCCACCTGGGCCGCGTACGGGGTGGACTTGCGGCTGCCCTTAAAGCCCTGGCTGCCGGCGGAGGACCACGCGATGGCGTTACCCTGGGCGTCGGTGATCGTGATCACGGTGTTGTTGAACGTCGCGGCGACGTGCGCCACGCCGGCGATGATGTTCTTCCGTTCCTTACGGCGAGGCCGGGCGGATGCGGCGGGTTTCGCCATGGTTCTTGATCCTGCTTCAACTGCTGACCGCGCCGGAAGCCGGCGCGGCAATGATATCCGAATCGAGCGGCCGGAGAGGCCGAATTATTTGGTAACTTTCTTCTTGCCGGCGATGGCGACGGCCTTGCCCTTGCGGGTGCGCGCATTGGTATGCGTCCGCTGACCGCGCACAGGCAGGCCACGGCGATGCCGCAGGCCGCGATAGCAGCCCAGATCCATCAGCCGCTTGATGTTCATCGACACTTCACGCCGCAGATCGCCTTCGACGCGATACTCGCGGTCGATCAGTTCACGGATACGGAGGATCTCCTCATCCGAAAGCTGGTTGACGCGACGTTCGTCGGGGATGCTAAGCTTCTGGCAGATTTCGGCCGCTTTGGTCGGGCCGATTCCAAAGATATAGCGAAGCCCGATGGTCACTCGCTTATTCGTCGGGATGTTCACGCCGGCAATACGCGCCACGCTGGATTCTCCTGTCGTCCGGGCTTGACCGGACCCTACTGCCCCGAAAGGCTGAAATACGCGCAAGCGGCGCCCACCCCCCATATGGGGTTGCGCCGGAACGCGGGACTATAGTTTCCGCCACGCAGGAGTCAACGAAGAGTTATCAACTCTTCGTGAGACCCCCCAAGTCTTCCTCGGCTCAACCCGCAAGCGCAGCGTCGATCTGCCTGGAAACCTCATGAATATCAGCCATTCCATCCACCGTCCGCAAGATCCCGGTGGCGGCATAATGGGGAATAATCGGCGCCGTCTGGGCATGATAGGCGACCAGGCGGGCCGCGACGGTCTCGCGGTTGTCGTCGGCGCGGCGGGTGAATTCGGTCGCCCCGCACACGTCGCACACGCCGGGTTTCGCCGTCGGCTTGAACGAATCGTGATAGCCGTTGCCGCACTTCGCGCAGGTGAACCGCCCGGCGATGCGATCGACCAACGCCGAGTCGTCAACCTTCAGTTCGATCACTGCGTCCAGCTTGACGCCGCGTTCGGCCAGCATTTTGTCCAGCGCCACGGCCTGCGGCACGGTGCGCGGGAAGCCGTCCAGGATGAAGCCATGCGCCACGTCCGGCTTTTCCAGCCGCGACGCCAGCATGCGCACCAGGATGTCGTCGGAGACGAGCTGCCCGGCTTGCATGACCGCCTTCGCCTCCTGGCCGACGGGGCTGCCCGCGGCGACCTCGGCGCGCAGCATGTCGCCGGTCGAGAGCTGCAGAATGCCGTAGCGTTCTTCCAGACGTTTTGCCTGAGTGCCTTTGCCCGCGCCCGGCGGGCCTAGAAGTATGAGTTTCACCTGCGTCCCTTTGGCCGGGCCTTGCGCATAAGGCCCTCATATTGGTGAGCGATCAGGTGCGACTGCACCTGCGTGACAGTGTCCATGGTAACCGACACGACGATCAGGATCGAGGTGCCGCCGAAGTAGAAGGGCAGCCCGTAATCGGTGATCAGCACTTCCGGCAGCAGGCAGATGATCACCAGGTAGATGCCGCCGACGGTGGTCAGCCGGGTCAGTATCCGGTCGAAGTAGTCGGCCGTGGCGCTGCCGGGCCGGATGCCCGGAATGAAGCCGCCGTATTTCTTCAGGTTATCCGCCGTCTCCTCCGGGTTGAACACGATGGAGGTATAGAAATACGAGAAGAAGATGATCATGAACGCATACAGCGCCAGATAGAGCGGCTGGCCATGCGCGAGCTGTCCGGCGATCCACTGCACCCAGCCCGGGGCGTTGGTCGCAAAGCCCGCGATGGTCGCCGGAATCAGCAGGATCGACGAGGCGAAAATCGGCGGGATCACGCCCGAGGTGTTGATCTTCAGCGGAATATGCGTGGTGTCGCCGCCGAACATGCGGTTGCCGACCTGGCGCTTGGGATATTGCACGGGTATTCGGCGCTGGGCGCGCTCGACGAAGACGATCGCCATGATCGTCAGCACCGCGATCACCACAAACAACAGGATGAAGAACGGCGACAGCGCGCCGGTGCGGCCAAGTTCGAGCATCGAGGCGAAGGCGCTCGGCAGGTTGGCGACGATCCCGGCCATGATGATCAGCGACGTGCCGTTGCCGATGCCGCGGGCGGTGATCTGCTCGCCGATCCACATCAGGAACATGGTGCCGCCGACAAGGGTGATGACGGCGGAGAAGCGGAAGAACCAGCCGGGGTCGATCACCGCGGTGCCGAAGCTGCCATGCATGCTCTCCAAGCCTACCGAGATACCGTAGGACTGGAAAGTGGCGATCAGCACCGTCAAATAGCGGGTGTACTGGTTCAGCTTCTTGCGGCCGGACTCGCCTTCCTTCTTCAGCGCCTCCAGCGTCGGGATGGCCGAGGTCATCAGCTGCACGATGATGCTGGCGCTGATATACGGCATGATGTTCAGCGCGAAGATCGTCATCCGCCGCAGCGCGCCGCCGGTGAACATGTCGAACATGCCCAGGATGCCGCCGCCGTGCTGCGACATCATCTCGTTCATCACCGACGCATCCACGCCCGGCAACGGGATATAGGTGCCCAGCCGGTAGACGATCAGCGCGCCCAGGGTGAACCAGATTCGCTGCTTGAGTTCGGTCGCCTTCGAAAAGACGCCCATATTGAGATTAGCTGCGAGCTGTTCGGCAGCGGAAGCCATGGGATGTCCCTTTGCGGTCGCGCTCTATTGTCAGTCCGAGCGGCAGCCTGTGCAAGCCATTTGCCGGTTAAACTTCCGGACTGGATAAGCAAAAAGCCACGCGGGCCGGTGACGGCAGCCGCGCGGCTTTCGCTTCAGCATATCAAGCCGTTCAGGCCGCGGCGGCCGCTTCCGGCTTCACCTTCGGCGCGACCGTCGTGGTCACCGTGCCGCCGGCTTCTTCCACCGCCGCCTTCGCCGTCGCCGAAGCGCCGGAGACGGTGATGGTGATCGCGCGGGTGATCTTGCCGTCCGCAAGCAGGCGAACGCCAGCCAAAGCGCCGTCAGCCAGGCCGGCGGCGACCAGAATCGCCTCGGTAATCGGCTGGCCGCCGTCGATCTTGCCGTTTTCGATCGCGGCGTTCAGCGAACCGAGATTCACCGGCGCATATTCCTTGCGGAACAGGTTGGTGAACCCGCGCTTCGGCAACCGCCGATACAACGGCAACTGGCCGCCTTCGAAGCCGTTCAGCGCAACGCCTTCGCGTGCCTTCTGGCCCTTGACGCCCTTGCCGGAGGTCTTGCCCTTGCCGGAGCCGATGCCGCGGCCCAGCCGCTTCGACTTCAGCCGCGCGCCCGGATTGTCGCGCAGGTCGTTCAGGATGGTCATGTCAGGAAAGCTCCTCGACCTTGATCAGATGAGCCACCTTCAGGATCATGCCGCGAGCCGAGGGGGTATCCTCCAGCTCCCGGGTGGCGCGGATCTTGTTCAGGCCAAGCCCGACCAGAGTTTCCTTCTGGCCCGGCTTGCGGCCCAGAGCCGACTTGATCTGCGTGACGCGTACCTTAGCCATTCGCCGGTGCCTCCTGGGTCGGAGCCGCACCATGCGCCTCACGGCGGCCGAACAGTTCCGGCACCTTCTTGCCGCGGCGCGTGGCGACCGAACGAGGGCTGGCCACCTTCTGCAGTGCCGCGAAAGCCGCCTTCACCATGTTATGCGGGTTGCGGCTGCCGAGGCTCTTGGCCACCACATCGCCAATACCCAGCGTTTCAAACACCGCGCGCAGCGGGCCACCGGCGATGATCCCGGTGCCGGCCGTGGCCGAACGCAGGATCACGTTACCGGCGCCGAAGTGACCTTCGACGTCGTGGTGGAGCGTGCGGCCTTCCTTCATCGGCACCCGGATCATGCCGCGCTTGGCACGTTCGGTCGCCTTGCGGATGGCCTCCGGCACTTCGCGCGCCTTGCCAGCGCCATAACCGACGCGGCCCTTCTGGTCGCCAACCACCACCAGCGCGGCAAAAGCGAACCGGCGTCCGCCCTTCACCACCTTGGCGACGCGGTTGATGGTCACCAGCTTGTCGATGATGCCGTCATCGGGCTCGCGGTCTCCGCCACCGCTGCGGTCACGATCCCGGCCACGGCCGCCACCTTCTCTCGGTTCACGTGCCATTACAATTTCCCTTAGAAGTCCAACCCGCCCTCGCGGGCGGCATCGGCCAGGGTCTTCACCCGGCCGTGGTAAAGATAAGAGCCGCGGTCGAAGACCACCTGCTTGATGCCGGCGGCCAAAGCGCGTTCGGCGACCAGCTTGCCCACCGCCGCGGCGGCGGCCTTGTCGGCCCCGGTCTTCAGCGCGGCCTTCAGATCCGCATCCAGCGACGAAGCAGCAGCGACCGTGTGGCCTTTCGCATCGTCGATGACCTGGGCATAGATATTCTTGCCCGAGCGAAACACCGACAAGCGCGGACGGCCATTGGCCTTGTGCTTGATCTGGAAACGCAGCCGTGCCTTGCGGCGGGTGGCGAGATCCTGCTTGGCGCTCATTTCTTCTTACCTTCCTTGCGCCGGATGATCTCGTCGCTGTAGCGCGCGCCCTTGCCCTTATAGGGCTCCGGCGGGCGGAACGCCCGGATCTCCGAGGCAACCTGACCAACCAGGCGCTTGTCCACGCCTTCTACCTTGATCGAAGTCGGCTTCTCGCAGGTGATCTTGATGCCTTCCGGCACCGGGTAGATCACGGGATGCGAGAAACCCAGGTTGATCTCCAGGTTCTTGCCCTGCACCGCGGCGCGATAGCCTGTGCCGGTGATCTCCAGCGACTTGGTAAAGCCGACGGAGACGCCCTTCACCATGGTGGCGATCAGCGCCCGGGTGGTGCCCCACATCATCCGGGCCTGCGCCTGGCTGCTGTTCGGCTTCACCGAGACATGGTTGCCGTCGACCGTGGTCTCGACCAGATCGGTTAGCGGCAGCTTCAGTTCCCCGAGCTTGCCCTTCGCGGTCAGTATGCCCCCGGCGATGGCAACCTGCACACCGGCGGGAATTTCGACCGGATATTTTCCGACGCGTGACATACGCGCAATCCCCTTAGAACACGCGGCAGAGGACTTCGCCGCCAACATTGGCGGCGCGTGCCTCGGCATCGCTCATCACGCCGCGAGGCGTGGACAGGATGGAAATACCCAGGCCGGCATAGACCCGCGGCAGTTCCTTGATTTTCGCATACACGCGGCGGCCCGGCTTGGAGACGCGGCTGATCTCCTTGATGACCGGTTCACCCTCATTGTATTTCAGCTCGATGCGCAGGTTGGCGACACCGGGACGCACTTCCTCGGCGGCGTAACCGCGGATGAAGCCTTCACGCTTCAGCACACCCAGCACGTTCGCCCGCAACTTCGACGCCGGCGCGAGGCACACGGAGTGCCGGGCGCGCTGCGCATTGCGGATGCGGGTCAGCATATCCCCCAAGGGATCGGACATTGACATCGTGTCGTTCCCTTACCAGCTCGCCTTGACCATACCGGGGATTTGCCCGGCACTGGCCAGATCGCGCAGGGCGATACGGCAAAGCTTGAACTTGCGGTAATTCCCGCGTGAGCGGCCGGTCAATTCGCAACGCAGGCGCACCCGCACCGCGGCACCATTGCGCGGCAGTTGCGCCAGCTTCAGCGACGCGTTGAAGCGATCCTCGACCGGAAGCGTCCGGTCCATCAGAACGTCCTTCAGGGCCTTGCGCTTCGACTTGTCGCGCTTCGCCATCTTCTCCCGCATCACATTGCGGTTGACCTGGGAAGTTTTGGCCATCCTGTATAAATCCTCCGGAACCTGCCGCCTGCCCGGATGGGCCGGGTGGCGGGGGTTTTCCTAAAACTCAGTTGGCGAAAGGTAGGTCGAAAGCCTTGAGCAGGGCCTTCGCTTCGGCGTCGGTCTTCGCGGTGGTCACGAACTGAATGTCCATGCCGCGAACAGTGTCCACCCGGTCGTAGTTGATTTCCGGGAAGATGATCTGCTCCTTCAGGCCCATGGCGAAGTTGCCACGGCCGTCGAAACCCTTGCCGGTGATGCCGCGGAAGTCGCGGACGCGCGGCAGGGCGATGGTGACCAGACGATCCAGGAACTCATACATACGCGCCTTGCGGAGCGTGACCTTGCAGCCGATGGGCAAACCCTTGCGGATCTTGAAGCCGGCGATCGCCTTCTTCGCCACCGTCTTGACCGGGCGCTGACCGGCGATGGAATTCAGCTCGCCGACTGCGGCGTCGAGCTTCTTCTGATCGCCCGTCGCTTCGCCGACGCCCATGTTCAGGACGATCTTTTCCAGCTTCGGAATTTCCATCACGTTCTTATAGCCGAACTCGGCCTGAAGCTTCGCCCGGATCTCCGTGCGATAGCGCTCCAGGAAGCGGGGCAGATCCTCGGGGGACGTGACCGGCGCATCGACGCCAACCATCTCCACCCGGCGGGCCGCGCGCTGCGCTTCCTTGCCGGCCGGAGGCCCGCCGGAGCCGCGAGGCCCCGCGTTCTTGGCGGACGGCTTCGCGCCGCCCTTCTGATTCTTGGTGCCGCTCATTGCCTCAGCTTTCGATCACTTCGCCGGTCGCCTTGGCGAACCGGACTTTCCGGCCGCCCTCAAGGATACGGAAGCCAACCTTGGTCGGCTTTTCGCTCTTGGGGTCGATCAGCTTCAGGTTGGACAGGTCGATCGCGGCCTCACGGTCGACGATGCCACCGGGCTGCCCCATGCCAGTCGGCTTGGTGTGGTGGCGCGCCATGGCGGCGCCCTTTACGATCGCACGGCCGGCATCCGGGAACACCTGCAGCACTTCGCCGCGCTGGCCCTTGCTCTTGCCGGTCGTCACCAGGACGACGTCGCCCTTACGGATACGCGCGGCCATCACAGCACCTCAGGCGCAAGAGAGATGATCTTCATGAACTTGCGTCCGCGCAGTTCACGCACCACCGGCCCGAAGATGCGGGTGCCGATAGGCTCCTGCTGCTTGTTGATCAGCACGGCGGCGTTGCGGTCGAAGCGGATGGCGCTGCCATCGGCGCGGCGCACCGGGAACGATGTGCGCACGATCACCGCCTGGTGGACGTCGCCCTTCTTCACCTTGCCGCGGGGAATCGCTTCCTTGATCGACACGACGATGACATCGCCGACGGAAGCGGTCTTGCGCTTGGAGCCGCCGAGCACCTTGATGCACATCACGCGGCGCGCACCGGAGTTGTCAGCGACTTCGAGATGGCTCTCTACCTGGATCATCGGGCGTCTCCCTTACGCTGTCGCCGCTGGCGGCGCGGGCACCGACGGCGCGGGCGCGGGCGGCGCGGGATGGGCCTCGACCAGCGCGACGGCTTCGTCGGACGCATCGCCCACAACCTGACCGTTACGCTCAACGAGAGTCCAGGTCTTCCGCTTGCTGATCGGCGGGCATTCGACGATGCGCACCAGATCGCCGATCTTGGCGACGTTGGCTTCGTCGTGCGCCGCATACTTCTTCGACTTGCGGATGAACTTCTTATACAGCGGGTGCATCACGCGGCGATCGACAAGCACCGTAATGGTCTTGTCCATCTTGTCGCTGGTCACTCGCCCTGTCAGGACGCGCCTTGGCATCGCCCTCTCCTTTACGACTTGCCGGCGGAACGAACTTTTTCCGCCTGGATTGTTTTCACGCGAGCGATCTCACGACGAACTTCACGCACCCGGCCGGTGCCTTCCTGCTGGCCGGTGGCCCGCTGGAAGCGCAGGTTGAACTGCTCCTTGCGCAGGTCCAGCAGCAGGTCCGACAACTGGTCCGGCGTCTTCGCGCGGACGTCGCCAGCCTTGTAGAGAACATTCTTGGCCATCAGGCGTCTCCAACCCGCGCAATGAACTTGGTCCGTATCGGCAGCTTCGCCGCCCCAAGCGTCAGAGCCTCGCGCGCCAGTTCCGGCGTCACGCCGTCGATTTCGAACATGATGCGGCCGGGGGCGACGCGCGCCACCCAGAACTCCGGCGCACCCTTGCCGGAACCCATGCGGACTTCGGCGGGCTTGGTGGACACGGGCACATCCGGAAAGATCCGGATCCACACGCGGCCGGCACGCTTCATCGCGCGGGTGATCGCACGACGAGCCGACTCGATCTGACGGGCGGTGATCCGCTCCGGCGCCAGGGCCTTGAGGCCGTAGGTGCCGAAATTCAGCGTGGTGCCGCCCTTGGACGCGCCGTGGATGCGGCCCTTGTGCTGCTTGCGATACTTGGTGCGCTTCGGAGAGAGCATCTGACTTTACCAATCCATCTACCGCTGCGGCGCCTGCTCGGCAGCCTTGCGGTCCTGAGCCATCGGGTCGTGGGCCAGGATCTCGCCCTTGAACACCCACACCTTCACGCCGCACGTCCCATAGGTCGTCTTCGCCGTGGCGACGCCGTAGTCGATGTCGGCGCGCAGCGTGTGCAACGGCACTCGGCCTTCACGATACCACTCCACCCGGGCGATTTCCGCGCCGCCCAGACGGCCGCCGCAGTTGATGCGGATGCCCTGGGCGCCGAGGCGCATGGCCGACTGCACGGCCCGCTTCATGGCGCGGCGGAAGGCAACGCGGCGTTCGAGCTGCTGGGCGATGTTCTCGGCCACCAGGGTCGCATCGATTTCCGGCTTGCGGATTTCGACGATGTTCAGGTTGACCTCGGCGCGAGCCAGTTTGGTCAGTTCCTTCTTCAGGACCTCGATGTCCTGACCCTTCTTGCCGATGACGACACCAGGGCGAGCCGCGTAGATCGTCACGCGCGGCTTCTTCGCCGGACGCTCGATCACCACGCGGGAAACGCCCGCGCCGCGCAGCTTGGTGCGCAGGTGGTTGCGCAGCTTGATGTCTTCATGCAGCAGCTTGGAATAGTCGGTGCCGGCGAACCAGCGGCTGTCCCAGGTGCGGTTGATGCCGAGGCGGAGACCGACCGGATTGACTTTGTGACCCATCTTATGCGGTCTCCTCTTCTTCCTGCGCCCGCTCCGCGACGACGATCTTCAGGTGGCTGAACCACTTTTCGACCCGCGAGGCACGGCCACGACCGCGGGCATGGAAGCGGCGCATCACGATGGAGCGGCCGACTTCGGCGCGGGCGACGACCAGGCGATCGACGTCGAGCTGGTGATTGTTCTCGGCGTTGGCGATGGCGCTTTCCAGCGCCTTCTTCACCTGATCGGCGATGCGGCGCTTGCTGAAGGTCAGCGTCGCGACGGCGCGCTGGGCCGGCAGATTGCGGATCATCCCGGCGACCAGGTTCAGCTTGCGCGGGCTGACGCGCAGATTGCTGACGATCGCCTGCGCTTCCGTACTGGGGAGGCCACGGTCGTGTTTCGGCTTGCTCATGTCAGCCGCGCCTCGCCTTCTTGTCAGCGGCGTGGCCGCTGAAGGTGCGTGTCGGCGAGAACTCGCCGAACTTGTGGCCGACCATGTTCTCGTTGACCTGCACTGGCAGGAACTTGTGGCCGTTATAGACGCCGAACGTCAGGCCGACGAACTGCGGCAGGATCGTCGAGCGGCGCGACCAGATCTTGATGATCTCGTTGCGCGACGATGCCTTCGCGGCTTCGGCCTTGGCCAGCAGGTAACCGTCGACGAACGGTCCCTTCCATACGGAACGCGCCATCTCTTACTTACCCTTGTTACGGCGGCGGATGATCAGGCTGTCCGTCCGCTTGTTGCCGCGAGTCTTGTAGCCCTTGGCCGGCTGACCCCACGGGGAAACCGGGTGACGGCCACCGGAGCTGCGGCCTTCGCCGCCGCCCAGCGGGTGATCGACCGGGTTCATGACGACACCGCGGTTGTGCGGCCGGAAGCCGAGCCAGCGCGTGCGCCCGGCCTTGCCGAGCTTCTGGTTCATGTTGTCCGGATTGGACACGGCGCCGACGGAGGCGATGCACTCACCGCGCACCAGGCGTAGTTCGCCGGACTGCAGCTTGATCTGCGCATAGCCGGCGTCCTTGCCGACGAGCTGGGCATAGGTCCCGGCGGAGCGGGCGATCTTGCCACCGGCGCCGACTTTCATCTCGACGTTGTGGATGATCGTGCCGACCGGCATCGCGCCGAGAGGCATCGCGTTGCCCGGCTTGATATCGACCTTGGCGCCGGCGATGACCTGGTCGCCAACCTTCAGGCGCTGCGGCGCCAGGATGTACGACAGCTCGCCATCGGCGTACTTTATCAGCGCGATGAACGCGGTGCGGTTCGGATCGTATTCCAGCCGCTCGACCGTCGCCGCCACGTCGAACTTGCGGCGCTTGAAATCGACGACGCGGTAGGACTGCTTGTGTCCGCCGCCACGGAACCGGCTGGTGATGCGGCCGTGGTTGTTGCGTCCGCCATGGCTATGCTGGCCTTCGGTCAGACCCTTGAGGGGCTTGCCCTTCCACAGTTCGGAACGCTCGATCAGCACGGTGCCGCGAAGGCTGGGCGTGACTGGATTGAATTGCCTGAGTGCCATCTTCCGCGAGCCTTATGCGAGGCCGGTGGTGAAATCGATCGCCTGGCCCGGGGCCAAGGTCACGATGGCTTTCTTGACGTCCGAACGTACGCCCGGCCGTCCCTTGAAGCGCTTGGTCTTGCCCTTTTGGATCAGGGTATTCACAGCCGTGACCTTCACGTTGAACAGTGCCTCGACCGCCGCGGCGATTTCGGGCTTGGACGCGTCGATCGAAACCTTGAAGCCGACCTGATTTTGCTCGGACAGGATCGTCATCTTCTCGGTGATCAGCGGCGAGCGGATGATTGTGTAGATCGCCTCCTTTGACAGAGGCTTCTTCGGGGCGGCGGTCATGCGGCTTCTCCGGCGGCTGCGGCAGGTGCCGGGTTCAGGCGCGCCTTCAGGCTTTCCAGACCGGCCGTGGTGATCGCCAGCACGTCATGGTTCAGGATGTCGTAGACATTCGCCCCGATCGCCGGCAGCACATCCAGCTTGTGGATATTGCGGCTGGCGCGCAGGAAGCCCTCATCCACGATGCCGCCGTCGATGATCAGCGCTGAGGACCAGCCCAGCGCCTTGACCTTCTTCGCCAGTTCGCCGGTCTTGCCGGCGGTGACCGCGGCGTCCAGCACCACCAGCTTGGTCTCAGCCAGCTTCTGCGACAGCGCGGAGATCAGGCCGAGGCGGCGGACCTTCTTGTTCAGGCTGTAGGCGTGCGAACGCACGACCGGGCCGTGGACCACACCGCCGGTGCGGAACTGCGGCGCGCGCAGGCTGCCCTGACGGGCGTTGCCGGTGCCCTTCTGCTTATAAGGCTTCTTGGTCGTGCCGGAGACTTCCGACAGCCCCTTGACCTTGTGCGTGCCGGCGCGGCGCTTCGACAACTGCCAATGAACGACGCGCGCCATGATGTCCGGGCGCGGCGTGATCTTGAAAATGTCGTCCGGCAACTCGGCGCTGCCGGCAGCGGCGTTTTCAAGCGTGATGATATCGACCTGCATCTGCCTGTTCCTCAGCCCGCCGCGGGGGCGTCAACGAGCGCCGCCGGCCAGGCCGCATCGGCCGGGCGCGCGCGCTTGACCGCATCGCGCACCAGCACGTAGCCATTCTTGCTGCCCGGCACGGCACCCTTGATCATCACCAGGCCCTTTTCGGCGTCCACGGCAGCCACTTCCACATTCTGGGTGGTGATCCGCTCGACGCCGAGATGGCCGGCCATCTTCTTGTTCTTGAAGGTCTTGCCCGGATCCTGGCGGTTACCCGTGGACCCCAGCGAACGGTGGCTGACCGACACGCCGTGCGAGGCTTCAAGACCCGCGAAGTTCCAGCGCTTCATGCCGCCGGCGAAGCCCTTGCCCTTCGAGGTGCCGGTGACATCGACCTTCTGGCCGGCGCTGAAATGCGCGGCGGACAGGGTCGCGCCCGGCTCAAGCAACGCATCCTCGGCGACGCGGAATTCCACCAGCTTCTGCTTCGGCTCCACCTTCGCCTTGGCGAAGTGGCCGCGCTGCGGCTGGGTGACGTTCTTCACCTTGGCCTTGCCGTAGCCGATCTGGACAGCGGTGTAGCCGTCCCTTTCCAGAGTGCGCGCGGCCACGACCTGGACCTGGTCCAGGAACAGGACGGTGACGGGCACATGCGTGCCGTCATCCTTGAATATCCGGGTCATGCCGAGCTTTTTGGCCAGGAGACCGGTGCGTAGGGGCTGGGGCATGATCTTAGATCTTGATCTCAACGTCGACGCCGGCGGCGAGGTCGAGCTTCATCAGCGCGTCCACCGTCTGCGGCGTCGGCTCCACGATATCGAGCAGGCGGCGATGCGTCCGGATTTCAAACTGCTCGCGGCTTTTCTTGTCGACGTGCGGGGAGCGGTTGACCGTGAACCGTTCAATATGGGTCGGCAGCGGGATCGGTCCGCGAACCCGGGCACCCGTGCGCTTGGCCGTGTTCACGATCTCCTTCGTGCTGTTGTCCAGCACGCGGTGATCGTAAGCCTTAAGACGGATGCGGATATTCTGATTGTCCATAGTTCGCTCTCAAGTTCCCCGCCGAAACGAGAACCGGCGCCCTCCCGTCCGACTGAACGGGCGGGCGCCGGTATGTTTCGTCTTTACTTTTGGATGCTGGCGACCACGCCGGCGCCGACGGTGCGGCCACCCTCGCGGATCGCGAAACGCAGACCGGCATCCATCGCGATCGGCGCGATCAGCGTGACGGACATCGACACGTTGTCGCCCGGCATCACCATTTCAGTGCCTTCCGGCAGCTGCACCACACCCGTCACGTCGGTCGTGCGGAAGTAGAACTGCGGCCGGTAGTTGGTGAAGAACGGCGTGTGACGGCCGCCTTCTTCCTTCGTCAGGATGTAGGCTTCCGCCTTGAACTCGGTGTGCGGCGTGATCGAGCCGGGCTTGGCCAGAACCTGGCCGCGCTCAACATCCTCACGCTTCGTGCCGCGCAGCAGCGCGCCGATGTTGTCGCCGGCCTGGCCCTGATCGAGCAGCTTGCGGAACATCTCGACGCCCGTCACGACGGTCTTCACCGTGTTCTTGATGCCGACGATCTCGACTTCCTCGCCAACCCGGACGATGCCCTTCTCGACGCGGCCCGTTACCACCGTGCCGCGGCCGGAGATCGAGAACACGTCTTCGATCGGCATCAGGAACGGCTTGTCGAGCGCACGCTCGGGCTGCGGAATGTAGTCGTCCACCGCCTTCATCAGCTTCAGGATGGCGTCGTGGCCGAGTTCCGGGTTCTTGCCTTCCAGGGCCATCAGCGCGGAGCCATGGATGATGGGGATGTCGTCGCCGGGGAACTGATAGGAAGAAAGCAGCTCGCGCACTTCCATCTCGACCAGTTCGAGCAGTTCCGGGTCATCGACCATGTCGCACTTGTTCAGGAACACCACCAGCGCGGGCACGCCGACCTGACGGGCGAGCAGGATGTGCTCCCGGGTCTGCGGCATCGGACCGTCGGCGGCCGATACGACCAGGATCGCGCCATCCATCTGCGCAGCGCCGGTGATCATGTTCTTCACATAGTCGGCGTGGCCGGGGCAATCGACGTGAGCGTAGTGGCGGGCCTCGGTCTGATACTCCACGTGAGCGGTGGAGATCGTGATGCCGCGGGCCTTCTCTTCCGGCGCCTTGTCGATCTGGTCGTAGGCCGTGAAGGTCGCGCCGCCGGTCTCTGCCAGAACCTTGGTGATCGCAGCGGTCAGCGAGGTCTTGCCATGATCGACGTGGCCGATCGTGCCAATGTTGCAGTGCGGCTTATTCCGCTCGAATTTGCTCTTAGCCATCGTGCTCTCCGTAGATCCAGCAGCAGATCTTGTAAGTTAAAACCGTTGCCTACCAGCGGTAGTGGCTGAAGGCTTTGTTTGCCTCGGCCATCCGATGGGTATCTTCACGCTTCTTCACCGCCGAACCGCGATTGTTCACCGCGTCGTGCAGTTCGTTCGACAGGCGGTCCTGCATCGTATGCTCGCCGCGCTTGCGGGCGGCATCGATGATCCAACGGATCGCCAGAGCCTGGCGGCGCTCCGCCCGGACTTCAACAGGCACCTGGTAGGTGGCGCCACCGACACGGCGTGACCGCACTTCGACGGCCGGCTTCACGTTGTCCAGCGCCTCATGGAACATGCGCACCGGATCAGCGGCAGCGCCGCCGCGGCGCTTCAGCACGTCCAGGGCATTGTAGACGATGCCCTCGGCCGCGGACTTCTTGCCGTCGTACATCAGCGCGTTCATGAAACGGCTGATGACGACGTCGCCGAACTTCGCGTCCGGCAGGATTTCGCGCTTATCGGCGCGGTGACGACGAGACATACGATCGAGCCCTTACTTCGGCCGCTTCGCGCCATACAGCGACCGGCGCTGACGACGCTTCGGGAGGCCCTGGGTGTCCAGAACGCCACGCAGGATGTGATAGCGAACGCCGGGAAGATCCTTCACGCGTCCGCCGCGGATCAGAACCACCGAATGCTCCTGGAGGTTATGGCCCTCACCAGGAATATAGCTCACGACCTCATACCCATTGGTCAGGCGCACCTTGGCGACCTTACGAAGCGCCGAGTTCGGCTTCTTCGGGGTCGTGGTGTAGACGCGCGTGCAGACGCCGCGCTTCTGCGGGCACCCCTGAAGGGCCGGAACCGAGTTCCGGGTCTTCGGCCGCTCGCGCCCGTGGGCGATAAGCTGGTTGATGGTCGGCATGGACCTCTTTCTCTTTTCCGTTCGCGCTTTACCGGGGTTGCGGTTGGTCGCCAGTTAACAGAACAAGCCCGCCGGCACGGGAGTGATCCCATCCAGCGGGGTGACGAGGCAGACGGCCTTAGTCCATTCTGAAATGGACGGCGCCGCATGCGTCTTTTGCCTGCAACCAGCAACCGCACCAAACTGGAAACCCAGGGTCGGCCGAGGGCGCGATACCTAGAAGCCCGTATGCGGCGAGTCAAGCGCCACAATCAGCGAATCGTGCAAACGGGGTCGTGTGTGCGGTGTAAGCGTCGTTTCTCGCGACAGACGCCATGTTTCCCGCTATCGCTGCGGCGGGAATCGCGGGCCGGTTCTGATTCTGGAGAGACTGTATGTGCGGTATTGCTGGCCTGATCCTGTCTTCCGGCGCCGCTCCGCCAGATCCGGCCGTGCTGACGAAGCTGATCAACGCCCTGCACCATCGCGGCCCGGACGGCTCCGGCCACGCGGTGATGGGCCGCGTCGCGCTGGTGCACAACCGGCTGTCGATCATCGACCTCGTCAGCGGCGACCAGCCGCTGTTCGCCGGCCCGGCGACCCTGGTGGCGAACGGCGAGATCTATAACTATCGTGAGCTGCGCGCGGCGCTGCCGGGGGTCAGCTTCGCCACCAACAGCGATTGCGAGCCGCCGCTGCATCTGTGGCTGCGCGACGGGGCGGACTACGCCGGCCAGCTTCGCGGCATGTATGCGATCGCGATCCATGAGCGAATCCGCCGTACCGTGACGCTGAGCCGCGATCCGTTCGGCATCAAGCCGCTGTATATCGCTCAGGTCCAGGGCGGGCTGGCGTTTGCGTCGGAACCGCAGGCGCTGCTGGAGGCCGGTCTGGTGCGGCGGGCGGTGCGTCCGGCCGCGGTGGAGGAACTGCTGCAGTTGCAGTTCACCACCGGTGCCGACACCACATTCGATGGCATTCAGCGGGTGCTGCCGGGCGAGACGATCACCTGCTCCGACGGCCACATCATCGACCGCCACCGCATCAACCCGATTCCGGCGCTGCCGCCGGAGGAGATCGACGAGGACACCGCGATGCGGCGGCTGGATGCGGCGCTGCTGGAGAGCGTCGATCTGCATCAGCGCAGCGATGTGCCGTACGGGATGTTCCTGTCCGGCGGTATCGACAGCTCGGTGCTGATCACGCTGATGGCGCGGCTGAACGACCAGCCGGTGCTGGCTTTTACCGCCGGCTTCGATGCCCCGGGGTCGACGGATGAACGTGACCAGGCCGCTGCGATCGCCAAGGCTGTCGGCGCGAAGCACGAATCGGTGGAGGTGACCGAGTCGATGGTCTGGCAGCATCTGCCGGAGATCGTCGGCGCGATGGACGATCCGACCATGGACTATGCGATCATCCCGTCCTGGTTCCTCGCGCGGCGGGCGCGTCAGGATGTGAAGGTGGTGCTGACCGGTGAGGGCGGCGACGAGATCTTCGGCGGCTACAAGCGGTATCGCCAAGCCACGCTGCCCTGGTGGCGCGGCGGCAAAACGATGTGGGCAGGCGGCAGCTTCGACCGGGTGCCGGTGTTGCGGGAAAAGCCCACGACGTGGCGGGACGGGATGGCGGCGGCGGAGGCCCGGGCGGGCGAGGGTGGACGCTCGGTTCTGCAAGGTGCGCAGGCACTGGATATGACGGACTGGCTGCCGCACGACCTGCTGCTGAAGCTGGACCGCTGCATGATGGCGCATGGGGTGGAGGGGCGGACTCCGTTCATCGATCCGGGCATCATGGCGGCGGCATACCGGCTGCCGGACGGGATGAAGCTGCAGGGCAAAATGGGGAAGTGGATCCTGCGCAAGTGGCTGGAGCAGAACTTGCCGGAGTCGCAGCCGTTTGCGCCGAAGACCGGGTTCACGGTGCCTGTCGGCGCCTGGATCAAGAACCAGGGCACGCGGCTGGGACCGCTGGTGGCGGCGCAGGCGGGGGTGGCGGAGATCGCGCATCCGGAGAAGGTGGAGGCGCTGTTTCGCGACATCCGCCGCTGGCGGCACGGGTTCGCGTGCTGGAAGCTGCTGTTCTATGCGCTGTGGCACCGGCGGCATATCCAGGGGCTGCAGCCGGTGGGTGATGTGTTCGAGACGCTGTCGGCGCGGTAGCGGCGAATTGGGATCAGGAGGCGCTTGACTTGGGCGGCCCATCCGATCATTAGGGGCGCCTCGCGACCGGCGTTGTTACCGACGCCGCGATACCGGCGATGGGGCTGTAGCTCAGTTGGGAGAGCGCCTCGTTCGCAATGAGGAGGTCAGGGGTTCGATTCCCCTCAGCTCCACCACCATCTCCGGTTCAGGCCTTCGCGGGGCTTCGTTTGAAACTCAGCTTGATCCCGCCCTTCCCCTCCAGCTTGCCACCGCTGCCGAGGATGCTGACCTGGCCTTCGGAACTGACCTCGATCGACAGTTCGACCTGGTCCAGCGAAAGCCCGGTCTCGCCGCGCGCCTGATCGAACACATCGGTGACGACGGAGGTCAGATTGCCGATCTGCCGCTTGAGGTCTTCGGCGTCGATCTGAACGCGCTGCGTCAGGCTTTTGCGCACCGCCTGCACGGCGCTCGATCCGAAGCCGCCGCCGGTATCTTCGGAACCGCGGCCGCCCTCGACGACCTTCACCGTTTCGCTGGTTTCGACATCGGTCACAAACCAAAGCCCTTGACTGGCCATTTTCCGCGCTCCCTGTCCTACACTGTGCAAACCACTCTCAGGCCGATGCGGCCCTGCCATCCCGTCACCGTCGGGTCGATCGCGTCGCGATAGGCCGAACGGCAGATCGCCGGATTGTGCGACCAGGACCCGCCGCGCAGGACGCGATAGTCGCCCTGCGAACCTTCCTGGTTCGGGCTGCCGTCCAGCGGCACGTCGGCGTAATTATCGCTCCAGACATCAAGACAATACTCCCAGACATTGCCGTGCATGTCGTAAAGGCCGAAGCGGTTCGGCGGGAATGTCCCCGCGCGGGTGGTCGTGTTTCGGCAGATGCCGATTGGCCCTTTGTCGTAGGCGCCGGATCGGTAGGTGACATTATCGTAAACGTCGGTGGCGATGCTCTTGCCGTTGCTGTCGCCGCACACCGCGCCGCCGGTGCCGCAATAATTCGCCAGCCCCGGCGCGATCGTTGGTCCGAAATGAAACGGCCCCGATGTCCCTGCCCGGCAGGCATACTCCCATTCCGCTTCGGTCGGCAGCCGGTATGTTCGCCCGCTGATCTCCGTCAGGCGCAGGCACAGTTCCTGCGCCTGGTTCCAGGTGATGGTCTCGACCGGGAGATCGACGCCCCGGAAAAAGCCCGGACTTGGATCGAGATTGCGGCCGATGGGGTGCGGGTGCGCCAGAACGATCGCAGACCACTGCGCCTGAGTAACGGGTGCGGCGCTGATGAAGAACGGAGCCAGTGTAACATGATGCTGGGGACCTTCCACCGGCTGGCGGAGCGGTTCGCTGTCCGGCGATCCCATCGTGAAACTGCCACCCGGAATGGCAACCATCTCGATCTCCGCGGCACCGGACATTTCGGTGAAGCCCGCGGCAGTGCATCTTTCGCTGGAAATGCGGACACCCTTTTCGTCAACCGTGACCACATCAAAGGATGTCGTCCGCAGCGCCGGGCGGTTGATTTGCCTTCGCACCGACGGCGCGGCAATGAAAGCTCCGGCCGCCAGCGATGCCGCCCCGGCCGCGGCCAGCGCCTTCCGCCGCGTCAACCTGACCGGCAGCCTGGCCGTCCGGGTACGCCCGGCCGCAGCCGATGGCTTTGCAGCGATCCGCTTGATCGCATCATGCGCCTGGGCATCGGTGGGCGATACCGCGATGATCCGCCACCACAGTTGCTCGGCCGTTTCGAAATCGCCCTTCGTCTCCGCTTGAAGCGCGTCCAGTCTTAGCGGCCCCAGATCGGACGCCTTGGCGCGCGCGGGCAGCAAAATCAGATGCTGTTTTTCAATCGGCTCCGCAACGGTATACGGGGTCTGCTTCGGCTTCCGATATTTGTCGCAAAGCTCCGGCACACGATACCGCAGGTGCTGATCCAGCTTTTCGACGGTTGCGCAATTCGTCTCCCCCTGCAGCCGCAATCCTTCGAGCAGAGCATAGGTGAAGGCACCGTGCCGCAAGTCCGCGATCTCATACGACCGCTCGCTCGGACTGCATGACGACACCGCCACCACACCGGCCTGCCGATCGGCGCCGATGCCCTGGCCGTCGCGAGCGCCATCGTTGCGGCAGGCATCCAGCAGCAGAATCACATTCTTCGCACCGCACCGGCGCAAGCGTTCGGTCACGTAACTGACCGCTATCGCCGTCTCCGCCACATTGCCCGGATCCGCATCGATCGGCATCAGGTAATCGCGGTCACGCTCCCGCCGACCATGACCGGCGAAAAAGAACCAGAAGTTATCGCTGGGTTTGAGGAATGCCTGTTCGAAACGAATCCGCAGGAAGCGGCGCAGCGTGTTACCGCTCGGCATCGAACGCAGCGGCTCCCCGAAATCCGTTGCGATCGGCGGTGCATCTTCGGCAAAGTAATACACTTTGTCGAATCCGGCTTCCGTCTCGAAAAAGTCGCGCAACGCCTCCGCGTCATGCTTCGCATACTGCAACGACTGCAGGTTGTCGTAGCGGTCGATGCCGACGCAAATTGCCCAGTTCTGGCTCATGGCTGCGCACACGCCTCGATGATCGGGTCATCGATTGTATCAGTCGGGGCGGGTGAAAGCACGCATCCGGGTAAATCACAAGGTGTGGACACGATCTATTTGCTCGCCGAACCGATGAGGCTGGCGTCGGCGGTTTTCGCGGGACGAGGGCTCCGCAACGCCTGCCGAACCATGTGTGGCGCCGTCCGGACGACATGCTTTGTTGGACCCTGGTCCTTCGCGGCAGATGTGCGAACCGCCGCGCAGCGATCCGTAGCCGGCGACCCGAAGACCCTGTTCCAGAAGGACGGCGCGCAGGTCGATTCGTCGCTGCCGCGGAGGTTGCCCGGCCCGGGACCGCCAATCACCTCCATCCCGCCGGTGTTCATCCCACCCGCGTTCATGCCGCCCACGCTGCCGGGGTTCATGCCGCCGATACTCCCCGGGGCCATGCCGCCACGGACGAGCAGAATGGCGCCCCTGGCCGAAGCAACCGCGGAAGGCACCGGCGCGGCGCGCGGCACCACGGCCGCAATCGACGTGCCAGCGGTGATAGATGCCATTGCGATAATAAGGAGTCCGGCCAGCTTTTGCATGCAAACCTCCCGAGCTTGTCCCTGAACACCCTGGCCGGGAACCGGAAAGCGCCAAGCGCCCGATAGCACCGGCCCGTCTTGAGGCAGCCTCTCATTCGCTGCTTGAAAGGGCTGTGACCCGGGTCACCTGTTATGGAAGATCCTATCCCGTGACATGGCGATCGAAGCGGATTTGTGCCGGGGCACTGATCGTGTGGGAGGCGATGCTCAGTCGGGCATCGACGCCGCGCGAGCGGGGAAGAGCGACTTCGTTCTGCTGCCGGACCTGCCGGTGTGCAATACGTTATCGAACCAAAATCCTTTGTCACACGGCGGATTCAACAGCCCGCGTTGAGTTTCCGACCGAACGATCCCCTCTATCAGGATGGCCCGGCTTGCCTCGGCCACCGATTCCTGCACCGCGGCGATAGGAGGCCCGGACAGAGAACGACCCGGCGCGCTACTCCGGCGCCACCACGGCCGGCTTTCCGTCCTTCACCCCGACAACAAACAACGGCGTGTGGGCGTGGTTGTGGTCGTCCGGCGCATACGTCCCGCCCAGCAACGATGGCATTGTCGTTGTCTTCAGCGCCTTCTCGATCGCCGCCGGCTGGTCGGAACCCGCGCGCCGGATCGCATCGACCACAAGATACGTCGCCTCATACACGAAGAATGACCGCTGCGTCGGCGCCAGCCCGTAATGCGCGTGATAGGACGCAACGAAATCCTTCACCCCCGGCAGGTCCAGCAACGGCGAAAACACCACGATTCCGGTCAGGCCGGACAGGCCGCCCGCCTCCCGGAACCCCGGCGAAACCGCCGCCAGGGCGGCGCCGATGTCGAACCGGCCGCTTATCGGCACTTTCCAGCCGGAGGCTTCATAGGCGCGGAAGAACCCCGGCGTCAGCGAACCCGGCATCGCCAGCAGAACATCCGGCGCGCCGGCCTTCAGCTTGTCCAGCACCGCGGTAAAATCGGTCGTGCCCGGTGCCAGGAGCTCGGTGGCGGTCACCTTAATGCCCGCATCCTGCGCCGCCTTGGCAAACGCCACCGCATTCGCTTCCGGGAACCGGCCCGTCTCCGCGACCACGGCAACCGACTTCACTGTCCCCGGCTTCGCCAGGTAGCGGATCAGCCCGCGCGCGATATCGACCTCGGACGGGATGGTCTTGAACGCATAGTCGTTGCCGCCCGCACCCGAGGCATCGACAAAATCCTGCCCCGCGGATGTCGCGATGACCAGCGGCACCTTGGCCTCCTGCATCAGCGGCATGATGGCGTGCGTCACCGGAGTGCACAGCGCGCCGATGATGACGGGCACATGCTCCTGCTCCAGCAGCCGCTTCGTCGCCGGCACGCCGATGTCCGGCTTGCAGGCGTTATCGGCATAGAACGCCTCGACCGGCCGGCCCAGCACGCCGCCGGCCTGATTGATCCGATCGAGCGCCAATTGCGCCCCGTATTGCTCGGACTGCCCCCGATCGGCTGTCGGTCCGCTCAGGATGGTGGTGATGCCGATGCGGACCGGTTCGGCGGCCCGAACGGCCGGAGCGGCGAGCAGCATGGCGGAGAAGATCAGGACGGTGCGTCGCATGACGGTTCCTATCAATCCATTCGGCGCCGGTATGGCAAAGCCCATTAGCCCCGGCAATCGGGGACAGGCGCGCGGCAGCGTCCCGTTACTCCAACGCCACCCGCACCGCCTGGCGCAACACCGGCAGCAACTCCTCGGCGAACCACGGATTGCGCCGCTCCCACCCCGTCGTCCGCCACGACGGATGCGGCAGCGGCACGATGGCGGGGCCAAGGTCGCGGAACCTCCGCACCCGATCGGTCATCGCGCGGTTCCCCAACCGGTGCCGCAAAGCATAAGACCCCACCAGCAGTGTCAGCCGGACTTCGGGCATCAGCCGGATGAACCGGTCCAGCCACAACGGCGCACACTCGGGCCGCGGTGGCGCATCCCCGCCGTTCGGCAGACGCCCCGGATAGCATAGCCCCATCGGCACAATGGCGATCTTCGCCACGTCGTAGAAAGCCTCGCGATCCATCTGAAGCCAGGAACGCAGCCGATCGCCGGAACGGTCGTTCCAGGGAAGGCCGGTGAGGTGGACTTTGGTGCCGGGCGCCTGGCCGATGATGAGCACCCTGGCGGTGGCGGAAACCCGGAACACGGGCCGCGGACCCAGCGGCAGGGCCGCCTCGCACAGGCGGCATGCGGCGGCTTCGGCGATGGCGGCTTGCAGCGTGTCGGCGGACGGATCGAGCACAGGACTCAGGCGATGTTCCCGCGCGCCCGAAGCGCCGCCACGACCTCATCCGCCAGCGCTTCGGCTGAACCTTCCAGCGTGCGCAATTGGATCTCCGGGTCATCCGGCTCCTCGTACGGAGCGTCCACGCCGGTGAAATTGCGGATCAATCCGCTATCGGCCTTCTCATACAGCCCCTTCGGATCGCGGCGGCGGCATTCGCCGATGGGGGTATCGACGAATATCTCCAGGAATTCGCCTTCACCGACGCGATCCCGCGCCAACATCCGCTCGGCTCGGTACGGCGAGATGAAGGAGACCAGGACGATCAGCCCCGCCTCCACGAACAGCCGCGAGACCTCCGCGATGCGCCGGATGTTCTCAACGCGGTCTGCTTCCGAGAAGCCCAGGTCGCGGTTCAGCCCGTGCCGGACATTGTCGCCATCCAGGATCATGGTGTGGTGGCCCAGCGCGTGCAGCCGCTTTTCCACCAGGTTGGCGATCGTGGATTTGCCGGCGCCCGACAGCCCGGTGAACCACAGCACCGCCGGCTTCTGGTCCTTCAGCAGCGAGCGCGCCGCCTTGTCCACGTCCAACCGGTGCCAGACGATGTCGGCGTTGCGGGCGCGTATCGCCGTCACAAAACCGGCGCCCACCGCTTCGCGGGTGAGCCGATCGACCAGCAGGACTCCGCCATGTTCGGGGTTCTCGGCGTAGGTGTGGCACTCCAGCGGATGCGTCAGCGACAGCGAGACCTGGCCGATATCGCCTTGCGCGAGTTCCCGCACGCTGACATCGTCCAGCGTTTCCGGGTCCAGCCGCGTGGCGATGTCGATCACCGTCGCCGTCACCGTCCGGCCGCCGAGAATCAGCAGATAGGCGCGGCCACGGAACAACGGCGTCTCATGCGTCCAGACGACACGGGCATCGATCCCGTCCGCCGCGGCCGGTTCGGCGGTTTTCTCCAACCGGGGACGCGCGTTGTCTGCCGCCAACAGGACCTCCCGCAGGCTCGGTCCCGCATACCACGCCACCTCGCCCGCGACACCATCCTCGGACAGGCCGAGCGGTATCGGCGTGATCCGCTGAAACGCCAGCTTCGGCGCCAGCGCGCTAAACTCCCGGACGATCGACTCGAACGCGGCCTGGTCGGCGCCTAGCACCGCCACAATGGCCTGCGGGATGCCCGCGAGCGACGCGATCGCCGCGAAACGGCGGGTCTCCGGCTGAATGCCCGTTCGACCGTCGACCAGCAGCAGAACGACGTCATAGGTGAACGCCTCGGTGATCAGCCTTTCGGCGAAGCGCTGGGAATCATCCGTCTCCGCGGTGGAGATAGGGCGAGACCCGGCCTCTCCGGGCGTGGGCAGCAGGGGACCGAACCAGGACGAACCATGATCGTCGTCGCTGCCGCACACCATCACGCGCACAACCGAGCCTGGCATCAGACGCCTCCCTGGTGTTCCCTCAACTCGGCGCCGCCGTCGTGCCGGGGAAAATCGGCATGACGGGGACCAATCGCGCTGACCAGGCCTACACCCGCCGAACGATATAGCTCCGCTCCAGCGCCTCGACGATCGCATTGGCATGGATCGGATCCCGCGCCTCCACCATCACCTCCAGCTCGGCCGCTTGGACGGAGGCCGCGGCGAACAGGCGCTGATGTGACACCTCGATGATATTGCCGCCGGAATCGCCGATCTTGCCGGCGATGTCCGCCAGGACGCCGGGACGGTCGGGTATTTGCAGATGCAGCCGCAGCAGCCGCCCGTCGCGCAGCAGGTCGCGGAGCAGCACGTTGGACAAAATCCGGGCGTCGATATTGCCGCCGGTGACGGGAATGCCGACTTTCTTGCCGCGGAAACGCTCGGGATACGCCAGCAGCGCAGCGAGGCCGGCGGCACCGGCGCCCTCGGCCACGGTCTTGGCGGCTTCCACCAGCAGGCCGATGGCTTCCTCGATGGCGCGTTCGGGGGTCACCAGTATCCCCGCGATGCGGCGCCGGACCATCTCGTACGGGATCTCGCCGATATCGCGCACGGCGATGCCCTCGGCGATCGTTGCCCCGCCGACGGAGACGGTCCGGCCGGCCAGACGCTGCGCCATCGGAGCATAGGTTTCCACCTCGGCGCCAAAAACGGCGATAACCGGGCTCAGCGCGGTCGCGGCGACCAGGCTGCCGGCGAGCAGCCCGCCGCCACCGACGGGAATGATCAACGCATCGAGGTCGGGCACATCCTGCAGCATCTCCAACGCCAGCGTGCCCTGGCCGGCGATGATGCCCGGATCGTCATAAGGATGGATAAAGACCAGCGACTCTGAAACTGCCAGTTCGTGCGCATGCGCCGCCGCCTCGGCCAGGGTCTCGCCGACGAGCAGCACGTTGGCGCCCCAGGACCGGGTGCGGCTGACCTTGGTTGTCGGGGTGAATTTCGGCATGACGATGGTGGCGGCAATGCCCAGCAGGCTGGCATGCCGCGCCACCGCCTGGGCATGGTTGCCGGCCGACATCGCGATCACGCCCTTGGCACGCTCATCGTCGGACAACATCGCCAGCCGGTTGGCCGCGCCCCGCTCCTTGAACGCGCCGGTCACCTGCATGTTGTCCAGCTTCAGGAACACCTCCGCGCCGGTCGCGCGGGAGATCGCCTGGTTAGGCAACATCGGCGTGCGGATGACCCGCCCGGCGATGCGCTCGGACGCTTTCTCGACGTCCGCGAGCGTGATCATGGGATGCTGTGCCTAACGCCCGCTTCTAGCGGAACCTGACTTCGAGGATCTCATACGACCGGTCGCCGCCGGGTGCGGGGACCGACACGGTGTCGCCGACTTTCTTGCCAATCAGCGCCTTGGCCAGCGGTGAGGAGATCGACAGGCGCGCCGCCTTGATGTCGGCTTCATAGACGCCGACGATCTGGTAGGTCGCTTCCTTGTCGGTCTCCTCATCCACCAGCTTGACGTGGGCGCCGAACTTGACGTTCGAACCGGACAGGGTGGAGGGATCGATGACTTCAACGCCGCCGACGATTTCCTCAAGCTCCTGGATGCGGCCTTCGATGAAGGACTGGCGTTCGCGAGCGGCATGGTACTCCGCGTTCTCCGACAGATCGCCGTGCGAGCGGGCTTCCGCGATGGCGCGAATGATGGCCGGGCGTTCCTGCGAGCGCAGGGTCCGTAGCTCCTCCTCCAACCGTACCAGCCCCTGGGCCGTCATCGGAAACTTCTGCACGGCGCGTCCTCAATCCTAGGTAAACCACGGTGGACTGCCGCGGCCGGAGGAATCCGGTCACGGCGCCTTGGTCAAAACGAACCGCGAAAGTAGGACTGTAGCGGCGCAACTTCAAGCGTTCCCGCTTTGAGTGCCGCAATGGCATGGACCGCCGCCCGGGCACCCGCCAGGGTTGTGTAATGCGGCACGCCATGGGTCAGTGCGCTGCGGCGAATCGCAAAGCTGTCGGCGACTGATTGCGGGGTGGAGGCGGTGTTGATGACAAGCTGCACCTCGCCCGAGCGGATCGCATCCACGCAATGCGGCCGGCCCTCGAGCACCTTGTTCACCACCGTGACCGGCAGGCCGGCGTCCCTGATCCGGGTGGCGGTGCCGCGAGTTGCGCGGATCGCGAACCCCATGTCATTCAGCCGGCGGGCCAATGCGACCAGGCCCTTCTTGTCGGCGTCCTTGATCGATAGCAGCACCGTGCCGGCCAGCGGCAAAATGACCCCGGCGCCAAGCTGCGCCTTGGCGAAGGCGCGTTCGAAGCTGGAGTCGAGGCCCATGACCTCGCCGGTGGATTTCATCTCCGGCCCCAGGATGGTGTCCACGTTGGGGAAGCGGGCGAACGGGAAGACGGCTTCCTTGACCGCGACGTGCGGGGCGATCGAGTCGTCGTCCAGCGTGAAGTCGGTGGCGAGTTTCGCCCCGGCCATCACCCGGGCGCCGACCTTGGCGATGGCGACGCCGGTGGCCTTGGCGACGAACGGGACGGTGCGGGAGGCGCGCGGGTTCACTTCCAGCACATAGATCGTGTCGTCCTTGATGGCGTATTGCACATTCATCAGCCCGACGACGCCAAGCGCCTTGGCCAGCGCCTCGGTTTCCGACTTCAGTTCGGTGATCATGGCGGGGGACAGCGAATACGGCGGCAGGGAACAGGCGGAGTCGCCAGAATGGATGCCGGCCTCCTCGATATGCTCCATCACCCCGGCGACGTAGACGCTTTCGCCGTCGGCGATGCAGTCCACATCGACTTCGATGGCGTCGTTCAGGTAGCGGTCGATCAGCACCGGGTTGTCGCCGGAGACGATGACCGCCTCGCGCATGTAACGGTGCAGGCCGGTGCGGTCGTAGACGATTTCCATCGCCCGGCCGCCGAGCACGTAGCTGGGGCGGATCACCACCGGATAGCCGATGCGTTCGGCGATGGCCTCGGCTTCATCGGCCGAGCGGGCGATGCCGTTGTCGGGCTGGAGCAGGCCGAGGCGTTGCAGCAAATGCTGGAACCGCTCGCGGTCTTCCGCCAGGTCGATCGCATCCGCGGAAGTGCCGAGGATCGGGATGCCTTCCCGCGCCAGCGCCTGTGACAGCTTCAGCGGGGTTTGGCCGCCATATTGGACGATGCAGCCGAGGACGGTGCCGTTCTGCTGTTCGCGGCGGATCAGCGCAACGACGTCCTCCTCCGTCAGCGGCTCGAAATACAGCCGATCGGAGGTGTCGTAGTCGGTGCTGACGGTTTCCGGGTTGCAGTTGACCATGATGGTCTCGAAGCCGGCGTCCCGCAGCGCATAGGCGGCGTGAACGCAGCAATAGTCGAACTCGATGCCCTGGCCGATACGGTTCGGACCGCCGCCCAGGATGATCACCTTGGTCCGATCGGTGGGATCCGCCTCGCAGACCGGGGTGCCGTAGCCGCCTTCGAAGGTCGAATACATATACGGAGTCTTGGAGGCGAATTCGGCGGCGCAGGTGTCAATGCGCTTGTAGACCGGTGTCACGCCGAGGGTGGCACGGGCGTGCAGGATGTCCGCCTCGGCCTTGCCGGTGAGTTGCGCCAGGCGTTTGTCGGAGAAGCCGAGCGCTTTCAGGCGGCGCAATGCCCCGGCCTCGCGCGGCAAGCCGTTCGCCGCGACGTCGCGTTCAGCGATGATGATGCGTTCGAGTTCGCGCAGGAACCACGGGTCGAATTTCGTTGTGTTGTGGACGTCCTCGATCGTCAGGCCGGCGCGCAACGCCTGCGCGGCGATCAGCAGACGGTCGGGGCGAGGCGTGGACAGCGCGGCGCGGAAGGCGTCGGGGCCGCCGTCGCCGGGCGGATCGACCGAATCGAGGCCGTTCAGTCCGGTTTCCATGCTGCGCAGTCCCTTTTGCAGGGCTTCGCAGAAGGAACGGCCGATGGCCATCGCCTCGCCGACGGATTTCATCGACGTGGTCAGCAGCGCGGGCGTGCCGGGGAATTTCTCGAAGGTGAAGCGGGGGATTTTCACCACCACGTAGTCGATCGTCGGCTCGAAACTGGCCGGGGTGACCATGGTGATGTCGTTTTTCAGTTCGTCCAAGGTGTAGCCGACCGCGAGCTTGGCGGCGATCTTGGCGATCGGGAAGCCGGTGGCCTTGGAGGCAAGCGCGGAGGAGCGCGACACGCGCGGATTCATCTCGATGATGACCATGCGGCCGTCTGCGGGGTTCAGCCCGAACTGCACGTTGGATCCGCCGGTATCGACGCCGATCTTGCGCAGGCAGGCGATCGAGGCGTCGCGCATACGCTGGTATTCTTTGTCGGTGAGCGTCAGGGCGGGCGCCACGGTGACGGAGTCGCCGGTGTGGATGCCCATCGGATCGACGTTCTCGATCGAGCAGATGATGATGCAGTTGTCGGCGCTGTCGCGGACGACCTCCATCTCGTACTCCTTCCAGCCGAGCACGGATTCCTCGATCAGCACTTCGGTGGTGGGCGAGGCTTCCAGGCCGGTGCCGACGATCTGCTCGAATTCCTCCTTATTATAAGCGATGCCGCCACCGGTGCCGCCGAGGGTGAAGCTGGGGCGGATGACGGCGGGCAGCCCGGTCATGAGCAGCGCGGCTCGGGCTTCGTCCAGGCTGTGGGCGATGGCGGAGCGGGGCGATTCAATGCCGATCTCCGACATCGCGTCGCGGAATTTGAGGCGGTCTTCGGCGCGGTCGATGACCTCGGCCTTGGCGCCGATGAGTTCGACGCCGTGGCGGGCGAGGGCGCCGTTTTCGAACAGCTTCATCGCGGTGTTCAGCGCGGTCTGGCCGCCCATGGTAGGCAGCAGGGCGTCCGGCTTTTCCCGGGCGATGATCTTTTCCACCATCTCCGGGGTGATCGGTTCCACGTATGTGGCGTCGGCCAGCCCGGGGTCGGTCATGATGGTGGCGGGGTTCGAGTTGACCAGGATGACGCGGTAACCCTCGGCGCGGAGGGCTTTGCACGCCTGCGCGCCGGAGTAGTCGAACTCACAGGCCTGGCCGATGACGATCGGCCCGGCGCCGATGATCATGATGGATTTTATGTCGGTGCGCTTGGGCATCAGCGTTCTCTATTTCCAGATAAGGCAGATCGTTGGCCCAGCGCCATGACCGCTCACCGGACCGATGAGCGGGCTCACGGCAGGCGCGAAAGTTTGGTGGGGCGGCTAGGTGTCCGAACTAGGCGTTCAATCGCGTGTCCGAGCGGCGGCGGATCCATTGCCAACTCTTGTCGGGCAGGAAGCCTTCGGACTCGGCGATGTTCGTCTCGACAACAAGTAGGCGGGCATCTTTGGTAAATCGCCGAATGGCCTTGCTGATGGCGCCGGAATCCGCGTCGCTGACGACAAGGAATACACCGGGGATATGGTTCCACCAGTTCTCGAACAGCGGTGTGGTCTTGATGAACTCCTTCAGCCCGACGAGGTCGAGCGTCGAATCCAGAAGATCAAACGTGATTAGAAAGGTTCGATTAGCCATCGCTCTCACCGTGGTTCAAATCCGTTCGACTGTCGCCGGGCCGATCCCCGCCTTTCGATTGTAGCCTGTCGGCGGGATCGAAAACCACATGGCTGATACGTTCGCGCGTTGCGGGGTCCATGTCCTTGTCGCCGATGATCTGGGCCATGATCATACTTAGTACATGCCGTTCTGAGCGCAACAACTCAGGTTTGAAACAGACGGCATAGCCGACCAAGCCGATCGCGCTGGCGAAACTGACCGACCCGAGGACGGCCAGCAGCACTTCGAGACTGTCATGTGCGATCAAGCTGCCGCTGAGGCACAGAATGGAAAATAGCAAAAGTATCCCGAAAATGAATGGGATGGGGTAGGTGACCGTCGCGCTGCGAATGGCTTCCTGGAATATGCGGGCGTCCATATTAGGCCTGCGCTTCCATCAACCCCACGAACCGCCCAAACAGATAATGGCTGTCGCTCGGGCCCGGGCTGGCCTCCGGATGGTACTGCACCGAGAACGCCGCCCGATCGGTCGCTGCGATCCCCTCGTTCGAGCCGTCGAACAGCGAGACGTGCGTCACCTTCACGCCGTCCGGCAGGGACTTCGCGTCCACCGCGAACCCGTGGTTCTGGCTGGTGATCTCCACCTTCCCGGTCGCCAGATCCTGCACCGGTTGGTTCGCGCCGCGGTGGCCGCGCTCCATCTTGTAGGTCTTCGCCCCCAGCGCCAGCGCCAGCAACTGGTGGCCGAGGCAGATCCCGAACACCGGCACCGCCGCGTCCAGCACGCCGCGGATCGCCGGCACCGCATACACGCCCGTCGCCGCCGGGTCGCCCGGCCCGTTCGACAGGAACACCCCGTCCGGCTTGTGCCGCAGGATGTCCTCGGCCGTCGCGGTCGCCGGCACCACCGTCACCCGGCACCCGGCCGAGGCCAGGCAGCGCAGGATGTTCCGCTTCGCCCCGTAATCCACGGCCACGACATGATGCTTCGGCGCTGTTTGCCGCCCGGTCCCCTCCGGCCAGGCCCAGGTGGTTTCATCCCAGCCATAGGATTGCAGGCAGGTGACGTCCTTCGCCAGGTCCATCCCCTCCAGCCCCGGCCACGCCTCCGCCTGAGCACGCAGTGCCGCCAGGTCGAACCGCCCGTCCGCCGGGAAAGCCAGCACGCCAGTGGGCGCCCCGCCATCGCGGATGCGCACCGTCAGCGCCCGCGTATCCACCCCGGCAATGCCGGTGACGCCCTGCGACCGCAGCCACGCATCCAGGCCCCGGGTGGACCGCCAGTTCGACGCCTCGGTGATGTCCTGCTTGATCACCAGGCCCCGCGCCGCGATGGTCGGGTTCTCGATGTCCTCGATATTGGTGCCGACATTGCCGATATGCGGGAAGGTGAACGTAATGATCTGGCCGGCGAAGGACGGGTCGGTCAGGGTTTCCTGATACCCGGTCATGCTCGTGCTGAAGCACACCTCGCCAATCGGCGCGGTGCAGCCGGAAAAGGCGCCGATGCCGCGGCCCCAGAAGGCAGTGCCATCGGCCAGCACAAGACATGCCGTCGCCCCGGCGGGCACGGACTCGGTCGCATTGGACATGGGTGCACTCGCCTGCTCGGTTGGAGTTTGCAAATCGGCCATGCTCAGGCCGGTGGCCGCGATCACCGCGGGCCAATGGCGGGACGGAATCGCGCCGTTCTGGCGCCACTTGCGCACCGCCTCGGTGCCAACGCCGGTCAGGCGGGCGGCAGCCTCCGCACCACCCAGGCGTTCTATGATATGATCGATCGGGATCGGCATGGTGACCTGAATATGGGAAAAAACTTCCCGCTGCAACCGATCCTCGTGTGAATGGGAAGTTTCTTCCGCACCAGGAGGAACCAAAAATGTACAAGACTCACCCCGTGATGACCGGCGGCTGCCAGTGCGGCGCGGTGCGCTATGCGCTGTTCGAGGCACCGGAGTCGACGATCTGCCACTGCCGCATGTGCCAGAAAGCCGTCGGCGGCCCGTTCGCCGCGCTGTCGAAAGTGCCGCTGTCGCGCTTCGCCTGGACCCGCGGCGAGCCGGCCTCCTTCCGCAGCTCCAGCGCCGCCGAGCGGCATTTCTGCGCCGCCTGCGGCACGCCGCTGACCTTCCGCTACCTCGATGGCGAAGCGATCGAGGTCACCACCGGCAGCCTCGACACCCCCGCGCTGGCGCCCGCCACCAAGGTCTTCGGCGCGGTCTCGCGCCTGTCGTGGATTGGACTGGTGGCACCCGGCGCCCTGCCGGAAGTCCCGCCGGACACCGACCGCGACATTGTCAGTCGCCAGCACCCCGATCACGAAACTGCGGACTGGGTGACCCCGGCTTAACGTTTCGGTATGCCGGTGCGGCAGCGCTATATTATACCAGTCGCCTCCGCCGTCATGGCGGGCGTAGGCCCGCCATCCACGCCTTCGTTTGCATACGCTAAAGGCGTGGATGCCGACCTTCGTCGGCATGACGCTATGGCGGAGCCGGAGAGTCGCTGTCATAGCGGACTGGTATGATAAGCCCGCCCCCGCGCAGGAGCCTTGACCACGATGAGCCTCAGAGAGCAGTTCACCGACCAGTTGAAGACCTCAATGAAAGCCGGTGATGCGCCGCGCACCTCCAGCCTGCGCATGATCCTGGCCAAACTGAAGGACACCGACATCGCCTCCCGCCCCAAGGGCATCGACAAGGTGCCGGATGAGGAGATCGTGGCGATGCTGCGCGGCATGGTGAAGTCGCGCCGTGAATCGGTTGAGATGTACACGCAGGGCCACCGCCCCGAACTGGCGGCGAAGGAGGAAGCCGAGATCGCCGTGATCGAAAGCTTCCTGCCATCGCAGATGGACGCGGCGGCGATGGAGCAGGCGGTCGCCGATGCGGTGGCGGAAACCGGGGCGGCCAGCATCAAGGACATGGGCAAGGTGATGGCAGCGCTGAAGGCGAAGCATGCCGCGTCGCTGGACATGGCGAAGGCCGGCCCCCTGGTCAAAGCGCGCCTCTCGGCCTGATCGTCCGCGATGGCTCTGCCCGCCAGTTTCCTCGAAGAACTTCGCACCCGCACGCCGCTGCCAGCGGTTATCGGGCGGCGGGTGCGGCTGGCGCGGTCGGGCAAGCAGTGGAAGGGCTGCTGCCCGTTCCACGGCGAGAAAACCCCCAGCTTCTATGTCTATGACGACCACTACCACTGCTTCGGCTGCGGCGCCCATGGCGACGCCATCGGCTTCGTCATGCAGAGCCAGGGCCTGCAGTTCATGGAGGCGGTCAACCAATTGGCGGCCGAAGCCGGGCTGGAGGTGCCAAAGCCGACCCCGGAAGCGGCGGAGGCGGAAAGGCGGCGGCTGGACATTCAGGGTGTGCTGCAGGCCGCGCAGGCGCACTACCAGCGCCGGCTGGCGCTGCCGGAGGGCCGGGCGGCGCGAGATTATCTCGCCGGGCGGGGACTTACCGATGAAACTATCGCCCGCTTCGGCCTGGGCTGGGCGGGTGATCGCGGCGGCCTGACCGCCGATATGGCGCGGCAGGGGATCGAACCCGATCAACTGAGCGAAGCGGGGTTAATTCGGCGCGACGAGGAAACCGGTCGCACCTTCGAACTGTTTTCCCACCGCGTGATGTTCCCGATCTTTGATCGCAGGGGTGTGATCATCAGCTTCGGCGGCCGGATTCTTGGTTCCGGGCAGCCGAAATACGTCAACGGCCCGGAAACCGCGGTGTTTTCCAAGCGCCGCAACCTCTACGGCCTGAATCTGGCGCGCGAGGGCGTGCGCAACGGCGCCACGCTGATTGTGGTTGAAGGGTACATGGACGTCATTGCCGCAGCCCAAGCCCGGTTTGCCGGCGCCGTCGCTCCGCTCGGCACCGCGCTGACACAAGACCAGTTGGACGAACTCTGGCGCGTCTCGCCCTGCCCGGTGCTGTGTTTCGACGGCGATGCGGCGGGAGCCAAGGCGGCGGCGCGGGCGATGGAGCTGGCGCTGCCGATGCTGACGCCGGAGCGGTCACTCAAATTCTGCACCCTGCCCGCCGGCGACGATCCGGACAGCCTGGTGCGCAAGGGCGGCGCCTCGGCGTTTCAGGCGGTGCTGGATATCGCCCGCCCACCGGCCGAGGCGCTGTACGACATGGTGCGTGGCGAGGCAGGCGATACGACGCCGGAGCAGCGCGCCGCCTTCCGCTCTCGCCTGATCGAGGCGTGCGCGCGGATCACCGACAAGTCGCTGGCGGGGGAATACCGCAGTGCGCTGCTGGATCGCTTTTTCGCCAGCCGGGCACGTCCGGGGCGGCGGGGGCCGGTTCCAGCCCCTGCCCTGCGGGCACCTCGCGCGCATTTGCATCAGGACGGCACCGCATCGGAACGCACACGTATTCTTACCGCGATCCTGCTGCGGCACCCGTTTTTGTTGAATGAGGTGTTCCAGGCGTATAACGCCCTGCCGCTCGATGGGCCCCTGACGCGTCTCCGAACTGCAATGGATTCATGGTCTCAAAACTCGGAAACCCTTGACTCTGCTGGTCTGATGGACCACCTCACGAAATCTGGATTAGAATCTGAAATTCAGCACGTTTTGGCGGAGGCCACGATGCCTCTTCCGGCGTGCGCGAGCTCGGAGGCTATGCCAGCCGAAGCGGAGGCGGGATGGTGGCATATATTTGGCTTCCTCAACGTCGAGCATTTGCGCGAAGAAGTGGTTTTGGCCCGGGCGGACGCCGACAGAAACCTGACCGCCGACACCGAGCGCCGGCTGCGCGCACTGGTGGAAGCGTTCAATAAGGTGCGAAGCGGCGAACCCGACGGTGTGGGTCTTGTGGATGCGTAATTATAGAGGGGTCCCGGTGATTGCCAACCGCGACCCGTCCGACGAAGGAGTGCCCTGATGGCGACGAAGCCCCTGGCTGCCGGCGATACCGCCACGGTAGAACACGAAGTCGAGACAACCTTGCTGGACGTTACGACGGTCGCTGTCAAGCGGCTGATCGCCAAGGGCAAGGAGCGCGGCTACATCACCTTCGATGAGCTGAACGCCATCCTGCCGCCGGAGCAGAACAGCTCCGAGCAGATCGAAGACGTGATGGCCAATTTCTCCGAAATGGGCATCCAGGTCGTCGAGAGCGAGGAATCCGAGGAAGGCGAAGCCCCCGCCGCCAAGGCCGAGAAGGCCGACGACGCCGAGGAAGAAGAGCAGACCGGCAACGTCGATGAGGCCAGCCTCGGCCGCACAGACGATCCGGTGCGCATGTACCTGCGCGAGATGGGCAGCGTCGAGTTGCTGTCGCGTGAGGGCGAAATCGCCATCGCCAAGAGGATCGAAGCCGGCCGCGACATGATGATCAACGGGCTGTGCGAAAGCCCGCTGACGTTCAAGGCGATCATCACCTGGCATGAGCAGCTCAAAGCCGGGCGCATGCTGCTGCGCGACATTGTCGATCTGGAAGCCACCGATGGCGCGGGTGCGCCGGTGCCGGATGCGACCGAGCCGGTTGAGGGCGGGGGCGATGCGCCCGCCGCTGCTTTCCCCGCCAACGACGACATGGACGGCGACGATGAGGACGGCGGCCCTAGCATGTCGCTGTCCGCCCTGGAAGAGAAGCTGAAGCCCGAGGTGCTGGCAACCTTCGAGGAGATCGAGAACCTGTACAAGCGGCTGCACAAGATGCAGCACCGCCGGCTGGAGACGATCACCAGCGGCGAGGAAATGAGCCAGCGCTCGGAAAAAGGCTACGAGAAGACGCGCGAGGAACTGGTCGAGAAAGTCGGCCAGGTGCGCCTGCACAACAACCGCATCGAGGAGCTGGTGACTCAGCTCAAGCTGCTGAATCAGCGGCTGACCACGCTGGAAGGCCAGCTCATGCGGATGGCGGAGGGCTGCAAGGTCAACCGTGAGGAGTTCCTGAAATACTACCGCGGCGCGGAGCTGGACCCGAACTGGCTGGAGCGGGTCGGCCAGTTGACCGGTAAGGGCTGGAAGCTGTTCGTCGCCAAGCACCCGACCGATATCGGCAAGGTGCGGGCGCAAATCGGCGCCGTCGCGAACGATGCCAGCCTGCCCATCGCCGAATTCCGCCGGGTGTATATGACGGTGTCGCGCGGGGAGCGTGACAGCGCCCGGGCGAAGAAGGAGATGATCGAGGCGAACCTGCGCCTGGTGATCTCCATCGCGAAGAAATATACCAACCGTGGGTTGCAGTTCCTGGATCTGATCCAGGAGGGCAATATCGGCCTGATGAAGGCGGTGGACAAATTCGAGTATCGCCGCGGGTATAAGTTCTCCACATATGCGACGTGGTGGATCCGGCAGGCGATTACCCGCTCGATCGCCGATCAGGCGCGGACGATCCGGATTCCGGTGCATATGATCGAGACGATCAACAAGCTGGTACGCACGAGCCGCCAGATGCTGCACGAGATCGGCCGTGAGCCGGCTCCGGAGGAACTGGCGGACAAGCTGGGGATGCCGCTGGAGAAAGTCCGGAAGGTCCTGAAGATCGCCAAGGAGCCGATCAGCCTGGAGACGCCGATTGGGGATGAGGAAGATTCTCACCTGGGCGACTTCATCGAGGACAAGGCGGCGGTGATCCCGCTGGATGCGGCGATCCAGGCGAATCTGCGTGAGGCGACGACTCGGGTGCTGTCCTCGCTGACGCCGCGCGAGGAACGTGTGCTGCGCATGCGCTTCGGTATCGGCATGAACACCGACCACACGCTGGAGGAAGTCGGCCAGCAGTTCAACGTGACCCGCGAACGTATCCGCCAGATCGAGGCAAAGGCGCTGCGCAAGCTGAAGCACCCGAGCCGGAGCCGGAAGCTGCGGAGCTTCCTGGACGATTAGGGGGCTCGCCGCCGCCTATTCTTCATAGGCACCGAAGAGCGAACTCAACCCGTCATGGCGGCTGCAGCATGCCCCGGCGAAGGCCGGGGGCCGTCCCGCTCGTCATGGCGGGCGAAGGCCCGCCATCCACGCCTTCGGAGGCGGCAACCCTTGCTTTGTCCGCGGTGAATTCTTACTCTTACCTGTAAGAGTAAGGAGGGCGAAATGCGTATCACATCCAAAGGCCAGGTGACGATCCCTGCCGATATTCGGGAGCAGGCCGGGCTGCTGCCTCATACGGACGTCGAATTTCACTTCGACGGCACGGACGTGAAGCTCGTTCGGACCGCTGCCAGGAACGCCGATGGTAGAGGCGCCCGCGTGGTTGCGCATCTGCGAGCGCACCCGGGCGATGTGCCCATGAGCACGGAAGAGATCATGGCCCTGACCCGCGGCGAGTAAATGTCTGCTGTTTTGGTGGACAGCAATGTCCTGCTCGACCTGACCGCCATCGACAGCGATTGGACGGACTGGTCGGCCCGGGCGCTTGAAGCCGCCTCCGACCGGTTCCGGTTGGTCATCAACGCGGTGATCTACGGCGAGGTCTCGGTGCGCTATTCGCGCATCGAGGAGCTCGATCTGGCGTTACCGGAAGCGTTGTTTGAACGGGAGGAACTGCCATACGAAGCGGCGTTCCTGGCCGGAAAGGCGTTTCGTAGGTATCGGCAAAGCGGGGGTACGCGGCGGTCGCCGCTGCCGGATTTCCTTATCGGCGCCCATGCAGCCATTGCGGGATATCAGCTTCTGACCCGGGATATCGCGCGGTATCGGACGTATTTCCCGCACCTGCGCCTGATCGCTCCGGACTGACAGAGCGACGGGCGGGGCGAAGAAAAACGTTGGACGGGATGCTCGGCGGCGACCTGACGGATTTGATGCGCGTCCGGCGCTACCTGGACTCCGAACGCGGCGGATGGTGATCGACTCTGAGTCGATCCCGCTCCGCAAGGTTACCTGGCGGCGTGCCGTCAGGATCATCAGAAGCCTCTATCCACCGATCGACCTGTTCGAGGACATTGCCGATCCCGCCGACTGGGCGCTGCTGATCTCCGCGGAACAGAAAACCAACCCGCGCCTGATGGAGACCTTCGGCAACCTCGATCTCGTGCCGCCCGGCAGACGCGTCGGCGGTCCGGGTGCGTCCTGGCTGATGGCGCCGTTCACCCACATCAGTACCGATCGCCCGAGCCGGTTCAGCGACGGCCGTTTCGGCGTGCTGTACGCCGGGAAAACCTTCGAGGTCGCGCTGTTCGAAACCATGCACCATCACGCCCGTTTCATGGCAGCGACGGCCGAGCAACCCGGATGGACCTCCCGGTTTCGCGAAATCGTTCTGGATATCGATGCGCGCCTGCACGACATCGGCGCCAACGCCGGCAACGGCCCGGTGCTGGCGCCCGACGATTATACCGAGAGCCAGCCTCTCGGTTCACGCCTGCACGGCCTCGGTTCGGACGGCGTCGTCTGTCCGAGCGTGCGGTCTCCGGGCGGCGCGTGCGCGGGCTTGTTCTACCCCGATTGTGCCTCGGTTCCGACGCAGGGGCGGCATTTGGACTACCACTGGAATGGCATGGCGGTGGACCTGTACCGGGAGATCGGCACCGGACAGGTATACCGTGTCGTCTGATCCGGCTTGCCGCGACTCGGGCGGCGGTAGTACGGTGACGAAGTGGCAACATTCCGCTTCCTGCACTGCGCTGACCTGCATCTCGACAGCCCGTTGCGCGGGCTGGAGGCGAACCCGGATGCCCCGGCCGATCGCATCCGCCGAGCCACCCGCCGCGCGCTGGAAAACCTGGTCGATTTCGTCCTGCGCGAAAAACTGGATTTCGTCGTCGCCGCCGGCGATCTCTACGACGGCGACTGGCAGGATTGGCGCACCGGCCAGTTCCTAATTTCCCAGATCGGCCGCCTGACCGCCGCCGGGATTCCCTTCGTCGCCATCCGCGGCAACCACGACGCCGAGAGCGTCATCACCCGCCGCCTGCGCATGCCCCACCTGCTGGACACCAAACGACCGGAAACGATCCGCCTGCCCAACATGCCGGTGTCGATCCACGGCCAGAGTTTCGCGACACGCGCCGTCACCGCCAACCTGGCCAAGGATTATCCCGCCGCCGACGCTGACCGTTTCAACATAGGATTGTTGCACACCTCGGTGGACGGCCGCGAGGGCCACGACAGCTACGCGCCCTGCTCAGTCGAGCAACTCAGCGGCCACGGCTACCATTACTGGGCGCTCGGCCACGTGCATCAGCGGGAAGTGCTGTCGGACACACCCTGGATCGTCTTCCCCGGCAATCTGCAAGGCCGGCACATCAACGAATCCGGCGCGAAAGGCGCCACCCTGGTCACAGTCATCAACGACCGCGTCGCCAAAGTCGAACCCATCATCCTGGACGACGTCCGCTGGGCCAGGATCGAGGTGGCAATTCCATCCGACGCCGACGAGGATGCCGCCCTCGCCCTGACCCGGACCCGCTTGCTGGCCGCTTACGAACAAGCCGGCGGCCGCCTGCTCGCAACCCGGATCGGTCTTTCCGGCACCTGCGCCGCGCACGCCGCCTTCAGCGCCAACGTGCACGGCGCGCGGGAAAAACTGCGCGCCGAGGCGATGACGATCGACGGCCCCGATGCCATCTGGACAGAAACGATCACCATCGCCACCCGGCCGATGATCGATACTGCATCGCTGAAAAACCGCGAAGACGCCATTGGGCGCCTGGTCTGCGCGCTCGAAACGATCGACCCGGCCCAGCTCGGCGGTGTGCTGAAACCGTACGCTGAGAAACTGCTCGGCCACGCCTCCTGGCCACGCCTGGAACTCGCCGACAACCCGCTGGTCAAGGCCGCCGACGGAGAGATTTCGCCCGAACTGATCGAACGCGCCCGCGACCTGCTGCTGGCGCGGATCGCCGAGGGCTGAACCATGCGCCTGACCGCCCTGATCCTGAACAAATACGGCTGCTTCGACGACGAGCGGATCGCCTTCGACCCCCGCCCCGGCGTGCTGAACCTGCTGGTCGCCCCGAACGGCGCCGGCAAGTCCGTGCTGCGCACCGCCTTCGGCGACCTGTTGTTCGGCATCCACGGCCAGACCCCGATGGCTTTCCGCTTCGGCTATCCCGGCATGCGCATCACGGCCGACATCCTGCAACAGGACGGCTCCACCCTGACCATCGGGCGGCGCAAGGCGCGCGGCAACACCCTGACGGCAGCAGATGGCAGCGAACTCGACCCCGCCGTTGCCGGGGCGCTGCTCGGCGCCCGCGACCGCCTGCTCCTGGAGCGTCTTTTCGCCCTCGACACCGATCTGCTGCGCAAGGGCGGCAAGGCGTTGCTGGACACCGGCGGCGATCTCGCCAGCGCCTTGCTCTCCGCATCCGGCGGCATTCGCGAAGCGCGCCAGTTGTTGCGCGCGCTGGAAAAGGAACGAGACGAGCTCGCACCGGTGCGCCGGGCCTCGCAGCGGCCGTATTACCGGGCGCTGGACAGCTACACCGACGCACGCCGCCGCATCGCTGTCGCGCAGCTCAAGCCGGACGAACGCCAGGCGCAGCAGGACAGGCTGGACGAACTGGAACGCCAGCAACACGAACACAACCGCAAGGCCGAAGCCGCCTCGGCGGAAATCTCCCGCCTGGAACGCATCCGCCGCGTGCGTCCGTTGCTGGCGGAACGCGACGAAGCCGCGGCCTGGCTCGCAGCCAACCCCGATGCCCCCGTTTTGCCAGCCGATTTGCGCACGCGCCTCAACGACGCCCACATAGGCTTCATAAAAGCCGAGACCGACGCCGGCAACGCGGCTCACGGTCTGGCAACGATCGAGGCGCAGGCCAGTGCCATCACGATCGATGCCGCGCTGCTGGCCGAAGCCGCCGCGATCGAAGCCCTGGTGAACGAGGCCGGCGCAGCCCGCAAGGCAACGGCCGATTTGCCGGGCATAACCGCGCAGCACGAAGCGAAACTGGCTCGCCTTGCCGACATGTTGCGGCAACTCGGCAGCGACTTGCCGCCAATGCGGGCGGGGGACGTGATTCCGCAGCGGGCGCTGCGGGCAAGGACGCAGCGGCTGATTCGTGACTATACAGAACCGATGACCGCGATGCGCGACGCGCCCGCGCAACGTGCCAACCGAACGCGCGAGCTCGCGGAGATCGATCGCAAACTGGCAGAGTCGCCTGTCCCACCCGACCTCCACATCCTCGAAGCCCTGATGCGCGATATCGGGGATCCAATTGCGCGTCACGAAGATGCCTTACGAGCTCAGGCAGAAACCGCGGCGGCACTGGCCGGGGCGCTGGCGCGCGTGCCGGGCTGGCATGGCGATGCCGCGGAACTTGCCGCCCTGAAGCCGCTGACCGCCGACCTCTTTGTGCGGCAAGACAAGGAAGTCGGCACCGCGACCACCAGCGAAACGTTAGCGCGGCAAAGCCACGCCATGGAAGAAAAGGCGCTGCAAGCGGCACGTGCCAAGCTGTCGGATCTCGCGGGCGGCGGCACCGTTCCGGACGCGGAAGCGATCGAACATGCCCGTGCCCGTCGCGACGCCGCATGGCGCCTGATCTACCGGCACGCCTTCACCACCGACAAACCCACGCCCGAAGAAGGCTCCGCGGTCACCGGCGGCACGCCGCTGCCACTGGCGTTCGAACGGGCCATGGCCGCGGCCGACAAATTGGCGGACGACCGCGCCAGCGCCTCCGATCTTCTCGCCCGCATCGACGAAGCCCGACGCACTGTCGCATCGCAAGAGCAACGTGTTGTTCAGGCAGCAGATCATTTGCGCATCGAACAGGAAGCGGCCGATGCCGCCCGCCGCGCCTGGATGCAGATTTGCGCGCCGCTGTCATTGGGCCCCTCGCCCGCATTATCCGACGTCCAGACCTTCATCGCCGCGCGGGAAAAAGTGCTCGAGGCTGTGGCCCGTCATGCCGGCACCACGCATGTCGTGGAAGCGCTGGCCGCCAAACACGCAGCCTGGACATCGCGGCTTGCGCAGCTGCTGCCGCCCCCGCACGGCGATCTGGCGTCATTGCTCTCCAGCGCGCGGCGCGCCCTGGACGAAGGCAGCAAACTGGAAAAAACGCGCCGCGATCTCGAAACCAAACGCGCGGTGGCCGAAAAGGAACTGCACGAGACCGAAACAAAGGTGACCGAGGCGGAGCAGCGCCTGCAATCCTGGCGCACCGACTGGCAGGCCTTGCTGACCGACCTCAATCGCCCCGCCGGCGAAGAACCCGCTGTCACCGAGGAGGTGCTGCATCTGCTGACGGACATCGACAAGGAAAACCAGGCCGCCGCCGCGCTGTCGATCAGGATTGACGACATGAAGCGCGATATCGATCGTTTCGGGCACTCGGTGCGCTCGGTCGCCGCCAGGTTCGCCGGCGCGGAAGGCGACCCTTTCGACGTCACCCGGGATCTGGCGAAACGCCTGGCAGGACAGAAAGAACAGCAGAAACAGCAAGACCTTCTGAACCAACAACGCAACGTTGCGGCAGAGGCCGCTTCCGGGACGGGCCTCGCGCTGGATCAGGCGCGATCCGTCCGCGCGGCGATGCTGTCTCAGATTGGTGTCGATACAATCGATTCCGCCGAAGCGCGCCTGAGCCAGGCCGAGACCCGTGCGCGCTACGAACTGCAACGCAGTCTAGCGGATACGAAACTGCGCGAAGCTGGCGACGCGATTCCGGCCGAACAGCTTCGTGCTGAAGCCGCATCGGTGCCCGCCGACGAAGTGCAGGGCCGCCACGACACCCTGGTCGAAGACCGCCGCGCTGCCGGCGAAGCGGCACAGGCCGTGCTGAAGGATCTGACCGAACTGCGCATCCTCATGGCGCAGCAGGCCGCCGACACCAACATCAATGCCGCCGCAGCCGATCGGCAGGCCGCCGTGGCGGGGGTGGCGAATACGCTGGATGAGGCGCTGCTGCTGCACACCGCCGCCTCGATGCTCGACCTGGCGCTGAAATCCGTGGAGGAAACCGGCGATTCCGGATTGCTGCTGCGAATCGGCACGATCTTCCAGGCGCTGACCTTGGGCACCTATGCGCGCGTCACCAGCGAAACGGATGGCGACAGCGCCGCGCGCCTGGTGTTGGTGCAACAGGCCTTTCCCGAGGAGCGGCAAGCCGTCGACCAGCTCTCGGAAGGCACGCGCGACCAGCTTTTCCTGGCGCTGCGCGTCGCCGAGATCGAACGCCATCTGACTGGTGCGACCCCGCTGCCGTTCATCGGCGACGACATCCTGCAGACCTTCGACGATGAACGCGCCCTGGCCGCGATGCGGGTGCTGACGGACCTCAGCCACCGCACCCAGATCATTCTGCTAACGCATCACCAGCATGTGGTGGATTTGTCGGCGCGGCTGCCGGCGGGAAGCGTGCATGTGTGCGAGCGGGAGGCGGCGCTAAGCGTAGGCTGAACCCCACGCAATAGGCCTACCCGCCGGTAAACTCCGCAAACGCCTGCGCCAGCACCTCGTAAATCGGCCGCTTGAACGCCACCGCCAGCGCCGGAAGCTCCGTCAGCTCCACCCAGCGCCACGCGTCGAACTCCGGATGCGGATCGAGATCCAGCCGGATCTCCGAATCCTCGCCCAGGAACCGCATCGCGAACCACCGCTGGCGCTGGCCGCGATACTTCCCGCGCGACGGATTCCGGACCAGATCCGCCGGGAAGTCATAGCTCAGCCACTCCGGATACTCGCCGATGACCACGGCATTGCGGGTGCCGATCTCCTCCTGGAGCTCGCGGAAGACGGCGACACCGGGGTCTTCGGCGCCATCGATGCCGCCCTGCGGCAGTTGCCAGCCCCCGGGCGCACCCTCGGCATTCGGCATGTCGGCGCGGCGGGCGACGAACACCAGCCCGGCGCGGTTGAACAGCACGGCGCCGACATTGGGCCGGTAAGGCAGATCGCTCATTTGTCCTGTTCCTGTTTGGCCGGCGGTTGAACCAGCGCGCTGACCGGCGCCAGGATCAGCCCCTTGGCCATCAATCCATTGCTCCAGGCCGCCACACGCTCCAGCGTTTTGGGCCGCGGCACCGAGACCAGGCCCAACGCCGAACCCTTGTCCCGCGCCAGCTTCGATAGCGCATCCAGCCGCGCATCCAAAGCCGCTTCGTTGGCCGGATCGTCATCGACGACCATGTCCACCGAGCGGTTCCACGCCAGCGGCAACGGCGCTTCGCCCGGCCGCGCATCGGCGAACAGCAGGCCGCGATGGGCGACCTCTTTCAGGAAAACTTCGAATTGCTCCCGGTCTCCTGCCAGCCGCTCCCCGCGCATCGGCCCCAACGCACTGGTGACCCCGACATATCCGGCGATGCGCGACAGCACCCAGTTCAAACGGCCGAGATTCTCCTCCGGCAACAGCGACGGCATCAGCGCATGGCGATCATCCGGGTCGTTGATCGGATAGCCTTGCGGCTCCATCGGCACCGACAGCAGGTATTCATGTCCCGCCAACCGGGCGGAGGCCAGCATCCGGTCGAGATTGCCGGCATATGGCGACACCGCCAGCGTCGCGGCGGCAGGCAGATCGCGGATCGCCGCCATGCTTTCCGCTTCGCTCATACCGATGCCGGCGATCACGATCCCGACCCGAGGCCGTATGGTTGTGGGGTCGAACCCGGACGCATAGACATGCATCGGCGTGCGTCCGTCGACGGCGATCCGCGGCAACACCCGGTCGGGCGCCAAGGGGTCCGGCTCCTGCAATCCGGGGTCAGGGTCGGCTATAGCACCCGGCGTGTCCCGCCCGGGTGGCGTCTCCACAAACCGCGGCGCACGTGGCGCCGCGGGCGCTTTCACCTCCGGCACCACCGCGGCCGGTTCGGCGGCAACCGCCGGTGCCTCCGTCTGCGCAACGCGGTGCTTCGGCGGCTGCGGCGGACCGAGCGACTGGAGAACCACGGCGACGAAACCCAGCGTCGCCAGGACGATCATCCAGAACCGCCCGAGCCCCCGCCACCCCGACAAGAACTCCAATACCCGGGCGGCCACCGGCAGCGGCTGACGCTAGTTGGCGGAGGCGCTTTTCTGCGCCGCCATCGCCGTCACCACGGCCAGACCTTCCTGCAACTGGAAGTCGGTATCATCCGGCTTGGCCGGGTCGAATTTCGGGAAGCCCTCCGGCGGCTTTTCCGGAATCTGCTTGGCGATGGCCGGCAGGTCGGTGCGCGGGACCACCGTGGCCGGACTGGTGCCGCCGGAGTTGCTGAGAACCTTGTTGTAGTCGGCCTCATGCTCACCGCCGAAGCTGCCACGCTCCTCCCGGGTCTCCTGGACCACGACATCGGGCGAAATCCCCAGCGCCTGGATCGAGCGGCCGGACGGCGTATAGTACCGTGCCGTGGTCAGCCGCATCGCCCCGTTTCCGGGCAGCGGGATCACCGTCTGCACCGATCCCTTGCCGAAACTGCGGGTGCCGACAAGCACGGCGCGATGGTGGTCCTGCAGCGCCCCGGAGACGATCTCCGACGCAGAAGCGGACCCGCCATTGATCAGCACCACCACGGGCGCGCCGTGCATGATGTCGTCGCCCTTGGCATCCCAGCGCTGGCTGTCCTCCGGATGGCGCGCGCGGGTGGAGACGATCTCGCCCTGGTCGACGAAGTCCGACGACACCGCCACCGCCTGGTCGAGCAGGCCGCCGGGGTTGTTGCGCAGGTCCAGAATCAGACCGCGCAGCTTGCCGCCGTTCTGGGCGCGCAAGGCTTTGACCGCCTGCTTGATGCCGGCATCCGCCTGCTCGGTGAACTGGGTCAGCCGCACATAGCCGATATCGTTCGGCTCCATCCGCGACTTCACCACCTGGATGTGGATCGTCTCGCGGATCAGCGGCACCTCGATCGGCTTGTCGACATCCTGGCGCTTGATGGTCAGGACGATCTTGGAGTTGGGCGGGCCGCGCATCCGGTCCACCGCATCGTTCAGCGACAGGCCGATGACGGTCTTGCCGTCCAGCGCGGTGATGATGTCGCCCGGCTTGATCCCGGCCCGGGCGGCCGGTGTGTCGTCGATGGGTGAGACGACCTTGATGACGCCCTTGTCCTCGCTGACCTCGATGCCAAGGCCGCCGAACTCGCCCTTGGTCTGGATCTGCATATCCTTGAAGGCTTTGGCGTTCATGTAGGAGCTGTGCGGATCGAGTCCGGTCAGCATCCCGTTGATCGCGTTCTCAACCATGTCCTTGTCGTCGACCGGATCGACGTATTCGGCGCGGACGCGCTGCATGACGTCGCCGAACACCTTGAGCAACTGGTACATGTCGGTGTGGCTGCTGTCCTGGGCGAAAGCGTTGCCCAGTGCGCCGAGTTGCGGCCCGGCGGCCACGCCGGCCACGAAAGCAGTGCCAACCAGCAGGCCGTAGCGCCAATACCGCGAACGGAGACCCATGCGTTCTTTCCCTTCGACGCCTCGGAGCCGGTCCGGGCGCTTGATCAGCCGTTATCGCCGGAAGGCCGATCGGTTTCAAGCAAACGATTAAGTCGCGGTGTGGAGCGGGTGTGCCCGACGCGTCCAGTGTTGATTTGGTAAGGTTGGGGTTTCGTACCGCGATGACCGCGGCCTAGCTGCTCCCCCTCAACCAAGGTGCCGGATTGATTGGCTGACCGTCATGGCGCAATTCGACATATAAAGCCGGCCGGTGCGCGGTCGAGCCGGGCTCCCAGTTCGGCATCACCCCGACCGGCTCCCCGGATACGATGCTCTGGCCGAGCCTGACGTCGAGACGGTCAAAGCCCGACAGCACAACGTGGTAGCCGCCGCCGCAATCGACGATCAGCAGAAGGCCGTAGCTGCGGAACGTGTTGGCGAACACCACGCGTCCGCCGCAGGGCGAAATCACGTGCGCCCCTGGCGGCGCATGGTACGAAATCCCGGTTGCCGGCCCACCGTCCGTATCCTCGCCCCAGCCCTTCACCACCACGCCGATGACCGGCGGCTGCAATTGTCCCCGCGGACCGGCCGCGGACGCGATCGATCCGGTGCCCGCCGGGTGCGCCGCCACCGCCTCCCGCTCCCGCGCGGCCTGAGCCTCCGCTGCACGCTTCTGTCGTTCGGCCCTGGCCGCCTCCTCCCGAGCTTTCGCTTCATCGGCGCGGCGCTGCGCCTCCAGAGCCGCCAGGGCGGATCGCAGGGAGTCCATCCGCGTCGCGGCGAATTCGGCCTGGCTGGCGGCCTGTTGCGCACGGGCTTCCTCGGCCGCCTGTGCGGCGTGCGCGTCGGCGATTGCCTTGTCGAGAGCATCGCCTTCCCGCTTCTGCGCCGCCTCGGCCTCGGCGAGGCGCGGTGCCTCCTGTCGCAAGGCTTCGGTCGCGGCATCCACGTCGGCCTGATCGCGCCGCAAGGCTTCGGCTTCGACCTCCAGTTGCCGCGACAAACTCTGCAGCACCAGGACGCCGCGCAACGCCGATTCGGGCGCGGCTGGCACAGCAAGCAGAGTCTCCGCCGGATACAGCGACAGCCGCTCGATCAGCGGCAGCAGCGGCTGCATCGCCTCGGCACGCTGCTTCAGGTGTTGTTCGGCATCACGCCGGCGCTCGGCCAGAGCATCGATCCGGGCGGCTGCGTCAGCAGTCGCAGCCTCGGCCAGGCGGAGCTTCGCCGCGGCATCCGCCCGCTCATACGCGAGCTTCAGAGCCTCCGCCGCGGCGCGGGCGGCCCGGTCAGCCGCATCCTTTTGTACGCCAAGCTGTTCGCTTTTCAGACGCTCCGCATCGCGCAGGTCTCGCCGGGTTTCGTCCTCCCCGGGGACGACAGCGCCCGCAATCGCCGGGACGAAAATCGACAGCGCGGCCAGCATCCCTACCGTGCCCACGCCAATGCGCCGAATCGCCGCTCTCCCGCCCATGTGCAGACGTTCTAATCAGGTATCGGCGTCAGGCTTCAAGACTAATCTGCTGCGTCACTGGGAGATCACGAGCGGCTCGTCCATGGCGATCGCCTCCGGTGCCGGACCCATAAGGATAAGGCCGCTCGCCAGCACGATCTCCAGCCGGAACGGACACCTGCCGCCAGCCGGATGCACGCCTTCGAACAGCAGATCGGCTTCCAGCCCGCTGCACAGAGCATTCAGTGAATGGTAGAGGCCCGCGACGTTCACGACCTCGTGCACGTCCGGACGCGGCCGCCATACCGGCGCATTGGCGGCAACGCCATCGATCGTCAATCGCACCCAGCGGACGTCGGCATTAGCGAGGCACCAGCCCCCCACGCGGAGCGTAACACCGGCCGGCGTATCCCGGGCCAGCAGTTCCACGCACCAGCGTGGCGCGGGGCCGCCCGCGGCGGTATTGGCATTCGTGAACCCCACCGGCGGCGGCTTTGGCCGCGCAGAGAACACCTGCACCCGCGGACCAGTGCCCTTGGTCAGCCAAAGCAGCATGGAATGCGAGGAATCCTGGCGCCCAAGCAACTCAAAGAACAGCCGCCCGGCAGAGGCGGTCAGCGGCGCCATTTCCATCGCAAAATCCTCCGAGAGGCCCGCCGACTCGCAGAGACTACGCGCCGCCTCGGCACCGAGCGGATCAGGGGCCAGCGGAATCATTTCGGCTGTTGCGAATCCGACCTCTTTGGCCAGCTCTTCAAGCACCTCGCTGTCGAACACATGTTTCTGATCGACGTTGTTCAGGAATTCCACGTCACCCTGGTGCACCAACAGCAGCCTGGACCTTGCGAGAACGCCGATCGCGGCGTGGGTTTCGGTCGGCCAGGTCCTGTCCCGGGCGAAAGCCTGAACCAGCGCTTCCGCCATCGCCTGGCACAGCGCCTGACGGTACCGGCGGTTCTGCACGACGAACCACGCGCGGCCGCCGGGCTTCAGTACCCGGTGCACGGTCGCCAGAAACGCGCGCAGATCGCCGATGCGTCCGATGACATCGACCCCAAGGACCGTGTCGGCCACGGCATCGCGGATGGCGTCCTGTTGGCCGCTCAAGGTCGCGAAAGACACCGGCGTTTCATCCGTGCCGCTGCGGGAGGGCAGCCGATTGCGGCACGACCGGCTGTTTGCCAACGCGGTATCCACCGCGAGCAGGCCGCGCATCGGTACCGCGGACAACAGCGATTCCGTCATTTGGCCGACGCCGCAGCCAAGTTCCAGCACTTCGCCGAGGTAGTTTGGCCAGCGAGTGCCCGCGGCTTTGCGCACGCGGTTCAGAAGATCGCCGATCGGCGCCTCCCCGATCGCCGGGTCTGCGCCGTAGCGATGTGGATCGTAGGGTCCCGGCACCGCGAGGCCGACGAAGTCGGCAATCTCGTCGGCTACCGCGATGGTGCGGCCACAAGCCGTGCAGTTCAGCTCGTTCGTGGACACCGGCGCGAGACGGGCCTTGCAGTCCGGGCAATGCAGCCGATCCAGGAGGTTCATCCTGCGTCAGCGGCCGGTAAAGTGCGGCTTGCGCTTTTCCTTGTAGGCACGAATACCCTCCTGAAGGTCGTCCGATTGCCGGACGCGAGCGATGGTTTGGCTGATCGCGACCATACGCTCTATCGGGCCGGTTGGCATGATTTCATTTACCAGCCGTTTCAGAGCGGCGATGACGAGGGGGGCGGATTCGACAAGTTGCTGCGCCATCTCAAGCGCTGCGGTCTCGTGCTCGCCGTTCGGCACGACGCGGTTGACGAAGCCGACGTCGTAGGCGCGCCGGGCGGGGATTTTCGACCCGAGCAGCATGACCTCCATCGCAAGCTTGTGCGGCATCCGGGCCGCCAGCGAACTGATGCCGCCGGCCGTGATGCCGAGCTTCGCTTCGGGGTAGTAGAACTGCGTGTCCTCGGTGGACACCATCAGGTCGCACATCATGACCAGCACGATTCCGCCGCCGATGACCCAGCCCGTGGTCGCCGCGATGATCGGCTTTTCGGTCTGGAAGCCGACAGTGGGGATGGCGCGCCAGAGTTCCGGCACGTCGTTGACATCGGCGCCCGAGGTGAAGGCGCGGGTGCCAACCGAACTGAGGATGGCGACGCGCTTATCCGGGTCGGCGTCGAACGACTCGAATGCCTGCTGGATCTCGACCGCCGCGGCCTGATCGATGGCGTTCAGGCGCTCCGGCCGGTTGATGCGGATGATGGAGATGGGGCCTCGGTCTTCGACGGTTACGGCTGGCATGGTATCGGTTCCTTCGGCATCGGGATCAGGGCTGGCGGGGCGGGGCGGCGGAAATTGGCTGGCGGCCGGTGAAAAGTCCATGACGGGCGGCTCGGCCCGGGGCGATCAAAAAATGTCGAGAACGTTGACAATCCGACAGGACCGGCGCGAGGTTGCGGCGGTTCACGATAGGGGTGCTGTCGTCATGCGGTACGTGTTCGTGCTGCTCGTCATGCTCGTTTGCGGGTCCGCCCGCGCGGATGATCTCGTCGAGCCAAGCGTCGAGTTCACGGCGACGGCGGTGCACGAGACGGGGGCCTACCGGAGGACGGAGACCATCCACTACACCCCGGGCAAGCTGCGGATCGACCCCGGGAAGGGTTTCAGCAGCACGATCCTGGACCTGAAGACGCAGACGCAGTGCCTGCTGATGGCGAACCATACCTATCTGGTGCTGCCGATGGATGACGAGCTGTTCCGCCGGTTCATCGCGCGGACTCCGGCCATGAGCGGCGCGCACAGGATGGGACGGGCGCGCATGCAGGGGCTGGAGACGACAAAATATGCGTTCGGTGACGACGGGGCGCTGGAGGCGGCCGGATATTACTGGGTGACGGACACCGGGATCATGGTGCGGCGGGAGTACAATGACGGGGTCTTTGGCAGGGATGTCCACCACGTGGAATACCTGACCGATATCTCGGTCGAAAAACAACCGGCCGAGTTGTTCGTGGTCCCGGCGGGGTACAAGCGCGCGAAGTGAGGGCTAGCCTCACACAGTGCCGCCGCGTCAGGCCGGCGCAGGACGGCATCCACGCCTTTGCCTCGATCGGCACCGCAAGGCGTGGATGGTCCGCCTGCTCGGTCCATGACGATGAAGGCACACGGTTGAAGACTGCTAAATCGTCGCGCCGATGACCCAGGGCGTGCGTTCCGCGGCGTCGAAAGTGCCGCGCCGTCATGCCGACGGAGGTCGGCATCCACGCCTTTGCATCGATCGGCATCGCAAGGCGTGGATAGTCCGCCTGCGCGGACCATGACGATGACGGCACGCGGTTGAAGCCTGCTACATCGTCGCGCCGATGACCCAGGGCGCAAACTCCGCGGCGCCGAAATCGAACTGCTCGCTCTTGGTCCGCTCCCCGGATGCGACGCGCAGGATGTGATCGAAAATCCGCTGCCCGGCCTGCTGCACGTTTTCGTCGCCGTCCAGGATGGTACCGCAGTTGATGTCCATGTCGTCCTCGATGTGTTTAAACATCGGGGTATTGGTCGCCAGCTTGATCGACGGCGCCGGTTTGCAGCCGAACACGCTGCCGCGGCCGGTGGTGAAGCAAACCAGGTTGGCACCGCCGGCCACCTGTCCGGTCGCCGCTACCGGGTCGTAGCCCGGCGTGTCCATGAACACGAAGCCGCGCGCTTTGACCTCCTCGGCATAGCGGACGACATCGACCAGGTTGGTGCTGCCGGCCTTCGCCATCGCGCCAAGGGACTTCTCCAGGATCGTCGTCAGGCCGCCGGCCTTGTTGCCCGGGGAGGGGTTGGCGTTCATTTCCGCCTTTTCCTGCCGCGTATACGCCTCCCACCAATGCATCAGGTCGACCAGCTTTTCGCCGACTTCCCGCGATACGGCGCGCCGGGTCAGCAGGTGTTCGGCGCCATAGGTCTCCGGCGTTTCCGACAGAATCACCGTGCCGCCATGCCGCACGACCAGATCGCTCGCCGCACCCAGCGCCGGATTGGCCGATACGCCTGAGTAGCCGTCCGAGCCACCGCATTGCAGCGCCACCGTCAGCTCGCTGACAGGCACGGTGGTTCGGGTGACCTGGTTGGACTCCACCAGGATCTCCTTCACGAACTCCACCGCGGCGGCAACCGTCTTGCGGCTGCCGCCCATGGTCTGGATGTCCATCGCTTTCAGCCGCCCGGCCAGGCGCTGTTCTTCCATCAGCCCGCCGATCTGGTTGACCTCGCAGCCGAGGCCGAGAACGATGACGTGGGAAAAGTTCGGGTGCCGCGCGTAGCCGGCGAGGGTGCGGCGCAGCAGGCGCAGCGGTTCATCCTGCGTCATGCCGCAGCCGGTCTTGTGGGTCAGCGCGACGACGCCATCCACGTTGGGATATTCCGACAGCGGATCGTCGCCGCTGAACGGGTTGCGGCGGAACATGTCGGCGACGACCCCGGCGACATGGGCGGAACAGTTTACGCTGGTCAGGATGCCAATGTAGTTGCGGGTCGCCACTTTCCCGTCCGGACGGCGGATGCCTTCGAAAGTGGCCGGTGAGTCCACGAAGTCCGTCGGCCGCGCGTCAACGCCATAGGCGTAGTCTTTAGCAAAATCGCCCATCTCCAGGTTGTGAACATGCACGTGCTGCCCGGGCATGATCGGGGCGGAGGCGAAACCGATGATTTGGCCGTATCGGCGAACCGCCTCCGCCGGAGCGATCGCGCGCACGGCAACCTTGTGCCCGGCGGGAATCCGGTCGACCGCCGCGACATTCTCCCCCAGCGATACACCCGGCAGCAGGGTCGCCCGAGCGATGACCACGTTGTCCTCGGGATGCAGGCGGATGACAGAGGGAGATGTCATGGCTGTTTCCTTGGGTATGAGTTCCCAACACCCTACGCCCAGCACGGCGCCATCCGCAAAAGCTGCGTCCGGCGGCCTTTTTGCGTTGAACCGAAGCATGCGAGTCCCATTGGTTTCGAGTGGTTCGGAAGAATCGCAATCGAAGACAACAATGGAGACATCGATGGCTTCGTTTCAGGCCACTTCATCAGTCGCGCAGCAGGACGATGAAATCGTCGCCCGTGTCGGTACCGCCGCGGGCAAGGTCGCTAAAATTCAGCAGGAATTCACGATGCAATCTCAGGCGGAGACAGAGCCTGAGGTGCGCGATGCGTTGGCCCGCCGGGCGCGGGACGAAGCGGCGCGGGTGATCGATGAGCAAGGGCTTTCGATTGCCGACTATAACGCCGTTCTGACCGCTGCCGAAACGGACCGGGCGCTTGAACAGCGTTTACTCGAAGCCGCGCGGGAGGTGCTTTGATATGCGTAGCTATGTAAATTGGATGGCCGGGCTGGCGCTGTTCGCGGCACCGGGCGTGGCGTTGGCGGCGGCCGACACCGTTCCGCAAGGCCAGCCGGGGGTCGCGGCGCAGGGGGCGTCAGTCCCCGATGCGGTCATTGGCAAAGCCGGGGCGGCGCTGCGTGACGTCGCGAACCTGCAGGAGAAATACCAGCCTAAGATGGAATCAGCATCGCCGAAAGACAAGGAGGGACTGTCGGCCCGGGCCAATGCCGAGGCGGTGCAGGCGATCCAGTCGCACGGTCTGTCGATACAGGAATATTCCAGTGTCGTTAGAATGGCGCAAACCAATCCGCAATTGAAGCAGCGCCTGCTGGAGGCCGCTAACCAGCAGTAGGTCTGGCATTCATGCCATCCGTCATGGCCCGGATGACCGGGCCATGACGTTTTGGACCTGATGCCTACTTACCCAGCACCTGCGTGCCCTCGGCCCGCACGCCCTTCAGCTTGTTTGGCTCAAGCCCGAGCGCCGCCAGGATCGTTGGCGCGATCTGAGTGGTATAGCTGAGTGTTTCCACGATCTGCGCCTTGATGTCCGGCGCCGACACCAACAGCGCAACATTCCGGTCATCGTTGGAAAATCCGCCATGCTCCGCCAGCTTGCTGCCGCCCGTGCAGATCACGCCGTGATCTGTCACCGCAATGAAATCCGGTACCCGGCTGTTGTCAAATGGGTCGCCATATAGCGGCGTCAGCGACGTCCGGTCCAGCAGCTCCTGGATATGCAACGTCGTCGCATTGGCCAGCAAATAGGCCTTGGCGGCATCGTAGCTATCCGTCTGCAAATCCGGCTGCAGCCAAATCAGCGCCTCATCGTCGCAAATCTCGAACCCGCTGGTGCCGAACCCCGGAGTCTTCTGGAACGGCGCATCCGACTGGATCACCCGGTCCTTCACGTCGATTGGCGACTGTCCATGTTTGGCACTGACGATAATCAGCGTCGAACTGTCCAGTCCCTTGGCCTTCAATTCCTGCACGAACCGCCCGAGCGCCGCATCGACGAACTGGAACTGCAACGTCAGCGCGTTGCCTGGCGTCGCGTTGCTGTCGAGGTAGCCGCCCGTCAGGCTCGGATCATCGCCATAGCCCGCCTTTGCCAGCTTCTGCCCGACGCTAACCGCCTGGAAATTCATGCCGAAGATCGCCGGAACGCCCGGCGCCGCGGTCTTGGTGCTGTTGTAGCCGTCGATCCAATTCAGGACGGCGTTCACCTTCAGCGTGTCATAGGTGCGCACCGCGGAATAGCTCGTGGTGTAGTCGTCACCGGTTGGTCCGCCGGGTATCTGCGAATTGATCTCCGGCGCGAACAGATCGTCGATGCCCTTGCCCGACGGCCCGCTCAACACTTCGTAAGCCGGGTGCTTGTCCGACCAGGCGGTGATGCCTCCGGCCGCCTTGATGATCTCGAAGATCGTGTTGGTGCGCAGATATTCATGCGGATAAACCGGCTGGCACACCCCGTTTACCAACTTGCGCTGCATGTTGTCCGGGTCCAGCTGCGTCAGCACCTGCCCGAGCGTGCCGCCGCCGGTAACGTCCGCAACCAGGGCTGTGGTGAAGTCGTAGCTTTTGTCCAGTTCCTCGAAGTTGGTCACTTCCGTGCCGATCGTTCCGGTGCAGCCGGGATCGGCCTGGCCCTGGCTGGTGTAGAACGCCTTCGACGGATATTCGGTGCGGTCGTAGCTATCGTCGTAGAACAGCCCGGCGGTCTTCGGCGAGGCGCCCGTCACCTGCGCGATCATGCCCGGATAGCTGTCGGACGGCGCCGTCGTGAAGGCGTTCGGGTAGATGATGCCGCTGCCAGCCAGCTTCGCGAAAGCGCTGTCAGGATGGTTCTGGACCCAGTTCGCCAGGTCGATGGCGTGCATGCCGTCAACGCTGATCAGCAACACATGCTCATAGCGGGAGCCGACTGTCTGTCCACCGGCGGCGGCCTGCGGAGCGCACAGCGACGCCAGGGCCAAAGCCGTTGCAGACGAAAGCAGATAGTTACGAAGCGAGCACATCCGGATTTGTTTCCCCGTCGTTAAAAACGGGGAAACCATATGGCCGCGCTCCGGTCACTTGAATGACGCCATTATGACAGCCGGATTGCAGCACGGCGATCCGGAGCACATCGGCGTGAAGCGACTAAACCGAGGTCAGCGCTCCGACACTGTCGGCAACTTCCTCGGCCTTGTGCCGCGCCGCAATCACCATATACACCGCCGGCAGAACGAACAGCGTGAACAGCGTGCCGATGGACAAGCCGCTGGCAATCACCAGGCCCATGTTGAAGCGCGATGCCGCGCCGGCACCCGATGCCACGATCAGAGGCACCACGCCCAACACCATCGCCGCCGTTGTCATCAGGATCGGCCGCAACCTGATTCCTGCCGCGTAAATGATCGCTTCCAGTTTCGTGCGGCCCGCCCTTTGCGCTTCGTTGGCAACCTCGACGATCAGGATGCCGTGCTTGCTGATCAGCCCCATCAGCGTAACAAGCCCGACCTCGGTGTAGATGTTCAAGGTGGCACCGCCGAGGCCGAGGCTGAGGAACACCAGCGCCCCGGCGACGGACATCGGGATTGAAACCAGAATGACCAGCGGATCGCGGAAGCTTTCGAACAACGCCGCCAGCGACAAGAAGATGATGATCAGCGCCAGCAGGAACGTGCCGACGAAGCCGCTGCTTTCCTGCACGAACTGACGCAGCGGACCGGAATAATCGATCAGCGTGTCATTCGGCAGAGTGCGCGCCGCGATATCCTGCAGCGCCTGCAACGCCTCCGCCTGCGACACCCCCAGCGCCGGGACGCCCTGGATCGTCGCCGAGTTCACCTGCTGGAAATGATTGATCTGCTGCGGCACCGTTTCCTGCCGGACCTTCGCCACCGCGGAAATCGGTATCGGCGTCCCGTTGATGGTTGCGATCTGATACTTCATCACCTGGTCGATGGTCAGCCGCGAGCGCTGCTGCACTTGCGAAATGACCTTGTAGGACCGCGATCCCAGACTGAAGTAATTGGTGTAGGCGCCGCCAAGCAAGCCGCCCAGCGCCTCGCCGATTTGACTCATCGACAGGCCAAGTTGGGCGGCCTTGTCGCGGTCCACTTCAATGACCTGCTGCGGCGCATCGAACTTCAGATCCGTGTCGATGAACAGGAACAGACCGGTCGCCGTGGCGTCGGCGAGGAATTTGCGTGCCTGGGGGTAAAGCGTCGACAGCGGCTGGGTCGATTTCAAAACGTACTGAATCGGCAGACCTTGCGAACCCGGCAGCGCGGGAGGCAGGAACACCGCGATGTTCTGGCCGGCCACGTTTTTAAGTTCCCCCTGAAGCTGCCGCTGGATCGCCATGGCGTCGCGCTTGCGCTGGTCCCAGGGCTTCAGCGTCACGCCGGCAATCGACATGACGGTGCTTTCGACCTGGAATGTCTGATCCGCCTCCGGAATCTTCGACATGATGCTTTCGACCTGATCGCCGAACAGTTCTTTCTGTTGCAAGGTCGCATCAGGCGCGGAGGACGGCAGCAGGATGACGACTCCCTGATCCTCTTGGGGCGCCAGTTCGCTGCTGGCGCTGCCATACAGAAAATAGATGCCGCCGATGACCAGGACCGCGAAGGTCAAGGTGACGGACATGGTGCGCAGGCTGCCGCGCAGCATGCGTTCATAGCCGCGCTGAAGCCGGCTGAACGCGCGGTCGATGACCGAGGTGATCCAGTCCTGCACGCCGTGCACCGCGCCCTGCGGATGCGGTCTCAGCAGATAGCCGCACATCATCGGCGACAGGGTCAGCGCGATGATTGCCGACATCGTAACGGCGCCAACGACGGTGAAGGCGAATTCGGTGAACAGCGCGCCGGTCAGTCCGCCCTGGAAGCCGATGGGCACATAGACGGCGATCAATACGACGGTCATCGCAATGATCGGGTTGGCGAGTTCGCGCGCCGCCTGGATCGCCGCCTGGCGTGGCCCCAGTCCTTCCTCCATATGGCGGTTGACGCTTTCCACCACGATGATCGCGTCGTCCACGACAAGCCCGATGGCCAAGACCAATGCCAGCAGCGACAGCAGGTTGATCGAGAAGCCGAACACCAGCATCGCCGCGAAGGTGCCGATCAGGGACAATGGAATTGTAATGACCGGGATAACGACGGAGCGGGGCGAGCCGAGGAAGGCGAAGATCACCAGCGTGACGATCAGCACCGTCTCGCCCAGCGACCGTTCCACCTCATGGATGGAGCTGTTCACGAACACCGTGGAGTCGTAGATGACATCGCCCTGGATGCCCGCCGGAAGCTGCTGCTTGATCGACGGCAGCACCGCCTTTACCCCGTCGATCACCGCCAGCAGGCTGGCCGATGGCACCGTCTGGATGCCGAGATAGACGCCCTTGCGGCCGTTATAAGACACGGAGGATTCGTAATCGTCCGATCCGAGCGTGACGTTGGCGACATCGCTCAGGCGGATGATGCCGCCATTGACCTGCTTGACCACGAGGTTGCGGAACTCGTCCACCGAATGCAACGTGGTCGAGGCGGTCAGGTTGAACTGCACCATCTGACCCTTGGTGGTGCCGATGCCGGCGATGACGTTGTTGCTGGCCAGCGCGGTCGCAACATCGGTCGCGGTCAGCCCGTAGGCCGCCAGTTTCGCCGGGTCCAGCCAGGCCCGCATGGCGAAATTCTGTCCACCGAGAAGCTCCGCCGTCTGCACGCCCTTCACCGCCTGCAGGCGCGGCTGCACGTTACGGATCAGATAGTCGGTGATCTGGTTCGGTGACAGCTCGTCGCTGGCGAAACCGATGATCATCGCGTCCAAAGACTGGCCGATGGCTACCGACAGCGTCGGCTGCTGCACGCCTGCGGGCAACTGGTTGATCACCGAATTGATCTTGGTGGAGATCTCGGTCAGCGCCTTGTCCGGATCGAAGTTCAGGATCAGGTTCGCGGTGATCGTGCTGACCCCGGAGCGGCTGGCCGACGCCAGCGTATCGATGCCGTTGGCCTGGGCGATGGCATTCTCCAGCGGCGTGGTCACGAAGCCGGCCACGGTTTCCGGATCAGCACCGTAATAGACGGTGGTGATCGTCACGACCGCGTTCTGGGTCTTCGGGTATTCCAGGATTGGCAGCGAGTAGAACGACTTCAACCCGACGACCAGCAGCATCAGGCTGACCACGCAGGCCAGCACCGGGCGGCGGATGAAGATATCGGTGAATTTCATGATCGAACCCGCTGCGAAATGGCCATGTCGTTTCGGTTGTGCGGAGTGGTGGCACGGACGCCGCTTCCCGTCATGGCGGGCGGAGGCCCGCCATCCACGCCTTTACTCGCGTCCGCACCGCAGGGCGTGGATGGTCCGCCTGCGCGGACCATGACGTCGAGGGGCCGGCGGCGGCCGTAAGCCCCAAGCGTAATCACCCTAATAATCCGACACCACGGGCGCCGCGTCGGTCGTCGGCTGCACCGCATTATCGATGTGCACCGTTGCCTTGTTGTGCAGCTTCAACTGCCCGGCGGTTACCACGACATCATGCGGCCCGACACCCTTCAGCACGCTGATCTGGTCGCCGCGCGCATCGCCGGTCTTGACGAACTGCTGCACCACCGTGTGCTGATCGTGCCCCTGATCGTCCTTCTCATCATGCAGCACGTAGACCAAGGAGCCGTACGGATTGAACGCCACCGCCGCCAGCGGAATGGTCACCAGTTGCTGCGACGCCCCCGAAACGGCCGACACGTTCACGAACATCCCCGGCAGCAGCGCCCCGTCCGCGTTCGGAATGGTCGCCCGCACCTGCAGCATGCGGCTGCTCGAATCCACCTTCGAATTGAACGACGTGACCGTCCCGGCGAAGATCCGGCCCGCATAGGCGTCCGTGGTCACCTCCACCTTTTCGCCAACCTTCAAATCACTCAGCGCCTGCTGCGGCAGATAGAAATCCACCAGCATCGGATCGAGCTGCTGCAACGTCACCACCGTCGTGCCGGGCGCGATATACTGGCCGATATCCACCTGCCGCACCCCAAGCCGCCCGGCGAACGGCGCGCGGATCACCTTCTCCGCCATCACCGCCTGTTGAGCGGCGACCTGCGCCCGCGCTACCTTCAGGTTCGCCGCGTCGCTGTCCACCGTCGCCTGCGCGATCGCCTTCGCGGCCAACTGCCTCTGGTCGCGCCCCAGCGTCACCGCCGCCAGATCCGCCGACGCCTGAAGCTGCGCCAGCTTGGCGTCATCGTCGTTCGGCCGCAGCCGCACCAGCACAGTGCCCGCCGGCACGGTCTGCCCTGACTCGAACAGGATCTGGTCGACCACCCCGCCAATCTCCGCCGCCAAATCCGCGCCGTTGACGGCCCGGGCGGAGCCGGTGGCGGTCAGCCGCGGCTCCCACGCCTGGACCGTGGCCGAAGCCACCGCGACCGTCGGCACCTCCGATCGGATGCTCGCGGTGACCTTTTTCAGGATGCCCGCCTTGAACTGCGCGAAGCCGAACAGCCCTGCCGCCAGCAGGCCGACGACCAACAACATCAGCCCCATCCGCAGCCATGTCCGCGGCCGCCGCGTCCTGGTCCGGTCAAGCGTGGTGGCGTCGTTCATGGATGGAGCACTCCGCAGCATTGGGCGACTTTCGGGTCAACATCGGTCCGGTTCCACCAGCCGCCGCCCAGCGCCTGGAACAGGGCAACCGTATCGGTGAAGCGGGCGGCGCGCGCCGTGATCAGGTTCAAACGCGCGGAATAGTCGCTCTGTTCCGCGGTAAGCACGTTCAGGTAGGTGCCCGCGCCGGCACTGTATTGGGAGCGCGCAACCGCCAGGCTGGCGGCCGCGGTCTTTTGCGCGGCCAGCGCGGCCTGCAGGCTTTCGGCATCCCGCTCGATCGCCACCAGTGCGTTGGCGACATTCTGGAATGCGGTATTTACCGTGCTGCTGTATTGCGCCGCGGCGACGTCCAGCGCGGCCTGCGCCGCATGCTTGCGGGCCAGCAGCGTACCGCCCTCAAAAATCGGCTGCGTCAGGCTGGCGGCGATGCTCCAGACCAGGCCACCCGGCGTGAACACCTGCGAATAGTTGGTGCCCTCGCGGCCGATACTGCCGGTCAGCGAGATCTGCGGCAGCATGTTCGCGGTGGCCACGCCGACATTCGCGAAGGCCGAGTGCAACAGCGCGCCATACGCCCGGATGTCCGGCCGCTGCTCGACCAGTTTTGACGGCAGCGACACCGGCAACTCCTCCGGCAGCGTCAGATCATCCAGGTTCAGCGTCGGAGTCGCGTATTGCGCCGGACGTCCGCCGAGATAGACCGCGAGCTGGTTGCGCTGCTGCTGCAACTGCTTCTCCAGACCGGGCAGCGTGGCGACCTGGGTATCCAGTAGCGATTGCTGCTGCAGCACGTCCACCTGGCTGACGCCGCCAAGCTGGAAGCGCTGCCGCACCAGGTTCAGCGCGGCGGTATCGGCGTTGATGATGTCGTGCGTGGTGTCGATCTGCGCCTGGAGCGAGGCTTCGTTGATCGCGGTGTTGATGACGTTGGCGGCCAGCGTCAGGTCGGTCGCCTCGATTTCGAACTGCTGGTATTCGGCCTGGGCGTTGAGCTGCTCGATCTGCCGCCGGATGCCGCCGAACGCGTCCAGGGTGTACGACACGTTCACGGCGCCACTGCGAAGCCCGAAGGTCTCCGATCCGCCGGCAGGGAACCCGAGCGCCGCCAGCGATACGGCCTGGCGCTCCGCCTGGAGATTGAAGCTGGCCTGCGGAAACAGGGAGCCTTGCTCGGCACGGACGTTCTCCCGCGCCTCGCGCAGCGTCGCCTGGGCGGCGGCGACGTCGGGGTTCGCCTTCAGCGCCTGCGTCACCAGCGAGGTGATCTGCGGCGAATGGAACAACTCCCACCACTCGCCGGGGATGTCGCGGCCATCGGCCAGGCGCTGTGCCGCGCCGCCCGCCGTCTTGGCGGAAACAGTCTGTGCGGGCGCGGCCATCTCAGTGAAGCGCGTGTCGGCGGGTCCGGCAACGGGATGGAAATCCGGACCGACGGTGCAGCCGAGCAGAGAGGCCGTCAGGATCAGCGCGGTCGAAGGGCGGGTGACAACAAAAGACATGGGCGGGATCAGAATCCTATACCGACGCGTCCAGTATGTGATATGCTGGACCAATAAGTCTAGTATGATCGTGAAAGATAATCGTGTGACGCCGCCTTCCGATAGTCCCCGGCCCGGCCGCCCGAAAGACCGCGCGAAACATGCGGCAATCCTGGAGGCCGCCAGGACGCTGTTCGCCCGCCAACCCTTCGATATGGTGACGATGGAGGCGGTGGCGGCACAGGCGGCCGTCTCGAAGATGACGGTTTACAGCCACTTCCACGACAAGGAAACGCTGTTCGAGACGCTCGTCAGTGCAATCTCCGACCAGATGATCGGCGTGCTGTCAGGCCCCGAACACCAGGGTGCGAGCCTGCGCGAGCGGCTGGAGGCGGTGGGTTGTGACCTGCTGGGCGTGCTGTTGGGACCCGGCGTCTGCGAGATGGCGCACACCCTGCCCGGGACGCTGCGCACTAATCGCACGCTGGCGTTGCGTTTTTACAACGCCGGCCCGGGGCGGGTGAGGGCTGCCTTGGCGGCGATCATTGCCGAGGCGGCGAGCCGGGGGGAGCTGTCGGTGGACGATCCCCGGCTGGCTGCCGAGGATCTGGTGAGTCTATGGGAGGGCAACCGGCCGGCGATGACGACCTTCGGTTTGACCGACCCGGCCTCGCCGGAGGAGATCCGGCAACGCGCCGTGCGGGGGACGGAGGTGTTCCTGCGGGCGTATCGGCGGGGCGGTTAAATCAACGGTCGATGAAGCCGACCCGCGGTTTGTGCCTCCCCTCGTCATGCCGCCGCAGGTCGGCCTCCACGCCTTTGGCCGCGTATGCAGCGCAAGGCGTGGATGGTGCGCCTTCGCGCACCATGACGATTGGACGGCAGCCGGTCCGAAAGCCGCTTAACTCAACGTCTATAGGCCTGCCCCGTCATGACGGAAGGAACGAACACCCTCAGTTCGCCACCTCCCCCGCCGCCTTCCGTGTCGACAATACCGCCTCCCGGGCGGCGCGCGCCATCAGGCCGCTGTCGTTGGCGATTGTGACGAACTGGAAGCCCTTCTGGATCATCCGCGCGGCATAGGGCGCCGACCCGTTATGCAGCCCGGCGAACTTGCCGTGCTTCTTACAGGACGCCAGCAGCTTGTCGTAGATCTCCAGGATCACCGGCTCCTCGCGGTCCAGGATCGGGATCATGCCCAGCGAAAGGCCCATGTCCGACGGTCCGATATAGATGCCGCTGATGCCGGGGACACTCAGGATTTCGTCGATGTTGTCGATGCCGGCCTGCGTCTCGATCATCGCGATGACCAGCACTTCGTTATTCGCCGTCGCCTGGTAGCTGCTCGCCTCCCCGTACATCGCCGCCCGGATCGGCCCGTTGCTGCGCTTGCCCTGTGGCGGATACAGGCTGGCGTCGGCCAGGGCCTTCGCCTCGGCCGCGTTGTTCACCATCGGGCAGATGATGCCCATCGCCCCGCCATCGAGGCATTTGCCGATAATCCCGGGTTCGTTCCACGGCACCCGCACCAGGGGCGTTATCGGGTGCGCCTGCATCGCCTGGAAGCACTGCACCATGGACTGGTAGTCCTGCACGCCGTGCTGGAGGTCGACGGTCACGCTGTCCCAACCGCATTGCGCCATCACCTCGGCGGAGAAGCCGGAGGGGATCGCCAGCCAGCCATTGACGGCGGCCTTGCCCGCGCCGATGCGCGCCCTGAGTTTGTTGGACATTTCGGGGGTTCCCTCCGGCACTGGTGAAGCTGGCACGCTATGCGCGGGGCTGTGGAGCGTCAACGCGAGCGCAGGCGATCCAACTTCATCGGATACCGCGTTTGGACTTGGCGCTGGCTGAAAGCATGCGACCGTCCTCGACAAGGATCAGTAGAGAGCACATATCGGGTCAGTCCCGGGCGTAGACGGTTCGGCCGATGAGCATGGCCGTTTGCCTCGCCGGGTGCATGGCTTCACTTCTTGCGCAACGGAGGGTCATGACGAAGGAGCGCTTGATATGTCATGCAATCGACCGTTTCCTGTCGTTCTATGAAGGCCCTATAGTTAGACCCATAGCAGCGGACGGTGGCCCGGTGTCTCTCGATGAACTCGCGCACTTCCTGAATTCTTCCAGCGCGCCCCCGGGGTGCATGGATCTGTCGGAACTCGACGGGTTCCTGGCCGGCCTGGTGGCGGGGCCGGAAGTCGTGCCCCGTGAAGAATGGCTGGCCGAGGTCTGGGACAACGAAGACCCCGACTACACCGATGCCGAAGAGCAGGCGGCGGTGGAGGGCGCGATCCTGGAGCGCTACGCGGCGATCGAGACGGGGCTGGATTCGACGCAGCTCCATTACACGGCGATCCTCTGGCAGGACGAAGCCGGCACCACGATCGCCGAGGATTGGGCCGCCGGGTTCATGCAGGCGGTCAGCCTGCGGTCCGACGCATGGCAGCCGGCTCTGGCGGATGAGGATGCGTCGGTGCTGCTGATCCCGATCGCCAGCCTGGCCGGCATGACGCTGTCGGAATCGGACCGCGGCGACTCATTGCCGGATGAGGCGTTGGAGTCCCTGATGCAGGACTCCGAGCAGGTGCTGCCGGTCTGCGTGCTCGGGCTGCGCCGGTTCTGGCGGCAGAATACGCCCGGGGCCGGGATGGTCCGGCATTAGGTTTCAGACCGTCACCGCCCAGCGTCTTCGGGCCTCCTAACCAAGACGTTCAGTTGTGATCGTGATACCGGCGGCGGGAACCCCCGGTATGCCGCCACCGTTCGGCCGCCATGGCAAAATCCAGGACCGTGTGGCGTTTGGCCTTTATCGGCGTCCCGATCGCTCTGCTCGTTGTCCTGGCGGCGATCTGGGACTGGGACTGGTTCCTCCCGATTGTGCAATCCAAAGCCTCGGCCGCGCTCGGAAGGCAGGTGACCATCGGCCATCTCCATGTCCGGCTGCGCCGTCATATCGAGGTCGTCGCGGACGATGTTGTGGTGGGAAACCCGCCGGGCTGGCCCGGGGGCAACCCGCCTTTCGTCTCCATAGGCAGTCTGACAATCCAGGCCGAGCTACTGCCGTATCTCGAAGGCCGCGGCCTGATCCTGCCGCTGATCGGGATCGACAAGCCGCGGGTCTACGCCGCCGAAACCCGTGACGGCGCGGCCAATTTCCGGCTCTCCACCGGCGGCGGCGGTGGCGGTCCGGCGCTGAAAATCGGCGACTTGCGGATCGACGATGGCGACGCCCGGGTGGTGATGCCGAGGCTGAAAACCGATTTCGATGCCCGGGTCGCCACGCAAGGCCAGGGACAGGACGCCAAAATCGTCGCCGATGCCAAGGGCACGTATGCGGCGCAGCCGATCACCGCGCGGCTGATCGGCGGGGCGCTGCTGTCGTTGCGGGATCATGATAATCCGTGGCCGATCGATCTGGATTTGGCAAACGGGCCGACGAAGGTGGCCCTGAACGGCACGCTGGAAGATCCGCTGGCGTTCAAGGGCGCCAACGTCCGCCTGCGATTCAGCGGCCCGGACATGGGCCTGCTGGAACCGCTGGTGGGATTCCCGATCCCGAAGACTCCCGCCTACCAGATCGCCGGCAAGCTCAATCTGGAGGGGCTGCAGAACATCCGGTTCGACGACTTGCAGGGCCGCCTCGGCAACTCGGATATCGCCGGCTCGATCCTGGAGCGGCCGAGCGGGACGGAGGTGAACGGCAAGGACCGGCCGGAGGTCACAATGAACCTGCGATCAAACCGCATCGACCTGACCGACCTGAACGGCTTCATCGGCGGCGCGCCGGGCCGCGCGACCACCGCGAACGCCACGCCGCAAGAACGCGAAACGGCCGCGAAGGCGCGCGCCAGCGACAAGCTGCTGCCGGATACGCCGATAAGCGTGCCGCGTCTGAGTTGGGCCGATATTCACCTGAAATATCGCGGCGCGCATATCGAGGGCCGCGACATGCCGCTGGATGACCTGACCGTCGCGCTGGATGTCGTCAATGGGCGTATCTCCGTCCATCCGGTCAGTTTCGGTGTCGGCAAGGGGCGGTTGCTGAGCAACATCGATCTGGCTCCGACCTCGGGAAAGACCCTGCACGCCCGCGCCGATGTGCGGATGCAGAACCTGGACGTGTCGCGGATGATGCAGGCGACTCATACCTTCCAGGGTGCCGGATCGATCAGCGGCGTCGGCGCGATCGATTCGACGGGCGATTCCCTGGCCACGCTCGTCGGCGACGGCAATGGCGAGATCAAGATGGCGATGGCCGGCGGCAACCTGTCGTCGGTGCTGATCGACCTGACCGGGCTGGAGTTCGGCAAGGCGCTGCTGTCCGCGCTGGGCTTTCCTGAGAAGACGCCGGTTCAGTGCTTTGTCGGCGACCTTGGCCTGAAGCGCGGGCTGCTGGATTTCAATGTGATGACGCTGGATACCGGGGAAGCGATCGTGAACGTCAACGGCGACGTGAATCTGAGCAAGGAGACGATCGACCTGGCGCTGAAAACCAACTCCAAGCATTTCAGTATCGGCTCGCTGCCGACGAACATCGACATCGGTGGCACTTTCAAGGACCCGTCGATCCGCCCCGGCGCGGAGGTCGCGGCCAGGGTCGGCGCCGCAGCCGGTCTGGCCGCGTTGTTCGCCCCGCTGGCAATCCTGCCGACGATCCAGTTCGGCACGTCAGACGCCGACGATGCCCGCTGCGGCGAGTTGTTGCAGCAGGCGCGGGCAAGTGCGGGCGGCAAGGCTTTGCCCACCGAGCGCCCCGCTGCGTCGGCCCAGCGATAGTTGCACAGCGGCGGGCGGCGTGGCTTGCTTAAGGCGGACCGTCAGGAGCAAACCGATGGCATTTTATGAACTGCGCCAATACAAGGTGCTGCCGGGCAAGCTGGATGCCTGGGTGAAGGTCATGGAAGACGAGATCATTCCGTTCCAGGTTTCTAAGGGCATGGTGATCACCGGCAGCTTCCACGGCGAATCCGATCCGTCGGTTTATGTGTGGCTGCGGCGGTTCGAGAGCGAGGAACAGCGGGTGGCGCTGTATAAGGCGGTTTACGAGTCCGATTTCTGGAAGACCGAGATGGCGCCGCGGATACCTGAGTATCTCGATCGCTCCGCCATCGTGGTGACCCGGATCGTGCCGACACCGAAGTCAACGGTTCAATAGATACTGCCCCGGCGGTGCCGTCACGTTTCTCGCTATCGCAACGGTGAACCGGGCGTGTTCTCGCCCCGGTGTCATCGCTGAACGCCCTGCCATAACCTCGCGCATCCCCTGGCCATTCTCGGATGGCAGGATCAGCGAAGGAGCGCAGATGGCCCGGGCATCCCGCCGACTGCTGATCGCGCCGGCGGCACTTGCCGGGCTCGGTCTCGCTGCGTTTCTTTCAGCGCCGCTGCTGGCCGAGCGGCTGTATCTGGCGCCCGACAGCACCGGCGCGATGTTCCTTCACCATACGTTCGGCATCTGGATGTGGCTGGCATTGGCGTGGTTGGCCGCACGCGTCTGCGATCTGCTGCTGCATCGCGTCGCAATCCTGTCGCGCGGTGGAATCCCCTACCCGGCCCTGCTGACGGACCTCGTTCGCGCCGCCCTGTTCGCGGCGGCCGGCATGACTATCCTGATGCTTGTCTTCGACAAGTCCGCCACCGGCCTGATCACCGTCTCCTCGGTTATGATCGCGGTGATCGGCTTTGCCCTGCGCAACGTGATCAGCGACATTTTCTCCGGCATCGCGCTGGGGATCGATCACCCCTACGCCATCGGCGACTGGATCGAGACGGTGCAGGGCGCCGCCGGCAAGGTCTCGGAAATCACCTGGCGCACCACGCGGCTGGTGGACAGGAACGGGTTCGCGATCATCGTGCCGAACGGCCTGGTCGCCGCGCAGCGGCTGGTCAATTACGGCGCGGACGCGACCGATTACCGCACCGCGTTGCGCATCCCCCTGGATGCGGCGCTGCCTGCGGCCAGGGCGAAGCGGATTCTGCTGTCCGGCGCGCTGGATGCCGGACGCCGCTTCCCCGGGCTGTTGCCGGACGTCCTGCTGTCGGACTGCACTGACGGCGTGGCGACCTACCTCGTCCGCTTTCGCGTGCCGGATTTCGGGGGCGAGGCCGTCTGTCGCGATAGCGTCGCCTCCCGCGTCCTCAACGCGCTGAATTGCGCCGGGCAGACCATCCAGCGCAGCGGTCCCGGCACACTCTCCGCACCGCCATGGCCGTCACCGCGCGAGGCGTTGCTGAGCAACGTCGATCTGTTTCGTGTTTTCGATCCGCAGGAACGGACCGAGCTTGCCGGCAAGATACGGGCGCGAGAACTCGAACCCGGCGAGACGGTGGTGCGCCAGGGGGATGCCGGCGACTGCCTCTATGTCCTGGCCGAGGGCATCCTGGACGTCGCCACCGATCGGCCGGGGATGCCGCCGATACGGGATCGCATCGCCCCCGGCGAGGTGTTCGGAGAGATGTCACTGCTGACCGGGCAGCAGCGCAGCGCGACCGTGACTGCTGCACTGATCTCTTTGGTCTATGAAATCCATCGCGCCGATCTGGACCCGATCCTGCGGCGCCGGCCGGTGATCGCCGAGGGCCTCGCCGCCGTCATGGCGGAGCATCAGGCGCGGAACGAGCGGCTGAGCCGCGTGCCGGAGGAGGTTGCCCTGCCGACGCGGGCCGATCTGGCGGCGCGGCTGCGGTTGCTGTTCCGGTTGTGACGGGGTCGATACATGACCACGAAAGGCGGCGCGAGCAGCCGGCGGGCCTAACACTCATGGATCGCCGCAGCCGGCGTAAACGACTCGGTCACATCACCTGGTTGAGTGACGACCGCAATGGCGCACAGGATCTAATGTGAAATCCCGGACCTCGACCTCCAGCCCGGATGCACCACAAACGTATGGGCTGACAACGGTATGTCCGGAGGATTTCTCGCCGCTTTCCGGAACAACGGGAATCGCTTGCGACCGCATGCCCATCGATCGCATACCGCTTCCGGACACTTGAAGAACAAATAGAGGCTCTTAGTTCGCCAGCGTTTTCAGGTAGATCAGACGTTGCCCCAGTTCAGCGATGTACCCACATCGCTCCCCATGAAGAATTTCCGCCCGATCCTCCTGGCCGCCGTCGCAACATTCGCAACCTGCTCGATCGCCCGGGCGCAGCAACCGGATATCCAGACCAGTCAGGTTTTGAAGGACCAGTGGTTCACCGGTCCGCTCGTGGCGCCCTCTCCGGCCCTTCCCCAAGGCCGGGCTGTTCGTGATCGAACCCTATGCGGGTGTGACGTTCAATACCGGCAAGTATCTGGACAATGGCGGTCACCAGAGCGGCAGCAACCAGGCGCGCACGGCCTCCGTTTTTCCATTATTCGAGCATGCCATCACCGACCGGCTTAGCATTCAGACAGTGCCTCAGGTCAACTATGCCTGGAACGGCAACACCACGACTCGCGGCCTGATCGGCAGCGATCTGCCGATCGAGCTGAAGTATCGTGTGGTTGATCAGGTGGCGAATACCCGGCGATATCGTTCAGCCTTGGCGTGAGTTTCCCGACCGGCGCTTACGATAAGTTCGGTTCTCCGCTGGAGGGTCAAGGCAGCGGCGTCTGGTACGCGCGCCAGGGCACGGTGCTGCAATGGCTCGTCAGCGCGTCCGGTCATCCCCTGCGCATCCGCCTATGGGGGCTCGTTGCAGGAGCCGCTCAACAAACCGGCGGTCAACGACCTCAGCGTGTATGACACACTGCCCGGGTTTCACGGCACCGCGAACCCCGGACTGCAGGCGAGTTTCGGGATTTCGTCGGAATTCGCGCTGACGCAGCGATGGGTTCTCGCCGCCGACGTGCTCAGTTCCTACACCGGTGGCACCAACGTCACCGGCTTTGGCGGCACCGGTTTTCTCAACACGAACGAAGCGAGTAGCAACGCCCGGGCGGTCGCGCCGGCAATCGAGTATAATACCAACCGGCTTTGAGAGCGACTCTCCGGCGAGTGCCGCCCCGTCATGCCGACGGAGGTCGGCATCCACGCCTTTCGCTCGTTCAGGCAAAGGCGTGGATGGCGGGCCTGCGCCCGCCATGACGAATAAGCCGCCCGTGCCCATGGGTCATCCTCCACGGCGGTTGGTATAACTGGTCGCCAAGATACGGAGCGATCACCGGGGTGTTATTCAGCTTCGCCGGGCACAACACCAGCAGCTATATCGAACCGCAGATCGCGGTGAACATTGCCGTCTGGCTGATCGTCCGCGTCGCGTTCAAGGTTGGCGCGTTGGGTTGACCGGCGTTCACCGCTAAACCTCCAGTTCCACGCAAACCGGCACATGGTCCGAAGTCTGCGGCCAGTCGCGCGCATCCTTCAGGATGGTCTGGCTTTTCAGCCCCGCCTTGAGGTCAGGCGTCACCCAGACATGATCCAGCCGCCGCCCGCGATCCGATGTCCGCCAATCGCGGTTGCGGTATGACCACCACGTATACAGCTTCCGGTCCGCCGGCACGAAATGCCGCACCGCATCGACGAAGCCGGCATTCAGCCATCCGGTCAACCCTTCCACCTCCGGCGGCGTGTGGCTGACCACGTCGAGTAACTGCTTGTGGCTCCAGACATCGTTCTCCAGCGGCGCGATGTTCAGGTCGCCGACGAGAACCGATCGAGTCAGTCCCGTCCGCGCCGCGAACCACAGCTTGGTCTCGGCGATGAAGTCCAGCTTATGGCCGTATTTCGGGTTTTCGGCGCGATCCGGCACGTCACCGCCCGCCGGGACGTAGAAATTGTGCAGCTCCACCGGGCCGCCGGGGGTTTGCAGCGCCGCGGCGACGTGCCGGCAGTCGCCCTTGGCGCACCAGTCGGGTGCGGCGTCATGCACCTCCAGCGGGATGCGCGACAGGATAGCCACGCCGTTATAGCCCTTCATCCCGCGGAACACCGTATGCGGAAACCCCAGCGGCTGAAGTGCGCCGGCCGGAAACAACAGGTCCGGAACCTTGGTTTCCTGCAAGCAGATCACGTCCGGCCGCAACGCTTCCACCAGCTTGTCGAGCAAGCCGACGCGAAGTCGCAACGAATTGATGTTCCAGGTAGCAATGCGCAGCGACGGCATCAGACGATCCGCGTCCTGACCGTGCCGACGCCTTCAACAACGCCCTCCAGCACGTCGCCCCGCTCCACCGCGGCGACATTCTCCGGCGTGCCAGTGAAGATCAGATCGCCGGGCGCCAAAGTCACCAGCCCGGACAGGTAGGCGATGGTCTCTGGCACGGACCAGATCATCTTCGACAGGTCGGAGGTTTGCCGCACGGCGCCGTTCACCTTCAATTCGATCCGGCCGCCGGCGGGATGGCCGATGCGGGAGGCGGGCGCCATCAGGCCGATGGGGGCGGAATGGTCGAAGCCCTTGCCCATGTCCCAGGGCTTGCCTTCCTTTTTGGCCGCGTTCTGCAAATCACGGCGAGTCATGTCCAGGCCAGCCGCATAGCCCCAGACGTGGTTCAGCGCGTCCGCCTCGGCAATATTCGCTCCGCCGGTGCCGATGCCGACCACAAGCTCCATCTCGTGATGCAACTGCTTGCTTTGCGGAGGGTAAGGCATGTCGCCATCGTTCAGAAGCAGGGCGTCGGCGGGTTTCATGAAGAAGAATGGCGGTTCCCGATTCGGATCGCTGCCCATTTCGCGCGCGTGCTCGGCATAGTTGCGGCCGACACAAAACACACGGCGGACGGGAAATGCGCCGCCTCCGGCAACAAGCACCGACGCAATACCCGGTGGAGCAAAGACATAATCAACCATTCGGTTACACCTTGTATTTAATCTGTGCATCGGCGACGGTATCGGCTGGCTGCAAATAAGCGATGCGAGGGAAACGGACAATGGCAGGCACAACGGCGAAATCGGCCAAAGGGTTGTACATCCAGGTCATCATCGGCGTCGTCCTGGGCGCCGTGCTGGGCCATTTCGTGCCCGACCTCGCGGTGAAAATGCAGCCGCTCGGCGACGCCTTCATCAAGCTGGTGCGGATGATCATCGCGCCGATCGTGTTCGTAACGGTGGTTGTCGGCATCGCCAAGCTGTCGGACGCAAAGGAAGTCGGCCGCATCGGCATCAAGGCGATTGTCTACTTCGAGGTCATGACGACCATCGCCATGTTCATCGGCCTGGTCGTCGCGCATGTCTTCCAACCCGGCGCCGGGCTGAATATCAATCCCGCCACCCTCGACGCCAAGGCCGTCGAGAAATACGCCAACGCGCCGCACCAGGATGTCGTCACTTTCCTGATGAACATCATCCCCAACACCGTGGTCGATGCGTTCTCCAAGGGCGAGATCCTGCAGGTGCTGCTGTTCGCCGTGCTGTTCGGCCTTGGCCTGTCGCGGCTAGGGGAGCGCGGGCGGACCGTGGTCCACTTCCTGGATGAGGCCGGCGCCGCCCTGTTCGGGGTGATCGGGCTGATCATGCGCGTCGCACCGCTCGGGGCGTTCGGCGCCATGGCATTCACCATCGGCAAGTACGGCATCGGCGCGCTGGCGCAACTCGGCTTCCTGATGCTGTGCTTCTACCTGACCTGCATCATCTTCATCATCGCCGCGATGGGCGGCGTCGCTGCCATGATGGGGCTGAACATTTTCAAGATCATCCGCTTCGTGAAGGAGGAGTTCCTGATCGTGCTCGGCACCTCCTCGTCGGAGGCGGCGATGCCGACACTGATGGAGAAGCTGGAGCTGCTGGGCTGCGGCAAGTCGCTGGTGGGCCTGACCGTGCCGCTGGGCTACGCGTTCAACCTGGACGGCTCTTCGATCTACTTCACCATGGCGATTGCCTTCATCGCCCAGGCGCTGAACATCGACCTGAGCTGGGCGGATTACGCGCTGATCCTGGGCGTGTTGCTGCTGACGTCCAAGGGCGCGGCAACGGTCACGGGCGGCGGATTCATCACCCTGGCGGCGACCCTGGCGACGATGAACGGCAAGGTGCCGGTGGCGGGCATGGTCCTCGTGCTGGGCATTGACCGCTTCATGAGCGAGGCCCGTGCCATCACCAACCTGTTCGGCAACACCGTGGCGACCATCTTCGTCTCCTGGTGGGAAGGTTCGCTCGACCTCAAGCGCGTCCGCGCCATCCTCGATCGGCCCGCGGGAGTCGAGGCGGCGGTGCTGGAGCCGCAGCGCAAGACGGCCTGAACCGTGGCTTCGGCGTGCCCGGGGTTGGGGCACGCCGTGCCGCGTCAGGCGGAATCGCCCTCGATCAGGTCGCCGAACAGATCCCAGGTCTTGCCGGTCCAGCGCATGAGCTGAAGCTGGCGGACCGGGTGATAGTTCGTCGGGCTGGTGTTGAGCCGGATGCCCGGCAGCAGCACCGGAACCTCCAGATCGCGCAGGCTGGTCGCCTGCTTCATCATGTTCTCGCGTGAGAAATCCTCCCCGCAGGCTTTCAGCACGGTCAGCATCGCGTGCGTGAACGCGAAGCCGGCGACATTGCCGCCATCCTTGAGGTCCCCGTCCGGGTAGTATTTCGCCATAAAGGCGCGCCACTCCCGCATGCCCGCGTCGTTTTCCCAGCGCGGATCCGTCGGGTCCTTCGCCCAGGCCGAGCTGATGATGCCGATGCCGTTCTCCTGGCCGGCCGGAATCATCACGGCACCGACGGAGACGGATACGCCGGTCAGCACGTGCATCGGCTTCCATTTCATATCCGCCACCTTGCGGATCGATTGCGCGGCGAACTTCGGCGAGGCCACTGTCATCAGCACATCGATGCCGGCGGCTTGCAGGGTCACGAGCTGGCTGTCGATCGTCGCGTCGGTCACTTCGTAGGAGACACTGGTGACCTGGCGATCGTAACCGTCCTTCAGAACATCTCGCACGCCGCGCAGGTAGTCTTTGCCGAAGTCGTCGTTCTGATAAAGAATGCCGATCTTCGCGGCGGGGATCTGGGCGAGGATGTATTTGGCGTAGACCTGGGATTCGGTGACGTAGCTCGGCTGGTAGCCGATGGTCCACGGATGCTCCTTGTAGTCGCCCCATTTGTCGGCGCCGGTCGCCAGGAACAGATGCGGCACTTTCTTCTGATTGACGTAGCGCACGATCGCCGAATTCGTCGGCGTTCCCAGTTGTGCGAATAGCGCAGCGACCTTGTCGTCCTCGATCAGGCGGCGGGTCTGCTCGACGGTCCTGGGCGGGCTGTAGCCGTCGTCGTAGGAGATAAAATTCACTTTGCGTCCGGCGAAGCCGCCATCGTCGTTAGCCATGCGGAACCGGGCGGCGATGGCCTTGCCGATGGTGCCGTAGGCCGAGGCCGGGCCGCTGTAGGGCATGGTGTTGCCGATCCGGATTTCGGTAGCGGTGACTCCTGGCGTTTCGGCGGCGCGGAGGATGGCGGGTGCGGCGGGGACGAAACCCGCGGCGGCGGCCGTGGTCAGCAATGCGCGTCGGTGCAGCATGGTGTTGTCTCTCCCTGTTTGCGGCCTGTGTTTTCCGGCCTGCGGGCGGGAGCTTATGGCTGCGTGCGCGGGTGAGCTACGAAAGATCCGTTGAATGCCGCACGGCTAGCGCAGTCCCATAGACCGCCACAGCGTCATCATGCGCCTTCGCCGGCATGACGAGTCGGCGCGGCGAGCGAGCCGGTCTCAATGCCGGCTGGTATAAGCTTTCCATCGGCGCCTCAATGATACAGAACGGCACCCATCCAGCCCCATCCACCCGCCGAAAGGACAACGACACGTGACTGAACCGACTTACGACATCCTGGGCATCGGCAACGCAATAGTCGATGTCGTGGCGCAGGCCGAGGAGGCCTTCCTGTCCCGCCACGACATGCACAAGGGCGCCATGCAGCTCATTGATGCCGCCACGGCCGACGCGCTGTATGCCGCGATGCCGCCGGGGCTGGAGAGCAGCGGCGGGTCGGTGGCGAACTCCTGCGCCGTTGCCGCGGCGCTCGGGGCGCGGGTGGCCTATATCGGCAAGGTCGCAGACGACCAGCTCGGCGCGGTGTTCCGCCACGACATCCGGGCCATCGGCGTGCATTTCCCGACCCAGCCTCTCGCCGGCGGCGCACCGACGGCGCGGTGCCTGATCCTGGTGACCCCGGATGGCCAGCGGACCATGAACACGTTCCTCGGCGCCTGCGTCACTTTGGATGAGGCGGATCTGGTTCCGCACCTGATCGCCGCGGCCAAGGTGACCTATCTGGAGGGCTACCTGTTCGATCCGCCGGCGGCGCAGGCGGCGTTCTACAAGGCGGCGGAGGCGGCGCACGCCGCGGGGCGGCAGGTCGCGCTGTCGCTGTCGGACGCGTTCTGCGTCAACCGCCATCGCGACGCGTTCCGCCGGCTTGTCGCCGGCCATGTGGACATCCTGTTTGCCAACGAGGTTGAGATCACCAGCCTGTATGAGAAGGACACGTTCGAGGAAGCGGCCGAACTGGCCCGCGCCGATGTGGCTCTGGCGGTGCTGACGCGCAGCGAGGATGGCAGCGTCATTCTGCGCGGCGCCGAGACGGTGACGGTCGAGGCGGTGCCGGCGCGGGTGATCGACACCACCGGGGCCGGCGATGCCTATGCCGCCGGGTTCCTGACCGGGCTGGCCGGGGGAAAATCCCTCGCCGCCTGCGGCCGCATCGGCAGCATCGCCGCGGCGGAGGTGATCAGCCATTACGGCGCGCGGCCGGAGGCCGATTTGCAGTTGCTGGTGAAGGACGCCGGGCTGGGCTGAGGGGCTTACGCGCGAGTGTCATGGCCGGGCTTGGACCATAGGCGCCGATTAAAGGTCCGGCGGCTTGGACGCCGCCCCCGTGTCATGGCCGGACTTGGTCCGGCCATCCACGACTTTGGTAAGTTCGGCACCGTAAGTCGTGGATGGCCGGGACAAGCCCGGCCATGACACAAAACGCAGCGGCCCGGATCGGACACCTTATGTTAGCGCCTATGGACCCGGTCCGGCCATCATGCTTGGCCGTACGCGGCATGGCGACGCGGCGAAGCGCGATTGGCGGTATCGCTATGCGGCGCAAGGAAGCCTAACCCGTGGCAGACACCCGCTCATTGCCTGTTGATTGGGCTTCGGTATTCGGCGCAAGGGCGTATTCCTGCGCCAGCACGGCGACCGGCAGTGATAACCGAACGGCAAGCCGGCGAATCATAGGCAGCGTGAGGGGCCGTTTGCGACTCATGATCAGGGACGCGGATGCCTTATTGCCGAACGCATCCAGCAGATCGGTTTGTTGCAATCCAAGATCGTTCATGCGCGACTGGATGGCAAAAATCGGATCCGGCAGGTCCAAAGCCCAATGCGCTTCTTCGTAGGTACGGATCAGAACGGCCAGGACGCCAAGGTGGCTATCCTCGGCCGGGCTGCGGTTCGCACCCAGTTCCAACAGCCGACCCATCTCGGCCTGCGCGGCATCCAGTTCAGTCTCGTTGGTAATCAGTCTGATACTGTCCATAATCCGCCCTCATAATTTGTCGTATTCAGTGTGGGAGCCAATCCACACGAGGTAGACGATCTCATGTCTGTAATCGATGTTGGCGATGATCCGCCATTTGTTGCCCCCGATGTCGAAACACACCGTTTCGCCCGACAGGTGATCGGTTGCGGGGAATGTCGCTTTCACGTCAACCAGTGTGCGCCATGTGCTGTGCTCCAAGGTAGCTGCCCAAACCAGCATCGGCTCTCTGGCCGGGGCATTCTTCGGCTGATCGATATATTCCCGTAAGCGTTTGCGGGTCATCAGTCGCATCGTCATACTGGTAAGATATGACCCAATCCCCGCGAGTTTGCAATATGTAAACCCATCGGTCACACGGCACGTTAGCGGGGGCCTTGAGCGCACGTAACGCGCGTCGTGGAACCATGACCCGCCGCGGATGACGCGGAGCGCTGACTTTGACGCAACCAGCACCGCAAGGCGTGGATGGCCGGGACACGCCCGGCCATGACACAATGTGCTGCGGCTCGTCGGGAACGCAGCGGCTCGCCGGGAATGCAACTTCCTGTCCAGTCCACGTTGATGAGCCGCTCCGGTCAAGAAATCCCGCCCCCCTTGCGCAGCGCCACACCCTGGCCATGCTGCCTGCCGAAACCCGCATCGCCCCAGGCCACGCATGATCCTCAACGCCATCCAGTCCGGAGAAGGTCTGCCCGTCGTGCTGCTGCACGGCCTGTTCGGTTCGGCGCGCAATTTCGGCGCCATCCAGCGCGCCCTCGCAGCGCGCTTCCGCGTCATCGCGCTGGACATGCGCAACCACGGCGACAGCCCGCACGCCCCCGGCATGCGCTACCCGGCCCAAACAACCGACGTGCAGGAAACCCTGCACAGCATCGGGGTCGAACAAGCCGCCGTCATCGGCCACTCCATGGGCGGCAAGACAGCCATGGCGCTGGCCCTGACCGCCCCCGCCACCGTGCAGCGGCTGCTGGTCTCCGACATCGCCCCCGTCCCCTACGACCACGGCAACACCGGCATCGCCGAGGCGATGCAGGCGATCCCCCTCACCCCCACCCTCACCCGTCAGCAGGCGGACGCCGCTTTGACCCCGGCCGTCCCCCGCCCCGACATCCGCGCCTTCCTGCTGCAGAACCTGCGCTTCGGCGCCTCCCCGCGCTGGCGCATCGGCCTGGCAGAAATCGCCGCCGCGATCCCCGACTTGGAAGGCTGGGACGCCATCCCCGGCACCTACGAAGGCCCGTCCCTGTTCGTCTCCGGTGCCGAGTCCGACTACGTCCTCCCGGAGCACCGGCCGGCGATCAAGGCGCAATTCCCCGCCGCCCGCTTCGTCGCGGTGAAAAACGCCGGACACTGGGTCCACGCCGATAATCCCACTGGCTTTTTGGCGGTGTTGGAGGCATTCCTGCGCAACTGGCGGTGACCGCCGCGCCCGCACTCAGATGACGGTTCTGCGAAGCATGGCAGAAACGCGCGGTGTCCCTCGTTTTTCGCTCGTATCCCGGCGGCTTACCGCCTAAGTGTGCGGCGCATCATACCCACAAAGCTAGGCTCCTATGCAAATTCGGAACGTCGCCATTATTGCCCATGTCGATCATGGCAAGACCACCCTCGTGGACAAGCTCCTCGGTCAGTCGGGCGCGTTCCGTGAACACCAGGCGGTGACCGACCGCGCACTGGATCGAAACGATCTCGAAAAGGAACGCGGCATCACCATCCTGGCGAAATGCGCCTCGGTGGTGTGGAAAGACACCCGCATCAACATCGTCGACACCCCCGGCCACGCCGATTTCGGCGGCGAGGTGGAGCGCATCCTGAACATGGTGGACGGCGCCCTGGTGCTGGTCGATGCCGCCGAAGGCGTGCTGCCGCAGACGAAATTCGTCGTCGGCAAGGCGCTGGCGCGCGGAATCCACCCGATCGTCATCATCAACAAGGTGGACCGCCAGGACGCCCGCCCGGACGAAGTGCACACCGAGATCTTCGACCTGTTCGCCGCCCTGGGCGCCTCCGACAGCCAGCTCGATTTCCCGATGCTGTATGCCTCCGGCCGCAACGGCTGGGCCGACACCACGCTGGAGGGGCCGCGCAAGGACCTGCACGCGATGTTCGACCTGATCCTGTCGCATGTGCCTGAACCGACGGTGCTGCGCGACGCGCCGTTCGCCATGGTCGCCAGCATCCTGGAATACGACAACTTCCTCGGCCGCGTGCTGACCGGGCGCGTCGAGCAGGGCACCGGCAAGATCAACATGCAGGTCAAGGTGCTGCGCCAGGACGGCAGCGTCGTCGAGACCGGCCGCCTGACCAAGCTGCTGTCGTTCCGCGGGCTGGAGCGGGTGCCGGTGGACGAGGTCGCTGCGGGCGACATCATCGCCGTGGCCGGCCTGTCCGAAAGCACCATCCCCGACACCATCGGCGCGCCGGAACTGACCGCGCCGCTGGAAGCCATCCCGGTCGACCCGCCGACATTGGCGATGACCTTCCGCATCAACGACAGCCCGCTGGCCGGGCGCGAGGGCAAGAAGGTCACCTCGCGGCAGATCCGCGAGCGGCTGTTCCGCGAGTCCGAGGGCAACGTCGCCATCAAGGTGACCGACTCGAACGAAACCGACGCATTCGAGGTCGCCGGCCGCGGCGAACTCCAGCTCGGCGTGCTGATCGAGCAGATGCGCCGCGAAGGCTTCGAACTCACCATCGGCCGCCCGCGCGTGCTGACAAGGCGCAACCCGGAGACGAATGAGCGCGAAGAGCCGATGGAGGAGGTGCTGGTCGATGTTGACGAGCCCTACACCGGCATCGTCGTCGAGAAGTTGGCGCGGCGGAAGGGCGACATGCGCGATATGCGCCCGTCCGGCGGCGGCAAGGTGCGCATGACCTTCAATATCCCCAGCCGCGGGCTCATCGGCTACCACAACGAATTCCTCACCGATACGCGCGGCACCGGCATCATGAACCGCCTGTTCGCGGGCTACGGCCCGTGGAAGGGCCAGATCGAAGGCCGCCGCGCCGGATCGCTGATTTCGACGGAAGCCGGCGAGGCGGTGCAATACGCCCTGTGGTACATCCAGGAACGCGGGACGATGTTCGTCAGCCCCGGCGAAAAAGTCTACCAGGGCATGATCCTGGGCGAGCACTCGCGAGAGTCCGATCTGGAAGTGAACCCGATCAAGGAAAAGAAGCTGACCAACATCCGCGCCGCCGGCAAGGATGAGGCGATGCTGCTGATCCCGCCGCGGAAAATGAGCCTCGAGCAGGCGATCGCGTACGTGGAAGACGACGAGTTCGTCGAGGTGACGCCCTCGGCAATCCGCCTGCGCAAGCGCTACCTGGACCCGAACGAGCGCAAGCGGTACGAGCGCAAGATCGATGCCGACGCGGCCGCCTGAACTGCGGCGTGTTCCCCCCGTCATGGTGCGCGAAGGCGCACCATCCACGCCTTGGGGGGCCGGTTTCGATCATCGCCGGCATGACGGGGGAAAGCGAGCGCCGGGCCACTATTCGAACGCCTATGGGCCGTTCGCCGGGGGGGGATCGTGCCTATAGGCCAACAGTGCAGTGATCAGGCCAACTGCTGCTCCAGCGCGTGCAGCACCTGATAGCAGGGCAGCACCTGCGCGACGCTCGAGTTCGGCTCGCGTCCCTCGCGGATCGCGGCGAAGAATTCTCGGTCCTGAAGCTCGATGCCGTTCATCGAGACGTCCACCTTCGAAACATCGATCTGTTCGTCTTTCCCGTTGAACAGGTCGTCGTACCGCGCGATGTAAGTCCCCGTATCGCCGATATATCGGAAGAACGTCCCCAGCGGCCCGTCATTGTTGAACGACAGACTCAACGTGCAGATCGCCCCGTTCGCTGCCTTCAACTGGATCGACATATCCATCGCGATCCCCAGCACCGGATGGATCGGTCCCCGTAACGCATTCGCTTTCACGATCGGCGACCGAGCCTGATACGCGAACAGATCGACCGTATGCGCCGCGTGGTGCCACAGCAAATGATCCGTCCAGCTCCGCGGCTGGCCCAACGCATTCATGTTCGTGCGGCGGAAGAAATAGGTCTGCACGTCCATCTGCTGGATATTGAATTCGCCCGCCACCAGCTTGCGGTGGACCCATTGATGGCTCGGGTTGAAGCGGCGTGTATGGCCGCACATCGCCACCAGCCCGCTGCCCGCCGCCAGATCCGCCACTGCCTGCGCATCGCGCCATGAATCCGCCAGCGGGATCTCAACCTGCACATGCTTGCCGGCCTTCAGCGCCGCGATCGTCTGCGAGGCATGCAACTGGGTCGGCGTGCACAAAATAACCGCGTCCACCTCCCTGATCGCCAGGCTGTCTTCAAGCTCGGTGGTGACATGCGGAATGCCATACTTCGCCGCGATCTCCCGCGTCGCATCCAGTTCGCGGCTGACCAGCGAAACCACTTCGACGCCGTCGATGTTCCTGATGCCGTCGAGATGCTTGATGCCGAACGCGCCTGCTCCGGCGAGGGCTACCTTTATGGTCATTGTTGTTTCTCCCCTGTCAGTTCAGGCCAATAGAGCCGCATCGGATTGTCCACCAGCAGCTTCCGCTGCAACGCCTCGGTGCGCGCGATATGCGGAATGAAATCGACCAGCAGCCCGTCATCCGGCATATGGCCCTTCAGGTTCGGATGCGGCCAATCGGTGCCCCACAGCACGCGGTCGGGAAAAGTCTCCACGATATGCCGCGCAAACGGCACAACATCACGATAAGCGTTCTGCTCGCCGTTCAACGCCGGAGGTCCGGAGACGGAAAGCCGTTCCGGGCAAGTCACCTTCGACCAGACATTCGGATGTTCCCGCATGAACTGCACGAACAACGCGAACTCCGGGCCATCGAGCGGCTTGCTGACATCGGGACGGCCCATGTGGTCCACGACAACCGTTGTCGGCAGCGCGGTGAAGAAATCCCACAGCTCCGGCAGGTCCACCGACTCGAAATAGATCACCACATGCCAGCCAAAGGCCGAGATTCTATCGGCAATTTCCAGCAATTCGTCCTTCGGGGTAAAATCCACCAGCCGCTTGACGAAGTTGAAACGAACACCGCGCACGCCGGCTTCGTGCATGGCCCGTAGGTCCGCATCCGCAACATCCCGCCGCACCGTCGCAATACCCCGCGCGCGCCCGCCGGAATGCGCCAGCGCATCGACCATCGCCTGGTTGTCGGCGCCATGACAGGTCGCTTGCACAACGACATTACGGGCGAACCCCAGACGGTCGCGCAGCGCAAACAACTGCTGCTTCGACGCGTCGCAGGGCGTGTATTTCCGCTCTGGCGCGAACGGGAATTCCGCGCCCGGGCCGAAAACGTGGCAGTGCGCGTCCACCGCGCCGTCCGGCACGCGGAACCGAGGCTTCGACGGTCCGGCATACCAGTCCAGCCAGCCGGGGGTTTTTTCGAATGCCATCCGACCGCCCTCAATCGATATAGCGCAAACCCGCTTTTTCAAGCGGTTCACGCATCTTGTACAAATCAAGCCCCAGCACGCCGGCAGCCAGCTTGGCGCGTTTATCGACCTCGTTCGCCTCACGCTTCTCCGCCGCGCCGGCTGCCTGTTGCGCCACCGCAGCCGGAACGATCACCACGCCGTCGGCATCGCCGATGACCACGTCGCCGGGATTGACCAAGGCGCCGGCACAGATAACCGGAATGTTAACCGACCCCAACGTCGCCTTTACCGTCCCCTTGGCGCTGACTGCCTTGGAGAACACCGGAAACCGCATCTCCGTCAGGTCCTTCACGTCGCGCACGCCGCCGTCGATCACCAGTCCCGCCGCGCCGCGCGCCCGGAAACTGGTCGCCAGCAGATCGCCGAAGAACCCATCCGAGCAAGCCGCGGTGCAGGCCGCGACAACCACGTCGCCGGGCTGGATCTGCTCCGCCACCACATGCATCATCCAGTTGTCGCCCGGCTGCAGCAGCACCGTCACCGCCGTCCCGCAAAGCCTCGCGTCTGTATAGATAGGACGTATATACGGCTGTAGCAACCCGACGCGGCCCATCGCCTCATGGATCGTCGCCACGCCGAAACGCGACAGTTTCTCCACGGCCGCCCCGTCAGCGCGGACGATCGAACGCCGAACCACACCAAGATCGTTCATGCTCATTGGCCCCTCGCTTTCAGCGCCGCATCCAGGCGGGAGAACACCCGGCGTGCATTGCCCTCATACACGGCGTGCCTGTCGGCCGGGCTAAGCGCCGCGGATTCGATGTAGCGTTTCGTGTCGTCGTAGTAGAATCCCGTTTCGGGATCGATGCCACGGACCGCGCCAATCATCTCGCTGGCAAACAGGATGTTTTTCACCGGGATGACCTTGGTCAGCAGGTCGATCCCCGGCTGATGGTAGACGCAGGTGTCGAAGTAGATGTTGTTCAGCAGCAACTCCGTCAGCAGCGGCTTCTTCATCTCCTGCGCCAGGCCGCGGAACCGCCCCCAGTGATACGGCACCGCCCCGCCGCCATGCGGGATCAGGAATTTTAACTCCGGAAAATCCTTGAACAGATCCGAGGTCAGGCACTGCATGAACGCCGTGGTGTCGGCGTTCAGGTAATGCGCGCCCGTGGTGTGGAAGCATTCGTTGCAGCTCGTGCTGACATGCACCATCGCAGGGATGTCGTATTCGACCATCTTTTCATAGATCGGATACCACGAACGGTCCGACAGCGGCGGTGATGTCCAATGCCCGCCCGACGGATCGGGATTCAGGTTGATGCCGACAAACCCGTAGTCCTTGATGCATTTCTCCAGTTCCGGAATGCAGGTCTTCGGGTCCACGCCCGGCGACTGAGGCAGCATCGCCGCGCCGATGAAATGATCCGGGAACAACTCGCTGACCCGGAAGCACAGCTCGTTGCAGATCGCCGCCCAGGTGGACGATACCTGGAAGTCGCCGATGTGGTGCGCCATGAAGCTGGCGCGCGGACTGAAGATCGTCAGGTCGCTGCCGCGTTCCTGCATCTTCGCCAACTGGTTGTTGACGATGCTTTCCCGCAGTTCGTCGTCGCTGATCTCCAGTTCGCTGACCGCCGGCCGCGCCGATTGGTCCTTGATCCCGGCGATCTGCCGGTTGCGCCACACCTCCAGCGCCTTGGGCGCGGTAGTATAGTGGCCATGGACGTCGATGATCATCGGGCGTCCCTCTCAGTGTGCCGTAACCGGCGCCCGGCCAGCCGCCTTCGCCGCCGCGTCTTCCGGCCGCACCGCCTGCTTGACCAGCAGCGCCAGAGCCGCAATCGCACCCGGAACCGCCAACACCATGAAGATCTGGGCGAAGGTCAGATGCCGTGCGGTTAGTTCAGCCACCAGGAACGACCCGGCGATGCCGCCGAACCGGCCGATCCCAAGCATCCAGGCCACGCCGGTGGCGCGCCCCTGCGTCGGGTAGAACGCCGCGGCCAGTGCCGGCATGGAAGACTGAGCGGTATTCAACAGCGCGCCGCCGGCAAACACCGTCAGCATCAGCAAGCCGACATTGCCGGCAACCTGTCCGATGGCGAAGATCAACACAGCCGTCAGCAGGTAGCCCGCGGCAATGATGCGATTGGCGTTGAACCGGTCCATCAGCCAGCCGAACGCGATCGCCCCCACGCCGCCCAGCGGGAACAGCGACGCAATCAAAGTCGACGTCTTCGGATCAAGCCCCGCATCCCGGAACAGGATCGGCATCCAGTTGATCAGCGCATAGAAGATCACCAGACCCATAAAATAGGTCAGCCACAGCATGACCGAGCCGATCCGCAACTCGGACGACAGGATCACGTGGATGCCGCTCGGCGCCCGATCGACCTTCACCGGCTCGCTCAGTACAAAGTCGCCCGCCCTGTCGGCCGCAGCGGAAATCCGGCGCAGCACGGCGCGGATGCGGCCGACCTGATTGCCGTGATGCACCATGAAGCGCACCGACTCCGGCAACAGCAGCAGCAACGCGACGCTCAGCACCAGCGGTGTCGCCCCGCCCAACACCAGCACGCTGCGCCAACCGAAGTTCGGGATCATCCAGGCCGCCAGGAAGCCACCGAACGCGGCCCCGAGCGGAAAGCCGCAGAACATCATGTTGGTCATCATGGCGCGGCGGCGCGTCGGGCAAAACTCGCTCATGAGCGTCACCGCGTTCGGCATCGCGGCGCCCAATCCGAGTCCGGTGACGAAGCGGAGAATGGTGAGTTGCTGAAGATTGGCGGACCAGGCCGAGGCCATGCAGGCCACGCCGAACACCAGCACCGATGCGATCAGCACCTTCTTGCGGCCCCACAAATCGGCGATCGGCCCGGAGGACAGCGCCCCCGCCGCGAGGCCGAACAGCGCCGCGCTGAGCACCGGGGCGAGCGCCGGCTTGCTGACGCCCCACTCGCCGATCAGCGACGGGGCGATGAAGCCGATCGCGGCGGTGTCGAAACCGTCCAGCAGGACGATAACAAGACACAGGCCGAAGATCAGCCACTGGAAAGGCGAGAACGGGTATCGGTCGAGAAAGTCCTGGATATCGACTGTCGTACTTTGTGACATGACGTTTTTCCTCCGTTTATTCGTTATAGGACAACACCGAGGCCGGCACCATCGCCTCGCCGCGCATCAGCAGGCGCGCGGTCCGCAGCAACGCGGCGCGGGTGACGAACTGTGGATTGTCCGGATCCAGTTCGAGTTCGACGCTGAACTCGCCGGTCGGGTGCTCGACCGACACGGTCTTCACATACCCGTCCGGGACGACGGCGATGCCCCGGGTGACCGAGCCGTCCAGCACGCAGGCGGTCGCCACGGTTACTGCCGCCAGCACGCCGATAGCATCGTGGCAAACATGCGGGATGAAGCTGCGCGTGCAGATGCTGGCGCCACCACGCGGGGCGGCGATCAGCGTCATCTTCGGGTAGTTCTTGGCGGTCACGTCGCCCAGCTTCATCGCATGGCCGCAGGCGATGCGGAGACGCTCGATACGCGCCTTCAGGTCCGTGTCGGCATTCAGTTCCGCCACGCTTTCATAACCGGTGCGGGCGACATCGCCGGCCTTGAAGATCACCAGCGGCATGCCGTTGTCGATGCAGGTGACGTCGATCCCGTCGATCACATCGCGCACGTTCCCGGTGGGCAGCAACCCCGGCGCGACCGAGCCGGCAGTATCCAGAAAAGCGATCTTGATCGGCGCCGAAGTCCCCGGCACGCCATCGATACGGGCGTCGCCCTCGTAGGCGACATGGCCGTCCGGCGTCTGCACGGTGATGTCGCACTGCATATCAGTATTCAGCGTCAGGACGCGTAGCGTGGTGGTCGCCCCCTGCGGGCGGGCCAGGCCCGTCTCCAGCGCAAACGGCACGACGGCGGCAAGCATATTGCCGCAATTGGGTGTGGTATCGACGGTATCCTTGTCCGGCTGCAACTGCGCGAACAGGAAATCCAGGTCCACGCCGGGCTGGCTGCCCCTGGAGACGATGCCCACCTTGCTGGTCAGCGGGTGCGCCCCACCGAGGCCATCGATCTGCCGCCGATCGGGCGATCCCATGACCGCCAGCAGCAGCTTGTCGCGCGCCGCAGTGTCAGCCGGGAGGTCGCTGGCCTTGAAGAACGGGCCGCGCGAGGTGCCTCCGCGCATAAACAGACAGGGGATAGCGGTCTGCATCCTGGCGTTTGTCTCCCTGAATTGGCGTTATCCTGCCGAAGCAACGGACCAAAGGCCAGAGGGAAGGCGCCTATACCAGTTATGACTGTTTCGGCATGGGTCCACGCTGCGATCCATGCCGGAAATCAGAGTTCCCTAACAAGGTCCGTCACCAGCCGGACGACCTGCTGCGCCAAAGGCGTCGGCCGCTTGGTCGCCGAGACCGCCACGCACAGCACAGTCACCAGCGCCGGGTCCACGATCGGGCGGAACACCAGCTCCGCGGCGCGGGCCGAGGCCGCGACGCCGCTGGCACTGAGCACCGCGTGGCCATAGCCGGCGCACACCAGGTCGATGATCGATGGGACGCTGGAGACCTCCCAGGCGATATCAAGCTTGACGCCCGCCAGCGCCGCCCGGGTTTCCAGCAGGCGGCGGATCGCATGGAACCGCTCGGGGACGATCAGCTTGTAGCCCGATATCTCCCGCATCGGCAGCGGCGCGGTGGACGCGCCTTTGCCGGCGGGGCTGACGAGGCCGAGGGGCTCATGCAGCAGCGGCGTGATCTCCAGGCCCGGCTGCGCTTCCGGGTTGTAGATCATGCCGATATCGACGCGTCCGGTGGTGACCCATTCGACAATGTGGGTCGACAGCCCCTCTACGATGGCGAGCCGGGCGGCGGGGAAGCGGGTCTTGAAACCCTCGACCAGCGCCACCGTGAGTTGGCGGCCGGCGCTCGGGGGCAGGGCGATAGTGGCTTGCCCGGATGGTTCGTCGCGGGAGGCGCCCATGTCGTCGCGGGCCTGCTCGATCAGCCGCAGGATCGCCACGCTGTGGTCGAACAGGCGCTTGCCCGATTCGGTCAGCGCCACGCCGCGGCCGTTGCGGACGAACAGGTAGGTGTGCAGTTCCGTCTCCAGGCTGCGCACATGCCGGCTGAGCGCGGGCTGGGCGATGTCGAGCACCACGGCGGCCTTGCTGAAGCTGCCGATCTCGGCGACCTGCACGAAGTATTCGAGCTGCTTGAGGTTCATACGGCGGGCGGGTCCGGCGGGGATGGGCGCTGGGGCGATCTTGGGCCTTGGCGGTCGCATTTGAACAGCAAGAAAAGCGGCCGCATAGGCGATGGTCCCTCGTCGTCATGGCGGGCGAAGCGGCAGGTGAAAAAGCTCCTGCTGGATTAGTCCGTGTCGAGGTTGCCAGGGCGCACGGTCGCCGCCTCCGTCATGGCGGGCGAAGGCCCGCCATCCACGGCTTCGCCACGACCGGCAACGCAAGGCGTGGATGGTCCGCCTGCTCGGACCACGACGTGGAGCGGACGGTGCGCCGGATCGACGAGCATCGACTCGTCGCTTCTCGCAACCATGCTCGATGATACGCCACACATCGTCGGATTGCTTACACTGATGTTGTGTTCCCGACAATTTTGTGCGTTGCGCGGGCCGATAGCCACCCGGTTATAGCATTGAAATGAAGGTCTTTTCGAAGCACTTTTGCGCTGGCGCCCCGGCACGAACCTTGCTATTTCTCGCTTGAGACAACACGACAAGCGAACGAGCGTGCGGCGCTCAGGGGGAAACATTGGGTGTAGCCACCGAAACCTTCTACGACGTCATTCGTCGGCAGGGGATATCCCGCCGCAGCTTCGTGAAGTTCTGTAGCCTGACCGCCGCCAGCCTCGGCCTCAGCCCCTTCGCCGCCACGCAAATGGCCCACGCACTCGAAACCAAGCCCCGCGTCCCGGTGATCTGGATGCATGGCCTGGAGTGCACCTGCTGCTCCGAGAGCTTCATCCGATCAGCGCATCCGCTGGTCAAGGATGTCATCCTGTCGATGATCTCGCTTGATTATGACGATACGATCATGGCCGCCGCCGGCCACCAGGCCGAAGCGATCCTGGAAGAAACCAAAGAGAAGTACAAGGGCCAGTACATTCTCGCGGTGGAAGGCAATCCGCCGCTGAACGAAGACGGCATGTACTGCATAGACGGCGGCAAGCCCTTCGTTGAAAAACTGAAATACATGGCCGCCGACGCGTCGGCGGTTGTTGCGTGGGGAGCATGTGCCTCCTGGGGCTGCGTGCAGGCTGCCAAGCCCAACCCGACGCATGCGGTGCCGATCGACAAGGTGATTCTGGATAAGCCGATCATCAAGGTTCCGGGGTGCCCGCCGATAGCGGAAGTGATGACCGGGGTTATTACGTACATAACCACTTTCGGCCGGCTGCCGGACCTCGACCGCCAGGGGCGGCCGAAAATGTTCTATTCGCAGCGCATCCACGACAAATGCTACCGCCGCGGCCATTTCGACGCTGGTCAGTTCGTCGAAGCCTGGGACGACGAAGGCGCGCGCAAGGGCTATTGCCTGTACAAGATGGGCTGCAAGGGGCCGACAACGTATAACGCCTGCTCGACGGTGCGCTGGAACAACGGGGTATCGTTCCCGATCCAGTCCGGCCACGGCTGCATCGGCTGCTCGGAAGACGGCTTCTGGGACAAGGAATCGTTCTACGACCGTCTCACCACGATCAATCAATTCGGCGTCGAAGCCAACGCCGACAGGATCGGCGGCGCCGTCGCCGGAGTTGTCCTGGCTGGCGTGGCGGTGCATGCCGGAGTCACCGCCGTGAAGCGGCTTTCCACCAAGCGGGATGAATAAAATGGGCGTCCAGACCCCGAACGGCTTCAACCTCGACAACTCCGGCAAACGCGTCGTCGTCGATCCGGTCACCCGCATCGAGGGCCATCTGCGCCTCGAAGTGAACGTGGACAGCAACAACGTCATCCGCAACGCCGTGTCCACCGGAACGATGTGGCGCGGTATCGAGGTCATTCTGCGCGGGCGCGATCCGCGCGACGCCTGGGCGTTCACCGAGCGAATCTGCGGCGTCTGCACCGGCACCCATGCGTTGACCTCGGTGCGCGCGGTGGAAAACGCGCTGTCCATCAACATCCCGGAAAACGCCAACACCATCCGCAACATCATGCAGTTGACGCTGCAGGTGCATGACCACATCGTGCACTTCTACCATCTGCACGCGCTGGACTGGGTGGATGTCGTTTCGGCTTTGTCGGCGGACCCGAAGGCGACCAGCGCGCTGGCGCAGTCGATCTCCGATTGGCCGTTGTCCTCGCCCGGCTACTTCAAGGATCTTCAAACGCGGCTGAAGAAGTTCGTCGAAAGCGGGCAACTGGGTCCGTTCAAGAACGGCTACTGGGGCCATCCGGCGTACAAGCTGCCGCCGGAAGCCAATCTGATGGCGGTGGCGCACTATCTGGAGGCGCTCGACTTCCAGAAGGACATGGTCAAAATTCACACCATTTATGGTGGCAAGAATCCGCATCCGAACTGGCTCGTCGGCGGCGTTCCTTGCGCGATCAATCTCGATGGCACCGGTGCCGTCGGCGCGATCAACATGGAGCGGCTGAACCTGGTGTCCGAGGTCATCGACCGGATGGTGACGTTCACCAACCAGGTCTATCTGCCGGATCTGCAGGCGATTGCGTCGTTCTACAAGGACTGGACGTACGGCGGCGGCCTGTCGGGCAAGTCGATGATGTCGTACGGCGACATCCCGGAGCATGCGAACGATTATTCCGCCGCCAGCCTGAAACTGCCGCGCGGCGTGATCCTGAACGGCAACCTGTCCGAAGTCTATCCGATCGATCTGACGGATCCGACGCAGGTGCAGGAATTCGTCAGCCATAGCTGGTACAAATACGGCGACGAGTCCAAAGGCCTGCACCCCTGGGATGGCGTCACCGAGCCTAATTACGCGCTCGGGCCGAACGCCAAGGGCACACGGACATCGATCGAGGCGGTGGACGAATCCGCGAAGTATTCGTTCATCAAGGCGCCGCGCTGGAAGGGCAATGCGGTCGAAGTCGGCCCGTTGGCGCGCTGGGTCATCGGCTACGCACAGGGCAAGCCGGAGTTCAAGGAACCGGCCGACAAGCTGCTGGGCGATCTCGGCCTGCCGGTGACGGCGCTGTTTTCCACGCTCGGCCGGACCGCGGCGCGCGGGCTGGAATGCCAGTGGGCGGCGGGGCAGCTGCGTTACTTCCAGGACAAGCTGATGACCAGCCTGAAGAACGGCGACCTGGCCACGGCGAACACCGACAAATGGAAGCCGGAAAGCTGGCCGAGCGATGTCAAGGGCGTCGGCTTCACCGAGGCGCCGCGCGGCGCGCTCGGGCATTGGGTGAAGATCAAGGACGCCCGCATCGACAACTACCAGTGCGTCGTGCCGACGACCTGGAACGGTTCGCCGCGCGATCCGGCCGGCAATATTGGCGCCTTCGAGGCGGCGCTGCTGGATACGCCGATGGCCGAACCGGAAAAGCCGCTGGAGATCCTGCGGACGATCCATTCGTTCGATCCCTGCCTGGCTTGTTCCACTCATGTCATGTCGCCCGATGGCCAGGACATGGCGACCGTCACCATCCGTTAAGGGGGGACCGAGCCATGCCCAATACAACGCGTCCAAGCCGGTTCCAGGAGCAGGTGCTGGCCGGTGTCGCCGATATCGGCGGCGCGCTGAACCGGGAACTGCCGATAAACCGGCCGACGATCTATGTGTATGAGGCGCCGGTGCGGCTGTGGCACTGGGTCAATGCGCTGGCGATCGTTGTTCTGGCGGTGACCGGGTATTTCATCGGCAGTCCGTTGCCGACGCTGTCGGGCGAGGCGTCGGATCATTTCCTGATGGGCTATATCCGCTTCACGCACTTTAGTGCGGGCTATGTGCTGGCCATCGGGTTTGTCATGCGGTTCCTGTGGATCTTTTGGGGCAACATCCACTCGCGGCAGCTTTTCTATTTGCCGATATGGAGCCGCAAATGGTGGAGCGGCGTGCGGCAGGAACTGCGCTGGTACATGTTCCTGGAGAAGGAGCCGCGGAAATATATCGGCCATAACCCGCTGGCCCACATCTTCATGGTGCTGATGGCGATGTCCATCACGGTCGGCATGATCTGCACCGGCTTCGCGCTGTATTCGCAGGGCGAGGGCATCGACAGCTGGCAGGCCAAAGCCTTCGGCTGGGTGTTCAGGCTGTTTCCGAACAGCCAGGACGTGCACACGTGGCACCACATGGGGATGTGGGTGATCATTACGTTCGTGATTATCCACATCTATGCCGCGATCCGCGAGGACATCATGAGCCGGCAGACGATGATTTCCACCATGATCTCCGGCGAGCGGCAGTTCCGCGACGACCGGGAGGATTAGCGGTGACGGTGCTGGTCCTCGGCATTGGCAACATCCTGTGGGCGGATGAAGGTTTCGGCGTGCGGGCGGTGGAGGCGTTCCACCGCCGGTACGAACTGCCGGATGATGTCGTGCTGTTGGACGGCGGCACCCAGGGCCTGTATCTGGTAAACTATGTCCAGGAAGCCGACGACCTGCTGGTGTTCGACGCGATCGATTATGGAATGACAGCGGGGACGCTGAAAATCGTGCGGGATGACGAGGTGCCGAAATTCACCGGCGCGAAGAAAATGAGCCTGCACCAGACCGGTTTTCAGGAAGTCCTTTCGGCCGCCGATTTGCTTGGCGCCTATCCCCGCCGTCTGGCGCTTATCGGCTGCCAGCCGGTCGATCTGGAGGACTGGGGCGGCCCGCTGACCCCGCCTGTGCGCGACGCCATCGGCTCCGCGGTGGATGCGGCGGTGGCCGTGCTCGCGGACTGGGGCGTCGCGGTGCGATCGCGGGCGGTGCCTCTCCCGGACGACGAGGGCTTGCTCAGCAACGACATCGGGCACTCGGCATACGAGCGGGTGTTTGGCGGGCTGTCGGCGCAACCCGTCATGGCGGGCGAAGGCCCGCCATCCACGCCTTTGCCAACCGCCGCACCGCAAGGCGCGGATGGCGGGCCTGCGCCCGCCATGACGGCGTTCGTCGCTGCCATCGACCCGCGCGGGTACACCTGACATGTGCCTCGGCATCCCCATGACCGTGCTGACCGGCAGCGACTCCTGCGCCCTGTGCGGACGCGGCGAGGAATTTCGTCAGGTCTCGCTGATGCTCATCGGCCCGCAACCCGCCGGCACGAAGGTGCTGGTACATATCGACACGGCGGTGCGGGTGCTGGACGAGGAGGAAGCCGGCCAGATCGACCGGGCGCTGGAAGGCCTCGCCGCGGCGCTCGACGGCCGCGCGTTCGAGCACCTGTTCCAGGATCTGATCGACCGCGAACCCGAATTACCAGCGCATCTGCGCGACCAGTAGGACCCCCGGCATGTCATCGCTGATCGACTCGCTGTCCAGCCGGCACGGCATCCCGACGGTGGACGGGGACAGCATCGACGCCTTCCTCGCACCCGCCGCGGCGGAACCTGCGCACACGCTGCTGTTCTTCACCGGCGACCCGGCGCAGCGCGGTGAAAGCAACGACGTTGCCGTGGTGCTGCCGGAGCTGCTCGCCGCGTTCCGGGGCCGCCTGCGCGCTGCGGTCGTCGCCCGCGCCGCCGAGGACGCGCTGAAAGCGCGCTTCCATGTGCAGATCCTGCCCAGCCTCGTGGTCACCCGCGGTCCCGCGCCGTTGGGCGTGCTGCCGCGCATCCGCGACTGGTCCGACTATGTGGCGACGCTGCAGACCTTGCTCGCCCCCGCCGCGCCGGAAATGACGGCGCCGGTGCGTCCGCAGGTGGAGTTCCGACACACCAACGGCAGGAGCGGCGCATGAAACCGGGCATTCACGTCGCGCCGGAATGGGCCGAGAGTCCCGCCGTGCTGCAACCATCCAGCGACGATCGGAAATCCGGCACGACCGGCACCGGCGCGTTGTCCTTCCTCGCCACCACGGGCGCCGAGGCGATGGTGGCGCGCTGCCCCCGCGTCGCGGCCCTGCTGCCGCGCATCGCCGAGGCGCTGGAGTACCAGACCGCCACCGCACCCGGCATCCTGTTCGATCTCGCCGAACTCGGAACCGAGGAAGTCGCGCTTGTCGGCGAAGTGCTGGGGGAGGGCGAGGTCAACGCTTTGGCAGCCCTGCCGGACGGTGTGCTGGCGCAGGTGCAGGAAAGCGTGCTGACCGGCCTGTGGCGCGTCCGCTTCAGCGATGCCGCCGGCCGGTTGATCGCCGATTATGCGGAGGTTTCCGCCATTCCGCAGGTGATCCGCCGCGCCGCGGCGATGACTTTGCCGGAGCTTGTCATCGGCGAGCCGCCGCCAGGCGCGATGAACGTCATGCCGGTGCTGGCGGAAATCCGCGACCGGGTACTGCAGCGGCAACCGGGCGACGAGGCGCACACGATCTCGCTGTCGCTGCTGCCGATGACGCCGGAGGACATCGCGTTCCTGCAGGAATCGCTGGCCACCGGCCCGGTGCGGATCGTCTCGCACGGCTATGGCAGTTGCCGCATCCAGGCGACCGCGGTGCATGGCGTCTGGTCGGTGCAGTATTTCAATACGTCCGACACGATCCTGCTCGACACGGTGGAAATCTGCGACGTGCCGATCGTGGCCTGTGCCGCGGAGGAGGATTTTCGCGACTCCGCGGTGCGGCTGCGCGAGATCGAGGATGCGTATTTCCGATGAGCGCAACCGCAACGTCCCGGTTCGAATGCGGCGTCTGCTGGCAGGTGTATGACCCCGAGGCCGGGGACCCGGTCTGGCAGATCGCGCCGGGCACGCTGTTCGAGGAACTTCCCGATGAATGGTGCTGCCCGAACTGCGATGCGCCGCGGTCGAAGTTCCTGCGGGTGACCGACGATGGTTGAGGATGGTTGAGGAAGCCGAGGCGACGTCCCCCGTGAAGCCGGCTTACTCGGTGCCGCCGGGTACCGCCACGGACGACCCCGCCCCCCGTCTGGCGGCGCTGTGGCAGGCCATCGCGCCGCGGATGGCCGATCTGCCGGTATACAATCCGAGATTGACGGTGCAGACGACGGAGTTCCGCCGCCACGGCGCATGGACCGTCGGCGTGGCGGTCACCCCCTGGTTCATGAATGTCGTCGCCATTCCGGACGACCCGGCTGCCGTGCCGTTGCCCGGCGGCAGCGTGGCCATTGCCTTGCCGGGCGGCGAGATCGAGGCGATCGTCTCGGACCTTGACGGCTTCGGCCGCATCGCCAGCGCGTCGCTGTTCTCGCCGATGGAGGCGTTCGACGACCCGGCGGTGACGGCCGTCACCGCGGTGGCGGCGCTCAACGCGCTGTTTGGCATCGAGGACGAACCCGCCCCCGCACTCGATCGCCGCCGCCTGTTCTTCGGCGGCAGATGAGCGCGATCCGCGAGGGAGAAATCCACGTCACCGCGTTCCTGTCCGGGGACACCGTTCGGCGCGTCGCGATTACCTCCGATCGCCCCGTATCCCTCGCCTCCGCCATGGTCGGCCGCCCGGTGCCAGCCGTTGCCGACGCGATGGCCGCGCTGCATGGACTGTGCGGACAGTCGCACGCCGCGGCGGTCCACTTCGCAGCCGCCGCCGCAAAAGGCACCGCCCTGCCCCAGCCCGAGATCGGCCGCTGGATGATCCGGCTTGCCGGCGAACGGCTGGCCGAGCATCTGCGTCATCTGATCCTGGACCGCGCTGCGGATGGCCCATCGGCCAACGAGCTTGCCGCGTTTCGCGCCGCCATCGCGGCGGGACAGGCCGCGGCCAGAAGCGGTACGGTTCAGCGGGATGCCTTGTCCTGGCTGCTCGTCATGATGGGCGCGGGCCTATCATCACCGCAAGGCGTGGATGGTGGGCCTTCGCCCACCATGACGGGGGGCGCCGACGTGCTGTCGCTGGCGGACGACGAAGCGGTCATCGCCGCGCTCGCGGCCGATATCGGTTTCATCCGGGCACCGCAATTGCCGGGCCGCGTCCCTGAGACTGGTCCAGCCGCCCGGCACGGGATGTCGCCGGCAGAGCCGGACGCAGCGGCGGCAGCACGTGCCGCCGAAATCCGCGCAGCCGCCGCGCTGCTGCTCGACCCGGAATCCGCTCCCACGGGAGGCTGGATAACCGCCGGTTCCGTCGGCGTGGACGCGGGCTATGCGGCGGTGGAAACGCCGCGCGGGCGGCTTTACTATCGCCTCGTGCTGGACGGGGACGGAAAGCTGCGGGACGCCCGCGTGCTGGCCCCGACGGAGTGGAATTTTCATCCATCCGGCCCGCTGGTGCGCGCCCTGACCGGATTTCGCCCGGGGACCGACGCCGTCGCCGCGATCACCCGCCGCGCCGCCGCCTTCGATCCCTGCGTCGCGCTGCGGGTCTCGGTCGAAAGCGCCGCCGATGCATGAAATGGCACTCTGCGAGGGCGTTGTCGGCCTGGTCGAGGACGAGGCCCGCAAGCAATCGTTCACCCGCGTGAAGTCGATCGTCCTGGAAATCGGCGTGCTCGGCCATGTGGCGCCCGAGGCGATGTTGTTCTGTTTCGACGCGGTCAGCCATGGTACGATCGCACAGGGTGCGAAGCTGGTCATCGAACGGACCCAGGGCGCCGGCTGGTGCCTGGACTGCGGCAAGACGGTCCCTCTGCAGACACGCTTCGGGGCGTGCCCGGACTGCGGCCGGCACCACGTGCAGATGACGTCGGGCGATGAACTCAGGGTTCGCGAACTGGAGGTTGAGTGATGTGTACCGTCTGCGGCTGCGGCACGGAAACGATCGAGGGCCAGGCGGCGCACGAGCCGCATCACCATGATCATGACCATGACCACGATCATCACCACGACCACCACCACCATGACCACGGGCACCACCACCACGACCATCGGCACGACACCGCCGGCCTGATCGATGCCGGCGCCGGCATCGCGGGCGTCCATGTCCCCGGCCTCAGCCAGGAGCGCATCGTCCGCATCGAGCGTGACATCCTGTCCAAGAACAACGACTACGCCAGGCAGAACCGCGAGCGCTTCGCCGCGACCGGCACATTTGTGCTGAACCTTGTCTCCAGCCCGGGGTCCGGCAAGACCACCCTGCTTTGCCGCACCATCGAGGCGCTGAAGCAGCGCTTGCCGATAGCGGTGATCGAGGGCGACCAGCAGACCTCCAACGACGCAGAACGCATCCGGGCCACCGGGGTCAAGGCCGTGCAGGTCAATACCGGCAAGGGCTGCCACCTCGACGCCCACATGGTCGGCCACGCGCTGGACGGGCTTGGGCTTGAACAGGGCGGCGTGCTGTTCATCGAGAATGTCGGCAATCTGGTCTGCCCCGCGGCGTTCGATCTGGGCGAGGCGCACAAGGTGGTGGTGCTGTCGGTGACCGAGGGCGAGGACAAGCCGGCGAAATACCCCGATATGTTCGCCGCCGCCGACTTGATGCTGCTGACCAAGTCCGACCTGCTGCCGCATCTGGATTTCGATGTCGGCGCCTGCATGGCCGCGGCTCTGAGGGTCAATCCGCATCTGCAAATCCTGACCGTATCGGCGAAGACCGGCGAGGGGACGGCGGCTTTCCATGCCTGGATCGAGGCCCGCGCGGCGCGGCGCGTCTGACGCATGGGCGCGGCCGAACGCATCCGCGTGCGGCTGAGCGGTGCCGTGCAGGGCGTCGGCATGCGGCCGTTCGTGCACCGGCTGGCGCATGAATGCGGCCTGTCCGGCTTCGTGCATAACGGTGCGGATGGCGTGACGATCGAGGTCGAGGGCGCGGGCATCGCCGCTTTCCTCGACCGTCTGTCCGCCGAGGCGCCGCCGCTGGCGTCGATCGATGCGCTCGGCATCGACACGCTGGCGCCGTCGGGTGAGGCGGGGTTCTCGATCCGCGCGAGCACCGGCGGGCGGGTGGCGACGCGGGTTGTCGCCGACGCCGCCACGTGCCCGGACTGCCTGGCGGAGCTGTTCGATCCGGCCAGCCGGTTTTTCGGCTACCCGTTCGTCAACTGCACACACTGCGGTCCGCGTTTCACGATCACCGCGCGGCTGCCGTACGACCGGGCGAATACGTCGATGGCGGGTTTCGGGATGTGCCCGGCCTGCGCAGCGGACTACACGGATCCGGCGAACCGGCGGTTTCACGCCGAACCGATTGCGTGCCCGGTGTGCGGACCGCGGTTGTCGGTGGCGGGCGACACAACCACGTCTGGCCGAGGGGCGCACGGCCGCCGCAACCTCGTCGGGATGCATGGTCCCCGCTCCCTCGTCATGGCGCATGATCCCCGCAACCTCGTCATGGCGCATGGTCCCCGCTCCCTCGTCATGGCGGGCGCAGGCCCGCCATCCACGCCTTTGCCGCATGCAGCACCGCAAGGCGTGGATGGCGGGCCTGTGCCCGCCATGACGGTGGGGCGGATCGCCGCCTCAATCCGATCCGGCGGCATCGTCGCGCTGAAAGGCATCGGCGGCTTCCACCTGATCTGCGACGCGCGCAACGAAGCCGTCGTCGCCACGCTGCGCCACCGTAAATCCCGCGAGGCGAAGCCGTTCGCCGTGATGGTCGCCGATGCCCGCGCCATCGGCACCGTCGCCGACCCGACCGCGGCGGAAACCGCCCTTGCCGCCACGGCGGCGCGGCCGATCGTGCTGATGCAGGGGCGGGCGGATGCGGTAGCACCGTCGGTGTCGCCGGGGCTGTCGCGCCTTGGCGTCATGCTCGCCTATGCGCCGGTGCATCATCTGCTGTTCGCCGAACTGGGCGACAGCTTCGCGCTGGTCGCCACCTCCGCCAACCCCGGCGGCGAGCCGCTGGCGGTCGACAATGACGACGCCGAAACCCGCCTCGCCGCCATCGCCGACATGATCGTCACGCATGATCGTCCCATCCTGATCCGCGCTGACGATAGCGTGGCGCAGGTGATCGCCGGCGCGCCCGCGCTGATCCGCCGCGCCCGCGGCTATGTGCCGGGACCTATTGCGCTGGCCGAGGACGGCCCGGTGGTGCTGGCGCTCGGCGCGCATCTGAAATCCACCGTCACGGTGACGCGCGGGCGGGAGGCGTTCGTGTCGCAGCATATCGGCGACCTCGACACCGCCGGGACCGTGCGGTTCTGGCGCGAGACCATCGACCATCTGCTGGGCATCCTCGACGTCCGGCCAGAGGTCATCGCCTGCGACCTGCATCCGGACTACCTGTCCAGCCGGATGGCCGGCGACTTCGGGCCGCCGGTCATCCGGGTGCAGCACCATGCGGCGCATATCGCCGCAGTGGCGGCGGAGCACAGGCTGACGGGTCCGGTTCTCGGGCTGGCGCTCGACGGGCACGGGCTTGGCACGGATGGCGGCGCCTGGGGCGGCGAGATGATGGTCGTCGATGGTGCCGGCTGGCGGCGCATCGGCGGGCTCGGCACGCTGGCTTTGCCGGGCGGCGATCGCGCCGCGCGCGAACCGTGGCGGATGGGCGTGGCCGCGTTGCATGCCACCGGCCGGGGCGGCACGGCCGCCGCTCGTTTTCCTGATCATCCCCTGGCCGGACCGCTGGCCGCGCGGCTGGATGCGGGGGCGGAGCGTGTCGCCACCTCGTCGCTCGGGCGGCTGTTCGATGCGGTCGCCGCGCTGCTCGACGTGCGAACGGTGCAAGAGTACGAGGGCCAGGCGGCGATGGAGTTGGAAGCGCTGGTGGGGACCCCGCGCGCGATGCACGGCGGATGGACGCTGGATCAGGGCGTGTTGTCGTTCGAGCCGCTGCTGGCCGCGTTCGCGGACAGCCCGCCGGAGGCCCGAACGGGTGCCGAGCTGTTCCACGGCACGCTGATCGAGGGTCTGGCCGCGCTGGCCGCGCACGGCGCCGCCGAAACCGGATTGTCCACCCTCTGCTTCGGTGGTGGGTGTATGATGAACCGCGTGTTGGCGGAGGGGCTGATTGCGGCGCTGGGTGGCCGCGTCCTGGTCCGCGAAGGCGTGGATGGCGGGCCTGCGCCCGCCATGACGGGGGGGCGCGTGTTGTCGCCGCTACTGGCGCGCCGGTTGCCGCCGAACGATGGCGGGGTGTCGCTCGGGCAGGCGGTGCTGGCGCGCCGTGCGTTCAACCAGGGGGAATGAAACCAATGTGCCTTGCCATACCGGCGCTGATTACGGAACTGCTGCCGGACCAGATGGCGCGCATTAGCCTGGACGGCGTGCTGAAAACCATCTCCGTCGCCCTGGTCGAGGATCTCGCCCCCGGCGACTACGTCATCGTTCATGTCGGGCATGCCCTTTCGAAGATCGACCCGGAGGAAGCCGCCCGCACCCTGGCGCTGATCGCCGAATACGCCGCCCTGGCGGACCGGGCGGCATGAAATACGTCGATGAATACCGCGACGGCGCGCTGGCGCGCGATATTGCCGCCGCCATCGCCGCGGAGGTGCAGCCCGGGCGCGACTACGCCTTCATGGAATTTTGTGGCGGCCATACCCACGCGATCTCGCGCTACGGCATTGAGGACCTGCTGCCGCCGAACCTGCGGCTGATCCACGGCCCCGGGTGCCCGGTCTGCGTCCTGCCCATCGGCCGCATCGACGACGCCATCCGCCTGGCGGCTGACCCGGCGGTCACGCTGTGCACCTACGCGGACCTGATGCGGGTGCCGGCGTCGCATGGCGGCAGCCTGATGAAGGCGCGGGCGGCCGGCGCGGACATCCGCATGATCTACTCCTCGCTGGACGCGGTCCGCATCGCCGAGGCGGAACCGGGGCGGCTGGTGGTGTTCTTCGCCATCGGCTTCGAGACCACCACGCCGCCCACCGCCATCGCGCTGCGGCTGGCGGAGAAAAAGCGGCTGACCAATTTCAGCATCTTCTGCAACCACGTGCTGACGCCGGTGGCGATGCGCGCCATCCTGGACGACCCCGAACCCATCGCCATCGACGGATTTGTCGGCCCGGCGCACGTGTCCACCATCATCGGCACCGCGCCGTATCGCGAATTCGCCGACATCTACCGCAAGCCGGTGGTGATCGCCGGGTTCGAGCCGCTGGACGTGATGCAGGCGATCCTGATGCTGGTGCGCCAGATCAACCAGCAGCGCTGCGAGGTCGAGAACCAGTACATCCGCGCCGTCACCGCCGCCGGCAACGTCACCGCCCAAACCCTCTGCGCGGAGGTCTTTGACATCCGCGAAAACTTCGAGTGGCGCGGGCTGGGCGTCGTGCCCGCCAGCGCGCTGAAGCTGCGCGAGGCCTACGCGGCGTTCGACGCCGAAACCCGGTTCGCGATCCGGACCGTGCACGCCGCCGACAATCCGGCCTGTGAATGCCCCGCCATCCTGCGCGGACGCAAGAAGCCGGCCGACTGCAAGCTGTTCGGCACCGCCTGCACGCCGGAGACACCCATCGGCGCCTGCATGGTATCCTCCGAAGGCGCCTGCGCCGCACACTGGACGTATGGCCGCTTCCGCGAACACCGGACGGCCGCGTGAAGACCCCTCGCCGCAAGCTCGACATCCGCAATGGCCGCGTGGACATGAGCCACGGGTCCGGCGGCCGGGCAATGGCGGACCTGATCGCCGGGATCTTCCGCGATGCGCTGGCGAATGAGTTTCTGGAGCAGGGCAACGACCAGGCCAGCCTGCCGATACCGGCGGGCGGCCGGATGGTGATGACCACCGACGGGTATGTCGTGTCGCCGCTGTTCTTCCCGGGCGGCGATATCGGGTCTTTGGCCGTGCACGGCACGATCAACGACATCGCCATGTCCGGGGCAAGGCCGCTTTACCTGTCGGCCAGCTTCATCATTGAGGAAGGGTTTCCGTTCTCCGATCTGAAACGCGTTGCCGACTCGATGGGGCGGGCGTCGCGCGAGGCGGGGGTGCCGGTGGTGACCGGCGACACCAAGGTGGTGGAACGCGGCAAGGCCGACGGCGTGTTCATCTCCACCGCCGGCGTCGGCGTGGTGCCCGAGGGCCTGCTTCTCTCCGGCGACCGCGCGGAGCCGGGCGATGCGGTCATCTTGTCCGGCAGCATCGGCGACCACGGCGTGGCGATCATGTCCAGCCGCGAGAACCTGTCCTTCGGGACGGCGATTCTGTCCGATTGCGCGTCGCTGCACGGGCTGGTCGCCGCTATGGTGGAGGCGGCGGGGCCGTGCTTGAAGCTGATGCGCGACCCGACCCGGGGCGGCCTGGCGGCGACGCTGAACGAACTGGCGCACCAGTCGGGCGTCGGGTTCCGCATCCGGGAGGACGCCATCCCGGTGAAGCCGCAGGTGGCGGCGGCATGCGAACTGCTCGGCCTCGATCCGCTGTTCGTTGCCAATGAGGGCAAGCTGGTGGCCGTGGTAGCACCGGAGGGCGCCGCGGCCTGCCTCGCCGCGATGCGCGCGCATCCGCTCGGGCAGGAGGCGGCGGTCATCGGCAGCGCTGTCGCGGATGACCAGTTGTTCGTGCAGATGACGACAGCGTTCGGCGGCGGGCGGATCGTTGACTGGCTGTCCGGCGAGCAATTGCCGCGGATATGTTAGCATCCGGGCCGCCTTTTCGGCACGAACTGGAACGCAAGCGATTGCGAATCAATCGATTAATGCGGGGTGTGCCTCGAATGTGTGTTTTCGTTTGGATAATAGACCAAGCATACTGCGGATGACGGCCGCTTCGACGCGCAAGCCGTCCTGAAGGGGCGGCTATGGCAGGGTTTGGGCGTGATGCGGGACGGGCAGCGGAGGATCTGCTCGGCGATCAACGTCCGCTCGCTGCCCGCGGTGAGGCGTTGGTGCTTTCCGCAAGGGGCGCTACGGCACAGGTCGCACGGGCTGTCGCTTATGCCGTGACAACGGCCTGGTGGCGGACCCTCGTCGAGCAGGAAGGTGGCAATCCCGATATCCTGGCGGCGCCCGGGTTCGAGGGTGGCGTCCTGGACTTGCCGGGTGAGGTGTTGGCGGAGGCCCGGGCGCTCGCCCGGGATCTGGCCAAGGTGCCTGTCGCGGAAGGATGCGCCGAGCTGGGGCGCATCTATACGCATGCATTGCCGGGCGACCAGCGGGCGGCACACGGCATCTTCTACACGCCCCCGCCTCTGGTCAGACGTTTGCTGGATCAGGCCGGCAACGCCGGACACGACTGGCTCACAGGGTCAGCGATCGACCCGTCATGCGGCGGGGGCGCATTCCTCGTGGAGGCTGCGGCGCGCATGGTCGCGGCCATGTCCAAAGCAGATCCGGCTATCATCGTTGCGGCTGCCGGCGCGCGCTTGCGCGGCTGGGACATCGATCCGTTCGCGTGCTGGCTGGCACAGGTCGTCGTCGAGGCCGCGCTGCTGCCGCAGGTCGTAGCGTCCCGCAAGCGGTTGCCGCAAATCACGGAATGCCTCGATGCTCTTAGGGATTTTGGTGGCGACGCAGGACGCTTCAGTCTTGTCATGGGCAACCCGGCGTTTGGGAAGGTCAAGAAGACCCGGGAGATGGGGCGGACATTTGCCCGCAGCCTCTACGGACACCCAAATCTGTACGGCATGCTGACAGACGTTGCCGTGCACCTGGCCAAGGCCGAAGGAGGCGTTATCGCCTACCTGACTCCGACCAGTTACCTGGGCGGCGAGTACTTCAAATCGCTGCGGAAGTTGCTGGCGGAACAGGCGCGGCCCGTTACCATCGACATCGTCGAAAGCCGGACGGATGTTTTTGCCGATGTCCTTCAGGAGGTTGCGCTGACCTGCTTCAGGCGCGGCCGTCAAGCGCGAGACGCTGCTTGTTATGTGATAGATGTTGACCAGGGAGGTCTCAGTATCTCCGAGACCGGCCGCCTTATGCTGCCCCGGAACGCCACGGAACCTTGGATTGTCCCGCGGGTCCCGGACGACGCCGCGCTTGTTGCGAAGCTTGCGACGATGCCGACCCGAATTCGCAACTGGGGGTATCAGATCAGTACAGGCCCGCTGGTGTGGAACCGGCATAAGGAGCAGTTGCACGCGGAATGGGCTGACGGCCGCTATCCGGTGATCTGGGCGGAGGCGGTAATGCCCGATGGCCGGTTTTCAGTACAGGCATCGAAGTCCAACCATCGAGAGAAGGTCTGGTTTACGCCGCGCAGTCTCAACGACCCGAACCTTGTCCGGAAGGGTTGCGTCCTGGCCCAGCGGACGACAGCCAAGGAACAGGACCGCCGTATCATCTGCGCCGTGATGCCGCCGGAGGTTGTCAAGAAGCATAAGGCTGTTGCGGTGGAGAATCACCTCAACATGTTTGTCCCAACGTCGGCACGACCCGGCGTCTCCCTGCATGCTTTGGCAGCATTCCTATCCACCCGGGCGGCTGACCGCGTGATAAGGTGCATCAATGGCAGCGTTGCACTCAGCGCGAGTGAACTTGAGGCTATGCCATTGCCCTCGGTTGATGATCTAACGGACGCCTTGGGCGCGCCCGACCTGGAGTCGGCAGTCTGCCGACTCTATGGGATCGTCAATGAGCCTGCCGCCGATACTGCCGATTGATGAGATCCTCGAGCGCCTGAAAGTCATCTTCCCGGAGGGCGTGCCGGACCGCAACTACCTGGTGCGGGAAATGACTGCCAGAGCGGTGTTCACGGCTCTCTATATCGGCGCGATCCAGGGACAGGACCGCTGGCTGGCACCGCGTCACGTCGTCCGCATGGGTGATCATCAGGCTTCGCAACAGAGCGACTTCGCCCGCAACGACTACTACGAGGTTATGACGAAAGCGAAATCGCCACCGGCTGCGGCCGACCGGTGGTATGCGGATAATAGCCGCGAGCCGTTGCGTGACGAGGTCATCCGGCAAGGTTTGGTCCCGGTCAACGCCATGATCGAGAAGGCTGGCATCCCGACGACGTCGCCGCGCGGCCGCTACGCACTGCAGACATCTTTCGCCGATTTGTTCGATACCGGGCTTGCGGGAACTGCCCTCCTTGACGCGGCGGACGCATGGCGGAAGGTGCATCTCTCGTCAGCAGCACTGGCCCGGGCCGCCTTGGTGCGGGCGAGCGCGAGTACCGCATCGGCCAACATCGTTATCAATCTGCCAGGTGGCGGTTCCGTTGTCCTGCCTCCCGGGCCCAGCCCGATTATTACAAAGGCGGTGGTGGAGGAATTCGCGCCCGTCTTCCTCGGCGATCCGCGCGTAGCCTGGATCAGCGACAGCGCCGGTAAGACTCCGTTCCGCAATGCCCCGCTCGAAAAGGCTCTGCAAATCACCCTCGACAAGGCGGAACTGTTGCCCGACGTCGTCCTGGTCGATATCAACCCACCGGGGCGGCCGGGGGCTGTCCTTTTGGTCTTTGTCGAAGTTGTCGCTTCCGACGGGCCGGTAACGGAGCAGCGCCGAAAGGCCATTCTCGACCTTATTGCGGCGAGTCCACGAAAATACGGGCCGGATGACGCCGTTTTCGTTACGGCCTATGCCGATCGCGCCGCTGGTCCTGCCCGCCGAACGATGCACGCGTTGGCTTGGAGATCGTTCGCCTGGTTTCTGAGTGATCCGCAAAGACTCATTCAACTGCACGACGGGCCGCCGCGACCGATTTCCAGTCTCGTGTAAGTAAGGCTAGCGAACCGGTTCGCCGGTCAAGATCCTGTTGCGCAGCAGATAGGACAGCCCGCGCGTCCACGACTCGTCCGTATCGCCGCGGATATCGACGCTGCCACCCGCGACGCGCTGTCCTGTCGCCACATCCCGGATCACGAGGTTGATGTTCAGGATCAGGTTCGAAACCTTCTGCACCCAGCCGACAATCGCAAACTGCGCCTCCAGCCGCTGCGCCTGATCGGCCTCACACCCGTTGCAAGACCATAGCGTCCGGCCGCCGGGTTCGGCCGGAACCACCACCGGGGTATACCGGCCCGACCGCACCAGAGCGTCGCGCAACTGGTCGTCCAGCCGGGCGAGCCTCGACAGGTCGTCCGAGCCCAATCCCTGCATCGACCCCTGCAGGCTGGTGTCGTCGAGTTCGAAGGGAAACACGGCAGCCCTTGGCGGCGCGGCCTGCGCAGGGTGATCCGCCGCAAGGGCCATCGCCATCCCCATCGCCAGGGCACGCAGCATTCTCATCAGGTCCTACCGTTCGGGTGGATGCGAGCATGGGACACCGGACCCCGCTTGCGCGCAACCGCGCGCGCCCGGCGCGATGGCGCATCATCCTGTGAAGCCCCTCTTTAACAACCGCCCGCGCCTACGATGTGTTCAAGCGAAGCGGCACCGGACCCGGGCCTGATCCGAAACGCGGAGGCTGATGTGAACGCTGTCCTGCTGATCGTCTTGGTGTGCTCGATCGTCCACCCCGGCGTCTGCTCGGAGAAGCAGTTCCTGCTGGAATCGAGCGGCTCCTTAAAGAGTTGCGTCGTGGAGGCGCAGCCATACCTCGCGGCGTGGATCGGCGATCACCCCAACGAACGCATCGCGTCCTGGCGCTGCGCCTGGCCGGGGAGCGAAGGCCAGAGTCTTTAATGGACGGCCGGCGGTCCCATGGCAGCGCGCATTTACCGCGCATTCCCAATCATCCGCCCCAGGGCATCGGCATGCTCGTCGTCAGTCAACTGCTGCTCGATCGCTGAAGCCTGATCCAACGCCGGACGCCGAATGTCAGCATCCGGCGACGTCGAGGCCCGCAGATAGTATATATAGGAGTTCACAAGGTCGCGGGGCACGCCTGCCCCATGCTCATAGGCGAAGCCGATGTCGTAGGCGGCCATTCCATCGCCCTCTTTGGCTTTTGTGAGAAGCTCCGGCAGCCTGGCCTCGAGCACGCCCAACGCATCCGGGTCCACGGGTTGCTTCGCCAGTGCGGCCTGCTGAAACCGGCTAAATGCACCAACCGTAGCGGCTTCGGCCCGGCGACCGGGCAGGCCCATCGGCCTGGAGGCGGTCAACGGCGGCGATGGGAGCACCGGCGCGTGCAAAGCGATCAGGTTGGGTTTCGCGGCGGCAATGCCATGGTTCGCGGCCATCCGGAAAAACCGGACGGCGGCGGCGGTATCGCGTGGCACACCGTCACCATCGCGATAAATCACCGCCAGATTGTAGGCGGCCCGGCCATGCCCACGTTTCGCGGCCATGCGATACCACTTCACTGCCTCCAGCCGATCGGCGGGCGTCCCCCGGCCATTGTCGAACATCTCGCCGGTGTTGAACATCGCCCGGACGTCTCCCGCCTCGGCGGCGCGCCGATACCAGTACAATGCGGTGCCGAAATCCTGCGCGACGCCATGGCCGGTGTCATACAGCGTGCCCACCGCCACCATGGCCGACGCCTGGCCCTGTTCGGCGGCGTCCCGCCAGGCCCGGAACGCCGCCGCGTAATCTCCCTGCGCAAACGCCAGATCACCCGCCGGAGTATCCGCCACGGCGCGTGAGATCAGCAGCATCGACACCAGGAAGACGGCGCGGGCAAACCTTTGCATCGGCCCTCCAAGTCTTGATTGAGACGTCGGGGAACTTCTTGCAGGCGAAACGCCTTGATCCCCACGAGCGTTGCATCAAGACCGCCATGAACGACTTGTCCAAAGGATGCGGGATGAGAAATACCGTGTTGCTGACTGGGTTTTGTCTTGCCTGCCTGGTGACGGCCTGCGCCGGCCCGCCTTCGGGCGGCACCGTTTCGACCGCGCCCGCCGTTGCCGCCGATACCGCGCCGAAGCCTGCCAAGCCGTCGGATGAATCGGTATCGATCGCGTTCGACACGGCCGACGCGACGCTGTCGCCAACGGCGATCACGCAACTGGATGGAGCGGCCCGCTTGTATCGGGATGCCCATCCGGAGGTCATGATCGTCGCGGGCCACACCGACAAGACCGGCGACGAGTTCGATAACCTGATCCTGTCCGCGCGGCGTGCCGAAGCCGTCAAGCAAGCTCTCGCCGACAGAGGTGTTCCGGCCGATCGGCTGCAGGTTGTGGCGATGGGGGAGGCTGAGCCGGTTCCGTCGATCCCCGCCAGCCGATCGGCGGTCATAACCTGGCGTTGATGCGGTCTTTACCCCGGTATTGTCCGCCCCTTCCCGGCATGGCAGCTTGGCAACGAGGCCGCCTATGAAAGGCGCCTGTCGGGAGGAACCAAGTCCATGCGAGCTATAGCATCCCTGCTGACACTCAGCCTCATCTGCGCCGGGTTTACCGCTCGGGCCGATACGTCCGGCCAGACAGCCGCCCTGAACGACTATCCCACCGCGGCGCGCGCCGATTACGTCTTCGCCTGCATGACCACCAACGGCCAGACGCGCGAAGCACTCGGCCGCTGTGCCTGCGCGATCGACACCATCGCCGCGGCGATCCCTTATGCCGACTATGAAAAAGCGGAGACGATCCTGCGCATGCGGCACGAGGCCGGCGGCTATCTCGCGCAGGAGTTCCGCATCCCGGCCAGCAACACCATGCTGCGGCAGCTTCAGGAAGCGCAGGCCGAAGCCGACGTCAGTTGCTTCTAAGCCGCCGGTTCCGCCGGGAACGTCGCGCTGAACTGCCTGCCGTTGCTGTCCGCCGCCTCAACCCGGAAGGTCTTGCCCTGATCCGGCCTGAAGCTGAATCGGAACGACGGATTCTCCGACACCGAAATCCCCCCCTCGATCGTCAGCAGCAGCCGATCGGCTTGTGAGATGCGTAGGGATTGGATGAAGTCGGCGGGAATGTAGAGCCGCGATAGCTGGTCCATCTGCATGCCGGAGTAGTTCGGATGGCGCACCATGACCTGCGCCTCCCGCAGACCGGCCTCGTTCGCCGGAAACGCCCGGAAGCGCAGCGTGCCGAGCGGAATATCGCCCGCTGTCTGTTTCAACGCGGGCGCGGAGCATCCCCCGGCGGCCTTGACGAACCGGGAAGCGGCATACAACCCGCCATCGCTCGATTCGGCGACAGCATGGATGTTGGTGTAGTCGTCGACCCGCACGCGGGTCGCGATGCGGTCGATCCCGGCGTCCGGCGCGAGCGTGAAAATCGCCGCAACCGGCACAGGGTTGGCGTCGATCACCAGGGTGATCTTGCGCACCTGCAATGGATTCCCCGCGGCCAGTGTCGTGCGCAGGGTTACCGGCACGACAGCGGCATCCTCGGCGCGGTACGGGGCGTCGAGCTCGATCAGGGAGGCGCCATCGCGCAGCACCCTGCCGGGAAAGATCAGCCGGGCGAGGTCCGGCCATCGGTCCGTGTCGCCGGCAGCGCGGCCCCTGCCCGGCGCCAGCATCCCTGCCGCCAACCCACCCAGCACCGAACGACGTTTGGTCTGCATGATTCGCCTCCTCACTCCCACTCGAGCTCACTGAACGCCGCGGTCGCATTGCGGGGGTTATAATCGCCGAACAACCGCCAGTGCGCCTGCTCCGATTCGCCGATGTGCGGCACGGCATCCGCCAGCGGTGTGCCGGATGCGATCAGCCGGCGAGCATCGGCCTGAACCGCCAGCAGATAGCGCCTTTCGTCGTCAAGAGCGGCGGGCCAGGGCGCAACCTTGAGGCCGTGCCCCGGCACCACGCGTTCGGCGTTCATCGCGGCGAGCCGGGGCAGCGCATCGAGCCAGCCCTTCAAACTACCGTCAATAACCGGGACGTGATCCATGAAAACAAGGTCCCCGGCAAACAGCGTACGGGTCTGCTCATCCAGGACCGTCAGGTCGCAATCCGTGTGCGCCGCCTGATGCAACGCCGTCAGCAGCAGCGTCCGGCCGCCGAGATCCAACGCCATCGTATCGTTCACCAGCAGCGTCGGCGGGATCAGGCGCACCCGGGCGATCTCCGCTTCGCCCAGCAACTCTCGGAACGAATGCAGGTAGAACGAACCGTGCTCCCGGAGCGACGCGGGCAGGTTGTGATGGCCGACAAATGTTGCGCCGAGGCCGGCGAACGCGGCGTTGCCGAACAGATGATCCGGGTGCTCATGCGTATTGATAACGTATCGCAACGGTTTGGCAGTGATTTGCCGTAACGCCGCCAACGCTGCTTGCCCAACCGCCACGCTGCCGCCGGTGTCGATCACCGCCGCCGCGTCGCGCCCGATCACGATGCCGACATTGGCAATATCGCCGCGGTTTTCGGGCGAGGTCAACGCGACCTGTCCAAAATGCGCGTACTCTCCGTCGGCGATCCGCTGGATGGTGAACGGCGTCTGTGCACCCGCGGGACGAAACACCGTGGCAGCCGCCGCGAAAACCCATGCGGTTACCAGAACCAGCCTGCTTTGCCGCATCGCCCTGCCCGTCATGCGCATCACCGTTCGCTTGTGCGAACCAACGCCGGGCGCCGGTTCATTGCTGATGTAGTAAGACATGTTGCACCGCAGCATTTATTTACTCGGTGAAAGATGATGTACGCCAAGGGGCAATAAAGCAGTTGCCGGCTGTCGCGGAGGGTTATATAATGTCGCCTAGCCGGCTTCTAGGTTACCTGTTTAATAGGGAGGACAGGTAAACCTCGAAGACAGCGTCCGAACAAGGAGCGTGCCAGGAAAAACCCGGCCCTCGCCCTTGGCGTCGGTGCTGTCGTGACACGCTGCCGGAGCAATCTCTTCCTGGTCGAATCGTTTGGTCGGCGTGGCGGGTGCCTTCCGTCATCGTCTGTCGGTCGCAAAATGACGAAGGGAAAAAATAAATGAGCAGAACGTTCTTAACCGGCCTGTTGACCTCCGCTGCGCTGTTGTCATCCGTCCTGACAGCGCCGTCGGTCCTCGCCCAGACCCCGGCCGCCGCCGGCAAGGAATGGGCGACACCGGCCGGCAGCCTCAACGGCCAGCGCTTCTCGACCCTCAACCAGATCACCGCGCAGAACGCCTCCAGGCTACAGGTCGCCTGGACCTTCTCCACCGGCGTGTTGCGCGGCCACGAAGGCGCGCCGCTGGTCGTCGGCGACGTCATGTTCGTGCACGCGCCGTTCCCCAACACCGTGTTCGCGCTCGATCTCAACAACGACGGCAAGATCCTCTGGAAATACGAGCCGAAACAGGATCCCAATGTCATTCCGGTGATGTGCTGCGATACCGTCAACCGCGGGCTCGCCTACGGCGACGGCAAGATCTTCCTGCATCAGGCCGACACCACGCTGGTGGCACTCGACGCCAAGACCGGCAACGTTGCGTGGTCGGTCAAGACCGACGATCCGTCGAAGGGTGCCACCGGCACCGATGCGCCGCTGGTCGTCAAGGACAAGGTCTATGTCGGTGTGTCGGGCGGGGAGTTCGGCGTGCGCGGCTGGTTCGGCGCCTACAACACCGCGGACGGCAAGCCGGCCTGGAAGGGCTATTCCATCGGCCCGGACAGCGACACGCTGATCGTTCCGGGCAAGACGACCGAGCTCGGCAAGCCGGTCGCCGCGAATTCCAGCATCGCAAGCTGGCAGGGCGACCAGTGGAAGATCGGCGGCGGCGCCACCTGGGGGTGGAAATCGTACGATCCGCAGACGAATCTGATCTATTACGGCTCCGGCAATCCCTCCACGTGGAATCCCAAGCAGCGGCCGGGCGACAACAAATACTCGATGACGATCTGGGCGCGCGATGCCGACACCGGCGCGGTGAAGTGGCTGTACCAGATGACGCCGCACGACGAGTGGGACTATGACGGCGTCAACGAAATGGTGCTGGCGGACCAGGAAATCGACGGCAAGCCGCGCAATCTGCTGGTGCATTTCGACCGCAACGGCTTCGGCTACACGCTCGACCGCGTTACGGGTGAGCTGCTGGTGGCGGCGAAATTCGATCCGGCGGTGAACTGGGCCTCGAAGGTCGATCTGGATCCGAAAAGCGAGACCTATGGCCGTCCGCAAGTCGTGCCGCAGTACTCGACCGAACATAACGGCGAGGATGTCAACAGCACCAACATCTGCCCGGCCGCTTTGGGCACCAAGGACGAGCAGCCGTCGGCGTTCTCGCCGCAGACCGGATTGTTCTACGTGCCGACAAACCATGTCTGCATGGATTATGAGCCGTTCCGGGTCTCGTATACCGCGGGCCAGCCCTATGTCGGCGCGACTTTGTCGATGTATCCGCCCAGGGGCGACACCAACATGGGCAATTTCATTGCCTGGGATGCCCGCACCGGCAAGATTGTCTGGTCGGACCCGGAACAGTTCTCCGTCTGGTCGGGCGCACTGGCCACGGCCGGCGATGTGGTGTTCTACGGCACGCTGGAGGGTTACCTGAAGGCTGTCGATGCGAAGACCGGCAAGGAGCTGTACAGGTTCAAGACGCCGTCGGGGATTATCGGCAACGTCATGACCTATGAGCATGCCGGGCGGCAATATGTTGCGGTGCTGTCGGGCGTTGGCGGCTGGGCGGGCATCGGTCTGGCGGCCGGCCTCAACGACCCGCATGCGGGTCTTGGCGCGGTGGGCGGCTATGCGGCGCTGAACCAGTATACCTCGCTGGGCGGAACCCTGACGGTGTTCGCGCTGCCGCAGAACTAAGGTGCGGCTGGACTGTTAAGGCAATCGGGCCGGCGCATCAGGCGGAAGCCGGGCGCCGGCCCTGAATTTTTGAACCACCATCAAGGATGATCGGTGTGACGAGATACGCACGCTATTTTCTGGCCGCCGGGATGGCGTCCTGTCTGATGGCCGGCTTCGCGCGGGCGGACAAGCCGGCGGATCCGGCCGCGGTAAGTTCGGACGAAGGCAAGTACACCGACAAAGACGGACGGCCGACTTTCAAAGTGCACAAGGACGGCAAGGTCGATTTCTACACTTACATCGGTTACGTGCGGTATACGGCGAACTGCATGCATTGCCACGGACCGGATGGTCTGGGCTCGACCTATGCGCCCTCGCTGGTCAACTCGCTTAAATCGCTCGATTACGCGGACGTGATGACCACCGTCGCGAACGGCAAGAAGGACGTGTCGGAATCGAGCCAGCTTGTCATGCCGTCGTTCGGCGAGAACAAGAACATCATGTGCTATATCGACGCGATCTACATCTACCTGCGCGCGCGCTCGGTTGACGCCATTCCCCGCGGCCGTCCGCAGGACCACGAGCCTAAACCGAAAGGCTTCTCCGAGACTGAAGATAGCTGCATGGGCTGATCAGCCGCGGGAGCACGACGCCATGAACAGAATAGTCCCGATCTGCCGCCGGCTTGTGCTGGCGGCTTCCCTGCTTGGCCTGATGGCGGTGGGTGCCGGGGCTCAGGCGCCCGGGCTCGGCGCCGCGGTTGAGCTGGTCGATCCGCACGTTTTCCGGGTTTGCGCGGACCCCCGGAGTTTGCCGTTTTCCGATGAAGCGCATGCGGGTTTCGAGGACAAGCTGGCTGAGCTGTTCGCGGATAAGCTCGGCAAAACCGTTGCATACACCTATTATCCGCGCGCCATCGGTTTCGTGCGCAATACTTTAAACGCGCTGAAATGCGACGTCGTCATCGGCGACGCGCAAGGCGACGACCTGGTGCAGACCACCAACCCCTACTACCACGCCTATTACGCGCTGGTCGTGCCGGCCGGTTCCGGCCTCGATACCGTCGAGTCGCTGGACGACCCGCGGCTGAGGGGCAGGCATATCGGCCTTGTCGCCGGCACGCCTCCCGCCACCGTCATGGCGAAAAACGGCCTGATCGCGGACGCGCGGCCGTTTCCGCTGATGGTCGATACGCGTTCCGACGCGCCATCGAAAGACATGATCGACCAGATCGTCAACGGAACGCTTGACGCCGGGGTGCTGTGGGGGCCAATCGGCGGCTACTATGCCAAAGGCGCATCGAAGCCGCTGAGGGTAATTCCCCTGGTGCACGAACACGGCGCGCAGATGGATTTCCGCATTGCGATGGGGGTGCGGCGCAGCGACCAGGACTGGAAGCGGACGCTCAACCGGCTGATTGCTGAAAATCAGGATGCGATCAACAAGATCCTCATCAGCTACGGCGTTCCGATCGTCGATGAGGAAGGCAAGGTCATCGCGCAGTGAGCCTGCGCCGGGCCGCCGTGGTCGCATTGCTGGCGTTCCCTGCCTCCGGAGCCATCGCCGATGCGCCGCCGCCCGAACCGGCGGGGTATCGAACTGCCGACTATCGTGCCCCGGTGCCGGCGACGGTCAATGGCAACCCGGCGCTGACAACCGAACAGGCAGCGGCGTTATGGCGGCAGCGCACCGCGTTGTTCATCGATACGTTGCCACAACCGCCGCGTCCGCGGGAGCTGCCGGATGGCACAATCTGGCACCCGATGCCGCGCAACGACATCCCGGGCAGCATCTGGCTGCCCGACACCGGCTACGGCGAATTGCCGGCGCCGATGGCGGAGTATTTCGGGCGCAACCTGCGGGAAGCGACCGCCGGCGACAAGAACCGGACGCTGGTGTTCTACTGCCTGGCGAATTGCTGGATGTCCTGGAACGCGGCGAAGCGCGCCGCGTCTCTCGGCTATGCCCGGGCTGATTGGTACGCCGAGGGAACTGACGGGTGGGCGAGGCAGGATCTGCCCCTGGAGCACCGGAACCCGGTGCCGCGGCCCGTTGAATGATGCCAATTGCCCCTGATAACGACTTCCCGGCCAGGCCGCCCGGTCATGGCGCAAGCGATCGTGTCGATACGTCAACATCGACGTTTTCAATTGATATGCGCCTGAATCGCTTGCGCCAGACCGTACAACCGCTGCTCGATGATCGTCGGAAGGTCGCAGGCGAAGCTCAGCGACTGGCGGCGGGCATCGAAAAACTGCTGATCCCACAGCAGGCGTTGGGTCAATTCGCTGACCTTCGCATCGTCGGGCGGAGTTGCGGTCTGCGCCGAACGCAGCGCCTCGCCATCCTGGCGCAGTCCTTCCGCGAGCGTCTTTTGCCGCTGGCCGAAACGGTCGAGGCCGCCGATAACTTTTTCCCGCTCCCGGTTCAGTACGTCGAAAACGCCGGCGAAGACCAGCGGCATGGTGCGGTCCCGCTCCTCGCCCGCGTCCCTGGCGAAGGTGGCGATGCGCTGCGTGGCGGCCTCCATCGGCAGCCGCCGCTGCGTGACGGCGGCGACCAGCGCGGCCACGGCGTCGTTCGTCTGCCAGCCGGAGGTGGCAGGTTCGACGGCCGGGCCGCTCCAGAACGCGGCGACCGACAATTCCGCGACTTTCACCTGCTGGCACGGCCAGTCCGGATCGGAATTGCGCGGGGCCGCGGTGGCGGCGGTGGCGCAGCCGGCCAGCAGTGCGATTATTGGGGCTATAAGTTTCATTCCGCTGCTCCCCGCGCTGCCGTTAACCGGTTGCGCCTGTTTCGATTCAGACGTTTCATGACGCGCACCGTGATGCAACACGGCGTTCGCCGCAAGCCGCTTCGGGCGCCAGGGAGGCAACCAGTTCCGATGAGAGTGCGTCAGTCCAAAGGGTTCCCGCGATGACCCGCATGCTTGCCTCGGTGAACGGGCCGGAGGAGGCGGAGATTGCCCTGGCGGGCGGCGCCGACATCATCGATCTGAAGGATCCGGCCCGCGGCGCGCTCGGAGCGGTCGCTACGGACGTCATCCGCGCGACGATTGAAGCCGTCGGCGATCGGCGGCCGGTCAGCGCGGTGGCGGGCGATCTGCCAATGCAGCCGGATGTAGTGCTTTCGGCCGTGCGCGAGATCGCCGCGACCGGGGCGGACACCGTCAAACTGGGCATCTTCCCCGGCGGCGACGCGGCGGCCTGCATTGCCGCCCTGGCGGAGGTGGCGACTCGGGTGAAGCTGGTCGCGGTGTTCTTCGCCGATACCGCCCACGATCTGTCGCTGCTGCCGCTGCTGAAGCGCAGCGGTTTTGCTGGGGCGATGATCGACACCCGAGGCAAGGTGGCCGGGCGGTTGCTCGACCATGCCACGGTCTCCCCGCTGCTGCGCTTCGTCCAGGATTGCCACTCCATCGGCCTGATAGCGGGCCTGGCGGGGTCGCTGGAGCCGCCGGACGTGCCTCGGCTGCTGGTGCTGGCCCCGGACCTGTTGGGCTTCAGGGGCGCCCTGTGCGGGCCGGGCGGGCGGGCAACGGCGATCGATCTTCGGCGCGTCCAGGCGGTGCGCGGGCTGATCCCGCTGGAGGCACCCCCGCCGGGTGCGCGGGAGGTGGATTACCGCCTGCTCGCCGCCCGCATGTATGCGCCGGCGGCAGCAGGAGCGGACGGGCCGGTGGACGTGGTGTTCGTCGAGGACCTGGTGCTGCCGGTGTTCATCGGCGCCTATGCCCGGGAGCGCGATGCACCGCAGAACGTGCGCTTCACCGTTACCGCGTCGGTGCTGCGCACCGGACGCGCGGCCGAGGACATGCGCGACGTGTTTTCCTACGACCTGATCACCGACGGCATCCGGATGCTGACCGGGTCCGGCCACGTCGATCTGGTGGAGACTCTGGCCGAGCGGATCGCCGCGATGGTGCTGCTGCATCCTCGGGTGACCAGGGTGGTGGTGCGGGTGCACAAGCTGGACACCGGATCGGGCGTTGTCGGGGTCGAGATCGAGCGGTCCCGCGCCGCGTCGCGGGCGATGATGCGGCCGGAAGCCGGCGCCGTGTCGTGATCGTTGTGAAGCTTGGCGGCAGCCACGCGCTGTCGCCCCTGCTGCCGGGTTGGCTTGCGGCTATCGGCCGGGCGGCCGGGCGGGTGGTGCTGGTGCCCGGCGGCGGGCCGTTCGCCGATGCGGTGCGGGCCGCGCAGCCGGCGATGCGGTTCGGCGACGGCGCGGCGCATGACATGGCGCTGATGGCGATGGCGCAATACGGGCGGGCACTGACCAGTTTGGCTTCGGGGTTCGTCTATGCGGATATGATGGACGCGGTGCGCGAGGCGGTGGCTCGACGGCGGGTGCCGGTTTGGTCGCCGTGGCCGATGCTGCGGGCGCATCCGGATATTCCGCGGTCCTGGGATGTCACCTCCGACAGCCTTGCGGTGTGGCTGGCGACTGAGCTGGACGCGGACGGCGTTGTGCTGATCAAGCATTGCGATCCGGCGAAGGACGGCGTGGTGGACGTGGCGTTTGCCGGTTTTGCCTCGCGGTTCGGCGGTTTCGTGCGGTTGGCGGGGCCGGACGATCTGGGCGCCGCCGAGTCGTTGTTCGGCGCGCCCGCGGACGCTGCCTGACCGTGGCGGACAGAACGACACCGCGCTGGGCCTGGGCGGTCACCGGCTCGGGCCATTTTCTCACGGAATCGCTGGCGATCGTGCGACGGCTGGAGGATGTCGATGTATTCCTCAGCCGGGCCGCGGCCGAGGTCTTGCGAATGTACAAGATTGACCTGGACTTGCCCAAGGGCAGCCAGGTGTTCCGCGACAATACGGCGAGTGCGGCGCCGGTCGCGATGTTCTACCATGGCGTCTACCACACGGTGGTGGTGGCTCCGGCGACATCGAACACGGTGGCGAAATGCGTGCTGGGGATCTCCGATACGCTGGTGACGAACGTGTTCGCGCAGGCCGGCAAGTGCCGGGTGCCGAGCATCGTTTTCGCCTGCGACAGCGCACCGGAGATGGAGACCGAGGCGCCGGAAGGGATGGTCAAAGTGTATCCGCGCCGGATCGACCTGGAGAATACCGAGCGGCTGGCTTCGTTCGAACGCACCGACGTAGTGCTGACGCTGGAAGCATTAGAGGCCTCGATCGCGGCGCGGCGGCGCGGGCTATGAGGCGGGTGGCGCTTGACCCTCGCCGTCAAGTCGGACGTCCGAGCAGCAGACATGTGTGGTGCGAGGCGTGGGATCTTCATCGTCCTGGCGGGTGGCGGAGCAGCAACGGTGTATGGTGGCCGGCGCCGCCCTCCCATCTTCATGGCGGGCGCAGGCCCCATGGGCGTTAAAATAGCGCTCCGGCGTCGCGCTTCCCATCATGCCGACGCAGGTCGGCATCCACGCCTTTGGCCGGGTCATGCACCGCAAGGCGCGGATGGTGCGCCTTCGCGCGCCATGACGATGGGACGCCAGCCGGCCCGAAAGCAGCTTAGTTTAACGCCTATAGGGAGCAGGCCCGCCATCCACGCCTTTGCCTCAACCAGCATCGCAAGGCGTGGATGGCGGGCCTGCGCCCGCCATGACGTGGGGCCGGAGGTGCTCTGGCACGGCCACCTGAACGAAGCGCCCAAGCCCACCGGCTGCGTTCCGCCGCGATGACCCCCGACCTGCTCTTCCTCACCGGCCACCTCGCGCAAGCGCGCCTCCGCCGCATCCTGGAGGACCTCGGAGAGACCGCCTTCACCTGGGACATCCTCGACATCGGCGTCCAGGTCGCGGCGCTGATGACCGAGGCGATCATCCTCCGCCGCCTCCCGCGTCCGGTTCAGGCCACCCGCCTCATCCTCCCCGGCCGGGCAGGAGTCGATCTAGAGCGCCTGACCGCAGCGTTCGGGGTGCCATTCGAGCGCGGACCCGAGGAACTGGCGGATTTGCCGGCGTATCTCGGCCGCGGCGGCGCGGCGCCGGACCTGTCCCGCCACGATGTCCGGATCTTCGCCGAAATCGTCGATGCCCCGCTGCTGCCGGCGGCGCAACTGCTGGCGCGCGCCGAGCGGTTCCGCGCGCAGGGCGCCGACGTGATCGATCTCGGCTGCCGGCCGGGAACGCCGTTCGACGGTCTGGAAGCCGCCATCGAAGCTCTTCACGCCGCGGGCCTGCGGGTCAGCGTCGATTCCGGCAACCCGGAGGAACTCCGCCGCGCCGCGCTGGCCGGCGCGGACTTTCTGCTGAGCCTGACGGAAGAGACGCTGGATATCGTGGCGGGCACCGATGCCGTGCCAGTGCTGGTTCCATCCCGGCACGGCGATCTCGACTCGCTGGTGCGGGCGGCGGAGGCAGCCGCCGCGCGCGGCATTCCCTGCTTGCTGGACCCTATCCTCGAGCCGATCCATTTCGGCTTCGCCACCTCCCTGGTGCGCTATGCGACACTGCGGGCGCGGCTGCCGGAGGCGGAGATCCTGATGGGGACCGGCAACCTGACCGAACTCACCGACGCGGACTCGTCCGGCGTAACTGCGCTGCTGATGGGGATTTGCTCGGAACTGGCGATCCGCAATGTGCTGGTGGTGCAGGTCAGTCCGCACACCCGCGAAACCGTCGCCGAACATGATTTCGCCCGCCGCCTGATGCACGCCGCCCGGGCGAACGCCGATCTGCCGCGCGGGTACGGCGGAAAATTGCTGCAGGCGCATGACCGTACCCCGTTTGTGCAGACCGCAGCCGATATCGCCGCCGAGGCGCAGGCGGTGCGCGATGCCAACTACCGGATTGCCATCGCGCCGGATGGCATCCACATCTTCAACAGCGCTACCCACGCTGTCGGGCGGGAGGCACTGGCGCTGTACCCGGCGCTGGATGTCGCAACGGACGGAGCGCATGCGTTCTACCTCGGCACCGAACTGATGAAGGCGGAGACGGCGTTCGCGCTGGGCAAGCGCTACGTGCAGGACGCCCCGCTGGACTGGGGCTGCGCCGCGCCGCGTGACGCCGCGGCGCCAACCCGGCTGGCGGAAGCGGGGCATACGCTGCGGGCGAAGGGGGCAAAGCCCGATGATCCGTGAAGTGATCGTCACCACCGTCTCCGCCGCCGGCAAGCCGCATATCGCGCCGTTCGGACTGATCGCCGCCGGACAGGACGAGTGGGTGATCGCGCCGTTCCATCCCTCCACGACACTCGACAATCTGCGCGCGGTACCGTTTCTAGTGGCAAACTACACCGACGATGTCCGCACCTTCGCAGGCTGTCTGACCGGGCGGCGGGACTGGCCGTGCATACCCTCGGACCGCGTGCCGCCGCCGCGCCTCGCCGCGGCGCTATCCCACGCGGAGATGGCAGTGGTGTCGGTGCAGGATGACCCGCAACGGCCGCGCTTCCGCTGCCAGATCGTCCACCGGGAGGCGCACGCGCCATTCGAGGGCATGAACCGCGCCAAGGCCGCGGTGCTTGAAGGCGCGATCCTGGTCAGCCGCCTGGGCATGCTGCCGCGGGCGAAGGTGGACAGCGAAATCGCCTACCTCGAGATCGCCATCGGCAAGACCGCTGATGATGCGGAACGCGAAGCCTGGGGCTGGCTCATGGAGGCCGTCCGCGCCCACTACGCCGCGCGCTGATCGGCCGCCAGAAGCGCCACGGCGACGGCGGGAGCGCAGGCATCCGCCCACTCAACCGCCTGCGCTCCGAACAGGCTGCCGAACCTCACACAGCGCCGCCCCAGCCGATCGGCCAGGCGATGGACGATGGAGGCGCCGACACCGGCGGCGATCACCGGCGCGTCCGGCGGCAACCCGGCGCCCGACAGCACCAGCAGCGCGCCATCGTGGACCTGCCGCAATTGCAACTCGGCGAACCAGGTTGCCAGGGCCTGCCAGTCGGCGTCGCCGGCATCCACCGCGTCGCGGCCGATCATCCGGGCGAGGCGGGCGCGGGAGGCTTCGATCGTCTTCGGGCCGCCGTCCGCCGTGTCCATCTGATCGGATGTCTCCTCCAGCGTGCCGAGGATGCGGTGCACATCGGCGGCAGTCGCGAAATACTCGTTGGCGATCGCGGTCCAGGCGCCGGCGAACGGCGCGCGCGAACCCAGTGCCATGATGTAGCCGCGGGTCATGCCGGTGTAGACCAGCTCTCCGCACACCAGACGGTCGCCGTCGGTCGTGGCGCGCGCATGGACGGTGCCGTTCAGCAGCGGAACGATGTCGGTCGTGGTCGAGCCGATATCGACGAACAGCCCGTCGCCGAAACGTGCGGCCAGGGCGGCGCTGGCGTGCCAGTTGGCGGACGCGATGTCCGCGGCGAGCGACGCTGCCTCGGATGGGGCGACGAACCCGCGCCGCCCGGCGTAGAGCCGGAGCGTGTCCGCCGGCAAGGCGCGCGCCAGGATTTCGGCGACCGCCGGCACGCCCTCGCGACGGTTGGGAAACACGTCGACCAGTTCGGCGGTCATCGTCGCAGCATGGATGTCGGCCGGACCGAACTCCGCACGCAGCGACTCCAGCACCGGCGCGAGCAAATGGGCGCCTTGCCAGAGCGGACAGGGCACCTGGCGGACCCGGCTGACACGTCCGGCTTCGATGCGGGCGGCTTTGACGTGGGCGCCGCCGATGTCCCAACCGATGATCTTTTGCACCGCGTTCTCCTTCCGGGTCAGACTAGGCGCGAAAGGAGAGTCGCGCATGGACGTCATACCGGTGATCGACATCAAGAACGGCGAGGTGGTGCACGCGCAAGGGGGGCGGCGCGATTCGTATCGCCCGATACGAACCCGGTTGAGCGCCACCAGCGCGCCGGCGGATGTTGCCTCCGGTCTGCTGCGGCTGGCGCCGTTCCGGCAGCTTTACATAGCCGATTTGGATGCGATCGAGGGACGGGCGGCGAACAGCGCGGCGATCGAGGCGATTGCGCGCGCGGTGCCGGGCGTCGAACTGTGGGTGGACAACGGGATTGCCGATGCGGCCGCGGCGGTCGCGTGGCTGGGTGGCTGCGCGCATTGCCTTGTCGTCGGCAGTGAATCTCAGAATGGAATCGAAACGATAAAATCGTTGCGCGAAGAACGGCGTGTGCTGCTGTCCCTGGACTTTCGTGGCGACACATTTCAAGGGCCGGTTGCTTTGCTGGACGACCCGGCGCTCTGGCCGACACGCGTGATCGTCATGACTTTGGCGCGCGTCGGCGCCGCGGCCGGACCTGATATGGACCGCGTGGCCAGCATCGTCGCCCGCGCGCCGGGACGCACCGTCATCGGCGCGGGAGGCGTGCGCAACAAAGCGGACCTCCTGGCGTTGCAACAGGCTGGTGCGTCAGCCGTTCTGGTCGCGACGGCACTGCATACCGGCGACTTGACTGCGGCGGATCTACACTGACCTGTCATGGCAAGCGCAGCGATGCAGTCTCCGTGACCATGGGGACTGCATCGCCGCTAGGCCGCTCGCGATGACATGGATCGAGGCTACGGATCAGGCCGCGAACGGATGGGTCGCGGTCTTGTAGTGAGCCTGCACCTGAGCCGAAGTCGGCTGACCGGCCACGGCACGGGCGATCGCTTCCTTCGTCGCCGTGTAGTTGTATTCCTGGATCTTCTTGTCGTCGGTGGCATCCCAGTGGATGAACACGCCGACGGAGATGAACAGGTCGTCGGCCTCATCGGCGGGGATCACGCCTTCGGCGACGCTGTCGGCCACGGCCATTGACACCCCGTGCTGTGCCGGCCCGAACATCTGCACCGCCTGTTTGGCACCCTTGATTGTCACCTTGTTGAACAGGATTGTATTCGGCTTGGTCAGCAGGTTTGGCGCCACCACCGCGAGCAGCGTCGTGAATCCGTCCTTGTTGTTGGTCAAGGCGTTGCAGAAAGCGGTTTCCGCTGCACTGCCGCGCGGCCCGATGATGAGATCGATATGCGCGACCTCGTTGCCTTCGCCGACGAGAGATTCGCCGACGCCTACCTTCGTGATCTTTGCCATAACGTTTTCCTCTATAGTCATTTTTGGAAGAATCGGACGCCGGTCCTGCTTGTGGGCCGCAGGTAGGAGAAGGCCGATCTCCGGGCGCATTGAATTTAACCATCAATACTCGCGGAGTGCAAGCCCAGGCGCCAGGCAAATGATGTTGCTACTGTCAGATCCGCGCTGGTGCCAGGGTTTATGCCGGCGGACTTCAGTTCCGCGTCCCAGGCCAGAAGCTTCGGCAACGGTTTGTCCAGTCCTTCGATATCCGCGGCGGTGCGCGCGGCCTCGTGGCGCAGTTTGGAGGCAACAGCGGCGCCATGCTTGCGGGCGACATGGCTGTCGGGGAAGGCGGACAGAAACGCGAGGTAGACGGCCAACGACGCATCGGGCGGTTCGGCCCCGGAGGCGCGGGCGGCGGAATAGGTCGCGACCCCGAGACCGAGGATCTCGGTAAACCCGTTGCTCCATTGCCGGGCAATGCTGTCGCGCCCGGCTGCCTCGGCCATGGCTTCCGGCAGCGTCACGGTCGCAGGCTCGCGGACATCGTGGCGTTCGGCCGAACCGAGTCCGGCGGGGCTGGCGAGACGGATGGCGGCGAACACGGCGTCGGCGTCGGCGAGATCGGAGGCGGCGATGATGTGGCGAACGCATTGCCCGGGCGGCATCCGATCCCCGGGCGCGGGGCACTGTCGTTCCACCGTCATGGTCCGCGTAGGCGGACCATCCACGCCTTGCGGTCCCGGGCGCGGCAAAGGCGTGGATGGCGGGCCTTCGCCCGCCATGACGGATGGAGCCGTGCTGCCTGCTGCCCGGGCTTCCGCCGCCATCGCCAGCGGACCGCACAGCAGCAAAATCCCCAGGTTGGTGTTCTGACCCACCGCCTCCCGGGTGGCCGTCGCCGCCTCCAGGATGCGCCTACCCAGCGGCGCGCCGGGGCGGCAGAGCAGCGGCGCCGATACCTCCGCGCTGCGCACAAAATCCTCGACCGTCATGCGATGGCCGGGCGCGTGTATATGCACATTCCCGGGCTTCGGCGCCGCCAGTTCCTCAAGGCAGGCCTCGATGAACGCCGCCGCGATGCTCACCGCAACGCGGCCAGCAACGCCGCGGCAAGCCGATCGGCGATCGATTGCGGAACGACGCTTTGCAGCCCCTTCCAGCCCGGCATCGAGTTGACCTCCAGCACCACCGGCCGCCCGTCGCGGCCGAGCAGCAGATCGACCCCGGCATAGGCAGCGCCGACGCAGGCGGCAGCACGCACCGCCAAATCCACCATCGCCGCATCCGGCACAAACGGCAGCGGTTCGGCGCCGAGATGCACATTGGTCACCCAGCCCTCGGCCTGGCGCGTCATCGATCCGACGACCTCCCCGGCGCAAACAAATAGCCTGTGGTCGCGGAAGGTCTGCGTGCCCGTCGGGAGATAGCGCTGCAGGTAATAAATCCCGCCCACGGCCTCCGGCGGCGGCAGTTCCTCCGCGGCCGCGATCAGCCGCAATCCCCGGCCCTGAGAGCCGAACAGCGGCTTCAGCACCAGCGGCCCCGCGCCGCATTCGCGTGCGGCAATCGCCAATGCGGCGTCGCGGCCCTCGACCGTCCAGGTGGGCGGCGTGGCAATGCCGGCACGGGCGAGAAAGAAACTCGCGGTGGACTTGTCGACGCAGCGCTCGATGGCGCGCGCATCGTTCCACACCGTAACCCCAAGCTCGCGCAGCGCATGCAGCACACCGAGGCGGCGCGTCACCTCCTCGAAGCTGCCACCGGAGATCGAGCGGATCAGCACCGCGTCGGGCAAACCGAAGCTGAACCCGGGCAGCACGACACCGAACGGATGGGTGGTGTCGAACACCGCATCGGCCAGCCGGAATGCGATGACATCAGCGTCGCGGGCAGCGAACGATTTCAGCAGCGCCCGCGCATGCCAGTCGCGGTCGTCGATCGCCAGCGCAATTCGTGGCATCAGGCCGGGCTGCCGAACGAGGCATCCAGCAGCGCGGCATCCACCGCTCCGGCGTGGAAGCTCTCCCCGGTCTCGATCGCTGTGACGATCACTTCGGCCGGGCTGAACAGCATCGGGTCGATGGCGTAGAAGTCGCCGTTCACCGCTTTGAACGTTTCCGCGAAGGGCCGTCCGTAGTCGCGCGATTTTGATGCCGGCATCGCCTGCGCCAGATCGCTCGCCTGTGAAACCGATCCAGTAACGAACAAGTGAACGCGGCCGCCGAAGATGATCGCGTCGTTGGTCCGTCCCATGGCAGTGATGAAATCCGGATGCGGCGGCGGCAGTGGCGCGGCGCCGAGGCCATCGACGATGTCCGACAACGGGAAGTGGAGTTCGTGCGCCTTGTGCAGCGCCACCTCCAGCACGCGCGCGACCACCTGCACGCTGCCGGCCAGGCTTTGCGTTGGCGCATACAAAATCGTCACATCGGCTGGAGCGACCCCGCAGGCTTCGGCGATCGAGGTCACCAGCGGCGCGGGCGGCGGCTGGCCGCTTTCCAGCACAAGCACCGCCTGCTTTGAGTCTTCACGATAGCCAAGCTCGTCGAACAGTTTCTCCTTGCGCGCCAGCGCCCGGGCGGGGCCGGAGCCGAGGGCGAAGAACGCCCCCTTGCCCGTGCCATGCGACAGGCTCCAGCCGGCATATTGGCTGGCGAGGCAGGCGGTGACCGGGTTGGAACTCGCCACCGATATCGTCCACGGCCAGTGCGGCAGGGTGGGATCGCTTGTCAAGCGCACCTCCCCCAGGCCGCCCAGGCAGATCGCCCCCAGGCGCAGACCGGCGGCGATCCCGCCTCGGTGCGCGGCACCGGCGTCGATCAGGCGCTCGCCGGACTCCCCGCGCGAGACGCCGACGCGCAGCGCCGCGGCATCCGCGCAAAGGGCTTCGGCATAGTCATGCGCCCGGCGGTTCAGGCCGAGATCGGTTGGTGTGGTCATGCGGCACCTTCTGCGTGAGCCAGGATTTCCGCCGCGCGGTGGCGCACCAGACGTTCCGCGGCCTCGGCGTCCGAGGTCTCCGCCAGCACCGTGCACAGCGGCGCCCCTTTCGGCACCCAACTTCCCGGGGCCTGCCGATCGGCGGTCCAGACGGGCCAGGGGAAGATAGGCGGGAGGGTGATGTCGGCGGGGGCGTAGACGAACGCGGCGGCGGCGGCGGCATGTGGCCAGACGGGTATAGTGTCCGGCAGCACGCCCTTACAGGCGTCGAGGTGCATGCGGAACAGCGCGCCCTCCGCGTCGGCGAAAATATCGAGCGTGGCGCCCGGACGCGGATTCACTTCCAGCATGTCGAAGCCGTCTTCCCGCACCAGGAAGTCGGCGCTGTTCAGGCCGCGCAGACCGGTAAGCGACACCAGCCGCGCCACGGCGTCCGAGAGTTCCCCGGCGCGGGCGTCGGACAGCGGCGCCGGACGTGACGACCCGCCATAGCGGAACGGGCGGCGCGGCGCCGGTTCGGCCCATTGCCGGCTCAGGCCGAGCACGCGGCAGCGTCCGCCGGCAGCCAGAAAGGCGGCGGATACCGGCTGGCCCGCCACGCGGCGCTGGAAATAGCGCCCGCGCCGGGCGGTGTCGCGGCGGGTGGACGCGGCGATATGCATGCCGCCGGCACCGCCGATGCGCTTGCGCAGCCAGATGCCCTCCCGCGGCTGGTCCAGCCGGACCTCGGGATGCGGCACGCCGGCCAGGGCGCAGGTTTCGGCGAAGCGGAACGGGTTCTTGATTTCGGTAACGACGGCCGCCGGATTGCCGAGCAGGGCGTGCCGGGCGGCGATGCATCGCAGGAGACCGGGACGATCCTCAAAGCCGCTGCCAACGACGACGCCAATGACATGACGCCCGGCGGCGAGACGGTCCAGCGCCGCCGACAGGGTGTCTTTGGCAAAGCCGTGCGTCAGGCTGCCGGGGACGGTTTCGCTGGCTTCGGCGAGGTCCCGGGTGTCGAGATCGCCGAACATGTCGGCCACCAGCGGCCGGTAGCCGCCACGCCGCGCACAGGCCGCCAGCGCCCGGCCGGACAGGGCGGCGATCAGGACGGCGGGGGAGTCGGTGGATGGGATCATGGAACGGTAACGTCCGGGATCCGTGTCCTCCCCCCGTCATGGTCCGCACAGGCGGACCATCCACTTCTTGCGCTGCGGGCTGCAGCAAAGGCGTGGATGGCGGGCCTGCGCCCGCCATGACGGTATACGCCGCCGGTGCGTCCGTTCAGGCGATGCGCGGCGACCGGTTCCTTCATTTCGACAGTTCGCGCGCCAGCACGAAGGCGTCGCGGAAATCCAAAGTAAGCGGCTTGCTGCTTTCGATCATCCGCCGGAACAACCCGAATTCCGTCTGGTATTTCGTCTGCCCGATCGCCAGCGCGCCAATCCCGGACGTGCCGCCGCCAATGCTTGCCCCGTCGGAAAACAGATCCAGCCCCGCAACGCCGAGCGGCGGAACCGCGTTTACATCGGCCACCGCCAGCAGGCCCGGAGACGCCCTCAGCAAATCCTCATGGATGATCTGCACGCCCGCCTTGCCGGCGCACAGCGCCACATCGGCATCTTTCAGTAGCGCCGCCTTCAACTCCTCGGTGCTGCCATCCGCGGCGCTCATGCTGACACCGAACCGCGCATTGCTCTCGTCCGCCGACTGCTGCACGCGCCGCACGCCGTCATGGCCGACAAGCGTGACCTGCGCCCCTTCCAGTGCGCTGATCACCGCCGAGGCAAAGCCGACCACGCCGGTTGCGCCGAACACCAATATGCGCGTCCCGGCCAGTTCCCGTTTGTGCGATATCCGTAACGTCCGCTCCAGCCGCGCCACCATCGCCGCCGCGGTCGTGAAAGACCCCGCGGGATCCGCGAACAGCGAAACGACGAACGGCGGCACCATCGCCTTTTTCGCAGCGTCCAGCATGTCCAGCGCAGCAATCGCATTCTTGCCGCCAATGAAAACGCACGTTTTTGCTCCGTCGTTCGGAGGCCGCGAAAAAATCGCGTCCTGTACAAGCTCGGTCACTTGATGCAGCGTAACGTTCGTATAGGGGATGACGGCATCGTAGCCCGCATCCAGCGCCATGTTCAGATCGAACGGACTGGCATGCGGCAACGGACTCAACAAATGCAGAATTCTTTTCTCGGCCACAGGGGTTTCCTTTTCTTGGGTGGTTTGGCCGGGACGTCAGGCCATGCTCACCACTGCGCCCTGATTCAACACCCGGCAGACCAGCAAGTCCAGTCGTTTCGTCATGCCTCGCTGTTGCAAATTCAAGGCAAGCCGGTTGGCTTCACTGTCGTTGGCAGCAAAAGCGAATCCGGTCGGCCCCCAGGAACTCTGGCCGATGCCGGTTGCCCCCGCCTCGGCCAGCACGCGCATGGCATCGCCCACCAGCGGACTTGTGAAACGGCCTCCCTGGCTGGGGGCGAAATAATCGCCGGCATGGTTCTGAATCGCTGTAATCGCCGAGCCGAAGCCGGCGAGATCCTGTTCGGCCAGCGCCGGCAGCGCCTGCATCAGCACAAGGCGGCAGATGGCGCCGGAAACCGCCGGATCCATCGGCGCCAGGGCATCGAACGCGCTGCGTTCCTGCCGACCCGAAAGTCCCGCGCGGTCGCGGTCGAGGACCAGCAGGACCCGCCATGCCTCCGGCACCGCCATGCGCGCCAGCAGCGGCGGCGGTTCGGCACGCTTTCCGCGGCCACCGTCAACGACAAGGCCGCCCTGGCTGAACAGGCCGATGCCGATGCCTGACCGCGCGCCACGTTCCAGGCGTTGCGCATCGCCGCGCGGATCATCCGGCAGACCCTCCAGCCGGCGCAAAGCCGCCGACACGCCCAGCGCCAGTTGCGTGCCGGAACCGAGGCCGGCATGCGACGGCATCGCTTGCCCAATATCGACGGCATAGTGTCCGGACAGACCAAGATGCGCGCGCATCGACGCCAGATAGCGAGCGACGCGATCCTGTTCCGCTCCCGAAACGCAAGTTTCGTTGGCGCGGCGGGCGGTCAGCCGCGTCGCCGGTTGGTCAAGCAAAAGACCGATGCTGCCGAAGCGACGGCCGGCACCACCCTCCAGGTCGAAGAAGCCAAGGTGCAGACGTGCAGTGCAGCATACCGTTACGGTCGCATCGGGTTTGGCATTGTCGCGGTTGATGACCGACCCTCCCTGTGCTTTGGCTATTGCCTTCATTGCGGTATATGTCCCACATTAAGATGATCGCTGGCAATGACCGGATCGGAGGGAACAGTCGCATGACGGCGCAAAATCCCGAGCGCGTTTACAATGATGCTGAAGTCGAAGCCTGGCTGGCGGCGAATCTGCCGCACTGGACGCTGGAAGGCGGCTGGATCAGGCGGAAATATCGCACGAGCGGCTGGAAAGGCACGCTGATGGTGGTCAACACCGTCGGCCATCTCGCCGAGGCCGCTTGGCATCATCCCGACATTACTCTGTCCTACGCCTGGCTCGAAGTGCGCCTGAACACCCATTCCGCGAAAGGAATCACCGGCAAGGATTTCGCGCTCGCCAGCAAGATCGAGGAGGTCGTGCAATGGCAGCCAGGCCTGGAGGACGGAGCGCTGGAAGGCACGCCGCGCGACGACCAGCGCTTTGCGTACATTAAATATGACTGAGCTTGCGCGGGCATGGCTGAACGGGCAGCCGGTCCCCGCTGCCCGGGCTGCCGCCGCCGCCGCATCGCTGCTTGCCGGCAGCCGATCGGCTGTGGTTGCGGGGATGGGAACGGATGTGGCGGGGGTGCGGGCGTCGGTGGCTTTGGCGCAGGCCATCGGCGGGTCGATCGACCATATGGACGCGCAGGCGGTGTTCGCGAATTTGGAGGTCATGCGGCGGGCGGGGTGGATCGTGACCACGCCGCTGCAAACGCGGGCGCGGGCGGATTTGGTGCTGCTGGTTGGGGACGGGCTGGTGGAAGCCTGGCCGGACATGGCCGAACGGCTGGCGTTGAGTGAGGCACCGACGGTTGCGGGGGGTAGCCGGAAGGTGGTGCATCTGTGCCCTGGCGGCACTCTTCCACCGTCATGGCCCGGCTTGTCCGGGCAACCTATCCCGGCACGTGCGGGCATAGGTGGCCCGGACAAGCCGGGCCATGAAGATCGGGCGACGACATTGCGCACCATCGCCGCGGGAAAGCCCATTCTTCCGGCACTCGCTGCGCTGCGTGCGATGGTGGCGGGACGTAACACATCGCTGGACGAGACGGCTGCCGCGCCGCTGCGCGGCCTCGCTGCCACTCTGGCCGCTTCGCGCTTCGGCGTCGCCGTCTGGTCATCCGCCGCGCTCGATACGCTGGCGGTCGAGATGCTGTGCGGACTGATCGACGACCTCAACAAGACAACCCGCTTCGCCGGGCTGCCGCTCGCCCCTGCGAACGGCGCGGAGGCGGTGGCGCAGGCGCTGACCTGGATCACCGGTTTCCCGCCGCGCACGGGTTTCGCCGCGCCCGCGCCGCGGCATGACCGCTGGCGGTTCGACGCACAGCGGCTGATTGGCAGCGGCGAGGCGGACGCGGCGGTGTGGATTTCCGCCTTCTCAGCCAAACCTCCGGACTGGGACAAAACCGTGCCGACAATCGCCCTGGTCCCGGCGGGCACTGCATTCAGAACCCCGCCGCAGGTGGTGTTCGAGGTCGGATGCCCCGGTCGCGATCACGACGCGATGCTGTTCGATCCGGCGCCGGGCGGAATCGTTTTCTGCGCCGCCTCGGCACCATCCGCCGCCGCCAGCGTGGCGGCAACCTTGGCGGCCATCACCGCGGCGCTGCCGCCATGCTGACGCGTTTGACGGGCGGACGGATCGTCGATCCCGCCAATGGCCGCGACGGCATCGGCGATCTTTGGCTGCGGGACGGACGCATCGTTTCTGCCCCGGACGGAGCGCAGGCCGGCGAGACGCATGATGTCACCGGCTGCATCGTCATGGCAGGCGGGATCGACATCCATACCCACGTCGCCGGAACCAACGTCAACACCGCGCGGCTGCTGCTGCCGGAGTTGCGCGCCGCCACCGCGGCGGCATCGGTGCCGATAACGGAGACGATCGGGCGGCTGTATGCGGCGATGGGCTACACCATGGTGGTGGAGCCGGCGATTTCGCCGCATGTCGCACCCCAGGCACATCTGGAGCTGGCGGATATTCCACTGATCGACACGGCGATTCTCGCGGTGCTCGGCAACGACGATTACCTGCTGCGGCTGATGGCGGCGAACGAGGGTGGCTCGGCCATCGCCGACTATGCCGCGCGCGTGCTGTCCGGCAGCCGGGCCATCGGCATCAAGGCGATCAACCCGGGCGCCGCCGCGGCCTTCAAGTCCAACGTGCGCGGATTCGGCCTGGACGATGCGGTGCCGAACAGCGAAATCACGTCACGCGCGATCATCAATACGTTGCAGGCGGCGACGGAATCACTCGGGCTGCCGCATCCGCTGCATCTGCATTGCAGCAATCTCGGCATGCCGGGGAATGCGGAAACCGCGCTGGCGACGATGGATGCGGCCGGCGACACGCGGCTGCATATCGCGCATTTGCAGTTCTACGCGTACGGCAAGGATGGTCCGCGCGGATTTTCCTCCGCTGCGCCGCGCCTGGCCGAGGCGGTCAATGCGAAGCGGAACATCACCGCGGATATCGGGCAGGTGATGTTCGGGCAGACGGTGACGATTTCATCCGATGTGCTGCGCCAGTTCAACGCCCGCGGCAGCGCGCGTCCGCGCAAGTCGGTGATTATCGACGGCGACGGCAATGGCGGCGGCGTCGTGCCGTATCGCTACCGCAAGACTGATTTCTTCAATGCGGTGCAGTGGGCGGCGGGACTGGAACTGTTTCTACTGATTAACGACCCGTGGCGGGTGTTCTTTACGACCGATCATCCGAACGGCGCGCCCTTCACCGCGTATCCTGATCTGCTGGCGCTGCTGATGGACCGCTCGGTGCGGGCCCGGCATATGGATTCGCTGCCGAAAGAGGCGATCGAGGTCACCACGCTGGCCTCGATCACGCGCGAATACACGCTGCCGGAAATCGCCATCATGACCCGCGCCGCGCCGGCCCGGTTGCTGGGGTTGGCGGATCGGGGGCATCTCGGGGCGGGGGCGCGGGCCGATGTGGCGGTCTACCGGACGCAATCGGATATCGCGGCGATGTTTCGCGACGCGGCGCTGGTGCTGAAGGACGGCGTGCCGATAATCCGCGACGGCGTACCGGTGACGCGGTCGTTCGGCCGGGCGGTGACGGTGCGGCCGGAATTCGATACGGCCATCAACCGAGGGCTATCGGGGTTCTACGAGCGCATCTACGGCGTATCGCACGCCGCGTTCGACGTTCCGGGGGCAGAAATGCTCGGCCGCGTCCAGGCATTCGAGGCGGTGCCATGCCGGACCTAGCCCCTCTTGTTCGCAACGGCGTATCGATCGACGATACGTTCGCGGAAGCGTTCGACATGCGCGGCACCGCGCTGATCATTACTGCGCCGACATTGCGCTGGGCGCGCATCGCGGCAGTCAGCATGACCGGGTTTGCCACCTCGATCATCGCCTGCGGGGTGGAGGCCGGGATCGATACCGAAGTGGCGCCGGAACAGACCCCGGACGGGCGGCCGGGGGTGCGGGTGCTGCTGTTCGCCGGCTCCACTGCCGAATTGCAGAAGCAGTTGATCAACCGCGTCGGCCAGTGCGTGCTGACCAGTCCGGGGTCCGCCTGTTACGCGGGACTGACCGGAACGGAGCCGCTGAAACTCGGCGACGGGATGCGATACTTCGCCGACGGCTGGCAAATCTCCAAGCGGCTGCCGGACCGGCATGTCTGGCGCATGCCGGTGATGGACGGGGAGTTTGTTTGCGAGGGAACAACCGGATTGACCAAGGGCGCCGTCGGCGGCGGCAACCTGATCCTGATGGCGCGGTCATCCGAGGGCGCGCTGGTCGCGGCGGAGGCGGCGGCGGAGGCGATTGCCGGGGTGCCCGGCGTGATCGCCCCGTTTCCGGGCGGGATCGTGCGGTCCGGTTCGAAGGTGGGGTCGAAATACAAGGGCATGATCGCCTCCACCAATCATCTGTATTGCCCGACCTTGCGCGGCGCGGTGCCGGACTCGGAACTCGGGCCGGAGATCGCTGCGGTGCTGGAACTGGTGATCGACGGGCTGACGCCGGAGGCCGTCGCGGATGCGATGCGGGCCGGGCTGGCGGCGATCGCCGCAGTGGGGCCGGAGCGTGGCGCCTGCCGCGTCGGCGCCGGCAATTACGGCGGCAAGCTGGGGCGTCACCACTACCATCTGCACGCCCTGGTGCCGGAGGGCGGGCCATGACCGCGTTGCGCTTTGTGCTGCGGGGGACGCCCGACCAACGGCTGGATCTCTCGCCGCTGACAGCCGATCGGCTGGCGGGTCTGGGGTCCGTCGCCATTGAAGCGCTGCCGTTGCAGACGGGACGCCACAAGGTGACTGTCGGCGATGTCTTCCGGGTGCATTCCGGGGATGCCTCGCATATCCTGTTTGAAGGCGGTTCGGATCGCTTCGACCGGGTGGGCGAGGCGATGAAGTCCGGCGTGCTGGAGGTCGAGGGCGATGCCGGTCAGCAGGTTGGACGGCTGATGGCGGGCGGGACGCTGATCATCCGCGGCAATGCCGGTGGCTGGGCGGCGTCCGGCCTGCTCGGGGGTCGGGTGGAGGTCCTCGGCGATGCGGGCGGTTTTCTCGGCGGTCCCGTGTCCGGGGAGCGGACCGGGATGCGCGGCGGCATCGTGCTGGTGCATGGCAAGGCTGGTCCGCGGGCGGCGGATCGTCTGCGGCGCGGCTTGGTGATCATCGAGGGCGACGCGGGTGAACATGCCGGCAGCGGGATGGTGGCGGGGACGCTGGTGGTGTGCGGCGCGGCGGGGCCTCTGCCGGGCATTCTGATGCGCCGCGGCACGATCGTCCTGGGTCGTCCGGCTGAGTTGGCGCCGAGTTTCGTGGTTTCGGGCGGCGCGCCGCTGGTGTTCAGCGGATTGCTGGCGCGGGCGGTTGGTCCGGTCAGCGAGGCCGCGGCCCGGTGCGTCCGGGACGCGGCGGCCCGCTATGCGGGCGACATGGCTGTGCTGGGCAAGGGCGAGGTTTTCGTTGCGGGTTAGCGCTTCTTGGCTTTGGCCCGGGATGCCGTGATGGCGGCATCGACGGCGCGGCGTGCCCGGGCGCGAAACGTGTCGGCATCATCCTGCAGGTCGGGCGGGCAGCGCCAATAGGATCGAAGGGTGTTGGTTCCGTTCCTGGTTTCGTAGTTGAACGGGGCTTCTCCGGCGGCTTCGTAGTCGGGCTGATTCACGGGGCCAACCTTGAGGTAGAGCTCGTCGCCGACGATGAGGCCGAACATGAGGCCGTGCAGGAAAAAGCCGGTGCCGCCGAACATCCGCCGGGCGGAGACGGGTCCGAGGGGGGCAAGCAGTTCCAGCAGATGGGCCGTGTGTTGATCGGGTTCGTGCCGAGCCAGGATAGCGACACCGTCTGTTGAAGGGGACGTTCAGGCCGGCAAATAGCTGGTCATGGCCGCAACCAACAGTGGGCCTGTCGCTTTTTCAGCGATCCGCACCTCGGCTGTTAACCGGACGTTAACCGGGACCGTGTTACCCGGCGCTGATCGAACAGCGAGCAAAAACGCCGATGTTGAAGGATTTTCCCGGGAACCTTGCCTCGGCGCTTACGGCCGGCGGCGACAGCCGCCTGGATATCGGCGGCCTGTCCGGCCTGAACAAGTATTTGTGCCCTGCCCTGCCGGACCCCGGGATCGTCTGCGCATCGTCCTGCACGGCTTCGCCGATTGAACAAAACAGCTTCGATGCGGCGGCCGCTTGCTTCGACGCCTTGTCCGGCGCTGCGTCGGTTCGGTCCCGCAGCATGCTGCTTTCGGAGCAAACCCGGCGGGTAGAACGCTACCTGCTGCGCTATTTCCAGGCCGATGGGCTGGCCGACGCGATGCTGTGCCCGTCCGGGACGGATGCCGTGCTGACGGCGGCCGGACTGCTGGCGGCGGAGCGGGGCGGCGCGCCGTTGACGGCAATCCTGCCGTCGGCATCGGAAACCGGGACCGGCGTCCCGCTCGCGGCTTCTGGCCGCCTGTTCGACGGGCCGTGCCAGGGGCAGATCATCACGCCAGCCGAGATCGGCACGCTGGAAGTGGCGCTGCGCGGGCCGGACGGATCGCCGCTGCCGGACGACGCGGTTGATGCCGCTTACGCGTCCGCGGTTTCCGCGGCTTCCGGCCGGGCGGTCGTCTATCTGACCTATGGCACCAAGACCGGGTTGATCGCGCCGCATGATCCACCGGCCGGCGCCGAGGTTATCGTGGATGCCTGCCAGGCAAGGATCGATCCGGCGCGGGTTGCCGCGTATTTGCGGCGCGGATGGCCGGTCGTCGTTACCGGCTCGAAGTTCTTCGGCGGTCCTGCGTTTTCCGGGGCGGTGCTGTTTCCGGTCGCCCGGCGGATTGCCGGGTTGAACCGGAATGTACCCGGTATGGGCACGGTGCTGCGCTGGATCGCGGCGGTCGAGGCGATGGAGCGGTTTTCCGGGGCCGCGGAGGATGCCGCCAAGTTCCTCGATCGAAGGATTGCCGCGGTCGAGCACGAGATCATGGCAAATCCCGCCCTTGTCCCCATCGGCGGCCTCGCCCGCAACGGCCCGCACTGGGCCGATCGGCCGAGCATCGTAACGTTCGCGGTGCGGGATGCGCGTAAGGCGGGGCGGCTTTTGCCCGTCAAGGATCTGAAGCTGATCCATGAACGCTTGGCGCACGGTGGTGTGTTGCTGGGTCAGCCGGTCAGCCTCGGGGCGTTCGGCGGACTGCGCGTCGCCATCGGCGCCCGCGACGTGGTCCACGGCGCCATCGACGAAGCCGATCGGCTTTTGGAGGCGATCAGGGGGCTGCGGAATGAGCCGGCGGCCGGCCTGGCCGTTGCCGCCGAGTAATATCAACCGCCGGACAGAATGGCCGATCGGCACGGGCGCTTGAATCGTCATGACGGGCGGAGGCCCCATTGGCGTTAAAATAGTCGCGCAGCCGCTGCGTTTGTCCCCCGTCATGGTGCGCGGAGGCGCGCCATCCACGCCTTGCAGTGCGGGTTTAGGCAAAGGCGTGGATGCCGACCTGCGTCGGCATGACGGGGGGAAGCAGCAACCGCCGGCCGCAATTTTATCGCCTATGGGGCGGAGGCCCGCCATCCACGCCTTTTGTTGCGTAAGCGGAAGGCCGTTGAACAGGCTCTTCAAGGCTACCTGCACAAGTACGTGCCGCCAGAGATGGACAGGCCCGTGCCGTAATCCCACCCTCCGCGACATCACACTCCACGAGAGCCACTCGAATTGGCAAGCCGCTGGCCTATCTAGCCTCTGCCTGTTCCAGGGCCTCGCAGGAGAATAACCGCGCATGTCACAGAGTTCGGCGCTGCCAACCTACAGCGCCATCTACGCATTCGGCGACAGTCTGTCCGATGCCGGCAACCTATCGATAACCACGAAGGCGGCGGGATCGCCGGAACCCGTCTCGCCACCCTATTTCACCGAGCAATACGGTTCGAGCACCGGAACCGTGTTCAGCAACGGCCCGACATGGGTGCAGAACGTCTCCATCGCCCTCGGCCTCGGCACGCTGGCGCCCAGCCTGACTGGAGGAAACGACTTCGCCTTTGGCGGGGCCGAAACCGGCGCGACGCCGCAAAATGCGAACGATCCGCAGATCACGGCAATATCGCTGCCGGCGCAGCTGACCCAGTTCCAGACGCAGGTTTCCAAACCTTCGGCCAACGCGCTCTATACGCTGTCGATCGGGTCGAACGACCTGCTGGACATCCTCAGCACCCCGGGGCTGAGCACGCAGCAGCAGACCACCGACGTCAACGACGCCGTGGCTAACGAAATCAGCTTCATAAAATCGCTGATTTCGGATGGCGCGAAGAACCTGCTGGTGCTGGACGTTCCCGATCTGGGCAAGACGCCGGACGTCATGCTGGGGCTGGTGAACGGAAGCAATGCGCCTTCGGCCGCACTGGATGCGGAGGCCTCGCAGCTCGCCAGTTCCTATGATTCCGCTCTGACCAGTCAACTCGCCGCGCTGGCCGGCGCGAGCGCGGTCAATGCGCATGTTGTCGACGCCTATGGGCTGATCGACAGCGCGGTGGCGAACCCCGCGTTCTACGGGCTGACCGACGTGACCTCGCGCGTGTGGAGCGGCAATTACACGAGTTCGACCAGCGGCACGCTCGCGGCGACGACCCCCGCCGCGCAGAACCGGTATCTGTTCTGGGACAGCCTGCACCCGACGGAAGCCGGCCACCAGGCGATTGCCGATGCCGCCGAGGAGCAACTCACGGGCGCACCCGTTCTGGCCATAACGGACACCACAACGGGCAAGCCGGTGACGGCGATCGGGCAACCCTACACCGGTCCGGTCGCCGGCCTGCAGCAGGAGTATGTCTCTATCACCACCGACACTCTGAGCATCACCGCCAGCACGCCGAACTGGTTCATTTACAGCGCCAGCACCCTGGGTGCGATCACGGCCAATAGCGGCACCAATGTGCTGGATGGCACCGGCTCGGATTTCTTTACCGGCGGCAGCGGGATCGACAATTTCTACGTGGACGACGAAAGCCGGACCGCCTCGATCTGGAGCACGATCACCAACTTCCACGCTGGCGACACCGCAACGATCTGGGGCCTGACAGCCGATGACTTCCCAAAAATAAGCTGGCAGCTCGGGCAAGGCGCGGCCGGCTATACAGGCTTGACGGTGCATGTCCCGGGCTCCGGTGCGTCGAGCGCGGCGCTGACCTTCGCGGGGTTCGCGGGCGCGAGTCTCAGCGACGGACAGCTTGGCATCGGCTCCGGCGAATCAGGGGGCGTTGCATATCTGACGATCCACGCCAACAGCTGAACACTATGCTTGCGGGCTCGCCGCCAGCGCCGCGACGGCGCAGGACGCAAGCCGGGTCCGCACACTATCCGCCCGGCTCGTCAGGATGATCGGCACCGCGGCGCCGAGAACAATGCCGGCGGCATCGGCCCCGCCGGAGAAGCTCATTTGCTTGGCCAGGATATTCCCCGCTTCGAGGTTAGGAACGATCAGGATGTCCGGATGACCCGCGACGGCCGAGGCGATGCCCTTGGTCAGCGCCGCCGCCGCATTGATCGCATTGTCGAACGCCAGAGGGCCGTCGAGCACACCGCCCTTGATCTGGCCGCGATCCGCCATCTTGCACAAAGCCGCGGCATCGAGCGTGGACGGCATCGCGGGGGTCACGGTCTCCACCGCGGACAGCACCGCCACCTTGGGCACCGCGATACCGAGGGCGATCGCCAAATCGATCGCGTTCTGCACGATATCGACCTTCTCCTCCAGGCCCGGCGCGATGTTGATGGCGCAGTCGGACAGGATCAGCGGCTTGCCGGATGAGGCCAGCAGCATGACATAGGCGTGGCTGATCCGGCGCGCGGTGCGCAGGCGGTTTTCCCGCCGCATCACCTCATGCATCAGTTCATCGGTGTGCAGGCTGCCTTTCATCAGCGCCTTGACCGTGCCGTCGCGCGCCAGCGCCACGCCAACCTCCGCCGCTTCGTGCGAATGGGTGGTGTTGACGATCTGATAGCCGGACAGATCGAGACCGGCCTCCTCCGCCACCGCGCGGATTTTGCCCTGCGGACCCACCAGGAACGGCTCGATGAACCCCGCCGCGGCGGCGTCGAGCGCGCCTTGCAGGCTGCCGTGGTCGCACGGATGGACGATGGCCGTCGGCAATGGCGGACGGCCGCCGGCATGGCTGAGAAGATCTGCGTAGGCCTGATGGTGGATGACGGAAACCTCAGGCAGCGCCACGCGCTCCCGCCGCACTTTGCCGGTGGGGGCGATGACCTCGGCATTGCCGGAGATGACCGCCTTGCCGTGCTGGTTGGTGCAGAGGCAGTCGAACACGACCCGTTTCCTGTCGGCGTGAGTCTCCCGCACCACGACTTTCGCCGTCAGCGTGTCGCCCGGTTTGACGGGAGCGCGGAAGCGCAGGTCCTGGCCGAGATAAATGGTCCCCGGCCCCGGCAGCAGCGTGCCGAGCACGGTGGAAAACATCGACCCGCCCAGCATGCCGTGAGCGATAACGCCGTGGAACCCGGTTTCCTCGGCGTAGTCCGGGTCGAGGTGGGTCGGGTTCACATCGCCGGACACGCTGGCGAAGAGCTCAATGTCTTCGTTGCTGAAGGTGCGGACGATCTGTGCCGCATCACCGATGGCGAGTTCATCGAAGGTGCGGTTCTCGATGATGCCTGGCGGGGGAAGATCGCACGCGGCGAGCCCGCCGATCGGCGAAAGGCCGCGGGCGATTGTGTCGTAAAAAGTACGTTCTAAGGTGTCCATGATCCGGCGCCTGGCTGAGGTTGGCGGACGAAAAGCATACAGATGCAGATCTGGTCTGCTTCAGGATTGCAAAGACCAAATCAACGCCGGAATGTTAGATTGATCAGATCTTGGCTGGCAACTAAAAACTGACTCAAAACGAAAAGATTTATTATCGGTTAACTTTAATTCTATCTCGCGTACAGCAGTATGTTCAGGACTTTTATTACTTGTAATCAGAGAGTGTCTCCGTCGATTAAGCGGGCACGTCGGGCTGCCGGGGAAGGTCGGCGTCAACGCCGTTGCTTAAACCGGCACCGCAAGGCGTGGATGGTGCACCTGCGCACACCATGACGGGGGAACGCTCAACCGTCGCAGCGCAAATTTAACGCGCATGGGGCCTCCGGCCGCCATGACGGAGGCAGCCTGCTTCGGCCACCATGACGGCAGAGGCCGCCGCGCGCCGGGTCCCTGTCTTCCCGGACTGATGCAAGGTCAGCACGGCTCAAGACTCTCCAGCTCCCGCTTCACCTTCGCCAGGGAGCGGAGATCGGAGTCTTCAGTCAGGATCACGTAGCGGCCCGTCTCGGACGTCATCAGATAGCTGGTTGCCGGCAGCGGACCCGGCGGCAAGGCCGCCACGCGGCAAAATTCCTTCGTCGCGATACCGAACCCCAGCGACACCGTCCGGCCCTCGGCATGACTCTGCAACGCCGATCGGCGGAGTGCATCGAAGCGCGCGAGGTCGTCAGCGGACAGGCGATAGGCGTAGGTCGAGACGCCGGGCGGCACGTCCAGCGGCAATCCCGCCAGGTCGCCCGGGTCGCGTGTTTCGATCAGCAGAAACGTCGCCGTCCGGTCCGCCGCGCCGCTCTCCCGCGTGACAGCGTCCATCGTCACGCCGCCGGGACGCGGCTTCACAGCATCGGGCAGGCGCACCGCAACCCGCAGAACCGAGGGGTCGGTTGTCGCGATATCGATGCGGCTCAACGCCGGCAGCGATGCCAGCGGAATCGTCCCGCATCCGCCAAGCGCCAGTGCGGCAGACAGGACCATGATGCGCCGGGAACGGCGGATCATGGTCTCCAAACGTCCTCTATCGATCGCCGAGGCAGATGCCCAGGCCGCGGGCGGTGCTGACCAGCGCATCGTCGGCGCCGATGGCCTGCGTCGGCTCGAACGCGGCGACCAGCGGGACATCCACGACACGGCGGTTTTGCCAGGCCACCAGGCGATCGAACTTGCCCTGCGCGATCAGGTCCACGGCGTAGACGCCGAACGCCGAACCAACAAGACGATCGTCCCATGTCGGCTGCCCGCCGCGCTGGACATGGCCAAGGACGGTGACGCGCGTCTCCGCCCCGGTCCGGCGGGTGATCGCCTCGCCGAGGACGTGGCCGATGCCGCCATAGGTGGTGCCGCCCAGGGCGTGACTGAGCTGCACCCGCTCGCCCGACTTGTCGCGCACCGCCTCGGCGACCACGACGATGGCGAAGTTGTGCCCGTGATGCCGCACCTTCTTGATATGCGCGGCGACGGCGTCGAGGTCGTAGGGGATCTCCGGGATCAGGATCACGTCGGCGCCGCCGGCGATGCCGGCCGCCAGGGCGATATGGCCGCAGTCGCGCCCCATGACTTCCAGGATCATCACCCGGTCATGGCTGGCCGCCGTCGGCTGCAGGCGGTCGATGGCCTCGGTCGCGACCATCACGGCGGTGTGGTAGCCGACGGAGTTCTCGGTGGCGCCCACGTCGTTGTCGATCGTCTTGGGGACGCCGACGAGCGGAATGTTCCCCTGCTGGGCGAGGTGCCGGAGGATCGCCATGCTGCCATCGCCGCCGATGGCGATCAGGCCATCCAGGCCAAGCATGCGGTAGCCCTCGATGACCTCCTCGGAACGGTCTTTCTTCGTACCATCCGGCATCGGGAAGGCGAACGGGTCGCCGCGATTGGTTGTGCCGAGAATCGTTCCGGCGCTGCGAGCCATGGAGGAGGTTGCGGTCTGCAGGTCGAGCGGGGTGAACTCGACCGGCCGCTTCAGCAGCCCCTGGGTGCCCTGGTGGATACCGAGGACGCGCCAGCCGTAGCCGAGGATCGCCCGGGTGACGACGGCGCGGATGACAGCGTTGAGCCCGGCACAATCGCCGCCGCTGGTAAGAACGCCGATGGTCTTCGTGGAACTCATGATCACCTCTGGGTACCGCAGTGAATTGGTTTTGCGATCTTTGCATGCCAATCGGCCCGTGGCATCATTAATTTCGCGGGTCAGGACGCGGATGATCGGGCCGGCCTGCCCCGCGGGAGCGTCCGGGGCGGCGCGCAGCCGGATCGCGGCGGCGGATTTCTTCGAACGGGCTGGAATATCGCCGGGACCGATGGGCTTTCGGGGATTTGATCAGGGGCGGCGGAACCGGCTGCCCGGTGCGAAGGTATTGGTGCCGAAACCGGATTGGCGGGTTACGTTTGCCTGTCCGGAAGCACCAGCACAAGGCCCTCGAGCTCCGCGCTGGCCTTGATCTGACAGGACAGCCGGCTGTTCGCGCGGCGTTCCGCGGCCACGGTGTCCAGCATCGCGAGTTCGGCGTCGGTTGGCTCCGGCAGGTCCGGCAGGCGGGCGGGATCGACGTAGCAATGGCAGGTCCCGCAGGCGCAGCAGCCGCCGCATTCGGCGAGAATGCCGTTCACGCCGTTGGCGGTGGCGCCTTGCATCAGGCTTCTGCCCTCAGCCACGTTGACCGTGACGGCGTTGCCGGAGGGTTCGACGTAAGTGATGCGGACCATGCTGGCGACATTCTGACAGTTGCGGGGCGGTGGGCCCGATACCTATCAGGCTTGGCCCCCGAGGAGAAAAACTTTGCTCGACAGGCCCGCGTCACGATTCGCGGTAGCCGGGGCCGAACGCCGGGGAGTGCCGCCAATCAGGCGAGCCGGATCTTCTGACCTGACATAATGGTCGAGCGATTGCTTGACGTCGCCCCCGAAGTCTGCGGCCCGGCTAGTCCCGGACCGCGATGCGGAGCCTCTGGCGGGTCTTGGCCAAGCCGAGATGTGGCCGCGGCGAAACGGCGAGCGGCATTTGCCGATGGCACCGCCGAACCTATAATGCAGCGGAAATGGAGACCACCGCATGAACCGTCTGGTTGTTCTGCTGCTGATGCTGTGCGCCGCCTCGACGGCCGTTGCGGCCGATGGCAGCGATGGCGGCCACATCCAGGTCACCCCGGAGCGAATCCTGAACCAGACCGCAATCCCGGTCTATGGCTACAAGGTCGTCGCAACCTATCCCCACGACACGAGTTCGTACACCGAAGGCCTGCAGATGGTGAACGGCGCCATCTACGAGGGTACCGGCCTCTATGGCCACTCCACCGTGCGGCGATGGGACCTGAAGACCGGAAAGGTGCTGAATGAAACGACGCTGCCGGACATCTATTTCGGCGAAGGTGTCACCGTCCTGAACGGGACGCTGCATGAGCTGACCTATCTCGAGAACACCGGCTTCATCTATGACCCCGGCACCTTGCGGCGGCGCGGAACGTTCCACTATGTCAACCAGGGCTGGGGGCTGACGCATGACGGGGCGCACCTGATCATGAGCGACGGGTCTTCGGCGATCCAGTTCCTCGACCCGCGGACGCATCGGCTGCTGCGCCGCATCTTCGTCACCGACGCCGTTGGTCCCGTCGGCTTTCTTAACGAACTCGAATACGACCGCGGCAAGCTCTACGCCAACGTCTGGCAGACCGATTTCATCGCCATCATCAACCCGGAGACCGGCAGGATCACCGGCTGGATCAACCTTACCGGGCTGAACCCGGACCCGCAGAAGCTGGTCTACCCGCTGGTGCTGAACGGCATCGCCGTCAACACGGAAACCGGCCGCCTGCTGGTGACTGGCAAATGCTGGCCGCATGTGTGGGAGATCGATCTGGTTCCGCCGGTTAAGTAGCACCGTCCAGGCTGCGGCTGCAGTGCGACGCGTTTGTCGCGGCGATCCAGAAGCTACTGTTTGCAGAGACGGGCGTGGTCCGCTTGGACCACGCCCGCGCGGCAAACTAAGCCGCCTCAGCCAACTGCCCGTTGATCGCCAGACCGTCCGGACCGGCGCTCACGCGCACCGTCTCGCCCTCCTTGACCCCGCCTTCCAGGATCAAGCCGGCCAGAGGGTTCTGCAACGACCGCTGGATCACCCGCTTCAGCGGCCGGGCGCCATAGGTGCTGTCGTAGCCCTCGGCAGCCAGCCAATCCAGCGCGCCGCGGTCCAGCTCCAGGCCGATCTTGCGATCTGCGAGCAGCTTGCGCAGGCCGGCCAACTGTATCTCGACGATCGCCGCCATGTCGCTACGTTGCAGGCGGCGGAACAAGACGATCTCATCCAGCCGGTTCAGGAACTCCGGCCGGAAGTGCTGCCGCACGACGGCCATCACCTCGCCCTGCACCATCGTTGTCGGCTCGCCCTCCGGCTGATGCGCCAGGATGTCGCTGCCAAGGTTGGAGGTCAGAACGATGATCGTATTCTTGAAATCGACCGTCCGTCCCTGCCCGTCCGTGAGCCGTCCGTCGTCCAGGACTTGCAGCAGGATGTTGAAGACATCCTCGTGAGCCTTCTCCACCTCGTCGAACAGGATCACCTGATACGGCCGGCGGCGCACGGCTTCGGTCAGCACGCCGCCCTCGTCATAACCGATGTACCCGGGAGGCGCGCCAATCAACCGGGAGACGGCGTGCTTCTCCATGAACTCGCTCATGTCGATGCGCACCATCGCCTTGTCGTCGTCGAACAGGAACGACGCCAGAGCTTTCGTCAGCTCGGTCTTGCCGACACCGGTTGGACCGAGGAACAGGAACGAGCCAATCGGCCGGTTCGGGTCCTGCAAGCCGGCGCGCGCGCGGCGCACCGCGTTGGCGACGGCCTTCAAAGCCTCTTCCTGGCCAATGACCCGTTGGCGCAGCTTGTCTTCCATGGCCAGCAGTTTGGACCGCTCACCTTCCAGCATCTTGTCCACCGGCACGCCGGTCCAGCGGGAGACCACACCCGCAATGCTTTCTTCGGTGACAGCCTCGTTCACCAGCTTGCCGTCGGAGGATTTTGCCAGTTGCAGCTCGATGTCGGGGATGACGCCGTACAACAGTTCGGAGGCTCGGCCCAGATCTTGCCGACGCTGCGCCACCTCGACCTCGGACTTCGCCTGGTCCAAACGCTCCTTCAGCTTCTGCCTCTCCTGCACCTGGTCCTTCTCATTCTTCCAGGTCACCGTCATCGCGTTCGACCGGTCTTCCAGATCAGCCAGTTCCTTCTCCAGCTTCCCCAGACGATCCTTCGACGCCGGATCGGTTTCCTTTTTCAGCGCCTCGCGCTCGATCCTAAGCTGCATCACGCGGCGATCGAGTTCATCCAGCGCCTCCGGCTTGGAATCCACCTGCATACGCAATCGGCTTGCGGCCTCGTCGATTAGGTCGATCGCCTTGTCCGGAAGGAAGCGGTCGGTGATGTAGCGCTTCGACAGTGTCGCGGCGGCGACCAAAGCCGAGTCAGCGATGAGGACATTATGATGGAGCTCGTACTTCTCCTTAATACCGCGCAGAATGCTGATCGTGTCCTCGACCGACGGCTCGGCCACGAAGACAGGCTGGAACCGCCGCGCCAGGGCGGCGTCCTTCTCGACGTGCTTTCGATACTCGTTAAGCGTCGTGGCGCCTATGCAATGCAAAGTGCCGCGCGCCAGTTCCGGCTTGATCAGATTGGATGCGTCCATGGCGCCGTCCGCCCGGCCAGCACCGATCAGCGTGTGCATCTCGTCGATGAACAGGATGACCTGGCCCTGGGCGCCTTCGATCTCCTTCAGCACGGCCTTCAGCCGCTCCTCGAATTCGCCGCGGTACTTCGCTCCGGCAACCATCGCGCCGAGGTCCAGCGACAGCAGCCGCTTGCCCTTCAGCGCCTCCGGCACGTCGCCATCGACGATGCGCAGCGCGAGGCCCTCGACAATAGCCGTCTTGCCGACGCCGGGCTCGCCAATCAGCACCGGGTTGTTCTTGGTGCGGCGCGCGAGCACCTGGATGGTGCGGCGGATCTCCTCGTCGCGGCCGATGACCGGGTCGAGCTTGCCTTCCCGCGCGACGGCCGTGACGTCGCGGGAGTATTTGTTCAGTGCGTCGAAGTTCGCCTCGGCATTGGCGCTGGTGACCTTGCGGCCCTTGCGGTTGTCGTTGACCGCCTTTTCCAGCGTCTGCGGCGTGACGCCCGCGGCTTTCAAAGCGCGCCCGGCGGGCGTGGGCGACTCGGCCAGCGCGACCAGCAGGCGGTCCTGCGCGACGTATTCGTCTCCGGCCCTGGTGGAGGCCTGTTGCGCCGCGTCCAGCACACGGGCCAGTTCAGGCGTCAGGGTCGGCTGGCCAGCTCCGCCGCCGCTGACCTTCGGCTGCTTGGCGACTTCGGCATCGTTGGCGGCCGCGGCGGCTTTGGGGTCACCGCCGGCGGCCTTGATAAGACCGGCCGCGCCACCTTCTTCGTCGTCCAGCAACGCCTTCAGCAGGTGCTCGGCGGTGATGCGCTGGTGAAACTCGCGGATCGCGATCGTGCTGGCGGCTTGCAGGAAACCCTGCGACCGCTCGGTAAATTTTTGAATGTCCATAGCTTAGTCCCTTCACTCAGGCGACTAGCCGGTCCATGCCCCTGCTCAGGCGGCCTGGAACGGCTGTGCCGTCGAAGTGGGGCGGCGCGGACTGAGCCTCAAGGGGGAGTGACCGAACGAGACCGAATATCTGTATCGCTATCCGGTCAAGCGTCCGCCGGAGGCCGCGGGTTCGGCGGATGTCGAAATCTGCGGAGCGAGCGTAGGGAGCGGGCGTTCACGCCAAGGCATCGCGAGCCGCGGCTTCGGCCGGCTGGGTGTTGATAGCGAAGTCGTCGCTTGCGGGCGCTTCAGGGACGAGGGGACGCAATGGATCTACGGACCCATGATAACGGCCAAAGCGTTTCCTCCCTCAAGCTGACCGCGTAAACATGCTGACGCGGTGCTCTGTTCAGGAGCACCGCGAACTGCGCCGGCCATCCGGAGTGGAGTCTGCATCCCGGCAAAACACCGCGATGCAGACGGGTGATCAGGTCTAGACGAAGTTGCTGCTTCCGAGAGTCTGCGTCACGTTGTCGAACTTGACGGTCGTGCCATCGGAAAGGGTCAGGGTAAGGTTGCCGCCCGTGACATTCTGGCCGCCGGCGATCGTGGTAACACCGTCCAGGTGAACCTTGATGTTCGCCTCCTGAGCGGTGTGATAGCCTGAGACCTCCAAGGTCCCGGGGCCGTTATTGGCGACAAACTCGAACAGGTTGCTGGTAGTGCCTGTCGCAGTGATCGTCGCATATCCCGAACCGCCGACGAAGGTGTCGCTGCCCAGGCCCGCGTTAATCTTATCATGGCCGGAACCGGCATAGACCGTGTCGTTACCATAGGCTTTCAGGGTTTCGTTGCCGGAACCGGCGTAAAGCAGCTGGTTCGCAGCCTTCGCCGTCAGAACGTCCCCGGTTCCGCCGCCGAACAGCGAAGCCGTGCCGGTGCCAGCCGTCAGCAGGTTATTGCCGTCGGAGCCGCCCTGGACGTACTCGCTGCCGCTGGTGCCCTGAATTGTAACGCTGCCGGTTGTGCCCGCGATGGTCACGTTGGCCGAGGCGCCAACGAAATCGATGCTGCCGTCACCGCCGAAAATAAGGTCGCTGCTGCTGGCCGAAGCGAGAATGGTCGCCGCACCCGTGCCCGCTGTAATGAAATCCTGGCCCGTGGAGTAAACCAGGTCGGTGCCGCTACCCAATTGGATCGTGTTGCTGCCGGTGCCGCCCTGGATCGTGGTGTTACCCGAGCCGGCGTCGGTGATGGTATTGGGGCCGTTGCCGGTGCTCAGCAACCAGTTCCCCGAGCCGCCAACCAGCAGGGAGTTGGTGCCTCCACCTGCCGCCACCGTGCCGGAGCCGCCCGAAGTATGGAAAGTGAGGTTGGTCGCGGCGTCGGAGAGGATCTCCTGACCGGCGTGGTTGTTGCCGCTAACCTCGGCATCACCAACTACGTTAATGACGTCGACGGTGTATTTGGCGGGCAGGACGGCCTGCTCGGTCGATTGGAACAGGATGCCGGTCTGGCTGCCGGTCAACGTCGGCGGCGGAGCGCCCGGAGATCCGACGATCGTCTTTGCGATGGCGATGTCATAATTAATTTGTGCTGCCAGCGTTTGCGCCAGGGCGAGGTTGGCGTTGGCGTCATAGTTTAGCACGACGGACTGGGAGTTAGTACCGGTGATCGTTACAGACGACATTCAATCTCTCCTGAAACAAGAAACGTTGGCTGCATCGATATCTTGCGAGCTTGGATATGCACCATACTGATAACAGATCAAATTGGAAGGGGTTAATGGGGTGCATCAAAAAATCTCTTTTTTAAATCTGTCATCGAAATCGTTGTGATTGATGTCTATTTATTATCACGGAAAAGTCATTTAGGCATCGGGTCCCGTCCCGGGACGGCAGGAACCGTTTTTTGGATTTCGCCAGAAACTAATACGGGCTGAATTGTGTATTTTTCTGGACTCGGAGGCCGGTATTACGACGAATCCAGCCATTTATGCCTGGTGGAACAAAACCGATAAACACTCCCAGCCTTGCCGCTGCCAAATGAGAAGCCGTTGCACATCGATGAACCCGGCAATGGCCCCGGGCGGAGGGCTTCGCTGAGGCACCGAGGCAAACTTCCGCGTCACGCCACGCCGGAGACACCGATTGGCTGCCAAGCCCGGAAAACCTGGCGCCCCCATCATGTTTCGACGGCCGGCGCAATGAGGGCCATCGGATGCCGCTACGTCACGCAGGACCTGTGCGGCACGGAGCCTCGGGTTCGGCTATCCGATCGACCGCGCGAGCCTTACCGCCACAACGGTTATATTGAGGATGAGAACGACGCCATGTCGAAACGCTATGCGGGGGTAAAAAACGGCAGGACCGGTCCGTCCCCCTCCGCCTTGATAAACGTCACCTTCACATCGAGGCCGATCTTGAGTGCACCGAGGTCGGTGTCGACGAAGTTGGTCAGCACGGACGGACCTTCCGCCAGCGTGACGTACCCGATGGCATAAGGCGGAGTCGCTCGCTCCATCACGCTATATGTATAGATCTTTGCATTTCCAGATGCCTGCTCCCACTCACAGTTGCCAAAGCAGAATGGACACAGCTCTCGCGGGTACCAATGCGCTTTTTTACAACTTGTGCAGCGGCGGATCATCAGCTTTCCCTCGGCCGCGCCTTCGAAAAACGGCTTGGTTTCCGGATTGGTTTCAGGCGTGCCGACGAACTGGATTTTCCTTGCCACGTAAGCCATGAGGTTACTCCCGTTCCAAAATGACTGTGCTGCCGCAATGGCGCGTCCCGAGCGTGCCGCCGGTGCCATGGGCGATGGCGAGGTCGCAGTTGCGGACCTGAACGGCGGGATGCGCCTCGTTGCGCAGCTGGCGCACCGCCTCGATGATCTTGGTGATGCCGCCGCGATTCGCCGGGTGGTTGGAGCACAATCCGCCGCCGTCGGTGTTGAACGGCAACTTCCCGATTCCGGAAATCAGGTTACCGTCGGCAACGAACTTGCCGCCCTGGCCCTTCTCGCAAAATCCGAGGTCTTCCAGCTGCATCAGCACGGTGATCGTGAAGCTGTCGTAGATCGAGGCGTATTTGATGTCTGCCGGCTTGATCCCGGCCATCTCCCAGGCCGGCGGACCGGACCAGCGGGCCGCCGTATAGGTCAGGTCAATCTGGCCGCCGGCCTGATGCTTCGGCGACTCGCCGACTCCGATGACCTTCACCAAGGGCCGTTTCAGGCTTTTGGCAATTTCGGGTTTCGTCAGCACCAGCGCACCGCCGCCGTCGCTGATTACGCAACAATCCAGCCGGTGCAGCGGAGTCGAAACCATTGGCGAGTTGACCACGTCTTCCACGGTGACCACGTCGCGCAGCATGGCGTTCGGATTGTGCTGGGCGTGATGCGAGGCCGCCACCTTGATCCAGGCGAGCTGCTGGCTAGATGTACCGTACTCATATATATGTCGCTGTGCGCACATTCCGTACAGGTTCGCTGTTGCGGGTCCGTACGGGAACTCGAACTGCATTTCGGGCGCGGCCGGATTTCCCGGACGCGGCGCGGTGCCGGTCGCCTGGCCCTCGCTGCGCGGCCGCCCGGCCAGGGTGATCAGAGCGACATTGCAACGGCCGGCCGCGATCGCCTCCAGCGCATGGCCGACGGCCACCTGGTAGGAGGAGCCGCCGACGTCAGTGCTGTCCACGTGGCGGCATTTCAGGTTCATGTAGTCAACCATGGACAGCGGCCCGAGCGCGCCGGGCGCGTCGCCGGCACAGAAATAGCCGTCCACATCGTCCTTTGTCAGTCCCGCATCGGCCAGTGCGCCTCTGGCACATTCGGCATGCAGCAAAGCGATCGACTTGTCCGGCGCCTTGCGCGTGGGATGTTCCCACGCCCCGGCGATATAGGCGGCACCCTTCAGACTCATGCTTCTCTCCCTTTGGCGACCGCCGCGTGGCGGCGATCCAATTCAGACCGAGGGGATTATACTGATGAGTAGGATCACGGCTACCCCGCCGCCGGGGCCGCGCGGGGCGCCGCGCGCCTGCCGGCACGGGGCGGTTGACCGATATGTCAATTTGTGTCAGAGATAATGTTGCACTTGTTTGTGAACGGCTCACGGTGCCATGGTCCGCCGCGAAAGGTGGACCATGGAGACATTATCGCGAATTGCTGTCGTTGAAGACGATCCGGAGATCAGCCGGATGATGGTTAGTTTCATGACCGACCATGGTTTCGACGTCAGTCCCGCGCGCAGTGGCCGCGACCTTGACAGGGTCATGTCCGCCGGGAAAATCGATTGCGTAATCCTTGATGTCGGGTTGCCGGGGGAAGACGGCCTCAGCATCTGTAGGCGGTTGCGCGGGAAATCATCCGTGCCGATCATCATGGTTACGGCGCGTGGAACTGAAACGGATCGCATCGTCGGATTGGAACTTGGCGCGGATGATTACTTGCCCAAGCCGTTCAACCCGCGCGAACTCGTTGCCCGGGTCAAGGCCGTCATCCGCCGCAGCGGGGCCCCTGAAGCGGCCGCAGTACCGGCGCCGCAGACCCTGATGTTCGAAGGCTGGAAACTGGATATGGCGCGGCGGCAGTTGTTCGACCCGGCCGGCGCACCGCGTTCTCTGACCAGCGGGGAGTTCAACGTCCTGGCGCTGTTCTGTACGCACTCGCGGAAGGTTTTGTCGCGCGACGATCTGCTGGAGTTGTTGCACGGCCGGGCGGCGGCGGTGTTCGACCGCAGCATCGACGTGCAGATCAGCCGGTTGCGCCGCAAGATAGAAACGAATCTGAAAGATCCGTCATTTATCAAAACGATCCGCTATGGCGGATATTTTTTCACCCCCGAAGTCACCGCGCTGACCGAAGCGTAAGCGCCGTGCCCGCTTTATAATTCGCCCGACCAGGGCCGGCGGCTTTCACCGCCGGCCCTCGCCGTTTCGCCTTCAGTGCACCGGGCGCTCGAAGATCGCCGCGATCCCCTGCCCGCCGCCGATGCACATCGTCACCAGCGCATAGCGGCCGCCGATGCGCTCCAGTTCATACAGCGCCTTCACCACCAGGATCGCCCCGGTCGCGCCGATGGGATGGCCGAGCGAAATGCCGGAACCGTTCGGATTGACCTTGTCCGGGTGGAAGCCGAGCTCCTTCGCGACCGCGCAGGCTTGCGCGGCGAAGGCTTCGTTCGCCTCGATGACATCGATCTGCTCGAGGGTCAGGCCAGCCTTCTTCAGCGCGAGGCGCACGGCCGGCACCGGACCGATGCCCATCAGCTTCGGTTCGACGCCGGCATGGGCATACGCCACCAGCCGGCCCAGCGCCTTGGCGCCGCGCTTGGCCAGGGTATCGCCGTCCATCAGCACCACTGCGGCGGCGCCGTCATTGATGCCGGAGGCATTGCCGGCGGTGACCGTTCCGTCCTTCTTGAACGCGGTCCGCAGCTTCGACAGATCCTCAGCCGTTAGCCCGCCGCGGACATGCTCGTCGGTGTCGAAGACGGTCTCGCCCTTGCGCGTCTTCAGCACCGTCGGCAGGATCTGCGCCTTGAAGCGGCCTTCCTTGATCGCATGGGCGGCACGATGGTGCGACACGAGAGCCAGATCGTCCTGGTTCTGCCGGGTGATCTGATGCGCTTCCGCGACGTTTTCCGCGGTGATGCCCATGTGGATGGTGTGGAACGGATCGTTCAGCGCGGCGACCATCATGTCGATCACCGTCGCGTCGCCCATGCGCTGGCCCCAACGCTGGCCGGGGGACAGGTAGCCACCGCGGCTCATGTTCTCGGCGCCGCCGGCGAGGCCGATATCGGCGTCCCCGAGGGTGATCGCCTGCGCGGTGGAGATGATCGCCTGCAGGCCGGACCCGCAAAGACGGTTCACCGTCAGGGCCGGGGCTTCGATCGTAACGCCGGCGTTCACCGACGCGACGCGGGACAGGTACATGTCCTTCGCTTCGGTGTGGATGACGTTGCCGAAAACGACATGCTGCACTTCGGCGCCGTCAACATTGGCGCGTGCAAGCGCCTCTCTGGACACGTTGGCGCCCAATTCCGTCGGCGGAACATCCTTGAGGCTGCCGCCGAAATCGCCGATGGCGGTACGGACGCCGGAAACTATGAAAACTTCGCGTTGCATGGACGTGCCCTTTTGTTGCGTGGACCGCCGGGTTCATGGCACGCACCGGGGGTTGTGTGCAAGATGGGGAGATCACGCTTCCCGGGCCAAACTCACCGCAGCGTGATCGGCCCGGGCGCTTTCCGGGCCGGCAAAATGGCTCGGCGGCAATGCAGAACGTTTCGCCGCCTTTAATGGGTTGCCGGCCTCAGCGGTCGCGCTTCGCCTGAGCGGCCTTGACCGCCTGCGAAACCCGCCCGATCTCCCGGGGATCAGCCCTTACAGTCGGCCGAAGGCTGGTGTTCGGTTGCATGCCGCCAGAGGCCGTTCGTCCGCCCGAAGGATGACGCGGCGCGGCCTTGACCGCCTTCAACGCCACCGCCTTGCGCATTACCTCCGCCTGCGTCGGGGTATCGAGTTTCCGCAGCGCGGCGGCAACCCGCGCCAGCGCGTCGGCCAGCACCTTGGCCTTTTCCACGGTTCCCATATTGTCGCGGGCTGGAGAGGCGCCTCTGGGGTCGCTTTTGCCGCGGATCTCACGCGTCTGCTGCCACCCGATCCGCTGAGCGCGGTCGCGCGCCTGGCGCAACCGCCTGGCCAGGGCGTGAAGTTCCTGCCTCGATCGCCCGGCGATGCCGGGCGGTCTGGTTTGCTGCACAATCTCCCGTTCCGCGACGCTGAGAAGCCGATCTTCGGGGTCGCTTTGCAAGTTCATGGCCGCCTCCATCGTTAATATGGAGTAGGCGAGGAAGTGGTGGTGAGGCGCTACCCTCCGGCGCTTGGCTCACGGCGATTTGCGCGCCGGCAGGGGCCCGTACCCGGCGTGGACAACGAAACGGCTACAAGCTACCCGACAATCAGGAGGTATGAATGCCCGCTCAGACCCTACTTATCTGGCTTGCCATCATCTGGATCGGCGCGGCCCTGATCGGGCTGACGCTCCATATCATCAAGCTGCTGCTGATCGTTGCCCTGCTAGCCTCCGCCGTCGTGCTGGTGCTCGGCATAGCCTCCAGGATCGGCATCGTCCGCTGGCGATAGGGTGGATCGTTCCGCAGCAGGGTATACTGTTTTTCGCTCGCGGCCGGTCCTCTCGTCCTGCGTATCGGGGCCAGGGATGGCGCTGACCGTCGCGGACTGGGGGCTTTTGCCGCGACGCCGAGCCCCCGGCTGTCCCGGGGGCCGCAATACCGGGGCGGCAAGCGAGAGCGTGTGCTACCACACCGCTCGAATATCAAATCCCGCGGCTCTAAAGCCCGACGTTGATCACCACGCGTTGCTGTACCTGGCTGGGATCGCCGGTTGGAAACGCCATACCCGTCCCCCAAACGTCGATACCCGCGGCGCCCAGACCGGCCTGGACCAGGGCGTCCTTCACCACGGCCACACGCTGCTGCCGGAGGGTGTCGAAATCGCCGGAATCGGGCCGGGTGGCGTCGCCCGCGATGGCCACCGGCATCAGCGTATGGGCGTTGGCGTAGGCGGCCGCGGCCTGGACGGTCGCCAGCCCCTGCGCGTCGAGCGCCGAGGAGTAGGGCTGGAAGAAGACGGGGAACGACTTGCCGGCCTGGCCGCCGCATCCGGCGAGAAGGGCAAACAGCAGAACAATGGCGACGCGATAGCGCATGGAAAGCCTCGATAAGCGACGGTCCGTGCAGACCCGGGGAGGAAGCATTTCGCCCAGTTTAGTTTTGGCGTCCCGATATCGCCAGCCCATCCCGCATGCCGGATAGTCTGCTGATCGCATTTATGCCGTCGGAGACCGGCATCCACGCCTCTGCCTCGATCGGCACCGCAAGGCGTGGATGGCCGGCCTGCGCCGGCCATGACGATGATGCAGTGCTCGGCCCGTCAGGACGGGGAGGCGATTAGATCGGGCAAACCCCGCCCGCGCATTGCAGGTGCACCAGATCGATACCCTCGCGCGCCATGCCGTCTTCGATCCCCAGGACGATCGCGGCGAAATCCTCCGCCGAGACCTCTTCCTCCGGCAGGTATTCGTATCCCAGTTCATGATCCGGACGGCTCGGCAGCACGGCGCAGCAGCGCACCGTAGGCTGCTGCTCCCGCACGATCGCGCGGAACGAGTCCAGATCATGCCGATCGGTGAAGATCTTCAGGGTGTAGCTGACCTGGTTGCCCTGCTCGGCACCGATCCAGTGCTCCTCAAGCAGCCGCAGCCAGAGGTACTGCGCCGTTGGCGAAGCCTCCCCCGCGGTAACGCTGCGTTGGCCCAGACCCAGGCGCATCAGCAACGGCACGGTCGGGAAGCCAACGACCGTCATGCCCGGGAACGTCTTCAGCGTGCGCATCGGGTAGCCACGGTCCGCGTACTCCGCCAGCAGCGGATCGGAGCCCAGGGCCCACTGGCCGGTTTCGGCATCCTGCACGCCCTTGAACTGCACCCAGCGGAGGTATTGCCGCCGCGCCGGCAGGTGCGCGCCCTCGGTCAGGCCGAACAGTTTGCTGGTGGTGCCCGCCGGCTTCACCGTGGTGACTGTCGTCGGGCGCACCCGCCCGAGTTCATCGGCGTAAATGCCGCCTTCGTTTTTGGCGGCCTCGGACAGATGCCCGAGCATCGACCAGAACGGGGCGGACTTCACCTCATCCAGAAGATCGTTGAAGTCGAAGCCGAAGCGCAGCCAGGCCCATTCGTGCAACCCGGTCGGGCCGATGCCCATCCGGTTGGTGCGGGCCACTTCCTCGGCATACAGGGCGTCCATGCTGTTGGCGCGCATCAGGAAGCGGACGCCAAGCCGCACCGAGTCCTCGACCCGCGCATCCCACATCGCCGCCACTTCAGCGGGCGCCATGCCGGGGGTCACATCTTCCAGCGGCACCGGGCAAGCCAGCAGCGGCGCGAAATCGGCGATCACGCAATAGCCGCCGGTCACGTGCAGCGCGATTTCGCCGCACGGATTGGTGGTGACCGGGAACCGCGATGAGGCGGCGCGGCGAGAGGCGTCCGCCAGAAGGCCGGCAGCGGCATCCACCTGATAGCGCAGGCTGCGGAAATCGCGGCCGTCCTCGTGTATCGGCTTGTCCCAGGCGGTGCCGGTCCGATGGTCTTCCAGCGCGTCGCCGTTGATGAAGCCCGGCTCGCCATTGATCCAGGCGCAGCGCGTCGCTTCGTCAAACACCGCCCGGGCATGCAACGCCAGCTCGCTGGTCTCATCGGACTGCACCAGGCGCCAGAAATCCGTATCCACCATCACCGAGTGATTGGCGGTCCACAGCCCGCCCTCGGACTTGGCGCGGATGAAATGCAGGATGCCGGGGTCGCGCCAGCTCTTGGTCGCCATCCGGGCGGCGCGCCGAGCCCCGCCGACCTGGACCTCAACCGAGAGGTGGTGGTCGATTAGCAGCGCCTGATACCAGGGTTCGAGATCGGCAGCCGCATCGATGACGTGGCGGCGGATGTTCAGGAAGGCGCGCATCAGCGACACCGGACCCGACGCCGGCCGCCCCTGCATGCCGCGTATCGGCGAGCCGGCACAGCGGATGTCGGACAGGTCCAGCACCAGGGTCTTGTCGCGCTGCTTGTGGAAGGCCATCGCCTCCAGGATCTCAACCGCCTTGGCCCAGCCTTCGCGGCTGTCGGCGATGCGGTGGCGGATCGCTCCGGCGGGAACTGCATTCATGTCGGCGACAAGGTGCTCGGCCAGGAACGCATCCATCAGCCCGTCGTCATCCGAGGCCGTTCCCCAGGGCAGCAGCCCCAGCTCCACGCCCAGACGGCACTTCGCTTCGAGACTGTGCGGATAGTCGGAATGCAGCGGAGACAGATACAGCATCAGCGTGGGCGCATCGGCCCAGTCGATCGCGGTCAGCGCATCGTCATAGGCGCGTCCGACGCCGGAGCCGTTCAGCAGCAGATAGAATTTCGCAAATGAAGCGATGGCGGTGGCACAATTGGTGAACACCTCCATATTCCGCTCGGGCTGCTCCAGATCGCCGTGCTGGAGGTGCCTGCCGGAGGTCAGCAACGCGCCAGTGGCGATGGCGTTGCGCAACCGCGCCTGCTCCTGCCGCTCGGCGTCCGTCAGCGGGCGGCAGAGCAGTGCCATGTTCCCGGCGGCGACCCGATCGGCTACGCGACCGAAACACTCCTCATCGACCGGCCGGAAGACCGTGCGGCGCGCGACAGCGACACCCATGCCGGCATCAAGCGCGCGCCCCGGAAGCGGAGCATCGCCGAAAAAAGCGCCCGGCACCGTGTGTATCCGGTTTGGCCGGGAGAAATCGAATCCGAATCCGTCCATAGAAGCCCTCCGCTCTCCCAACGCATATATAGGCACCTCAACTGATTCGGAACACTAAATGTGGATTCGGTAACCCGCGCCAGGTCGATTGCGTTTTTCCCGCCACAGCCGGGGCGGAAGCGTTCCGAGCTACCGCAGCGTGATATGCCGGATTCATCCCGGCGCTGGCGGCAAGCCCGGTTCAGCGAGGGCGGAAAAGCCCAAGGCGATCACGACGTTCCGCCGAAAATACTGTCGAATTCGGAATGGTCCGCTATCGGTTTTATAGCCGATGGCCGAGATCCGGACGGATGCACTGACCCGGCAACGCCGCGGCTCTTGCGATTCGACGAGCCGACGCGGATGATCGGGTGCAATGCCAAACCCGGAAAGGCACGCTGCATGAACGTCCTGCGCGGCAACGATGGTCCCCGCTATCGCCACGTCCCGGATAACGAAGCGCCTTACGAAACTATCTCGATCGACAAATTGACGCCGATCATCGGCGCGGAGATCGCCGGGGTGGACCTTTCGGTGCCGCTGCCGAACCATCAGATGCAGGAAATCCACCGGGCGCTGGCCGAGAATCTGGTCATCTTCTTTCGCGACCAGACGCTCACGCCCGAGCGGCATCTGGCGTTCGGCCGCAATTTCGGACCGCTGCACATTCACCCGGCCGCGCCGCATGCCCCCGGTTATCCCGAGCTGATGGTCATTCGGGCCGACAAGGATAGCCCGCGCGCCAACGGCGAAGGCTGGCATAGCGACGTGTCCTGCGACGTGGAGCCGCCGATGGGCACCATACTTTATATACAGCAGTGTCCGCCGCGCGGCGGCGACACGCTGTTCGCCAACATGTATGCCGCCTACGAGGCATTGTCCGACCGGATGAAGGCCTATCTGGAGGGGCTGGCCGCGGTGCACGATGGCGAGGACGCCTATCGCGGGACCTATGCCAATCTTGGCGTGGCGGACAAGCCAGTGTATCCCCGCGCCGAACATCCGGTGATACGAACCCACCCGGTCACCGGCCGCAAAAGCCTGTTCGTGAACCGGGGCTTCACCAAGCGCATCATAGGCGTGCCGCGCGACGAGAGCGCGGCAATCCTGTCGTATTTATATGATCACGCCGAGAACCCGCTGTTCCAGTGCCGCTTCCGCTGGCAGGAAAAGTCGGTGGCGTTCTGGGACAATCGCTGCGTCCAGCACCGCGCCATGTGGGATTACTGGCCGCACACCCGGTCGGGCTTCCGCGTCACCGTGGCGGGCGATCGGCCGGTGTGAGAACGAAGACCAAACGCCTGCCCAATGGCGTCACGCTGCCCAGCGGCGCGCCTGCCCTGCCGACTGCCGTCACGGCGGGCGCGGGCCCCACGGGCATTAAAATATGGCCCCGGCGGCTGCGTTTATCCCCCGTCATGGTGCGCGGCGGCGCACCATCCACGCCTTGCGGTGCGGGTTTGGGCAAAGGCGTGGATGCCGACCTTCGTCGGCATGACGGGGGGAAGCGGCAAACCGCCCGGACTGTTTTGACGCCTATGGTGCCGCCTGACGATGCGGCGAGCCCGTCGCACCGATGACCCGCCGCCCCGCGAAACCAGCCGCACTTTCGGCCCCCGGCCCGGTCCCCGCGATGACCGCCGACGCCGCCCGCGCCGCCTTTCTCGGCTGGATGGAGCAGGAGCGCCACGCAGCGGCCAACACTGTGCAGGCCTATACCCACGCCACCTCAGGCTTTCTCGGCTTCCTGACCAAACATCTTGGCGGAGAACCCGATCTCGCCGCCCTGGCGGGACTCCGCGCAGCGGACATTCGCGCCTGGCTCGCGGCGTTGTCCAACGACGGTCTCGTCGCCGCTTCCCGCGCCCAGCATTTGTCGGCCGTGCGCGGCTTCTTCCGCTACCTGAACCGGCGGCACGGCGTGGACATCACGGCAGTCCGGTTGGTCGCCACCGCCCGTGCCCGCGCCGCCCTGCCCCGCGCGCTCACCGTCGCTCAGGCCCGCGACGTGACCGAGCATGTCGATGACGTCTCCGACAACCCGGCCCTGCAAGCCCGCGACATTGCATTCTTTTCACTCTTATATGGCAGTGGGCTGCGCATCACCGAAGCACTCAGCCTGGACGTGCGCGACGCGATGTCCATGCGCACCAGCCTGACGCTGACGGTCACCGGCAAGGGATCGAAAACCCGCATCGTCCCGGTGCTGCCCGCGGTGCGGGAAGCAATCGACAGCTGGCTGGTGCTGCATCCGGACCGCCAGCCAACCAGCCCGTTGTTCCTCGGCGCCCGCGGCAAGCGGCTCGATCCGGCAGTGGCGCAGAAGGTTTTGCGCACCTACCGCCGCCTCGCCGGTCTGCCGGAGCATGCCACCCCGCATGCGCTGCGCCACTCCTTCGCCACCCATCTGCTCGCCAGCGGCAGCGATCTGCGGTCGATCCAGGATCTGCTCGGCCACGCCAGCCTGTCCACCACGCAGCGCTACACGTCCGTGGACGACACGGCGCTTCTGGCGGTCTGGCGAAAAACCCACCCGCGCGGCTGAGCAAAAAAACGGCGCCCGGAGGCGCCGCTTAAGTTTGGGGGGGAAACGTCACGCGGATGGGGCAAAACCGCCATCCGCAGACCGGACATTGTGCGGGGCACCAAGGAATCAAGATCACGCCTTCGCGCGAAAATCGTGCCGCCGCTTGAACGCGCCGTGAGCGCATATCGGACGCCAGCCGGCAGGGCTGGCGAGCCCCGGGACTTCCGTCTTATACCGCCGCCTCTTTCTTTCGTCGCGCAGGAGACAATTCGCATGGACTACGTCGAGACAGCCGGCATTCGCATCGCCAAGCCGCTCTACGAATTCGTCAACAGCGAAGCCCTGCCCGGCACCTCCATCAGCAGCGACACTTTCTGGTCCGGTTTTGCGTCGTTGCTGGCCGATCTGGCGCCGCGCTGCACGGCGCTGCTGGAAAAGCGTGACAGTATCCAGCAGCAGATCGACGCCTGGCACCTCGCCAACAAAGGCAAGCCCGCCGACATCGAGGGCTATCTGACCTTCCTGCGCGGCATCGGCTACCTGGTGGAGGAACCGAAGAGCGTCACGGTCAGCACCTCCAACGTCGATCCTGAGATCGCCAGCATCGCCGGACCGCAGCTTGTTGTGCCGGTGACCAACGCGCGCTACGCCTTGAACGCCGCCAACGCCCGCTGGGGCAGCCTGTATGACGCGCTGTATGGCACCGATGCGATCCCGGACGATGACGGCGCCGAACGCGGACGCAGCTTCAACAAGAAGCGCGCCGCCAAGGTGGTGGCCAAGGCGCGCGCTGTGCTCGATGCGGCGGTGCCGCTCGCCAGCGGCAGCCATGCCGATGCGACCAGCTACACCGTGCAGGACGGCGTCCTGAAAATCGGCTCCGCCGGTCTGAAGCACCCCGCCCAGTTTGTCGGCTATCGCGGCGAGGCGTCCGCGCCGACGGATATCCTGCTCAAGCACAACGGCCTGCATCTTGAGATCGTCATCGATCGCAGCAACCAGGTCGGCAAGGACGATCCGGCCGGGGTGGCCGATCTGATCATGGAATCGGCGATCACGACGATCCAGGACTGCGAAGACTCGATCTCCGCGGTGGATGCGGAAGACAAGGTCGTCGCCTACCGCAACTGGCTCGGCCTGATGAACGGCACGCTGTCCGACAGCTTCGAAAAAGGCGGCCGACAGCTCACCCGCAAGCTCAACGCCGATCGGCGGTATACCGCGCCGAACGGGGGAACAGTGACGGTGGCGGGGCGGAGCCTGATGCTGATCCGCAATGTCGGCCACCATATGTATACGGACGCGGTGCTGGACGCCGCCGGGCAGGAGATCCCGGAAGGCTTCCTCGATGCCGCCGTCACCTCGCTGATCGCGCTGCACGACCTTAAGGGCAGCGGCCCGATCAAAAACAGCCGCGCCGGGTCAGTTTATATCGTGAAGCCGAAGATGCACGGCCCGGAGGAAGTCGCGCTGACCAACGACCTGTTCGGACGGGTCGAAACCATTCTCGGGTTGGCGCCATACACGCTGAAGATGGGCATCATGGACGAGGAGCGGCGCACCTCGGCCAACCTCAAGGCTGCTATCGGCGCCGCGTCGCACCGGGTGGTGTTCATCAACACCGGCTTCCTCGACCGCACCGGCGACGAGATCCATACATCGATCGAGGCCGGTCCGATGATCCGCAAAGGCGAGATGCGCGGCACCGCCTGGATCAAGGCCTACGAAAACCAGAATGTCGAGATCGGACTTGAATGCGGCCTGCGCGGGAAGGCACAAATCGGCAAGGGCATGTGGGCCGCACCCGACCGGATGGCCGACATGCTGGAGCAGAAGATCGGTCATCCGCAGGCCGGCGCCAACACTGCCTGGGTGCCATCGCCCACCGCCGCAACGCTGCACGCCCTGCACTACCATCAGGTCGATGTCGCCGCCCGGCAGACCGAATTGGCATCCCGACCGCGCGCGGCGTTGAAGGACCTGCTGACCATCCCGGTCGCCGACGGCCAAAACTGGTCGCCGGACGATGTGCGGCAGGAACTGGACAACAACTGCCAGGGGATTCTCGGCTATGTCGTGCGCTGGATCGACCAGGGAATCGGCTGTTCCAAGGTGCCCGATATCCATGACATCGGCCTCATGGAAGACCGCGCGACCTTGCGGATTTCATCTCAGCACATCGCCAACTGGCTGCATCACGGAGTTGTGACCGAGACTCAGGTGACCGAATCGCTGCAGCGCATGGCGCTGGTGGTGGACCGCCAGAACGAGGGTGATCCGTTGTACAAGCCAATGGCGCCCGGATTCGACGGGGTGGCGTTCAAAGCCGCCTGCGACCTGATCTTTGAGGGTCGGACCCAGCCGAACGGCTACACGGAGTTCATCCTGCACCGCCGGCGCCGTGAGGCTAAAGCCGCCGCCTGAAGGCGATCGCGACCGGCCGGGCGCCGGATTGGCGTTCGTCCGGACGCGGAATGGGTTCCCTTCGTCCGCTCAACCGGACTATACCCGCCCGCATGTCGAGACGCGCGGCAGCTTTATACCTGTCTTTCGGTCTGCTGGGCGGCCTGGCGGCGGCCGGTTGGTGGTGGTGGCCGTCCTCGCCCGAGCAGCCGGAAGACTTGGCCGCTGATCTCCCGCTGCCGCCGTTCCCGCCGCGCATCGCCGAGGGCAAGGAATACGAGTCCTGCCTTGCAGCGCTGGCAGATGATCCTGGCGGTGCGGCCGCCATGGCCGAGTCGCTGCTGGCCAACGGGGGAGGCGATGGCGCGGCGCATTGCGAGGGCCTTGCCCTGATCGTCATCGGCCGGCCGGAAGACGGTGCCGCTGCGCTGGAGCGGCTTGCCCGGCACAGCGAGGCACCGCCGCTGGCCAGGGCAGTGGTGCTCAGCCAGGCGGCACAGGCGCGACTGATGGTGATGCAGCCGGACAAAGCGGAGGCCGACGCGTCCGAGGCTCTCGCCCTGTCGCCCACGGATACCGAATTGTTCATTATGCGCGCCTCAGCCGAAGCAATGCTCGAACGTTTCCAGGAGGCGGTTTCGGATTTGGGGGTGGCACTGCAGCTCGATGCAAGCCGGACGGATGCCTTGGTGTCGCGCGCCGTGATGCACAGGCATCTCAACGAGCTTGATCTGGCCCAGGCTGACGTGACGCGTGCTTTGATTTTGGACCCCGATTACCCGGATGCTTTGTTGGAACGGGGCATCTTGCGTGAGCGGATGGGCGACCGGGCAGGCGCTCGCATGGACTGGGAACGTGCAAAGGGCATAGACCCGAACAGCACGACGGCGGACCTCGCCGAACAGAATCTTTCGTTGCTGGAAGCGGGTCCGGATCGGCGATAACGCATGACGCGGTGTCATGCGGTTGGTGGGGCTAATTTTGATGCTATGTGGCCCGAAGAGTTCAGAAAACGAGACGGACACGATCGGTCGACAGCGCATTTTCGCCTTATTGGCTGACCTATATGAGCCTCGGGTTTGCCACAGGTGACCAACGCGGAGAATCGCTTGTCCTCTGATACGCACGTTCGCTTGGCTTCAACGGATGCAGATGTCGTCATTGTCGGCGCCGGGCTGGCAGGCACGCTCGCCGCGATCCTTTTGGCCAGGGACGGCATCAACGTTACTCTTATCGACCGTTCCGCGGTCTGCCCGCCCGACTTCCGGGCTGAACAATTGGTCGGATATCAGGTTGAGCTGCTCGCCAGGCTCAAATTGCTCGATACTGTCATCGAAAAAACCATTCCAGCTCAACGGGCTGTAGCTATCCGGGGCGCGCGGCATATTGGTGTCGTAACGGTGCCGCATTACGGTATTTCGTACGAAACAATGGTCAATCGAGCTCGCCGGCATCTTCCGGCTTCAGTTCGATTTATCAACGCCAAGGTTGTTGATATCGCCACCGGACCGGAACGGCAAAGCGTTTCACTGGCGGACGGAGGATTTGTTACTGGACGGCTGGTCGTGATCGCCACCGGCCTCGGACGGCAACTTCTGACCCGGGCAGGCATCGGCAAGGCTGCGAATTTCAACATCCAGGTATCGGCTTTCGGCTTCGACCTCGAGGTCGCTTCCCCGGCATTCTTCGACGCGAACGTGCTTGTTATGCACGGGGAGGCACCGTCCGATAAAATCGACTACCTGACGGTGTTTGCCATTGATAATCGAATTCGCGGCAACTTGTTCACCTACCACGATCCGGATGATCCCTGGACGCAAAGCCTCCGGCAGAAGCCGAGGGAAACCATTCGGCGTATGATGCCGCACATTGAAGACATTACGGGAAGTATACGGAGTGTCGGTCCGGTGGAGTACCGCTTCGTCGACCTGACCGGCGCGACAGGCCACCGCCGCGATGGCGTGGTCCTGATCGGAGACGCGTTTCAAATCTCCAGTCCTGCCGCCGGCACCGGCGTAAGCCGATTGCTGAGCGATATAGATCGATTGTGTAACGTCTTTGTCCCGCAATGGCTCGGCACAACGGGCATGGACGCGAGCAAGATCGGCCAGTTCTATGACGACGGCCTCAAGCAGGGCAGTGACGCGGAGGCTTTGCGCGTAGCCGGCTACCGGCGGGCGGTCACAATCGAAACAAGTCTGGGCTGGCGCGCCCATCGCGGCCGGGTTGCGCTGCAGACCAGGTTTCTTTCAGGTCTGGCGAGACTGACCGCCAGACGGCAGCCCGGCCAGATCAGCATGGCCCCGTCATGGTTGGGTTCGGGGATGGAACCACCGCCACTGCGATAGGCCGCCCGCCAAACCGCCCGGGCTTGCGAAGCCCGGTCGAGCCGGTCCAAACTGCAATGATGGTGACCGAATGAGGCTCCGGGCGGCTTCCGCGACACTCATCGCGGCGTGTCTTCTGACCGCCGCGGCAAACGCTGATCGCGATCAGCACGATACCCTGACCATCGGCATCGCCCAGTTTCCCTCCAGCCTGCATCCCGACATCGACCCCGAAGTCGTACGCTCCTACGCCATGGGCTTCGTTATCCGGCCGATCACCGCGTTCGACGCCAACTGGCAGAACACCTGCCTGCTCTGCGCTGAGTTGCCGACACTGGAAAACGGCCTGGCGAAGGTCGAAACCCGGCCCGGCGGCGAGCAGGGCATGGCGGTGACGATCACCCTGAAGCCCGGCCTGGCCTGGGGCGACGGCCAGCCCGTCACCGCCCGGGACATCGCCTTCACCTGGAAGCTCGGCAGCAATCCCGCCAGCGGCTTCTCCAACCCCAATCCGTGGAGCCGCGCCACCAGCGTCGATGTGGTGGACGACCGCACCGCGGTGCTGCACCTCGACCGTGTCCGCGCCGACTTCGCCCAGTGGGACCAGATCCTGCCGGAGCACACCGAAGGTCCCGTCGCGGCGAAATCGGGCGCGCCCGGCGATTATATCAACGCAACGAGCTTCAACCGCGCGCCGGTAACGCCCGGGCTGTACGACGGCCCATATCTGATCGCCGGCTACGACAGCGGCTCACAGATCGTCCTGGAGCCGAACCCGCACTGGTCCGGCACGAAGCCCGGATTCAAGCGCATCGTGCTGCGCCACATTGACAACACCGCGGCGCTGCAAGCCAACCTGCTCAGCGGCGACGTGGATATGGTCGCCGGCGAAGGCATCGGCCTGACCATCGATCAGGTGTTGGCGCTGCAAAAGCAGCATCCGGACTCGTTCCGCTACACCTTCAAGCCGAGCCTGAACTACGAACATATCGACCTGAAGAACGAAAACCCGCTGCTCGCCGATGTGCGGGTGCGCCGCGCTCTGCTGATGGCGATCGACCGTCAGACCCTGGCCGATCGGCTGTTTCATGGGACACAGCCGGTTGCGGCGACATGGGTCAATCCGCTCAGCCCGAACTACGATGCGTCGGTGCCTGTCGTGAAGTTCGACCCGGCTGGCGCCAGGGCGCTGCTGAAGGACGCAGGGTGGATCCCGGGCCAGGACGGCATATGCCGCAACGCCGCCGGCGAGCGTCTCAGTTTCGAGTTCAGCACCACCGCCGGCAACCGCCTGCGCGAGTTGCAGCAGCAGGTGCTGCAAAGCAACCTCAAGAACGCCTGCGTCGAGGTGACGATCAAGAACGAACCTGCCCGCACCCTGTTCGGCGAAACGTTGAAGAAGCGGATCTTCACCGGGCTGGTCATGTACGCCTGGAACAGCAACGTGACGGAAACACCGTTCCGGACGCTCGGCAGCAGCCAGATCCCGTCCGCGGCGAACAATTACGGCGGTGCCAACTACCCCGGCTTTGCCGATGCGAAGATGGACGCCGACATTGCCGCTGCTGAGGGCGAGCTGGACCCGGCGAAGCGGAAACAGGTTTGGGCCGACATGCAGCGGATCTATGCCGGGCAGATACCGGTGTTGCCGCTGTTCTTCCGGTCGGAGGCGCACGTGACCCCGCTGTGGCTGCAAGGCTATGCGCCGACGGGACAGGGGGATCCCGGAACGGATTGGGCCGAGAATTGGCACGCGGAATGATCCGGGCGGCGCTGCTGTGCGCCGGCCTGCTGCCGTCCCTTCCCGCCACGGCGGCGAGCCCTCACCCCGACCTGACGATTGGCGTGGCGTCGTTTCCATCCACGTTGCATCCGGAAATCGATCCCGACCTCATCAAGTTCTACCTCCTGGGCCTGGCCGATCGGCCGGTCACCGCGTTCGATGCGGCGGGGAGACTGGTCTGTTTGCTGTGCACTGAGGTGCCCTCGATCGCCAATGGCGGTGCGCGGCTTGAAGACCGCGGCATGGCGGTTACGTTCCACTTCCAGCCGGGTCTGCAATGGGGCGATGGTGCGCCGCTGGGGGCGGAGGACCTTGCCTTCACCGCCCGCGTCGGCCGCGATCCGAACAGCGGTTTCGCCAATGCCCACACCTGGTCGATCATCAGCCGCGTGGACGTGGTGGATCACCTGACGGCGGTGATGCATTTCACCGAGCCGAACTATCAGTTCGACGAACTCGGCCAGTTGCTGCCGGCGCATCTGGAAGCACCTGTGTTCGATCATGCCTCCGGCCCGGCGGCGTACATGCAGCAAAGCCGCTACAGCACGTCGCCGACAAACCCCGGACTGTACAACGGGCCGTATCTGATCGCCGGCTACGACACCGGCACCCGCGTAGTGCTGGAACGCAACCCGAACTGGCACGGCAGGCCCCCCGCCTTCGACCGCATCATCGTCAAGACCATCGGCAATACCGCTGCCTTGCAGAGCAACCTGTTGAGCGGCGACGTGGACATGGTGCCGGGCGAGGGTCTCGGCCTGACGCTGGACCAGGTGCTGGCACTGCAGAAGCAGCAGCCGGATCGTTTCGCCTACGCGTACAAGCCGAACATGGCCTACACGCATATCGACCTGCAGCTCGACAACCCGATCCTGGCGGACATTCGCGTCCGCCGCGCCCTGCTGCTCGGTGTCGATCGGCAGAGCATGGTGGACAAGCTGATGGGCGGCCGGGTGCCGATAGCCAACAGTTTCGTCAGTCCGCAACAGCCGATGTACAGCGCCGAGGCGCCCGCGTACCCGTATGACCCCGCCCGCGCCCGCGCTCTGTTGGCCGAGGCCGGTTGGACCCCCGGTCCCGACGGCATCTGCCGCAACGCGGCCGGCGAGCGTCTGTCGCTGGAATTTTCCACCAGCACGGGCGTGCGGGTGCGCGAGTTGTTGCAGCAGGTGATGCAGAGCGAATGGCGCCGCATCGGCGTGGAAACCATCATCCGCAACGAACCCGCCCGCACCCTGTTCGGCGAAACCCTCAAGCACCGCGCCTTCAAGGGCCTGGCGATGTTCGCCTGGATCAGCGCCATCGAAAGCACGCCGCGGCAGACGCTCAGCAGCGGGCAGATCCCGACGGCGGCCAACAACTGGGGCGGCGGCAACTATCCCGGCTTCCATGACGCCACCATGGATGCCGATATCGACGCGATGGAGAAGGAACTCGATCCGGCGAAGCGGCGCCCGCTTTGGGCCGAGATGCAGCGCATCTATGCCGAGCAGCTGCCGGTGCTGCCGCTGTTCTACGGGGCGGACGCGCATGTCTGGCCGCTGTGGCTGAAGGGCGTCGATCCCACCGGCCTCCAGGTCAGCACCTTGCACGCCGAGGACTGGCACGCGGAATGATACCGGCAACGCCGCGCCGTCATGCCGGCGGAGGCCGGCATCCACGCCTTTTGCGTCTGCAAGCAAAGGCGTGGATGGTGCGCCTTCGCGCACCATGACAAAGCCTGCCGGTCCGGTTCTGGACGTGCGCGGCCTGACCGTCAGTTTCGCCGCCCGCCAGGTCGTCGCCGGCATCGGCTTCGGCGTCAGCGCCGGCCGCACCCTGGGCGTCGTCGGCGAAAGCGGTTGCGGCAAGACGCTGACGGCGCTGGCGGTGATGGGCCTGGTGCCGGGGCCGGGCCGCGTCGGCGGGTCGGTGAGGCTGGAGGGGCGCGAGATGCTCGGCCAGCCGCCATCGGTCTGGACCAGCGTGCGCGGCGCCCGCGTGGCGATGGTGTTTCAGGAACCGAGTACCGCCCTGAACCCGGTGATGCCGGTGGGCCGCCAGATCGCCGAGGTCATGGTGTTGCACCAGGGTTTGTCCTGGCGCGAGGCGGATGCCCGCGCCGTGGAGGCTTTGGCGGCGGTCGGGATCACGTCGCCGAAGCAGCGAGCTTTGTCGTATCCGCACCAATTGTCCGGCGGGATGCGACAGCGGGTGATGATCGCCATGGCGTTGGCCTGCCGCCCGGCTTTGCTGATCGCCGACGAGCCGACGACGTCGCTGGATGTAACGATCCAGGCGCAGATCCTGGACCTGATGCAGTCGTTGCAGCAGGAAATCGGCATGGCGATGCAGTTCATCAGCCACAACCTCGCGGTGATCAGCGAGATCGCGCATGAAATCATCGTCATGTACGCTGGCCGCGTGGTGGAGCGGGCCTCCGCGGACGATCTGTTTGGAACGCCGCTGCATCCCTATACGCTCGGCCTGATAGCGACTTTGCCCGACCCGGCGCGGCGCAGTGCGGTGTTGCCGGTGATCCCGGGCGGCGTGCCGGACCCCGATACCACCGCAACGGGTTGCCGCTTCGCCGAACGCTGCGAGCGGGCGGATGGCGGGTGCCGGGCGGCGGAGCCGGCGCTGGAGGAAGTGGCGCCGGGGCACTTCGTCGCCTGCTTCAAGGTGCGGTCGTGAGTCTGGTCGCGCTGGACAATATCCGCGTGCAGTTCCCGGCCGGACGCCGCACCCTGACCGCGATCGATGGCGTCAGCCTGGATATCGGCCCGGGCGAAACCCTCGCGCTGGCCGGAGAAAGCGGCAGCGGCAAGAGCACCATCGGCAACGTCGTCGCCGGCTTGCAGCGCCCGACGGCCGGAACGATGCGGTTCCGTGGCAAACCGATGGATAAGGCAACAACCCGGGCGGCGCAGCGGGCGATCCAGATCATCTTCCAGGACCCGTTCGGCGCGCTCGACCCGCGCATGCCGGTGTCGTCGATCATCGCCGAGCCGCTGCTGATCCAGCGTATCGGCACCGCCTCCGAACGGGCGGATCGCGCGGCCGACTTGGCCGAGCAGGTTGGCTTGCCGCGCGACTCGCTGAACCGCTATCCGCACGAATTTTCCGGCGGCCAGCGCCAGCGCATCGCCATCGCCAGGGCATTGGCACCCGATCCGGCGCTGGTCGTCGCGGATGAACCGCTGTCGGCGCTGGATGTATCGATCCAGAGCCAGATCCTGAATTTGCTGGGGGCGCTGCAGCAGGCGCGGGGCCTGGCGTATCTGTTCATCAGCCATGATCTTGCGGTGGTGAACCATTTGGCTGATCGCGTGGCAGTGCTGTATCTCGGGCGGCTGATGGAGGTGGCGCCGCGGGCGGATCTGTTCGCTACGCCGTCGCATCCATACACGGTGGCACTGCTGGAGGCGATGCCGCGCATTGGCCGCCGCCACCGGCGTGCCGCGCCGATCGGCGGCGAGATGCCGTCCCCGCTCGATCCGCCCTCCGGCTGTGTGTTTCACACGCGATGCCCGAAGGTGAGGGAGATTTGCCGGGTTGAGGCACCCGTGCTGGAGCCGGCCCCGGGACGGCCGGGGCAGAGGTCCGCGTGTCACTTCAAGGAATGAACCCGTCGTCATGGTGGGCGAAGGCCCACCATCCACGCCTTTTGCCGCGCCCGGCAAAGGCGTGGATGCCGGCCTGCGCCGGCATGACGGAGTGGAACTGCCGGAAGTGCCGAACGCCCCCATGACCCGCTTCATCCTCGCCCGCTGCGCCCAGGCAGCCATCGTCCTTCTCGTCATGAGCTTCGTCATCTACAGCCTGATTGGCCTGATGCCGGGCGACCCGATCGACGTGATGATCTCCTCCAACCCAGGCGCGACACCCGAAGTCGTCGCCCGGCTGCGCGCGATCTATGGATTGGATCAGCCGATACTACTCCGCTACGGACACTGGCTGGCGGCGGCGCTGCACGGAGACTTCGGCTATTCCCGCACACACGCCCAGCCGGTGCTCACCGTGCTGCTGCCGGCGTTGTTGCAAACCTGCAAGCTGATGCTGACCAGCTTCATTGTCAGCGTGGTGCTGGCCTTCGCCCTCGGCATCTGGGCATCGCTGAAACCCGGAGGTATCGCCGACAGCGTCATCAGCCTGTTCGCCTTCGCCGGCATTTCCGTGCCGGTGTTCTGGCTGGCGCTGGTGCTGATCCTGGTTTTCGCCGTTACCTGGCACGTGCTGCCCGCCAGCGGCGTCGGCACCGTCGGTGATGGCGGCGTAACGGACCAGCTCCGCCACCTGATCCTGCCGGTGACGACCTTGGCGCTGGCGAATATCGGGTCGTTCACTCGCTTTATCCGCGCCGCGATGATCGAGACCCTGCGCATGGACCATATTCGCACCGCCCGTGCCAAGGGTGCCGGAGAACGCCGCGTCGTGCTGGTGCACGCCCTGCGCAACGCCATGATCCCGGTCGTGACGGTGATTGCCTTAAGCTTCGGCGGGCTGTTCAGCGGGGCGCTGATTACGGAAACGATGTTCGCCCAGCCCGGCATGGGGAAGATGATCTACGACGCCATCCTCGGCAACGATTTCAACCTCGCTTTGACCGGCCTGCTGTTCGCCACGCTGGTGACTTTGCTCGGCAATTTACTGGCCGATCTGGCGTATGGCTGGCTGGACCCGCGGATCGCGTTGTGAGGACGGATCGCGCCGTCTCCCCCTGGCAGTTGCGCTGGCGCCGGTTCTGCCGGCACCGCACCGGCATGGGCAGCCTGGTCGTTCTGCTGTTGCTGGTGCTGTTCGTTGCTTCGGCGGCTCCGGTCGCCTGGTGGCTGTCGGTCGATCCGTACGAAACGGATCTACTGTCGCAATACGCCCCGCCCTCGGCCGCGCATCCGCTGGGCACCGATGACGCGGGTCGCGACGAACTGGTGCGGCTGATGCTGGGCGGCCAGATTTCGTTGCTTGTGGGCGTGCTGGCCACGGCGGTCGGTAGCGTCATCGGCCTGACGATCGGGGTGATCGCCGGCTATTTCGGCCGGCGCCTGGACGCCGTGCTGATGCGTTTCACCGACGGCATGATCGCGCTGCCGCTGCTGCCGTTGCTGATCGTACTCGGCGCGCTGGATCTGACGAAACTGGGATTCTCGGCTGAGTTCGCGCATTCCGCCGCGGCCGGGTTCTGGCGGGTGGTGATCATCGTCGCGCTGGTGGACTGGACCGGCATCGCGCGCCTGACCCGCGCCGCCACGCTGTCGCTGAAAGAGCGGGACTATGTCCGATCGGCCAGGGCCAGCGGCGGTCAGGCCGCCTACATCATGACCGCGCATATCCTGCCGAATGTCGCCACCCCGCTGATCGTCGCGGTGACCCTGACCGTCGGCCGGGTGATCCTGTTCGAGTCGGTTTTGAGCTTTCTGGGCTTCGGCATCGTTGCGCCGACGCCAAGCTGGGGCAACATGCTGAACAATGCGCAGGAACTGGTGACCACGGCACCGGCTTTGGCGATCTACCCGGGCCTGCTGATTTTCATCACGGTGATTGCGGTGAATTTCCTCGGCGACGGGTTGCAGCACGCGTTTGATCCGCGCAGCGAACGGTAGCGTCTTATGCTGGAATCCGCATCAGCGGTTGCCCGACACGGATCATTGCGCCCTGCGTCACGCCGTCGCAAAGGCGGAAACCAGCCGGCGCGAACACCAGAATCGTCGATCCGTGCTCGAACCAGCCAATTTCCTCGCCCTTGTAAAGCGACACGTCGCAGGGAAACTGCCGCCGCCCGGTATCGCGGCGGTCGAGCGGAATCGCCAGGAATCGCAGCCTGATGCCGGCCACCAGGATCGCGGCAACCGCCACCAACGTCACCGCTTGACCGCTTTCGGTCAGCGTCGTCCGGATCACCGCCCGCTCGTTCTTGCAGAACAGCCTTTCGACGCGGCTCAAAGCGATCGGATTGACGTTCCAGGTATCGCCGCCGATATGCGTCACCGACCCGACGCGGCAGTCATGCGGTGCATGGAACCGGTGGTACATGCTCGATTTCAGCCGCAGCGTGACGTAGCACCCGTCCCGAAAGACCGCCGCCAGATCGTCGCCGCCAAACAGTTCGTCCAGCGCATACCGGAAGCCCTTCACCTGTAGCACCTGCCCGTCTTCCACCCGACCCGCCGCCCCAACGATCGCGTCGCACGGACTGACCAGAATCCCGGGGTCCATGTCGATCGGCCGGGCGTCCTCCTTCAACCGGCGGGTGAAACAGTCGTGCATGCTACGAAAGCGCGTTTCGCGCGCGTCGCTCAGATCCAAATCGGCGAAGAAACGCCAGCAGCCGATGGAAACATCGCGCACCAGCGGGTTCTCGATCTTGCTGAACCATCCGACGAAGCGGGTGGCCAACCGGCGCGGAATGCGGTTGGTAACCAGGAAGTTCAGATCCTCCTGCTGCACAATCTTCATTATGGCTGAGCGCAAAGTCATGGGATCAATCAGGTTTCCACATTCGGCAAAGCGAAATCCAAGCTCATGTTCATACTACTTTACGCCATCGGAGGCGCCGCCGCGCTGGCGCTGCTGTCGGTCAAGCTCCGGGCGCGCCTGAAACTGTCGCTGGCGAAACACCGGTCGCTGACCGGACATTCCCGCATGGCGCGGCGGATCGCGGTGCTGATTCCGTTCTACGAGTACGACGAAAGCCGCTTCTTCCGCTGCGACAACCCGCCGGAGGACATCGCGGTTCGCCGCCGCGATGCCCTGACGCGACTTTCCGCGCTGTATCGCGAGCGTTTCGCCGCCACGGCCGCGCTGACGGCGAAAGCGGCCGATTCGATCTCCGACCTGCAATTCACCGCGGCCTATCGCGTCCCGTTTCAGTTCGGCAGCGTCGTTCGCAAGCATTTGCCGTCAGGATCCTTCGTGGCGTCCTCATCCGGGGTGACCATAACCGACCTGGATGGGAACGTGTTCTACGACCTGACCGGATCGTACGGGGTGAACCTTTTCGGACATGATTTCTACAAGGACTGCATCGCCCGCGGCGCCGAGCGCGTGAAAGACCTCGGGCCCGTGCTGGGTTCCTACCACCCCGCGGTCGCCTACAACGTGCGGCGCCTGCGCGAAATCTCCGGGCAGGATGAGGTTTCGTTCCACATGTCGGGAACCGAAGCCGTGATGCAGGCGGTCCGGCTGGCGCGATACCACTCCGGCAGATCGCATCTGGTGCGTTTCTGCGGCGCGTATCATGGCTGGTGGGGCGACGTGCAGCCGGGCATCGGCAACCCGTCCCCCGCGAACGACACCTATACGCTGGCGGAAATGTCGGAGCGCACCCTGGATGTGCTGCGCACGCGGCGCGATATCGCCTGTGTCCTGGTCAATCCGCTTCAGGCGCTGCACCCGAATGCCGGCGCGCCCTCTGACTCGTCCCTGGTGGACAGTTCCCGCAAGGCCGGGTTTGACCGGGACGCCTACACGCGCTGGCTGCGAGCGCTGCGCAACGTCTGCGACGAGCGCAAAATTGTGCTGATCTTTGACGAGGTCTTCGTCGGCTTCCGGCTCGCACCCGGCGGCGCCACGGACTATTTCGGCGTCCGGCCCGACCTGGTCACCTACGGCAAAACTCTCGGCGGCGGGCTTCCCGTCGGCGTCCTTTGCGGCCGCCGCGGGCTTATGAAACGCTATCGGACTGATCGTCCCGTCGATGTCTGTTTCGCGCGGGGCACGTTCAATTCGCACCCCTACGTCATGGGGGCGATGCAGGAGTTCCTACAGCGCATCGAAACCCCCGAAATCGTCGACCTGTATCAGGATCTGGATCGTGTCTGGAACGGCCGCGCGGAGCATCTGAACCGGCGCCTGCGTGAAGCAAACCTTCCCGTCGAGGTTGCCAATTTCTCGTCGATCTGGACCGTGTGCTACACGCGGCCGTCGCGCTACAACTGGCTTTTGCAATACTACCTCCGCGCCGAAGGTCTGGCATTAAGCTGGGTCGGCACCGGACGGCTGATCTTCAGCCTGAATTTCACCGAGGCCGATTTCACCGCGGTCGAGGACCGTTTCGTCTCCGCCTGTCAGTCAATGCAGCGGGACGGCTGGTGGCGGCCGGAGGATGCCGCCGCCACCAATAAGTCTATCAAACGCCGGATTCTGTATGAGATGCTGACCCATCGGCGCGCCGCGCGGCCGTTGCTTTCAGCAGCTTCGCCGGCGACCGGTAATACAGCCTGATATCATTGAACGGATCGGTTATAATCTTGGTCATCCAGGCCAGCCCGGTCTGGACGTCCTTGGTCAGGCAGAGCTGGATGGTGCGGAACGCCAGGCCGCCCAGCCCCACGGCAAACCACAAATATCCGACGTGCTTGGCGAACTCCATCGTCGTCCTCGCCGGGGTGAAAAATCCGAACAACGACGGATCCGCGACGATCAGCAGCGGGGAGAGCACCCACACGGCCATAAGAACGACCTTGCGGCGGATGTTATACCCGACCTTGATGGCTTCCTTGTACTCGTTAGTGACGTGGTTGACGTCGTCATAGTCCATCGGCTCGAAGAAGAAATGGCCCGCCTGCCGGCTGATCATCGCCACCAGCCAGCCTATAAGCGCGGCCATCGCCGGGTCGTCGAACATCAGGATATAAGCACAGAGGAAACTGATCGCGCTGAGCAGATGCAGCGACTGGTTGACCAGGCTGTGGTGGTAGTAGCGGTGGTCGTCCCACCTCTGGGTGCGCAGCGTCTCTACAAAACCGGGCATTGTTCTATCCTTTCTCCGGACGTCGGATTGCGTTATTTCGTTGCGCAGGGGGCGGTCTCACCCAGCCTGACAAACCGGATCAGCCAGAAATGGCCCAGCGGCGGCAATGCGCGCCGCTCCAGGATGCGGACGGCGCCGGATGCTTCGGCCCAGCGCACGTAACGGTCCCACGGAAATTCCGTGCGCCAGCCAAGCCGGCTGGTCAGCGGCATCAGCCATTTCTCGATCGTGCCGCGCAGTCCCTTCTCCGCGCCCAGGCGGCTGGTGAGGATGATCTCTCCGCCCGGCCGCACCACGCGCACGAATTCATTCAACGCCTTTTCCGGGTTCGGAATGGCCGTGACTACGTATTGCGCCACCACGACGTCGAAGGATGCATCCGCGTAGGTCAGATGCTCGGCGTCCATGACCTCCAGCGCCTCGACATTGTCCAGGCGCTGCGCCCTCACCCGCTGGCGGGCCTTGTCGAGCATGGTTTCGGCGATGTCGATGCCGGCGATGCGGGAGGTTTTGGCGTAGTCGGTGAGGGACAGGCCGGTGCCGACGCCGACTTCCAGAATATGGCCGCCGATGCGTTCGGCGGCAACGACCGCGGCGCGGCGGCCTTGCCGGAACACGGGTCCGAAGACGATGTCATATATCGGCGCCCAACGGTCGTAAGCCGCGGCGACCCCGTCCCGATCCATGGTTGTCACACTTGCCAAACTCTTTGCTCCCGCTCCGCACGACGGACGGCGGCGCCGTTACATCGCGTAGCCCCTGGTTGATGCACTCCAGCCGCTTTTATGCATGGATGGGCGTGGTGGGAACTGGCGGAGAGTTTCAGTTCAGTGACATTTTTACTTCAGCCCGAATGCGCCGCCGCCTCAGACCGTCATCTGGACAGGCGGTCGAAAGGCCGGTACGGTCATCTCCGGACAATGGAGAGTGCCCGGACATCATGATACCCAGCGGCAAACTTCTCGCCTGGATCAGACCACGCAACGCGGACCAATTCGTGGCCGCCTTCGTCGGTGAGGGCGCGGCACCCGGTGCCCGCACCGGTTTTGCGGGGCGGGCACCTGCGGTGCAGCTTTGCCGCTCGCCGGATGAGGCGCGGCGTTGGATCGAGGACCAGGCCGCGGCGTTTTCGTTGCCGATCGAGTGGGTGAGCGAGGCGCCGCGGGCCTAGGGGCGGCTATCCGGTTAACTCAAAACAAACCCCTCATAGCCCCTCGCCGCGACATCCGAGCAAATCTGCCGGTAGTGCGCCATCCCGCCGGCATACGGCATGAACACACGCGGCTTCCCCGGCACGTTCGCGCCCAAATACCAGGAATGTGTTGCCAGCGGCAACAAAGTGGCATTGGCCGCTTCATTGACCTGATCCACCCACCGATCCACCGCATCCGGATCAGGCTCGATGCGCGCCAGATCCCGGGCGCGCAGATGGGCGATGCACTCGGTGATCCATTCCACATGCTGCTCGATCGCCACCGGCATATTGCACAGCACGGATGGACTGCCCGGGCCCGTAACGGTAAACAGGTTCGGGAAGCCGGCGACCTGGAGGCCGAGGTAGTTGCGCGGCCCGGCCTCCCAGGCTTCCTTCAGTAACAAACCGTTGCGGCCGCGAATATCCATCCGCAGCAAAGGCCCGGTCATCGCGTCGAAGCCGGTGGCAAAGACGATGATGTCCAGCGGATAATCGCCCTCCCGCGTGCGTATCCCCTGCGGCGTGATCCACTCAATCGGCGCGGCGCGGACATCAACCAGCGAAACATTCTCGCGATTGTAAGTCTCGAAATAATCCGTATCGATCGGCGGACGTTTTGCCGCATAGGGATGGTCGATATCGGCCAGCTTCGCCGCGGTTGCAGGGTTTGTTACGATCTCGCTGATCTTGCCGCGGATGAAGGCGGCGGCGGTGTCGTTCGCTTCCTTGTCCACCAGCAGATCCTGGAAGGTCGCGCGGAACTGCAAGCCGCCCTTTTCCCACGCCGCCTCATACAGCGCCTGACGTTCCTCCACCGGAGTCGAGACGGCCAAACGTTCCGAAATGAAGAACGGGTGGCCGTTTGGCGTCGCCCGCGTCGCGTGCCTGATCTCGGCCGTGTTCTCTTTGACCCAACGCTTGAAGTCTTCGGTCAGCGGAACATTGCGGGCCGGAACGCTGTAGTTCGCGGTGCGCTGGAAGACCGTCAGATGGGCGGCCGTCTCCGCAATGACCGGGATCGCCTGGATGCCGGTTGACCCGGTGCCCACAACCCCGACGCGCTGGCCGCTGAAATCGACGCCCTCGTGCGGCCATTGCCCGGTGTGGTACCAACGCCCGGCAAACGTCTCCAAGCCGGGGATGTTCGGCACATTCGCGGTGGACAGGCAGCCGACGGCGGTGATCAGGAATGTCGCGGTGAACTCCTCCCCGGCCTCGGTGCGCACATGCCAGCGGTTCGCCGCCTCATTGTAATGCGCCGACGCCACGCGGGTGTTGAAACGGATATCCCGCTTGAGGTCGAAACGATCAGCCACGTGGTTGAGGTAGCGCATGATCTCCGGCTGCTCCGGATAACGCTCTGACCATTGCCATTCCCGCATTAGTTCGGCGTTGAAGGTGTAGCAATACGCATGGCTTTCGGAATCGCACCGCGCGCCCGGATAGCGGTTCCAGTACCAGGTGCCGCCGACTCCGCCGGCCGTCTCCAGCACCTGCACCGACAGGCCGAGGCGGTCGCGCAGGCAGAGCAGTTGATACAGGCCGGAAAATCCGGCGCCGATGATCAGCGCGTCGAGCTCGCGGGTTTTGGCTTCCGGGGGTGATGTCATGTCGCAATCCCTGCTGTCGTTCGTGCAAGCTGTGCACGGTCGCGGCCGGGACGCAATCCGAGGACGATCAATCCCGATACGGTTAATTTCGCAGTATCGTGGACACCGCGGCTTGGACGACTCCCTGCCGGTGCCCCGCCGTCGCAATCCTGATCCGCGGACGCGCCCGCAACACCGGATCTTCGACAAAGACGTGCAGCACCCAGGCCAGTGGAATTGCCACCGCGATCGAACCCACGGCCAGCGCGAATACCCTGGCGAATGGGGAGGCCAGCGACAGGGACTGCACAACCGGCCCGGCCAGGAACAGGCCGATCGGATGGGTCAGGTAGAACGGATAGCTGATCGCGCCGAGGAAATGCGCGACGCGGGATCGCAGGAAACCAAACTGGCCGGCGGCGACCGCACCCACCAGGACGGTTGCGCCCAGGATCTCGAAGCAGCGGGACACGCCGCCGAATCCGAACACCAGGTTTGTCACTACCAAAGCAACGAGTCCGGCGGCGATGATTGGTTTCCGCCGCCAGACCGGCGGCGGCAGCAACGAAATCGATGCGCCCAGAATAAAGGCCGGCACGAAAACGACATAGGGGTTGCCGCGAAAAAACGGCACCGCGGCGAGCGACAGGGCCAGTGCCACCGCCAGCCTCCAGCCGATCCCCCGGGTGAGGCACCAGATTGCAAAGAGCTGAAGGCTTGCAACAACCTCGACCTGCAAAGACCACAGCACGCCGTTCAGGCTGCGGTGCAGCAGCAGCATGTTCAGCACCAGTTCCCTGGCCGAGGCATCAGTAAGTAACCCCAGCGGCAAAGCGCTCATGATCGCCAGCGGAAAGAGCCGATACGTTCTCGAACACACATAATCGGGCAGATCGTCAACGAAGCTGAAGTTCTTGCGCTGGAACGAAGTCCACAGGACGTACCCGCTCAACACGAAGAAAACCATCACCGCGGACTCGGCCGGCACCAGCAGCGATACCAGGCGCAACGCAATGTCGGTTGCGGTCATTCCGGAGAAATTCCGGATGCTCGACTCCCACATCGTCAGGCCGCCGATGCTCATGAAGCAGTGGCCCAGCGCGACGGAGAGTGCGGCGATTCCCCTCAAGCCATCGAGCGCATGATTCCGTTTCGAGACAGGTAATGCGCAAGCCGGTTCCAAAGCTTGCCCAACGACCCCCGGGGCGGCCGAGCCGGGATGATCCGGTTCGCCCCGTGGCGACAGAGACACGTCGACGGCGAGGCTCGTTTCGTGGATTCGCATCTTCTCCGGCTTGCGCCTGTAACCGCACATTACGATACGTGCGTTAATCGAAAGCCGCTCGCCAGTCAGGTAAAACCTCGAAAACCTCACATTCGATTGATCAACCGGTGCCGGGAGACCGGCGCAATGTCCGCCTACGCATCCACGCTGAACTGCAGCCGCGCCAGCCGCGCGTAAGTCCCATCCTCACGGATCAGCGCGTTGTGCGTCCCCGTTGCCACCACCCGCCCCGCTTCGATAACCACGATCCGGTCCGCCCCGCGCACCGTCGCCAGCCGGTGGGCGATGACGATCGTCGTGCGATCCCGAGACAGCGTCGCCAGCGCCTGCTGCACCGCCTGCTCCGACTCGGCGTCCAGCGCGCTGGTCGCCTCATCCAGCAGCAGCACCGCGGGATCGCGCAGGATCGCCCGGGCGATGGCGATGCGCTGGCGCTGGCCGCCCGACAGCCGGATGCCTTTCTCGCCGAGAAACGTGTCGTACCCGTCCGGCAAAAGATCGATGAAATCGGCATAGGCGGCTTTTCCGGCGGCACGGATTTCGTCGTCCGTCGCCTCCGGCCGGCCGTAGCGGATATTCTCCAGCGCCGTGGTGCCGAAAATCACCGGGTCCTGCGGCACGATCCCGATCCGCCGCCGCACATCCGCCGGGTCCGCGCTGGCGATATCGACACCGTCGAGCCGGATCACCCCTCGCTGCGGATCGTAGAATCGCAGCAGCAGCTGCAGCACGGTGGTCTTGCCGGCGCCGGACGGGCCGACGAGCGCCACCGTCTCCCCGGGGGCCACCTCCAGCGAGAAATCCGCCAGGGCCGCGGTATCCGGCCGGGCCGGGTAGCTGAACGTGACGTCCTCGAACGCGACCCGCCCCTCCGGCCGCGACGGCAGGCGGACCGGGTGCGCCGGAGCCGTTATCATCGGCCGCTCATCCAGCAACTCACGCAGCCGATCGGCGGCGCCCGCGGCGCGCTGGAGCTCGCCGAACAGTTCGCTCATTTGTGCGCCGGACGTCGCGGTCAGCACCGCGTAGAACACGAAAGCCGACAGGTCGCCGGCCGTCATCTGCCCGGAGAGTACGTCGCGTCCGCCGACCCACAGGCTGAAGACGATCGCGCCGAAGCCGAGCAGGATGACGATCAGGATTTGCGTCGCCCGCGTCCTGACGCGGCGCAGCGCGGCGCCAACCGAACGCTCCACTTCGGCGGCGAAGCGGGCGCGATCGACCGGTTCGTGGGTGAACGCCTGCACCGTGCGCAGGGCGTTGATGGTCTCCTCCGCGTAGGAGCCGATATCGGCGACGCGGTCCTGCGCGGCGCGCGACAGCCGCCTTTCGCGGCGACCGAACAGCACCAGCGGCACGACCACCAGCGGCACCACCAGCAGCACGATCCCCGCCAGCTTGGGGCTGGTGAACAGCAGCATGGCGAAGGCGCCGAGCAGCAGGATCGCGTTGCGCAGCCATTGCGAGATGGCCGAGCCGATCAGCGTTTGCAGCACCGAAATGTCGGCGGTCAGCCGGGTCAGCAGGTCGCCGACACGGGCGGTCTCGAAGAACGCCGGCGACAGGGAGATGACGCGGTTGAACATGTCTCGCCGCAAATCGGCCGCGACCCGCTCGCCCAGCCAGGAGACCAGGTAGAACCGGGCCGAGGTGGCGCAGGCCAGGGCGGCGACGATGCCAACCATCGCCAGGGCGGCGTGATCCAGATGCGAGGTGTCGCCGGTGGCGAAGCCGAGATCGATCAGCCGCCGCAGCCCCTGCCCAAGCGTCAGCAACAAGGCGGCAGCGGTCAGCAGGGCCGCGGCAGCCCCGAATGTGCGCAGGCCGTACGGCCTCAGATAAGGAATCAGCAGCCGTAGCGGGGCAATGCGAATGCGCGGCCGGGCAGGCGGGGTCGTCGGCTCGATGGCCAATGTCTGTGCTCCTGAGGGGTTGCAGGCGACCCTCACGCAAGCAGAGCCGGGCGCGCGGTCATATCATGACCAAATTTGCATGTCCGCCGAGGGTTCAAGCGTTGACCCGCCGGTATAATGTGACTGAATGACGCAACAGGGAACGTCTCAACAGGAGAATATGGCTGTGACATGGACACGGATAACCGACCCCGAGCTTGTTGCGGCCCGGCTGCCCGCCTGGTTCGCGAGCCGTATGGTCGGGTTGCGCGGCTCCTTCGGGCTGTTGCTGACGACGGGGGATGTGCTGCGGGTGACGTCGATCGCCGCGGCGCATGTGTCGTCGGACGGCACCATTCTGCTGGACGTGCTGCTCGATCTGGCGGGCGTGCCTGACGGGGTGGATCAGGCCTGGCGGCTGAAGCATTACCTCGGGTCGCCGGTTCCGGGTGCCACGGTGGCAACGGTGAACCTCGCGCATATCGTCGCGGCGGTGGAGTTCACGGTGGCGGAGATGGCGGCACAGTCGGGCGATCCTTCGGTGGGCTATGGAGATGAGATCGACGATTCGCCCCCGCCCGCTGCACCCGAGGCAGTGTCGCAGACAACGGGGTCTTGAAGAACTGCCGAACCCGCCGGGGCCGCAGCCGTCAAACCAACGTCGACGCCTGCTGATCTCCGGCGGGCCCAGCCCGTTCGGCTGGCAGGATTCGCGAAATGCAAGGCGCCAAGGCATTTTGCAAACGGCTTCGATGGTGCCCTCGGACCTATCGGCGGACGTGCCGGCGCGGCTTGCGTAGTCCGCCAGGGCGCCGGTGCGGCGGCGTCTCCGGCCGTACAGAGCGAGGTTATTGCACGATGTATCCGTAGCCGACGTATTCTCGCGAGGCGTGGAGGTTAACCGCGCTAGCGGATGCCGCGGCGTCAGTCGCAACTCCCGTGGCCCGGCTGAACCCTTCAAACAGGCAAAACGCCCTGGCACGCGGCTTGCGACCACCAGTGCATGAGGCCCCAAACCGGGACCTCGGCCTGATCCGAAAACCGGGACCGCAGCCATGCAGACCATGATCGAAACCGCCACCGCCGCCGTCACCATGGGTGCCCTC
>NZ_CAIWTY010000085.1 GCF_903915725.1 uncultured Rhodopila sp.
TCAGGGACTTCAGCACGGCCATGCTGAGCTTTCTACGCGACGACGTGCCAAAGAACTGGCACACCTACTGTGACCAGGTTACTGACAATTTCCGTATCATAAACCCAACGGAGTTCCGCGTTATCGCGTGAACGGGGTATACAATACTTTATCGCTCATAGTTTGTGTCCCTGATGTATCAGCGAAGTCCAAGCCCGCGGGCGATGATGCCGCGCAGAATTTCCCGCGTGCCGCCGCGCAGCGAAAACGACGGCGCATGCATCATGGTGTGGGCCAGCACGGCGGCGAACGCCGCGGTGGAAGACGCATCCGGTTCCGCATCGACCAGGCCGCGCGCGATGTCCGGGATCTCCTGCTCCAGCAAAGCGCCGAGGTCTTTCACCAGCGCCGCCTGCAAGGCCGGGTTTTCGCCGTTCTGCAACTCACCGGCGACCGAACGCGACATCCGCCGCAGGACCATGATGTGCGCTGTCAACCGGCCGATGGCGATTTTCGCCGCATCCGACGGATCGGGTCCGAGCGCTCGCACCAGTTCGACGAACAGCCAGAACGATGACAGGAAGCGTTCCGGGCCGCTGCGCTCAAACGCCAGTTCGCTGGTCACCTGATTCCAGCCGTCGCCCTCCTTCCCGAGCAGCGCGGTGTCGGGCAGGAAGGCGTCCTGGAAGATGACTTCGTTGAAATGATGCTCCCCGGTCAGGGCAAGGATGGGGCGGATCGAGACACCCGGCGTCGCGTGCAGATCGACCAGGAACTGGCTGACGCCGCCGTGGCGGTCCTCGGCGGCGCCGGTGCGGCAGAACAGGATCATGTAGTGCGATACGTGGGCGAAGCTGGTCCAGACCTTGGTCCCGTTGACGAGGTATCCGCCCTGTACTTTCGCCGCCCGGGTTCGCACGGATGCCAGATCCGAACCGACATCCGGCTCGCTCATGCCGATGCAGAAGAAGGCTTCGCCGGCAGCAATGCGTGGCAGGATGGTCTTCTGCTCCTCCGTCCCCACCCGCAAAATCAGTGGCCCGGACTGCCGATCGGCGATCCAATGGAGGGCGACGGGGGCGCCGGCGGCGAGCAGTTCCTCCAGGACGACATAACGTTCGAGGAAGGACCGTTCATGGCCGCCATATTGTTTCGGCCACGTCATGCCGATCCAGCCGCGCTGGCCGAGTTTGCGGGAGAATTCGGGGTCCATGCCGGTCCAGGATTCTGCCCTCTGCACCGGCTTGCGTTCGGCCAGGGCGATCGCGAGGAAGGCGCGGACATCGTGGCGGAGGGCCTCGGCCTCTGGGGAAGGCGGTGGCGGCGGGAAGCTGAAGGCGTTCACCGGTCGGCGTCCTCGGCTGTGGATTACCAGCCGGTAGCCCGCGTATGTGGCAGGGTCAAGGGAGCGGCATCGCGGAGAATGCAGTAATCCGCGGTTGAACTTTCAACCGCGGATACCACGATACCCAACAAGCCTTCAATCGGCGTAGAGTCTTCCGTCTATACGGTCGTATCTACTAACGCAGCCGATCAGTGGCTCAGCGCGTAGGGAACGAGCGGGACGATCATGAAGGCGATGGCGAGGGCGGCGGCGATGATCTCGAGGCGGGCGAAAGAGGTCTTCATTTTTGCTCTCCGATTTCAAGTATCCGACAAGCTTCCGGCCGGTGTAGGGCCGTGCGTCTATACGGTGGGTCTACTGACGCCGCAGATCAGTGGCTCAGCGCGTAGGGAACCAGCGGGACGATCATGAAAGCGATGGCGAGGGCGGCGGCGATGATCTCGAGGCGGGCGAAAGAGGTCTTCATTTTGCTCTCCAATTGCAAGGGTTCCGGGTCGTTCTATACCGTGATGGCATCCCAGCCATGCCGGATGGATTAACAATGGGTAGATTCCGAAGTCCTGCAAGGCGCGATAGTGAGAAAAAACCGGATTATTTTGAATTGCCCAAGTTGACACTCTACGTGCCAATCTGGATTGACACCTTAGCACGTGAAATCCGCAGATAATGTCAGCGGGTCCGGGCGATCGGCAAGAAGGGAAAGTCCTATTCCGGAATGGTGTTGCGGCGCTCGCGGTGCCGTCCGGGGCCGGGCGATCCAGAGCTGCTGTCTACCGGCAGGTGCTGGCCTGGCCGCGCCATGACGCGGGGCGAAGGTCGCCTCGGCCGGAGCTTTTCTCCGGTGCCGCTCAACCGAGGCAACAAAGGGCCGCGACCGCCGCCGCCCGCGCTTGCACGTTGCAGGCGGCACGCTCACCATCCCCGGCTGAATATCCAGGGGGGAAGGCCGCATGTCAGCCGCTTTGAAATCGCACCCGGACATCTCGGAGGCCGAATGGCAGACCCGCTGCAACCTCGCGGCGCTGTACCATATCGTCCATCACCTTGGCTGGACCGACCTGATCAACACCCATATGACCGCGCGTGTGCCCGGGGAGCCGGACCACTTCCTGATCAACAACTACGGCGACATGTTCGACGAGATCACCGCGTCGTCATTGGTGAAGATGGACCTGGACGGGGCGGTGCTCACGCCCGGCCGGGCGTTCAATGCGGCCGGGTTCACGATCCATAGCGGGGTCTACAAGGCCCGCCCGGATGCCAATTGCGTGCTGCACACGCACACGCGGGCGGGTGCCGGGGTGTCGCTGCTGCGCCGGGGGCTGCGGCCGATAAGCCAGGATGCGCTGCATGTGATCGATGATGTGGTGTATCACGAGTACGGGGTGCCGGCCTCGGTGGACGAGTGCGAGGCGCTCGGGCGGAGTTGCGCCGCCGGAAGCTGCGTCGTGCTGCTGAACCACGGGCTTTTGACATTAGGCGAAACCGTTCACGGTGCGTTGGTGCGCTTGTATATGCTGGAGCGGACGTGCGAGTTGGAGTTGCTCGCCCGGCAGATGGACGAGCCGCCCGTGGTCATCGATCCGTCCGTGCAGCGCAAGGCCGCCGAGCGGATGCGGAAACTGCGGCCGACGCAGGAGTACGGTCTGAACGAATGGATGGGACTGGTTCGTACTGTGGAACGAAAAGGGGCGGATTTCAGGCGATAAGGGATGGCTGCCATCAAACCGGCCCGGAGAGCCGACCTGCCGGGTCATCAATTCGTTGTTATGGTAACTAATGTGTTCCGGAGAGTCCGAATTAACACTGATATAAGGCTGACTGTCTCATCTGGATGCCGGTATGACGACTTTGAACGAGCCGCTTTGTCTGACCGATCTCCATAAAGCAGCGCCAGGATTGCGTCGCCTGTTGCATGGCTATGCCACCTCCGGGTCATGGAGACGGCTCGCCGTGCGTATCTTCTATGTGGGCCGGGATGTCATCGGCAACATGCCGCGCGACCTGGTTCGCGCCGTGCGGCCGGTTCCCGCGCATATGGTGAGGATGGAAGACGGCGTGCAGCCCGGCGCCGAGTCAAAGCGGATTGCACTGTATGTGCATTACTCGCCCACCGGCCAGGTCTCGGACATGGTGCGCCGCCAGCTTTCGCTGCTGGCAGGGTCTGGCTTCTCGATTGTCTTCATCTCGATGGCTGCACGGATCCCCGAGGAGGATTGGCAGGCAGTCCGCGGCTTATGCGCCCTGGTGGTGCAGCGACAGAATTTCGGGCGCGATTTCGGGGCCTGGCATGATATGATGCCGGAGATCGCCCGCCGTTGGGCTGATCCGATCGAGCTTATGCTGGTGAATGACAGCGTGCTGGGTCCCATCGGCGCACTGGAACCGGTAATCGCCACGATGCGCACCGGCGGGAACGGGTTGTTCGGTCTCACCGAAAGCCTGCAGGGCGGCCCGCATCTGCAAAGCTACATGCTGCTGGCCCGCGGCAGGGGCGCCGTGGCCGATATGATGCGGTTCCTGACGGCGATGCATATCAGCCACTCAAAATGGCTACTGATCCAGTTGGGTGAGATCAGGCTGGCGCGCTGGATGCGCAGGCGCGGGCACCGGGTCGCCGCGGTATTCGGCTATGACCGCCTGGCACAGGCGGCCGCGGCGGATCCGGCCCAACGTCAGCGGCTGGCAAAGTCGTATCACCGGCTAAAGGAATTTGCGACGCTATCGGATGACGAGGCTGCCGCATTGCTGCATGACTGGCCGGTGAACCCCACCCACCATTTGTGGCACCTGCTGGCCACCAGGTTCGGAGGGCCGTTCCTGAAGACCGAGCTGGTGATGCGCAACCCCGGCTGTTTACCGGGCGTGGCGGAATGGCCCGCCGTGGTGGCGGCCGACGCCCCCTGTCCGCTACCCATGCTGCAGGCCCATCTTGATACAATGCGGGTGGCTTAAGCCGCCTTCTTCGACATCAGGCCCATCGCGATCATCGTCTCGGCGATCTGCACCGCGTTCAGCGCGGCGCCCTTGCGCAGGTTGTCGGACACGCACCAGAACGACAGACCGTGCTCGACGGTCGGGTCCTTGCGGATGCGGCTGACGAACACGGCGTCCTCACCGGCGCATTCCAGCGGCGTGACGTAGCCGCCGTCCTCGCGGACATCGACAACCTCGACGCCCGGGGCGTCGCGCAGCACGGCACGGGCCTCACCGGCGGTGACGGGACGCTCGAACTCCACGTTCACCGCCTCGCCATGGCCGATGAACACCGGCACGCGCACGCAGGTGGCGTGAACGGCGATGGCGGGGTCGAGGATCTTCTTGGTCTCGACAACCATCTTCCACTCTTCCTTGGTGGCGCCGTCATCCATGAACACGTCGATATGTGGGATGACGTTGAAGGCGATTTCCTTGGTGAACTGCTGCGGCGGGCTTTGCTCATGCACGAAGGACGACTTCGTGTGGTTGAACAGCTCGTCCATGCCCTCCTTCCCGGCGCCGGAGACCGACTGATAGGTCGAGACGACGACGCGCTTGATCTTGAACTCGTCGTGCAGCGGCTTCAGCGCGACCACCATCTGGATGGTCGAGCAGTTCGGGTTGGCGATGATGTTCCGTTTGGCGAATTTGCGCAGGTCGCCGGGGTTCACCTCCGGCACCACCAGCGGGACATCGGGGTCCATGCGGAACTGGCTGGTGTTGTCGATGACGACGCAGCCGGCCGCCGCCGCGCGCGGTGCATGGATGGCGGAGATCGAGGCGCCCGGGCTGAACAGACCGAAATCGACGCCGGTAAAATCGAAGGTGTCGAGGTTGCGGACCGTCAGCACCTTCTTATCGCCGAAGGAAATCTCCGCGCCGGCCGATCGGCCGGAGGCGAGGGCGATCACCTCCGAGGCTGGGAAGTTACGCTCCACCAGGGTTTTGATGATCTCGCGTCCGACTGCTCCCGTGGCGCCGGCGACCGCGACCCTGTAAGCCATGACAAACTCCTGCAAACGAAGCGCGCAGGGTTAGCGGCAGCGGGTCCGGGAGGCAAGCGAAACGCGATTTTTTGCGGCCCGCTTCGGCCGCCCGCCGGGCAAAGCCCTGTCCATATGACACTTACGTGACACGCGGCGGCGCGCGAATCGATCATCATAGGATCACACCGCTGAAATGTTCTGCTCGGGGGGGCCTATGCGAGCAGTCTTGGACAGCTTCGATCTGGCGATCCTGAGGTTCGTCTCCGGCTTCGCGGGCAAGAGTTCGCTGCTGGATCACGCGATCAATGCCGTCTCACGGCTGGACATGTTCAAGGGTATCGCCCTGATGTGCCTGTTTTGGTACGTCTGGGCGGAGGCGCCGGCCAATGAGCCGCCGTCTCTGCGCGAACAGCGGCAGAAGCGCCTGACGACGGTGTTGATCGGCACGATCCTGATCGGCGCCGTTTCGCGCGGGCTGCAACTCGTGCTGCACGTGCATCAACGTCCGCTGCTGTCCAATCTTGGGCTGGCTTTTCCGGTGACGGATTTCGATGCCGGCTCCCTGAACGCGTGGAACAGTTTCCCCAGCGACCATGCGATGTTTTTCTTCGCGCTCGGCGCCGGGCTTTGGACGGTCAACCGGACCGCCGGGCTGGCCGCGTGCGCATGGACGATCCTGGTGATCGATTTCCCGCGCATCTATCTGGGGATCCACTTCCCGAGCGACGTCATCTTCGGTGCATTGTTCGGGTTGATCGGCATGACGCTGTTCCTGGCGTTGCCGCTGGAGCGGTTCGAGCGTTGGCTGAGTGGCTGGCGGACGGCGCATCAGGGGCTGTTCATGGCGGCGCTCTTCTTCACTACCTATACCATCGGCCAGTTGCTGGCGGACCTGCGGGAACTCGCGCACAGCGTGTTCCGCGTCCTGTTGCACCACGGCTAGCGCCGGCTGCTTGTTTCGGGCCTCCGAAACCGGGATAATGGCCGCACGCAGCGCGTCGTGACCCTGCCCGAGCGGAAGGCGGCCGAGGCGGCCAGGCGCCGCGCGGCGGTGGAGGCGCTGATGCCGGCGCTGGCGGCGTACGCACGCGCGCATGGCGGGCGGTTCTTGCTGTTTAGTTGTGCGGCGAAGCTGCGCCGACAGGTTCGAGTTGGCGTGCGGACCTGATCCGGCGCGCGGCGAGCGTTGTCGGCGAAAGGCCGGCTATTTTTGACGAAGCCGCGGCGCGTGCCGCTGATGTCACGCGCCGGTTCCGCAGTGTCGCGGCGCATGCCTATGACGCGTTCGATCATACTCAGGCGGCGAACGCGACACTGCTGATTACTTTGTTGCCGGCGGGAATTGGCCGGTTTCGTCAGGCCATTGATCCGTAATGTTCGAAACAGTGTTTTTGAAACACAGATGAACGCGGATGGACGCTGATAAACAAAGCCTGGACGTTAGCCCCGGGCGATGATCACGGGTTCCTATTCTATCTGCGTTTATCCGCGTTCATCTGCGTTTCAATACTCGATCGCCGCACCCGGAAATGACGAACCCGCTATGCTGCGCCCCAGAGGCGCGCGCGTGACCGATCGGTCGATTCACACGCAGTCCAGATTGAAGCCTGCGCCAGGAAAGAGCCATTTTGTGGTCGTTCATTGCGGTGTCAGGCAGCCGACGGACTGCCTTTTCTGATCGCTGAAGGAAAGGTTGCGGCCTAAATTATGCAAAGGAATACCCATGAATCTTCCATGCATACGCCGAAGCGAGTTACAAGACTTTGAATCCGAGCTTCAGAGGCGAAGCCGCACTCCAGACGAGTTCGAAATGACGACGATTCAGGAACCAGCCAGAGTATACAAAACCGGTTGGAACAGCACGTGGGTAGGCGATTTCGCGCGCGATCTTGATAACGGCGTATTTTGATAACGTGATCACGTTGGCGTTGGGGCGGGGACGTTATCAGATTGTCGCCGCATGCCCGGTCCGCGACCTCGCGACCTGGCCCGCATGCCTGAGTCTTCGCCGGGAAGCTCTCGCCCGGCTCGCCTCCAATGGTCCGCTTGCCATCAGCCGGCAAGTCCTGCGTGAATATCTGGCGGTCACAGCACGGCCGCAAGTCTGGGCGAAGCCGCTCACGCTGGCCGAGGCGCTCGCCGATGCCGACGGTTTCAGCCGGCGCTTTACCATCCTCGAGGACGGTTTGCCGGTGTGGGATCGGCTTGCATCGCTCGGCCGCGGGTTTTCGTTCGGCGGCCGGCAGGGGCACGACGCCAACATCGTGGCCACCATGACGGCTCACGGCGAGACGCGCCTGCCGATCTTCAACGACGCGGGTTTCCGGCGCTTCAGCAGCATGATCGAGATCGTGGTTCCCTGACTGTCAAATACGTAAACGCCGCGCAACGGGGGCCGGAGTTCGCCATGCGGACGCCGGGGCGGTAGGCAAACGCCCTACCGGATCGCACCTGTCATTGTCTAATTCGCGAAAGCGATATAAATCCGGCAATCGCCGACACGGGAGATTGAGGGTGAGGACTCCGAACAAGGTCAACGGCACGAAACGGCCTCTGGGCGCGTTGCGCCACGTGATTGCCGCCGTCGCCTGCGCGGCCGTGGTCATCGGCACCACCCCCGCCCCGCTGCGCGCCCAACCGCCGCCCCCGGCACAGACCGACCAGGCGGAGGGCTACAGCGCCGAGCAGCTCGACGCCCTGCTGGCGCCCATCGCGCTGTATCCGGACGAGTTGCTGACCCAGGTGCTGATAGCCTCGGTCTACCCGCTGGAGATCGTCGATGCGGCGCGCTGGGCCGAGAACCCCGCCAATAAATCGCTGACCGGAGACGCGCTGACACAGGCGCTGGTGCCGGTGTCCTGGGACCCGTCGGTGAAGTCGCTGGTGCCGTTCCCGCAGGTGCTGACGATGATGAACAGCCAGCTCGACTGGACGCAGCAGCTTGGCTACGCGATGGCGGTGCAGCAGAGCGACGTGATGGCCTCGATCCAACGGCTGCGGCGGCAGGCGCAGATCGCCGGGCAGTTGAAGTCGTCCGAGCAACAGGTGGTGCGGACCGAGGGCCAGACCATCGTCATCGCCCCGGCGCAGCCCTCGGTCGTCTATGTGCCGGTGTATAACCCGTCAGTGGTCTATGGCACGTGGCCGTACCCGGCCTATCCGCCGGTCTACTACCCGCCGCCGCCCGGCTATGCCGTCGGCAACGCGCTGCTGACCGGGCTGGCGTTCGGAGCGGGCGTCGCGATCACCGCCAGCCTGTGGGGCTGGGCGCGCCCGAACTGGGGCGGCGGCTACATGAACGTCAACGTCAACCGCTACAACAACATCAACGTCAACCGGACGCAGATCCACAACTCCAACTGGCGGGCGACCAATGTCGCGAACCGGCCGGGAGGTGCCGGATTCCGTGCGCCGGCGAACGGGCCCGTCGGCCGCCCGGCGCGGGCCGGTGGTTTGCCGGCGAACAGCGTGGGACGCTCGAACGTGTCGGTGCCCGGCGGAGTGGTCCGGCCGCCCGGCGGCATGGGTCCCGGCAACCGCCCGCCCATCGGCCAGAACGGCGGCGCCAACCGCGCGGCGACCAGGCCGGCGCAGACCCCGGGCAATCGCCCGAATGCCGGACAAGGCGCGGGCCAGGGCAATCGCCCGAATGCCGGACAAGGCGCCGGGGCGAACCGCCCCAATGCCGGCCAGGGCAACCGCCCGAACGTGGGGCAAGGCGCCGGGGCGAACCGTCCGAATGCCGGCCAGGGCGCCGGCAACCGTCCGCAGGTAAACCGCCCGACCCCCGCGCAACGCCCGGCTGGCGGCGGACGCAACCCGCCGGCCCTCAGCGGCATGAATGACGGGCGGGCGGCTTCACAGTTCGGCAACCGCGGCGCCCAGAGCCGGCAGGCCAGCACCCCGCGCGCTCGCCCGTCCGGTGGCGGCGGAGGCGGTCCCAGGGCCGGAGGTGGCGGCGGCGGCGCCCGCACCGCCGGCGGCCATGGACGCGGACGATGAGGAGAACCGGCATGACCCACGCCCTCCGCCCCTGGCTGACAGGCGCCCTGTTCGCGGCCGGTCTCGCGGTTTCGGCCAACGCGGCGCCCCCGGCCCCGCCGCAGCAGATCTTTGGCAGCCCCGACGATGCGGTGGCCGCCCTGGTCAAGGCCGAACAGGCCGGCGACGAAAAGGCCATGCGCGGAATCTTTGGCCCGGGCGCCGAGAAGCTCGTCAGTTCCGGCGACCGGGTGGCCGACGCGGCGGGCCGTCAGCGCTTCCTGGACTCCTATGCGGCGGCGCACAGCCTGACGCCGCAGGATGACGGCAGCATCGTGCTGAGCATCGGTCCGAACGCCTGGCCGCTGCCGATACCGCTGGTGAAGGCGGATAACGGCTGGCGCTTCGATGCCGCCTCCGGCGCGCAGCAGATCATCGACCGCCGCATCGGCCGCAACGAGCTGCTGACCATCCGCACCTTGCTCGCCAGCGTCGAGGCGGAGAAGGACTACTTCGACCGCGTGCAACGCGGCACCGGCACCGGCGTCTACGCCGATCGGCTGTTCAGCACGCCGGGGCAGGAGGACGGGTTGTACTGGGAGGCGGAGGAAGGCGAGGCGCCCAGCCCGCTGGCGCCGCTCATCGAGCAGGCGCGGGACGAAGGCTATCCAGGCGCCGCCTCGCCCGCCGGCAAGCAGGAGCCGTATCACGGCTACTTCTTCAAGATCCTGAAGGCGCAGGGTCCGAATGCACCGGGCGGCGCGAAGAGCTACCTGAGCGGCGGCAAGATGACCGGCGGCTTCGCGTTCCTGGCCTGGCCGGCAGCGTATGAGAACAGCGGGGTCATGACCTTTGCGGTCGACCAGGACGGCGTCGTGTTCCAGAAGGATCTGGGCGCCGCGACCGGCAAGATCGCGGCGGGGATCACGCGATTCGACCCCGATGTCACCTGGGCGCGGGTGGATATCAGCGACTGATAGCGGCGGGGCCGGCGGGGGGATCGTCATCATTCATGGCACCAAATGCCTTCCTCGGCATCCAACGGCTCATCGAGGACAGGCGCGGTGAGGTCGAAGCCTTCCGGAATGGTAACCGAGCCGCGCATGCTGCCGAATAGATCCTGAATGGCCAGAGCCTGCGGAGGCAGCAGGACACCGACCGTTCGGCCGCGTTTGGTGATGATGACGCGCTCCAGTTCGTGGCCTGCCAGGCGGTCGAGGATGGTTAGGCACTTGGCCTTGAACTCGGACGCGGTCATGGTTTCGGTCGTGGCCATCGGACACCTGATCTGATTGGTCCGTGGTGAGGACCAGAGTTGAGTCGGCACGGCTATGCGGTTCAAGGGATTTCGCCCGGCGGCGCGCCTTTCGGAGGATGCCTACGCTTTCGGATTCAGCAACGGCTGTACTCCTGGCCGCCGGTGGTTAGCGGTTTGTCGGTCTCGACGCCTGGTTTCCCGCATTGTTGACAATCTTGGCTCGCTATGGCTGATGCGCGCCATGCAATCGCCCGCCAGCGCCCGGATTGTTGACATAGTTCAAAAGACACCGACTCAGCCGGCAACCCAAGCCGGTGCCGGCGAGACGCTCTCGGACCATGTCCTGCGGCTGATCCAGACGGCCATCGTCAAAGGCGACATCGCGCCCGGCAGCAAGATCTCCGAGCCGGAACTGGCCCGCGCCTACGGCATCAGCCGCGGTCCGCTGCGCGAGGCGCTGCACCGGCTGGAGGGCCAGAAGCTGCTGGTGCGCGTACCGCATGCCGGCGCCCGCGTGGTGTCGCTCAGCCGGCAGGAACTGAGTGAACTCTACCAGATCCGCGAATCGCTCGAGGGCATGGCCTGCCGGCTCGCGGCCGAGCGCATGCAGCCGGAGCAGGTCGAGGAACTACGCGGCGTGCTGCGCGAGCATGAGCGCGATGCGACCTTCCAGGCCGGGCGCGGCTATTACCAGCAGGAAGGCGACTACGACTTCCACTACCGCATCGTCCAGGGCAGCGGAAACCGGATGCTGTTCCGCCTGCTCTGCGATGAGCTCTACCAACTGGCTCGCATGTATCGCATCCAGTATTCCGCCACGCCCAACCGCCCGGGCCAGGCTTTCGCCGAGCATCACCGCATCCTCGACGCCATCGCCGACGGCGACGGCGAGTTATCCGAACTACTGATGCGGCGGCACATCCGCGCCTCCCGGCTCAACATCGAACGACAGATCCCGCAGGAGACCCCGACATGAACACGCAGTATCGCAAACCGCTTCCCGGCACCGCGCTGGACTATTTCGACGCCCGCGCCGCCGTCGAGGCGATCGCGCCGGGCAGCTACGACCACCTGCCCTACGTGTCCCGGGTGCTGGCCGAGAACCTGGTGCGCCGCTGCGACCCCGCGCAGCTCACCGATGCGCTGAAGCAACTGATCGAGCGCAAGAGCGACCTCGACTTCCCGTGGTATCCGGCCCGCGTGGTCTGCCACGACATCCTCGGCCAGACCGCCCTGGTGGACCTGGCGGGCCTGCGCGACGCGATCGCCGACATGGGTGGCGATCCCGCCAAGGTGAACCCGGTGGTGCCGGTGCAGTTGATCGTCGATCACTCGCTGGCCGTCGAATACAACGGCGACGACAAGAATGCCTTCGCCAAGAACCGCGCCGTGGAAGACCGCCGCAACGACGATCGCTTCCACTTCATCAACTGGACGAAGCAGGCGTTCGAGAACATGGAAGTGGTGCCGCCGGGCAACGGCATCATGCACCAGATCAACCTGGAGCGGATGTCGCCGGTCATCCACTCGCAGAACGGCGTCGCCTTCCCCGACACGTTGGTTGGCACCGACAGCCACACGCCGCATGTGGACGCACTCGGCGTCATCGCGATTGGCGTGGGCGGCCTGGAAGCCGAGAATGTCATGCTCGGCCGCGCCTCCTGGTTGCGGCTGCCCGACATCATCGGCGTCGAACTGGTTGGCCGCCGCCAGCCCGGCATCACAGCGACCGACCTCGTGCTGACATTGACGGAATTCCTGCGCAAGGAACGCGTCGTCGGCGCCTGGCTGGAGTTCTATGGCGAGGGCGCGTCCAGCCTGACCCTGGGCGACCGCGCCACCATCTCCAACATGGCGCCGGAATACGGCGCGACGGCGGCGATGTTCTCCATCGACCAGCAGACCATCGAGTATCTGCGGCTGACCGGCCGCGAGGACGCGCAGCTCAAGCTGGTGGAAACCTATGCCCGCACCGCCGGCCTGTGGTCCGATACGCTGAAGAACGCCCAATACCCGCGCACGCTGCGCTTCGACCTGTCCACCGTGGTGCGCACCATGGCCGGCCCGTCCAACCCGCATCGCCGCCTGCCGGTGTCCGATTTGGCGGCGCGCGGCATAGCGTCTGCGTGGACCCAGGAGCCGGGCCTGATGCCGGACGGCGCGGTGATCATCGCCGCGATCACGAGCTGCACGAATACGTCGAACCCACGCAACGTGATCGCTGCCGGCCTGCTGGCGCGCAACGCCAACCGGGCGGGACTGACCCGCAAGCCGTGGGTGAAGTCCTCGCTGGCGCCCGGGTCGAAGACGGTTGCGCTGTATTTGGACGAGGCGGGGCTGACCACGGAGCTGGAGAAGCTCGGCTTTGGCATCGTCGCCTTCGCCTGCACCACCTGTAACGGCATGTCGGGCGCGCTTGATCCGAAGATCCAGCAGGAGATCATCGACCGCGACCTGTATTCGACCGCCGTGCTCTCGGGGAACCGCAACTTCGACGGCCGCATTCACCCGTATGCCAAGCAGGCCTTCCTGGCCTCGCCGCCGCTCGTGGTGGCCTATGCCATCGCCGGCACCATCCGCTTCGATATCGAGCAGGATGTGCTGGGCGTGTCCGCTGATGGCAAGGAAATCCGTCTGAAGGATATCTGGCCCAGCGACGAGGAGATCGACGCGGTGGTCACGGCGTCGGTCAAGCCGGAGCAGTTCCGCAATGTCTACGCGCCGATGTTCGGCAAGGGCGGCGCCCGCCAGAAGGTCAGCCCGCTGTATGAGTGGCGGCCGCAAAGCACCTACATCCGCCGCCCGCCCTATTGGGAAGGCGCGCTGGCTGGCGAGCGCACACTGACCGGCATGCGCCCGCTCGCGGTGCTCGGCGACAACATCACAACCGACCATCTGTCGCCGTCCAACGCCATCATGCTGAACAGCGCGGCGGGTGCGTACCTGGCGAAGATGGGCCTGCCGGAGGAGGACTTTAACTCCTACGCCACGCATCGTGGCGACCACCTGACGGCGCAGCGCGCCACCTTCGCCAATCCGACCCTGCTGAACGAGATGGTCCGCAACCCGGACGGGACTGTGAAGAAAGGCTCGCTGACGCGGGTGGAACCCGAGGGCGAGGTGAAGCGCATCTGGGAAGCGATCGAGACCTACATGGAGCGCAAGCAGCCGCTGATCATCATCGCGGGTGCCGACTACGGCCAGGGTTCGTCGCGCGACTGGGCGGCCAAGGGCGTGCGCCTGGCGGGTGTCGAGGCCATCGCCGCCGAGGGTTTCGAACGCATCCACCGCACCAACCTGATCGGCATGGGGGTGCTGCCGTTGGAGTTCAAACCGGGCGTCAACCGTCTGACCCTGGGCCTGGACGGCACCGAAACCTACGACGTGAAGGGTGCTCGGACGCCTCGCGCGGACCTGACGCTGGTGGTGCACCGGCGGGATGGCTCTTCCGTGGAGGTGCCGGTGACGTGCCGGTTGGATACGGCCGAGGAAGTGTCGATCTACGAGGCCGGGGGAGTGCTGCAGCGGTTTGCGCAGGATTTTCTCGAAGCTGAGGGGGCGCCGAACAGACAGGCCGGGTAGCGGTTCGGCTTTGTGTCATGGCCGGGCTTGGCCCGGCCATCCACGACTTTGGCTGCACTGGGCCAGTGTTCCGGATTGGCTCTGTCCTTCCTTGCCGGATGCAAATGTGAATGGTTGGCCTTAACTGGCCAGGACGGGCCGCGGGACATAGTTCATGGCGCCCGAGGCTGGCGTAATTCTGCTGGAGTGGGGCGCGAGACGTGATTTGTTCGAAATCGCGTGACAGCAGGCATTTGGTTCGATTTCTGGCTCTCGAAACTTCTTGAGATGAGGGTATGCGCTGAGAGCGTGCGGTGCCCTGACCCCATTTTGATTCTTCGCCATTAATATAACGAAGCCGTCGGTATTTTTTTTGCGATGGGGGATGGAGATGCTAGACTGGTATTCGAAATCCGTGCTCAGTGTTATCGCGATTGCGTTGTCGACACTTGCCATCGAAAACGCCAATCAATCCGCGCGGGCCGATAGTGGTGTTACAAAGGTCGCGGTTTGCGACGTTCGCGACACGACGCTATGTTTTCATCTGACGGAAGACTTCAACCCATTAAGCGCCATGGCGAGACATTGATAACGTGGATGTCCGCGAAGTGCCATATGGTCGCGGCGCCCTGAGAGGTCCGCGGCGAGCGCACGGCTACCGCTTCTATGGCGGCCGGACGCTGCGAGCCGCCAGCAAATATGCCACCGGCAGAAGGCTGGATTGTCAGCCGCGTTCCATGTAGTCTCGTCGCATGGACGACACTATGCCCATCGCCCCGATACCTGACGGATGGCTCGAAATCCTTGCCGAGAGCGAGGCCGAGCTTGCCGCCGGGTTGACCGTGGACGGCGACCAGATCATTCGCGAGCTTTACGCTGCGGCCGAGCAGCTTGAGGCCAAGCAACAGGCCGGCAAGGCCACCCGCGGCCGTTGATTGTTTTGTCTCCCCGCGCCGGACGACAGGTGCGTGAACTTCAAAGGCATTATCAGGATCGAGGGCGGCCGGAGGCTATCAGAAGTCTTGCCGCCGCGCTTGAAACTGCGTGGCAAAGTATCGTCACCAAGCCGGAAGCCGGACTTCCCGCCCCGCGTCCCTATCCACAACTCGCCCGGCCGGGCCGGGCATGGGTAAAGGCCGGGCGATACTGGGTTGCTTACGCCATTCAGCCACCCGCCATTGTTGCCGTGTTCTACGAGACGGCGAACATCCCCGGTCGTCTGTAGCTGGCCGTGTTCGGGCCAGAACTCCGGGTCAATGACTTGCTCAAAGGACCAGGGACAGACGACCGGAAAGACCGCGCGATCAAGACCGGTTTCGCGTGCCGCCCCCAAGACCGCAAGCTTGTAGCCCGATGCGATCGAAGCATCGAGCGTGGCCTTCAGGCTCGGGTTATCGAGCAGGTGGTCGGCCAGCCGATGGCGTTGTTCCTCGATGGTTAGACGCCGGATCGTCCCGCGCGCCGAGGGTTGAAACCGCCATTTCAAAATGGTGCATCAGCAAGACGGACAGGCGGTTCACAAATTCCCGCTTCTCGGATCGGCCCATGCTCTCGATTTCCTCGGCGATGTGCTCGATGTCGGCTTCGGAGAGTCTGCCGGCACGCAGCACCCGGGCCTGCTCATTGGCCCGGGCGAAAAAATCCTGGTCATAGAGGGTGTTGCTCATACCCTTCTATGTCACGGTTTAGCTGGACGGTCACTTATGCAGCAATTCGCTTTCCGGCCGGTGCCTCGTCCACGCCGCGCCCGGGCGGCCGGCTAGCCGTGTCCGGGCCAGAAGTCCTCGTCCATGATCTGCTCGAACGTCCACGGGCAGGACACCGGAAAGGTCTTCCTCGGCAAGCCGGTTTCGCCCGCGGCTACGATGACGGCGTCGCGGTATGCTTGCTCGGTTGCCAGGGGTAGGGCGCTCTTCAGGCTCGGGCTATCATCCAGATGCCGCTCCAGGGCATGACGCTGGACCGAGATTGTTGCTTCCCAACTTGATCCGCGGCGGCCCGGTTGGAACTGCCATTTCAACAGATGCTGCAAAAGCACGATCAGGCGATTGACCAGTTCGCGCTTTTCGGCCCGGCCCATGCTCTCGATTTCCTCGGCGATGTGCTCGATGTCGGCGTCAGACAATTTGCCGGCGCGCAACAACCGGGCCTGCTCATTGGCCCAGGCGAAAAAGTCCTGGTCATAGAGGGTGTTGCTCATATCCCCTTTTCGCACTCATCCGCCGGAATGTCACATGAACCAGAACGAAGCATCGCCCCGGGGTGTCTTTCGACGAGAGACAGTAGCTTGAGACTGGAAAGGTCTTTCCCGGTAAGCCGGTTAGTCACGGCCGCGACAGCAACGGCGCCACCACAATGTCCGGCCATCGCGGCGGATGCGCCCCGGTGAACGTCACCCGCAGCCGGATCAGCAGCGGCAGCTCCGGCTCCTTCCACGACGAGGCCCATACGCCGGAGCTTTGCCAGTAGCTGATCCCCAGCCTGGCGACACCGCTCATGAGGTCCGTCTCCTGCGGCGGTGCCAAAGCCCGCAGCGGTTCGCCGTGATGGTAGGGCCGCCACCGCAGCACCAGCCGTGTGCCCGACACCGCCAGCCCCGCCTCGACAGGAATGGCGTCCAGTCCCGACCCCGGCACGCGCAACCGGGTGCGTCCGGTCAACGCTGACGAAGACCCGTCGATGGACGCCCGCGCCGCCTCGTCCGCCGGAGCCAGGTTTTCGATGATCTGCCGCAGGCTGCGGTCCACCGCCTCCAGGTCGGTCTTGCCATCGTCCATGCGCGCTTCCTGCCGCCAGGCGACCAGGCCGAACCGCACAGTCTGGCTCAGGCCAAGCAGCAGGAACCCGAACACCGCCAGCGCCACCAGGATCTCCAGCAGGGTGAATCCGCCCTGCCTCATCCGCCGACTTGCTCGGTGTACAGTTCGACTTCGCGGGCGGAGCCGCCATCGTCCCAGGCGATCCAGACGGTGACGCCATACAGCACCACCGGCACCGACGCCGCACCCCGGGGACCCACCACTCCCACCGGCCGAACCGTGGCACTCGCCACCGGGGCGATGTGCAGGCGCCAGCGGAAACCGCCGCCATCGTCACCGCGCGTGTCGCCCGGCGCCAGCTTCTCGCCATGCGTCGCGGCCGTCAGGCGGGACTTCGCGCGCACCAGCGCCTGGTCCACCATGGTCGCGGTCCGCGTCGCGCGCAGGCCGGTGCCCACCGCCGCCATCAGCGCCGCCGCCGCCATGCCGGCGATGATCAGCGCGATGATCACCTCCAGCAGGGTGAAGCCGCGCTGCCGCCTCATCCGCCCGCCAGGTCGTTCAGGCTGAGCATCGCCGTCATCAGCGACGCGACGATGCCACCAACGGCCACCCCCATCAGGATGGTGATCGCCGGCACCAGCAAGGAGGTCAGCCGCGCCGTCGCCAGCCGCGTCCGCTCCTCATGAATGTCGGCAGCGCGCAACGCCATCGCCCCAAGCTGAGCGGTTTCCTCACCCAGGCGCAGCAGATGAATGGTGCGCGGTGGAAACACCCCGGAGGCTTCCAGTTCGGGTGTCAGCGATCCGCCGCCGCGCGCGGTCAGGCTGGCCCGCTCGACCGCCAGCCGGCCGGCACGGCTGCCCATGGCGTCGCGCACGATGCCCAGGGCCGGGATCAGGGCGACGCCGTTCAGCAGCAGCGTTCCCAGCACCCGGCTGAACCGCGCCGCCAGGATCTCCTTCGTCAGGCCACCGATGATCGGCAGGCGCAGCAGCACGCGGTCCACCACCAGCCGGACCGGGTCCTGCCGGAGCGCCAACCGCACAAGGACAAGAACCACCGCGAACCCGCCCAGCAGCATCAGCCCGTCCGCCTGGACGAAGTTGCCGGCGTCGATCAGGAACTGCGTGGAGGCCGGCAGCTTGACGCCGCTCTGCTCGAACATTGGCACGAACTGCGGCAGCACCTCGGTCAGCAGCAGTGTCACAGCCCCAATCATCGCGATCAGCAGGACGGCGGGGTAGATCAGCGCCGAGGTCACGGTGGACGCCAGCGCCCGCTGCCGGTCGAGCAAATCGGCGATGCGCGCCAGGGTCGGCCCGAGATTGCCGCCCGCCTCACCGGCCCGCACCAGTCCGACATGCATGGCGGGGAAACTGGCCGGATAGCGCGCCATGGCGGTGGACAGCGGGCTGCCGTCGCGCACCGCATCGCGCAGCCCGGTGATCGTCGGCCTGACCCGTGCGGGCGCGGTCTCCTGCATGTACCGCAATGCGCGGTCCAGGTCCTGCCCGGCCGTCAGCATCGTCGCGAGTTCCCGGATCAGGTCCGCCACGTCCTGCTTGCGCAGGCCGCGCCTGGCGCCGAGGTCCAGGTGCATCAGCCCCGACCACCGTCCGGCCTTGTCCGCCGGTTCGGCGCGCACCGGCATGCTGCCCTGGCGCTGCAACCGGGCGATCACTTCATCCGCGGTCGCCGCCTCCATGACTCCGGCCAGCCGTTCGCCACCAGCGCCGATGGCGGTGTAGCGGAACGCGGTCATGGGTCAGCCCGGATGCTGCGGGTGACCTCCTCGATCGTCGTCTCACCCGCCAGGGCGGCGGCGAGACCGGCGTCGAACATCGTCTCCATCCCTTCCGCTACCGCGGCCCGTTCGATCGTGGAGTGATCTGCCCGGGAGAAGATCAGGCGTTCGATCTCCGGCCCCATCTCCAGGAACTCCGCGATGGCGGCGCGTCCGCGATACCCGGTGTGGCGGCAGGCTGGGCAGCCGATGGCGTGGCTGAGGGTGATTGGTCTGGTATTTGTGCGACGATCGAGGCTAAAGCGTTGGACCAGTTCCGGCGGGGCCGGCGCTTCCTGCCGGCAATCCGGGCACAGCCGGCGCACCAGGCGCTGCGCCATAACACCGCGCAAGACGGCGGTCAGCAGGTAATCCTCCACCCCCATGTCGCGCAGCCGGGTCACCGCGGCGGCGGCGGAATTGGTATGCAGGGTGGACAGCACAAGATGCCCGGTCAGCGCCGCCTGCACCGCGATCTGCGCGGTCTCGCCGTCGCGGATCTCGCCGACCATGATCACGTCCGGGTCCTGGCGGAGGATGGAGCGGAGCAGGCTGGCGAAAGTCAGCCCGATTTGCGAGCGCACCTGGATCTGGTTGATGCCCTGAAGCTGAAACTCGATCGGGTCCTCGACCGTGATGATCTTGCGGGTGACGGCGTTCAGCGCCAGCAGCCCGGTATACAGCGTGGTGGTCTTGCCGCTGCCGGTCGGGCCGGTCACCAGCACGATGCCGTTGGGCAACTCCAACGCCGTGCCCAGCTTGCTAATCACCGCCGGCGACAGTCCCAGCCGGGCATAGTCGAACGCCACGGCGGCACGGTCGAGGATGCGCAGCACCACCGTCTCGCCATGCAGCGACGGGATGGTGGAGACACGGAAATCGACGTCCTGCCCGCGCACCGCCATCTTGATGCGGCCGTCCTGCGGCATCCGCCGCTCGGCGATGTCCAGCCGGGCCATGATCTTGATTCGGGAGGTGATCGCCGCGGCGAGATGGCGCGGCGGCGATTCAGCCTCGTGCAGCACGCCGTCGTAGCGGTAGCGGACGCGCAGCCGGTCCTCGAACGGCTCGATATGGATGTCGGAGGCCTGGGTCTCGACCGCGCGGGTAATCAGGACGTTCACCAGCCGGATCACCGGCGCCTCGCTCGCCAGATCCTTCAGCCGATCGGCGTCGTCTTCGAGGGGGAGGCCGCCGTCGGCTGTGGGTTCGGCGCCGTCTCCCTCCGGATACAGGCGGTTCATCGCCGCTTCCAGTTCGATCGGCACCGCGACCTCCAGCCGGACCCGGCGGCCGGTCGCCGCCGCGACGGCGGATGGTGTGAACGGGTCCAGCGGATCTGCCGCGGCCAGCACCAGCGTGTCGTCCTCGGCTGACAGCGGAACGGCACGGGCGTGGCGGAGGAAAGCGGGGGGGAGACAATCCGGCAGCACCGGCTCCAGCGCCGGATAGCGATCGATTGACGTGACCGGCACTGACAGCAGGGCGGCGTAGGCGTCGGCGAGGCCGCGCTCGGACACCAGGCCCAACTGGATCAGGATGGCGTCGAGGCGCTGATCGGACTCGGCGGCGGCGCGGCGGGCGCGGTCGAGAGTCCGCTGGTCGCAGTGGCCTTGCCGCAGCAGGATTCCGGCCAGCGCGTCAAGCTGCTGATCGGTTGCGGTCGTCTGCATCGGTGTCCGGTCCCCTGCCCTGTTCCATCGAATAGGTTGCCGGGGAGAGCGCAAGCAAATGACAGGTAATTGATGAGGAGTTTGGCGCGGTTTACAGGTGTTGCGGCTATGGATGGATAGGCGTTTTGTTTCGGCCGTGCGGGGAGATGTCGATGGTGCGGTGGGTCGGGGTGGTTGCGATGCTCGCTGCGGTGGCCACGATTGGCCCGGCGTCCGCCCGGGAGCGGGGGCCGGTGTGCCGCGAACCGTCGGTCGTGGACGAAATGACGCGGCAAATCCGTCTGAGCAATTACTACAGTTTTGTGAATCCGAAATTCGTCACGGAACAGGCGACCAGGACGGACAACGTGGTCCGCTGCCAGGTCTGCGTCCAGTCGGCACCGTATGAGATGACGCAGTTCGGCGATCAGCCGATCCGGCAATGTCTGGCGCATGGGTTCGAGGTGCGGATCGTGCCGGCGGGGTTCGTGGTGCGCGACCTGCAGTGAAACCGGACGGATCAGGCCGGGACAGCGGCGGATTTACGCTGATCGAAATGATCGTGGTGATCGCCGTGATGGGGATGATCGGCGGCCTGGTGCTGATGCGACAGCCCTGGCACAGCGCCGGACTGACCATGGACGCCACCGAACGTGCGTTCACCAATGCCCTGCGACTGGCCCGGTCGCGCGCCATCGCGCAGGATCGTGTCGTGACCGTGGTTACCGGTGCGGCGGGATTTTCGGTCGATGGCGCCCCGCCGCTGCTACTGCCGGCGCACGAGGCGATGAGCGATGCGCGTGTTGTCTTCATGCCGGACGGCGGGTCCTCCGGCGCGACGGTGATCCTTGGTTCGGGTACGAAAAGAGTTGCCTTTACCGTCAACTGGCTGAACGGCCGTATCCGGACCCGCGAACTCGATGCGCAATGAGATAGGTTCTTGCACTTTCTTCGCGGTGGCGCGTACGACTTTGTGACCGTTCGGCCTAATCCATCTGCAAAAACGCTTCGTATTGCTGTCGTGGTCACGCTGCAAAGCATGACCCGACAAAACGGGAGCAGCAGATCCATGCAAGTCAATACTCAGCCGGCGGTGCCGAACCGCCGGGGTTTTCTTCGCGCCGCAGGGTTGGGCGCCGCTGCCGCGTCTATGGTTGCCACCGGCGGCGTCGGCGCCCGGGCCGCCAGCGCGCCAAGCGATGCGGCAATTCTGAATTTTGCTTTGAATCTGGAGTATCTTGAAGCGGAATACTACCTGATGGCGGTCAATGGAACCGGCCTGCCTTCGACAGCGATCGGCGGCACGGGAACGCAGGGCAACGTCGTCGGCGGCGGCGTCGTGCCGTTCAAAACCCCGGCGATCGAGCAATACGCCAGAAGCATCGCCATCGACGAACTCGCGCATGTGGAGTTCCTGCGGACGGCGCTCGGCAGCGGTGCGGTGGCGCGGCCGGGCATCGATCTTTACAACAGCTTCAACACGCTTTGGGAGGCCGCCGGGCTGATCAAAACGGGCGAAACGTTCAATCCTTTCGCCGATGAGGTCAGCTTCCTGCTCGGCGCCTATGTGTTCGAAGATGTCGGCGTTACGGCTTATAATGGGGCCGCGCCGTTGATTTCATCCAAGACCTATCTGGCGGCGGCGGCCAGCATTCTCGCGGTCGAGGCCTACCATGCGGGAAGCATCCGAACGTTGCTGTATCAGCTTGGCCTCGGCCAGCAGACGGCGAAGATTTCCGCCGTGCGCGCAGCGGCGTCCGGCGCGGCGGACGATCAGGGCGTGGTGATGAACGGCAACGCCAATATCACGCCGACAAATACCAATGCGCTGGCGTTCAGCCGGACGACGACGCAGGTGTTGAACATCGTGTATCTCGGTGGTGCAAGCGCCAACTATGGATTTTTCCCGGCGGGGTTGAACGGCGCGATTGCCTGAAAGGTCCGAGAATGGCCGGACAGGCCCGCATAGGCGTTAAAATAGAGCTCCGGCGGCTAAATCTTTCCCCCGTCATGGTGCGCGAAGGCGCACCATCCACGCCTTTCGGTGCCGATCAAGGCAACGGCGTGGGCGCCGACCTTCGTCGGCACGACCGTTGATGCGGCCGTCAGAGCGCCATTTTTACGCCTATGGGGGCAGGCCCGGCCATGACGGAGTGAGAAAGCGTCTCGTTTCTAGCGCAGTTCGAACTCCAGGGCGTGCAGCGCCTGCCGCAGCTTGTGCCGCCCCGCGAGCGCGGCCGGGGTGGCCACCCGCTCCGCCACCTTGCGGCTCCAGTCTTCGACCGGCAGGCCCTGCGCCCGCTGGAAATCGTTCAGTGTCGCATTGTACCGCGCGACCGCTTCGCCGCGGCCGTGCTTCGAATACGTCTCATGATGCAGCACGGCGGATTGCGCCAACCGCGGCTTGATGTCGGTTATTACAGCGGGATCAGGGCGTCCCACGCTCAGGCCGAACACCGGCAGTACCCGCGGCGGCAGCCCCAACTCGGCCGCGACCGCTTCGACGTTGTTGCGGATGGCGCCGACATAGACCGCGCCCAGGCCGAGCGACTCCGCCGCCGCCACGGCATTCTGCGCGGCCAGTGCCGCATCGACGACACCGACGAGCAGCAGTTCCAGATAGGCCGTGCCCTCGACCTCGACCTTCTCGATGGTGCCGATCTCGGCCAGACGATCGATGTCGGCGAGCCAGACGAGGAACAGCGGGACCTGTTCGATATGCTTCTGGTTCCCGGCGAGCGCCGCCAGGCGCGCCTTGCGGGCCGGATCGGCGACGGCTACCACGCTCCAGGCCTGAAGATTGGAGGAAGACGCGGCGGACTGCGCCGCGGCGACAAGCAGGTCGAGCGTGCCGGCAGGCAGCGCGTCGGGCAGAAACGCCCGCACCGAGCGATGGGCCAGCAGCGTGTCCAGCACCTCGTTCCAGGTGCGTGCGGCAGGCGCTTCGGCCGCGCCGTAGCGGGCTTGCAGCAGCGCGGCGGCCCGGCCGAGCGTGTCCGGGATGGCATCCGGCGTGATCGTAAGGCTGTCAGGCGGCATGGTTGTCTCCGTGGAATGGTTATGTAGCGATATAACATGTCACAAAAGTGTTTGTAAACTATCAACGCTATACGATCGTTGATATCCCTCCACGGCCGCGCTCTCGCATTCGCGATTGGTGTTTCGGCGCCGCCGGAATCATGGTCGCCACCGGGGGTTCGATGCATGCTGGCTGAGTTTCTCGCCTGGTGGAGCGCGCGCATTGCCGAGCTGCTGCCGGCGTCGCTGATCAATGGCGCGGCGGTGCCGGACGCGATCGTCATTGATGTGGACCAAAACGATATTGTAACAGCATCGCAGCGCCGAAAGGGCCGTGAGGAGCCGATTGGCCCGGGCGTGGCCGCGCGGCTGGCGGCGCACAAGACCGTGCTGCTGCGTCCCGCCGCCGGAGCGGTGCTGGAAAAGCGCTATGCGGTGCCAACCGCGCCGCGCAACGATCTGGATCAGATGCTGCGGCACGACCTTGCCCGCATCACCCCCTTCCCTGCCCATGCCCTGTACTGGCGCTGGGACGGGCGGCCGAAGCCGGGGGACAGGACCCGGACGGACATCGTGCTGACGATGGTGCCGAAGGCCGCTCTGGCGGGACCGCTGGAAAGCCTGGCGGCTTCCGGCATCGTGCCGCGCTTCCTGGAGATCGACTCCGGCGGCCAACGCCGGCTGCTGACGCTGGCGGAGAATGCCGCGGCACGCTCCCGGTTGCTGCCGGCGCTGTCCTGGCTGTGCGCCGGCCTGGCGGTGCTGGCGCTGATCCTGCCGTTTGTCCTCCAGGCGCTGGCGCTGCATGGCACGAATGCCGAGATCGCCACGTTGCAGCCGGCGGTGGCCCGGGTCGAGGCGCTGCGCCGCGGCCTGAGCGACGGCAATGCCGGCCGCGAGGTGCTGGCGCGCGAACAGGAGCACACGGCGGACGTGCTGCAGGTTCTGGCGACGCTGACCCGCATCCTGCCGGACGACAGTTTTCTGACCGACTTCGCCCTGCGCGACCGCCACGTCTCGATCAGCGGCCGATCGGCTTCGGCCCCGGGATTGATAACGGGATTGTCGGCGGAGCCGTCGATTCGGGATGCGGCCTTCGCCGCCCCGGTGACGCGGATCGAGGGCGCCACCGCCGATGTATTCACCATCGGGGCGGAGGTCCGGCCATGATTCCCGCCACCTGGCGCGCCGGCCGGATCGGCCAGGCCCTGGCCGTCGGCTGCGGCGTGCTGGCGCTGGGTCTGGTCTGGCTGGGCGCCGTCGCCCCGCTTTGGTCGTTCTACGCGGACGGGCAGGCGGAACTGGAGCGGAGGCAGGCGTTGCTGGCGCGCATGCAGGGCGTGGCGGCGCGTCTTCCGGCGATGCGGGCGGCCGCGGCTGCGCGGCGCGATGACGGCGCCGAGGGAGTGACCGCCATGCTCCCGGGCGCCACGGATGCACTGGCGGCGGCGGCGCTGCAGGAGTCGGTGCAGAAAATGGCAAACGCCGCCGGGGCTAGCCTGACGGCGGTGGAGACACTCCCGGCGACGACCGCCGCGGAGCGCTGGCACAAGGTGTCCCTGCGGATCAGCCTGAATGCGCCGTGGCCGGTGCTGATCGCGCTGATGCATGCCGTCGAGCAGGCTCCGGCACGCATCTTCATCGGCGACGTGCACTTTCACAGCCCGGTGGTGGTGGCTCACCCGGCGACCCTGCCGATACAGGCGTCCATGGTGCTGTATGGCTTCAGGCCGGCCGAACCGGGGGCCGGCACGTGATCGATGCCCGGCTGACGGCAATGGGCGCGGCGGCGCTTTGTTTGTGCGGGGTGATCGGGGTTGAACTGGCGGGCGGCGGGCAATCGCAGCCTGACATTGCGACGATCCGGGCCGTCCCGGCGGCGCCGGGCGGCGATGCTGCCGCGGTGGCGGACCCGCCGGGCCAGCGGGATGGGCAATTGGCGGCGATCCTGGCGCGCCCGCTGTTCAGTCCGGATCGCCGGCCGGCGGCGGGGGCGGCACGCAGCATCAGCGGGCTGCCCCGTCTGACCGGCATTGTCGTGACGGGATCGCGCAAGCTGGCGATTTTCGCCGGGCCGGGCAAGCCGATGGTGGCGGAGCAAGGGATGCGGCTGGGGGCGTATGAGGTGACGGCGATCAGCGATGCGGGCGTGACGGTGGCCGGACCGGAGGGAACCTCCGTGCTGCGGCCAATATTCGATCCCTCGCCGCCGCCGGTGACGAAGGCGGCGGTTTTCCAGCGACCGGAGCCGCCGAGGCCGGCGGCGAAGTAGGGCGCGCGGCGGGTTTATCCCGCGATGTGCTTGTCACGCTTGCGTCGGCGTGGCTTCCCGGCTAGGTGACGGCATCGACGCGCCAGTTGCTGGCGATGGTACGGAGAGGTGCCGGAGCGGTCGATCGGGGCGGTCTCGAAAACCGTTGTACCCTTATGGGTACCCAGGGTTCGAATCCCTGCCTCTCCGCCAGTTTTCATGCCAAATATTCTGATGTGGATCGGCTTTCTGCCAGGCGACCATTGCCACCCAATCCCTCCCGGCTCGATCAGCCCGGAGACTTTGCCGACCTGCCGCCTGAAGGCCGCCATATGCAATTGACCGCCGGCAGATGCGGCATCAGCCCTGGTTGCGTTCTGGCGCGGGCGCGCGGATAGAGGCATGGTCTTTCAATCTTCAGCCCCCGACACCCGGGCATCGTCCAAAGCAAGGAGGCCCCGTGGCCCACGCTCCCCAGATCAAGGTTCCCGCCACCTATATGCGCGGCGGCACCAGCAAAGGCGTCTTCTTCGCACTCGACGACCTGCCGGCGGCAGCCCGCGTCCCCGGCCCGGCCCGCGATGCGCTGCTGCTGCGCGTCATCGGCAGCCCCGATCCCTACGGCAAGCAGATCGACGGCATGGGCGGCGCCACCTCCTCCACCAGCAAGACCGTCATCCTCAGCCGCAGCACGAAACCGGACCACGACGTGGACTACCTGTTCGGCCAGGTCTCCATCGACAAGCCGTTCGTGGATTGGAGCGGCAATTGCGGCAACCTCTCCGCCGCCGTCGGCCCCTTCGCGATCCGCAACGGGCTGGTCGATCCGATCCGCATCCCGCATGACGGCATCGCCGTGGTGCGGATCTGGCAGGCCAATATCGGCAAGACCATCATCGCCCACGTCCCCGTCACGGGCGGCGAAGTGCAGGAGACCGGCGACTTCGAGTTGGACGGCGTGACCTTCCCGGCGGCCGAGGTCCGGCTGGACTTCCTGAATCCGGCCGAGGAGGGCGAGGGCGGCTCGATGTTCCCCACCGGGCGGCTGGTGGATGCGCTGGAGGTGCCGGGCGTCGGCACGTTCCAGGCGACCATGATCAATGCCGGCATCCCGACGATTTTCCTGAATGCCGACGCGCTGGGCTACAAGGGTACCGAGCTGCAGGACGACATCAACGGCGACCCGGCGGCCCTGGCGCGCTTCGAGACTATCCGCGCGCACGGCGCCCTGCGCATGGGGCTGATCAGCAAGCTGGAGGACGCCGCTTCGCGCCAGCATACGCCCAAGGTTGCGTTTGTCGCCGGACCGAAGGACTACGTTGCCTCCAGCGGCAAGCAGATCGCCGCCGGCGATGTCGATCTGCTGGTGCGCGCGCTGTCGATGGGCAAGTTGCACCACGCGATGATGGGCACGGCCTCGGTCGCGATCGCCACGGCGGCGGCGGTGCCGGGCACGCTGGTCAACCTGGCGGCCGGCGGCGGGGAGCGTGAGACGGTGTGCTTCGGGCACCCGTCCGGGACGTTGCGCGTGGGGGCGAAGGCAACGCTGGTGGATGGTCAGTGGACGGTCAGCGCGGCGATCATGAGCCGCAGCGCCCGGGTGCTGATGCAGGGCTGGGTGCACGTGCCGTTCGGCGGGTAGGGGCGGCCGAACCGTGACGGGGGGTGGGAACCGCTCTCACTTTCCGGGCGGAAACGGCGCCAATGGCGTGCCCGACACCAGCCTCGCGGCACTCCGAGTCAGCAGCTCGACCCGGACCTTGTCCGCCGCCCGCTCTTTCGGCGACAGCCGTCCCATCTCCGGCGGGCGATGGACCGGTCCGGGCTGCCTGAATGGTTGCCGGCGTGAAGCAGCGGGACGGTGACGCATCGCGGGTCGCGGGGTTGTTTCAGGCGGCGAAGGAGATCGAAGCCGGGGTTCCGGATCGCGCGCGTGAGGACGGTTGGGCGCGCGGTTACCGGTGTGCCAGAGCATTGCGTCGGTGGCTAGGCTTTAATCAGACCCGGCGTTTCGCAACCGGCTCATCAGGCAGTAGGACTTTTCCGAACTCAAAGATCTAGCCAGCTTGGAGTCGTCTTTTCTGTCATTGGGGCTTTTCGCGGCAAAATTGCCGAATTGTTGCCGGTGAGCCTTTAATACAATTTGCCTGCAGTCCATCGGTTTTGGCCCTGGCGTTCGGCCGGGGTAGAGCCCTACGCTTACCGTTGCGAGGTGGCAAGATGAGACTAACAAAAGCACGGATATTGGGCTTCCAGTCGTTCAGCGACTCCGGGGATGTGGGGTTTTCTGGCGGCATCAACCTGATCATTGGACAGAACAACGTGGGCAAGAGCGCGTTTCTGCGCGCGCTTCTACCCACCCTTTCGGATGACCCGCATCGGACACCAGAAAAATGCGACGCATACAAGTTGGGGAAACCTGAGACCTTCTTTACGGTAGAAGCTAGCGGGGATCAAATCCGGGACTGGGTTTTGCGTTCTGGCTCGCCGCAACTTTTTCCCGTGACGAAGTCTCAATTTGCTGACGTAATAGCCTATATGCAGGAGTTCTTTGAACGCCTGAACGTCTCGATTTTTGTTAATCGGTCGGTATATGGTGACTTTTCCGCGCCTTATCCGTCGCTTCAACTTTTCCACCACGTAGCCAGCGAACAGCGATACGCCGCGGTAGCGACGCCTAATGATGGCGACATCACGATCCGGCCTGAGGTCAATGGGCAAGACACGCTACCGGGACTGGTGTGGCAGGCGTGGCAGCGCGACATGTTCTACTTCACCGCTGAACGAATGGGAGTTGGCGAAGCACCGCCTGGCTACAGTGCCCGCCTGCAACCGAACGCGAGCAATCTGCCGAATGTGCTCCATATCCTGAGCAGCGAGCGGGGAGACGTGTTCCAGCAATTGGTCCGACATATCCGCGAAATCTTTCCAACTGTAGGGAATCTCACTGTCAGGACGCGACCAGAAAACAACCATTTGGAAGTGCGCGTTTGGCCGACCGAGGCAATGGAAAGGGTGGAACTGAGCTTCCCGCTGAACTCCAGCGGCACCGGTGTCTCCCAGGTTATCGCGCTGCTTACGGCAATCATGACCCTCGACACCGCCGCCATTATCATTATCGACGAGATTAATAGCTTCCTCCATCCCGCCGCAGTCAAGGCACTGCTTCGTATCCTGCAGACACAATATAGGCAACATCAGTACATTATATCAACACACTCGCCAGAAGTGATCAGCTTTAGCAACCCGGCGACGATTCATCTCGTGAAGCGCTCGGGTTACGAGTCGTCAATCGAGCCTCTGGACTTAGCTGAAGTAGGCAAGCTCCGGGAGGTGGCTGAGCATCTCGGCGTCTCGATGGCGGACGTCTTCGCCGCCGAACGGGTCATCTGGGTAGAGGGACCGACGGAAGAACTGTGCTTCCCATATTTGTATCAACAGCTGATTGGACCTCTGCCGCGCGGCACGATTTTCACGTCGGTCGCAGCGACGGGTGACTTCAACACGAAAAGGCGCGATCCGGCCATTGTTTACGAGGTCTATAGCCGCCTGAGCATCGCCGCTGCGACGCTGGTCGTCTCTGTCGCTTTCAGCTTCGATACGGAGAAGCTGACCGATCCCGAAAAAACGAAAATGCAGCGGGACGCGGGCGGTTCACTGCATTTCCTCCCCAGGCGGCACTTCGAATGCTACCTCATTGACCCGACAGCGATTGCCGCATTCATTACCAGCAAAGACCCTGAGTCGGCTGCAACCGTCACGGCTGCGACGGTTGCAGCTGCTTTGAAGGCGGCGGCAGCGGAGCGTCCACTTCATGTTGGCGAATGGAACGGCGACATCGACAGCACCGACTGGCTGACCCGCGTCGATGCAGCCAATCTTATCAAGGACGTCTGCGGGACGCTCTCCGGTCAGCGAGCACCCTTTGCAAAGAAGGACGACTCGCTGTTTCTCCTACGGCACATCCTCCAGCACGATCCCGCGCGCCTTACGCCATTACGGAACTATGTCGCTAGCTTAGTCGCGGCAGTGGTCTCTAAAATAGACCCAACGAGCTAAGGCAGCTTTGCCGCCTTTCTCCTTTGCCGGGCCATCCCGCCACACGGCGAAACAGCCCGGCCCAGCATCAACCAGCGTCAGTGCGAGGTCTTCCCCGCGGCATACCCCTGCTGATACGCCGACTGCTCGTTCTTCTTGACGTTGTCGTACACCAACCCGCCGACCAAACCCGCCCCCGCGCCAGCCACCGCGCCGAGGCCCGCATTGCCGCCGATAGCGCCCAGCACCGCGCCCACACCGGCCCCGCCCACCGTTCCGGTCAGCGCCCGCTGCTGCGTATCGTTCATCCCCGTGCAGCCCGCCAGCAAACCGGCAGCCGCCAGGGCCAGGATCGTCTTTTTCATCGCGTCACACTCCTACCGGTCACTTGCACGGATACTGCGCGGCGAGATACTCGGTAATCCCGTCCGTCGGCGCGCTGGCCAGAGTCTTCGGCCGCCCGCTCGCCCATTGCACGAACGCGGCAATCGCCTGGTCGCGAGTCACCGCCTTGTCGTCCAGGCAGAACAGCTTGTGCTTTGACCGGGACGCCGACTGCTCGGCCAAAACCGCCCGATAGGTGCCGACGGTAAACCCGTGGCAGAAATTGCGTGCCGGCGTGTACAGCGGGTCGGTGTCCGGCGCGGTGCACAGCGACACCAGCGCCGCCGTCGTCGGCACCTGGAAATCGTCCGGCGTGAGCGCCGCCGCCCGAGCACCCCCCATGGCCAGCACCCCGGCCGCAACCACCGCGAAAGCCGTTGATCGGCGTGTCATAGTATTCTCCATTATCCTTCGCGTGTGGATCTTATCAGTACTATTCCGAGACGGCAAAGCGGCGGCGCGGGCCTGACCCCCGTCATGCCGGCGAAGGTCGGCATCCACGCCTAGGCCGCAATCGGCACTGCAAGGCGTGGATGGTCCGCCTACGCGGACCATGACGTGGGGCGGGCCCACGCCCCTCCTCATTGAACGCCGATACCTCCATCACAGCAGCTTCTCCGCCCGGAAACTCAACCACCGCGACTTGCCCACAATGATATGGTCATGCACCGTGATCCCCATCGTCGCCGCCGCGCGCGCAATGTCCGCCGTCAGCGCCACATCCTCCCGCGACGGGTTCGGCTCCCCGCTCGGGTGGTTGTGCGCCAGGATCACCGCCGTCGCGTGCAGCTCCAGGCACCGCCGCACCACCTCCCGCGGGTAAGCCGGAGCGTGGTTGATCGTCCCGTGCCCCTGCACCTCATCGGCGATCAGCTTGTTGCGGCCGTCCAGGAACAGGATGCGGAAATGCTCGGTCCGCTCATGCTGCATGCTGGCGGTCAGGTAGTCGGTCAGCCGATCCCAACTTGTCAGCACGGGGGCGGACGCAACCTCCTCCCGCATCATCCGCAGCGCCGAGGCCTGCACCAGCTTCAGCGCGGCCGCCCCCGCCTCGCCCACGCCGTCCACGGTCATCAGTTCGCGCGCCGGAGCGCCAATCACGCCCCCATAGGTCCGGAACCGCGCCAGCAGCGCCCGGGCGAGCGGCTTGGTGTCGCGCCTGGGCAGCGCGATGAACAGGATCATCTCCAGCATCTCGTGATCCGCCAGCGAGTCCGGCCCGGCCTTCAGCAGGCGCTGGCGCATACGCATGCGGTGGCCCTCGGCGCCAACCGGGGACTCGTCGGGCAACAGACCCGGAAGGAAGGCGGCATCGGCCAAAGCGGCCGGCTTGGAACTCTTGGTCATGGCGCCCGCGGCAAAATCTCGCCGCGAACGCTACACGCCATTTATTGCCAATCAGCTAACGCCGAGCGGCGGCTTGTCCAATCCGGCGGGAGAAAGCGTAAAAATCTCGCAGCCGCCTTCGGTGACGCCGATCATGTGCTCGAACTGGGCGGACAGGCTGCGGTCGCGGGTCACGGCGGTCCAGCCGTCGTCGAGCACCTTCACCTCAGGGCGGCCGGCATTCACCATCGGCTCGATGGTGAAGAACATGCCGGCACGCAGGATCGTCCCCGCGCCCGCGCGGCCGAAATGCAGCACGTTCGGCGGTTCGTGGAACTTGCGGCCAATGCCGTGGCCGCAGAAGTCGCGCACCACGCTGAAACGGTTGCGCTCGACATAGGACTGGATGGCGTGGCCGACATCGCCCAGCGTGGCGCCGGGCTTGACCGCCGCCAGGCCGCGCATCAGCGATTCATACGTCACATCGACCAGATTGCGCGCCTTCACGTTCGGTGTGCCGGCGCCATACATCCGCGATGTATCGCCGTGCCAGCCGTCCAGGATCACCGTGACGTCGATATTCAGGATGTCGCCGTTCTCCAGCTTCCGGTCGCTCGGGATGCCGTGGCACACCACATGGTTGATCGAGGTGCAGATCGATTTCGGATAGCCGCGGTAGTTCAGCGGCGCCGGGATCGCGCCATGGTCGACGATGTAGTCGTGACACAGCTTGTCCAGGAACCCCGTGGTGACGCCCGGCTTCACATGCTCCGTCACCATGTCCAGCGTTTCGGCGGCAAGACGGCCCGCCGCCCGCATCCCGGCGAAATCCTCGGGGGCGTGGATCGTAATGCGTCTCGAGTCGGCTCCGCCGTCCATCACTAGCTCCGTCCCGGCCGTCAGCCGGCCCTCATGAAATTGCAACATGCGCAACCGCATCGTCCGGCGCAAGGCTAACATTGTGGCTGTGGTGACGCGGCTTACAGGATCGGTGTAAGGGGAGGCATGATTATCGCCCTGCTCGCCTATGCAGGGCGCGACCCAAACCGAGAGGAAACGGAAACAGTGTCTACCGGAAACAGGCTAAGCGGCGCGGTGCGCGCATGACCATCGATCGCGACGCGCTGAAGCGCGAGGCGGCATTGGCCGCGGTGGCGATGGTGGAAGACGGGATGGTCGTCGGGCTCGGCACCGGCTCCACCGCCGCCTTCGCGATCGAGGGGCTGATCGCCCGCGTGCGCGACGGGCTGCGCATCGTCGGCATCCCGACCAGTGAGCGCAGCGCGAAGCAGGCGCGTGAGGGCGGCATCAAACTGACCGATTTCTCCGAACATGCCCGGGTGGACCTGACGATCGACGGCGCGGACGAGATCGCGCGGGATTCGCTCGACCTGATCAAGGGCCTCGGCGGCGCGCTGCTGCGCGAGAAGATCGTCGCCGCCGCGAGCGGGCGGCTGGTGATCGTCGCCGACGAGCCGAAGCTGGTGCCCGGGCTGGGCGGCACGGTGCCGCTGCCGGTGGAGGTGGTGCCGTTTGGCTGGCAGACCACGCTGACCCGCATCGCCGCGCTGGGCGCCAAGCCGGTTCTGCGCACCGGCGCGGACGGGGAGCCGTTCCGCAGCGATGGCGGCAATCTGATCCTGGACTGCCATTTCGGCCTGATGGCGGATCCCGCCGCGCTGGAACAGGCGATCTCCAACACCATCGGCGTGGTCGAGACCGGCCTGTTCATCGGCATGGCGACAACGGTGCTGGTGGCGACGGCGACCGGAATTCTCCGCATCGACCGATAGGCATGTGGTGCCGGGCACAGCTGCTGTTCCGCCGCCTCGTTGGGATGTGTCGCGAACGGCACCGGCCCGTCCAGGCGGACTGCCATTGGCAGCTGGCCTGCCTGGCCCGGATGACGGGCGCCCTTCAGGAGGCCGTTTCGTCCCGCAATTGGCGTCCCGATTGTTAGCCGTGCTTCGCTACCGGCTGGCAACCTGCCGCGAAGCCGGCCGGACCACGATGCAGCCGCCCTTGCGGTGGCCCGGACAGGCATCCTGCGCATCGGCCGAACTGAGTCCAACCACCTGCGCCCGCCACATTGTCTTGTGATGGACCGTCACCGGCTCCACCCGGATCTCCCCGGCTTCGGCCGCCCGCCGCGCCGCCGCGGCCGCCGACCGGGCAGCAGCCTCGGTGGCAAAGCTGCCGACCTGGATCGACCAGTTCGCCCCGTGCGGATGCGCGGGAGCGGGCCGCACGACCTCGGCCGCCCGGGCGCTGGAAATCAGCGCGATCCTAGGCGCGGGTTGGTTCGGCCTGCGTGCGATCGGCACGTCCATCTGCTCGAATCCATGATCGAGCAGCGCAGCCATATGAATGTCGCGCTCGCCGTTGGAGGAAGCCCCCAGGACGACACCGACCAGCCGCACCCCGCCGCGCAATGCGCTGGTGACCAGGTTGTGGCCGGATGCCTCGGTGTAGCCCGTCTTCAGCCCGTCCGCGCCCGGATAGGACTGCAGCATCCGGTCATGGTTGTAGATCACCTGCCGGTGCCATACGAAGCTCGGGGTGGAGAAGTACTGATAATAGACCGGGAAATCGTTGATCAGGTGGCGGCTGAGGATCGCCAGGTCGCGCGCCGTTGTCCACTGCTCCGGGTCCGGCAGTCCCGACGCATTCTGGAACGTGGTGTGGCTCATGCCCAGCGCGCGGGCGCGCAAGGTCATCATCTGGGCGAACCGGTCCTCACTGCCACCAAGCAGTTCACCAAGCGCCGAGGCGGCATCATTCGCCGACTTGGTCACCAGACCCAGGATCGACTGCTCCACCGTGATCCGCGAACTTGGCATCAGCCCCAGCTTCGACGGCTGCATCTCGGCGGCGTGGACGGACACCGGGACCGCCTCATCCATGGAGATCCGGCGGTCGCGCAGAGCCTCAAACGCCAGATAGAGCGTCATCATCTTGGTCAGGCTGGCGGGGTGGCGCGGCTCATCCGCGTTCACTTCCTCGAGTACTTCGCCGCTGGCTGCATCGACCACGATCGAGCTGTAGCGGGCGGATCCGATCTGCGCCGAGGCGGGAGGCGGAGCGGCCCAGGAGATGAAGCCAACCGCCACCACAAGGCAGCGTAGCAGTTGCTTGCGCGATCGGCACGCAAAGCTGGCCATTCGTGTCCCTTTCCGAGCAGTGACATGACTTTAAGTTTCGACCCGGCGCCGTGTCCAGGCCAAATCGTGCCGAAAACGTAAAATGTGAAGGTGTTACGGGACGACCCTCACAGCGGCTCACGCGCCCGGCCAGTTGCTTCCGTCGCCGGTACGACAACCCGGAGAAGTTTGTGCACTGCACAAAAAAACCCTTGAAGGCCGCCCGGGCGGGTTCTATATCGGCTTTGTGTTGCGGTGCAGCAAAACAGAAAACACCGCGAAACAACATGATGGCTTGACGATGGTCCGGTTCCCAAAGTCCGGCCCACGAACCAACATTGAGAGAGGATAAAACCATGGCCAAAATCACCGAAGTCCCCGCCCCGGTCGAAGAGACTGTCGGCAAGACGATCGAAGCGACCGTCACCAGCCTGAAGGCCGGCGTGGCGAAGGCGACCGCCAGCATCGAAGCGACGCAGGCGCAGGTTAAACAAGGAGTGGAGAAAGCAGTGACGACAGCGGAAGAATTGGTTGCGTTCAACCAGGCGAACCTCGAAGCCATCGTGAAGGCCGGCCAGATCTGGGCCGCGGGCATTCAGGATCTGTCCAAGCACCTCGCCGCCACGGCGCAGGCTTCGCTGGACGAGAGCATCGCCACCTTCAAGGCGCTCAGCGGTGTGAAGTCCCTGAAGGACGCCGTGGACCTGCAGACCGCCTATGCCCGCGCCACGCTGGAGAAGACGCTGGCCGAGTCCGGCAAGCTGACCGACGCGTCGATCAAGCTGACCGAGCAGGCCCTGGCGCCGATCACCGCCCGCGTAACGCTTGCGGTCGAGAAGCTCTCGAAGGCGGCGTAATGCCGGCGAGGTCCCGCTCGGACCTCACGATCGAGTACTTGCGATGCCACGAGCCGGTTTGGTGACTTACCCCACCCAGCCGACTCCTGGAGGTTTGAAAGGCCCGGGCATTTGTCCGGGCCTTTGTTTTTTGTCCGGTCCGGTAGCGGTTCGATAATGCCGGTTTGACCGGAGATCGCACCTTTTTGGCGTGCGGATTGATATACTTGGCCGCCGATTGGCCGTAAGATTCAAATCTCCCCTTGCGGGAACGACCGGCAAGCGCAATCGTCTGCCACATTGTCTGATGCAAAGCCCTTTCAACCGGGCCGCGCGATCCGATATGCTGGTTCCCTGCAAGGCAGCCTGTTAGACTCCGGCCCACTCGGGCGGGCGCGGGACAAAAACGGGCTACGGGGTGGGAAATGGTCTGCCGACGATACGCCCGGGGGATCCCGGCTACAGACCGTGCGACGGTCGCTTACGGGACGGCGAATGGAATGCGAACACGATGAGTGACAACGACAAACGCGGCGGCGGGACAACAGAGGGACCCAACACAGGGGTCGTGGTCAAGGCGCGTCCGAAAACGCGCAAGCCCGCTATGTACAAAGTGTTGATGCTGAACGACGATTATACACCGATGGAATTCGTGGTTCACGTCCTGGAGCGCTTCTTCCAGAAAAACCGGGAGGAAGCGACGCGGATCATGCTGCACGTGCATCGCCGGGGTGTCGGGGTGTGCGGTGTCTACACCTACGAGGTTGCTGAAACAAAAGTGACTCAAGTGATGGACCTGGCTCGCCAAAATCAGCATCCTCTGCAGTGCACGATCGAGAAGGAATGATGGCCGGATTCGGCATCTTAGCGGCATCATCCCGGTCTGACGGGCGGCGCGGTCGCGCAACCCGGTCATGGTGGGCCCCCTAGCGGGGCGTAAAGCGAGCAGGAGCGTCGGATATGCTATCTCGGAACCTCGAACAGACGCTTCACCGCGCCCTGTCACTCGCCAGCGAGCGGAGGCACGAATACGCCACGCTTGAGCATCTCTTGCTCGGACTGGCGGAAGACACCGATGCAGCCACCGTGCTGCGGGCATGCGGAGTCGACCTTGATAAGCTGCGCACGGACCTGACCGAATTTCTCGACAAGGACCTCGCCGGCCTGGCCACCGATCGCCCCGGCGATCCAAAGCCGACCGCCGGGTTCCAGCGCGTCGTGCAGCGCGCCGCCATCCACGTGCAGTCATCCGGCCGCGATGAGGTTACCGGTGCCAACGTGCTGGTCGCCCTGTTCAGCGAACGCGAAAGCCATGCCGTCTATTTCCTGCAGTTGCAGGACATGACCCGCCTCGACGCCGTCAACTTTATCAGCCACGGCATCGCCAAGGCCCCGGGTCGTTCGGCCCAGCGCCCGGTCGCTGGCGCCAGCGGCCAGCAGCCGGACAGCCCGCCGGAGCAGGAGCGCGAGGAAAAGCCGAACCGCCGCAGCCAGGACGCCCTGACCAACTACTGCGTCAACCTCAACAAGAAGGCCATGGCCGGCAAGATCGATCCGCTGATTGGCCGCGACATCGAGATTGAGCGGACGATCCAGATCCTCTGCCGCCGCACCAAGAACAATCCGCTCTATGTCGGTGACCCGGGCGTCGGCAAGACCGCCATCGCCGAAGGCCTGGCCAAGCGGATCGTCGAAGGCGACGTGCCGGAAGTACTGGCGAAATCCACCATCTTCGCGCTCGACATGGGATCGCTGCTCGCCGGCACCCGCTATCGCGGCGACTTTGAGGAGCGGCTGAAGGCCGTCGTCAACGAGCTGGAAGCCCAGCCGGGCGCCATCCTGTTCATCGATGAGATCCACACCGTCATTGGCGCGGGTGCCACCAGCGGCGGCGCGATGGACGCCTCCAACCTGCTGAAGCCGGCTTTGGCCTCCGGCAACCTGCGCTGCATCGGCAGCACGACCTATAAGGAATTCCGCAACTACTTCGAGAAGGACCGCGCCCTGGTCCGCCGCTTCCAGAAGATCGACGTCAACGAGCCGTCGCTGGAAGACAGCGTGAAAATCCTGCGCGGCCTGAAGCTGAACTACGAGAAGCACCACAAGGTCCGCTACACCGAGGAAGCCATCCGCGGCGCGGTGGAGCTCTCTGCAAAATACATCAACGACCGCAAGCTGCCGGACAAAGCGATCGACGTGATCGACGAAGTTGGCGCCTCGCGCATGCTGCTGCCGGAGCACAAGCGCCGGAAGACTGTCACCCTGCGCGATGTGGAAGAGATCGTGGCGAAGATCGCACGGATTCCTCCGAAGTCGGTCTCGGCCGACGACAAGGAGACGCTGCGCAACCTGGAACGCGACCTCAAGTCGATGGTATTTGGCCAGGACCGGGCGATCGAGGCGCTGTCCGCGGCGATCAAGCTGGCCCGCGCCGGGCTGCGGGAACCGGAGAAGCCCATCGGCAACTACCTGTTCTCCGGCCCGACCGGCGTCGGCAAGACCGAGGTGGCGCGTCAGTTGGCCTCCACCATGGGCATCGAGCTGATCCGCTTCGACATGTCCGAGTACATGGAGCGGCACAGCATCTCCCGTCTGATCGGTGCCCCGCCGGGCTATGTCGGGTTCGACCAGGGTGGCCTGCTGACCGACTCGATCGACCAGCATCCGCATGCGGTGCTGCTGCTGGATGAGATCGAGAAGGCGCATCCGGACCTGTTCAACATCCTGCTGCAGGTGATGGACCACGGCAAGCTGACCGACCACAACGGCAAGACGGTCGATTTCCGCAACGTGATCCTGATCATGACGACAAATGCGGGCGCCTCGGACCTGGCGAAGGAAGCCATCGGCTTTGGCCGCGAGAGCCGGGTGGGCGAGGACGAGGACGCGATCAAGCGCCTGTTCACGCCGGAGTTCCGCAACCGTCTCGACGCGACGATCACCTTCGCCGCGCTGACGCCGGAAATCGTCGGCCGCGTGGTGGAAAAGTTCGTGATGCAGTTGGAGGCTCAACTCGCGGACCGGAACGTCACCATCGAGTTGTCCTCGGCGGCCAAGGAGTGGCTGGCGGAACGTGGTTACGATCGTCTGTATGGCGCCCGTCCGCTGGGCCGGGTGATCCAGGAGCACATCAAGAAGGCGCTGGCCGAGGAGCTGCTGTTCGGCAAGCTGGTCAAGGGCGGCGCCGTGAAGGTGACGCTGAAGGACAACAAGCTGGACTTCGAGATCACCGAAGCGGCTTTGCCCGCGTTGCCGAAGCCGGAAGGCGACGACGATGGCGGCGCGGACCGGGAGCAGGAGGTCGAGGTTTAGGCACCTCGTCCAGTAGAGGAAACGGAAGGGGCCAGCGGCATGCCGCTGGCCCTTTTTCGTTGAACTTCGGTGTCATCCCAGCGCCGCCCGCAGTATCACATGATTTCAATCCGATAGAGGTCAAATACCTCATCCAATTCGTTGCAGTCGCTACGTCTTAGGAGAAACCACCCTCGACTATGTTCTCAGCTATACCGATTACCGTATCGACCCGGCCACGCCGCAAAGCATCAATCGCGCGGCCACCGTTTAGTTCAGGATGGTGCTGGAGCAAAAACCGATAAATGGTCCACGGCCCCCCGCCAAGAATCTCGAACAGGCGCGGTAGGCCGGGCAACAACCGCCCGTTCTCAAGAACCTGCCAAGCGGGATAACGAATCCCGCGCTTTGCCAGTTCCAGCCCAAGCAGTTCGTGGCGCTGTCGCTTCCGGCGCACGCCTTCCGCCGACATACCCAGCCGCAATCCCATCTGGGCACTGCTGAGCATGTCAGGATCAGCCAGAAGCGCCTGCTTGTGAGCGTCCCCACGCCGCATCGCCGCTTGAAAAGCGCGGCTCAGTTCCGCCGGAGGATCGCTCGCTTCGCCGGAAACCAGTGCCGCCGCGACGGTCGGATTATCCCCGTAGGCGGCAGGTTCGGCTGGCGCCTGGCTGAGGATTACCCTTGCGGTCCTGATGTCGGTGAACCCCTCACGCTCCAGGACTTTCGATGCCCGAGTCCACTCTTCGCTCGGCAGACCATGCAGCGAAACCAGTGCGCTCACCTCCGCGCAGGAATCCGAACCATATGCCGTTGGCGATCCGGCCTTACGCCTGGCAGCCTGTGCCATAGGCACCTCCGTGCTGGACGCAAACTAGCCAACTTCGCCAACTTCGCCAACCACTCTCTCTACCAGGCCAGTTCCTTACCCGTGTACTCCAGGAACCGGTGCCCGTGCTTGCCCGCCTGCTGCTCGATCACCGTAACCAGGCCGGTCGCGCTCTCGTCCACCGAAACCGGCGCGCCCGCCCCGCCCATGTCGGTCGATACCCAGCCGGGGTGAAGCGACAGGACCGTCAGGTTCTTGCCACGCAATTCCACCGCCAACCCGCGGGTCAGCGAGTTCAGCGCCGCCTTGCTCGCCCGGTACAACTCATGCCCGCCGCCATTCAGCGCGACACTGCCCATGACCGACGACGTAAATGCCAGCACGCCGCTCCCCGGACGGATATGTCCGGCCAGCGACCGCGCCAGCCGTATCGGCGCGATGGCGTTGGTGAACATCAAAGCGCCGACTTCCTGCGCCGTCGCCACGCTGGCGTTGCGATGCTCCGGCCCGGACACACCGGCATTGATCAGCGCGACGTCCAGCACCTTGCCGCCGAGCGTGGCGGCAAATCCATCGACCGCGGCGGCATCGTTCATCTCCAGACCGGGAACCTGCAACTGCCCCGGATGGATCTCCGCCAGATCGCGCAGCGCCGTGGCCTGATCCGGGCGGCGAGCGGTCGCGATTACGTCCCAGCCGCGGGCCAGGAACTCCTGCACCACGCCCAACCCGATGCCGCGATTCGCACCCACGACAAGTGCCAGCTTTTGATCTGCCATGTACCCACTCCTTCTTGCGGTGCAGCCTCCGCCCGGCACGAGGGCGATGCCAACCTAATACCCCTCTCCACGGAAATGTGTGCAACCGCGGTTTCGTAAAGCGGGAAATTCCGTGGCTGCCCCGTCAGGATGCGCGGACCACTAGCAGGGAGAGGCCGCAGGGCAAAGCGCCCGCGACGACCAAATCGTTCCCGTTGGCCCTAACGGACGCACAGCTGATCGGCCCGCCGAGGTATTGACTGCGCTACAAGAATTATTCGCATACGACAGCAAAATCTGCGTATCCTGCCCAGTGACCTTTCACTCGGAGTGACCGGCGTGCTCCTCACCGGCGACTATGACGGATCCATCGTCGCAATTCTGGAAAGCCTGCGCGAAACGGCGGAGCTCGAAGGTCTGGCCGTCATCGACCTGACGGCGTCGGACCTGCCCGTTCCCTACAGCGTCGGGGCCGCCGGTCAGGGCACCATCGCGATCGGCCGCGGCCTGCTGCTCGCGCAACCGGGCGTCACCAATCACGCCACCGCGCCGGACCGGCGCTCCATCATGGCCTGTCCGCTGCTGTTGCCGCCCTCCCGGCCAGGGGGGGTCCTCCTCTGGCGCGCGCCGCGCGCCCGTCCCTGGACTGACGCGGATCATAGCCTCGCGGCCTCCGTGGCCATGCTGCTCAATCTGGCCGTCAGTGCCAGCATCGGGCAGATCGGCATTGACCGCCTCACCGGCGTTCCCAACCGCCGATGGTTTCTTGACGAAGCCGATCGGCATATCGAGCGGCTGGATGTGGATGGCTTGGGCGGAACGCTGTGCCTGATCGACATCGACGACATGCGCCGCGTCAACCTGACGCAGGGACGCCAGTATGGCGACCGGGTTCTGGTCCGCATGGCTGCCCAGCTTCGTGCCATGGTGCGCCCCGGAGACGTCGTTGCCCGCGTCGGTGGCGACCAGTTCGCCATCTGGCAGACCGGCATGGATCACCTGACCGCGGCGGAGCGCGCCGAGGCGCTCTGCCTGCTCAGGCTGTTCGACGACCTGCCGGACGGCCAGGCCGTGACGTTCTCCGTCGGCATCGCCAGCCGCGACCGCAGCAGCGGCGAGGACGTGCGAACCTTGCTCCGGCGCGCGCATTCGGCCGTGCGCGACATCAAGAGTCTCGGCGGCGGCGGCTGGCGCGTGTGGCAAACCCGGTCGGTTGAGCGCGGTTCCGGCGCTACGGGGTGAAAAAACCGACAGGCAGGCCCGGAACTGCATTCCGTGCTTGCCCGTCGCGCCCGGTCGGATGACAATCCAACGATGACCCAGGTGCAAGCAGAACCTATGCTTGACCCAGCCGCGCGATGTACGGAGTCGCGGCTTGAACAGCCGCGCCGGCTTTTCGGACCCGCTTTCGCCGCGCTGGACCTGGGAACCAACAATTGCCGCATGCTTATCGGCACGCCCTCGGGTCACGGGTTCCGCGTCCTCGACAGCTTCTCGCGCATTGTCCGGCTGGGCGAAGGTCTGCACAGCACCGGACGCCTCAGCCAGGAGGCGATGGACCGCGCGATCACCGCTCTGCACGCCTGCGCCGCGCGGCTGTCCCGCCGCCCCGTCCGTCGGGTGCGCGCCATCGCCACCGAGGCCTGCCGCCGGGCAACCAACGGAGTCGAGTTCCTCAGCCGCGTCAAACAGGAAACCGGTTTCGATTTCGGCATCATCACCAGCCGCGAGGAAGCCGAACTGGCGTTGGAATCCTGCGCGCCCTTGCTGCCGTTGGACGGGCGGCGGGCTTTGCTGTTCGATATCGGCGGCGGCTCCACCGAACTGGCCTGGATTCGCACAACCTGCGGACGGCCGGACCTGATTGGCTACGCGTCCTTGCCAGTCGGCGTGGTCACCCTGGCGGAACGCTGGGGCGATGCCGGATTCTCGCCTGACGGCTTCGAGGCGATGGTATCCGACGTTGTCGAGCGCCTGCGGGCGTTCGAGCGCATCCATTGCATCGCCCGCGAGATCCGCGGCGGCGGCGTGCGCCTGCTCGGCACCAGCGGGACAGTCACCACCTTGGCGGGTGTCGCATTGAACCTCGACCGGTATCGCCGCCCCGCCGTCGACGGCATCGAGTTGTGCGCGCAGGAAGCGGCGGATGCCCTGGCGCATCTGCGCTCGCTCGGGCGCGACGGGCTGATACAGCATCCCTGCGTCGGGGCCGACAGGGTCGAACTGGTGCTGCCGGGCTGTGCGGTGTTCGCCGCGATCAGTCGAGTCTGGCCGGCGCCGCACGTCATCGTGGCGGATCGCGGCCTGCGGGAGGGCGTCCTCCTGCGCCTGATTCGCGCCGATCGGCTGGACCCGGGCGGGCGGTTCGGAGCCCGGCGCAAGGATGGCTGGCGCGGATGAGCAAGTCCGCGGTCCCGCCGTCGCGCGGGCTGTCTGTCTTCGTCAGGACGGCGAAAGATCGCAGTCCTGCCTCCGCTCGCTGGCTGAAGCGCCAGCTCAATGATCCCTATGTGACTGCGGCGCGGCAGCAGGGCTGGCGCTCGCGCGCGGCGTTCAAGCTGCTGGAGCTGGACGACAAGTTCCATCTGATCCGGCCGGGCGTGCGGGTGCTGGACCTGGGCGCGGCGCCGGGGGGCTGGACCCAAGTCGCAGTCAAACGCGGGGCGGCCTCGGTGCTGGCATTGGATCTGCTGCCGATCGACCCGATCCATGGCGCGGTCGTCCTTCAGGGCGATTTCATGGACCCGGAGATGCCGGAGCGCCTGACCGCGGAGCTCGGCGGCGGGGCGGATCTCGTGCTGTCGGACATGGCGCCGAACACCACCGGGCACGCCAGCACGGACCATATCCGGATTGTCGCCCTGGCGGAGCTTGCGCTCGATTTCGCCGTGCAGATCCTCTCGCCGGGCGGCTCGTTCGTGACGAAGGTCTTCCAGGGCGGTTCGGAGAAGCAGATCCTGGACGCGCTGAAGCGGAATTTCACCACCGTCCGCCACGCCAAGCCGCCGGCCAGCCGCAAGGATTCGAGCGAGCTTTATGTGGTGGCGACGGGGTTCAAGGGGCGGGCAGACTAACGTCCGCCCGATCTACCCCCCGCTGATCGCGGTCATGATCCAAACCTCCTCGCCGGGATCCAGACGCCTCTCCAGGCCCACCCGCTCACCGGCCACGAAAACGTTGATGTGGCGCCGGAGGCGCGGGGTCGAGTCGCATAGCCGATCGCGCATACCCGGCCAGCGCTCGTTCAGGGCGTCCACCAGCTCTGCCACCGTATCGGCGGCGACGAGCGGTTCGCGCTCGCAGCCGGGGAACAACCGCATCAGCGCCGGCGGGAGAACCGCAACCACGGAACCCATCCCCTGCCCTATCCGTCGCTGACCAGCGTTTCCACCGACAATATCGGCGGCAAATGGTGGGCGATGCTCTGCCAGTTTGCCCCCTCGTCGGCGCTGGCGAACAGCGTCCCGGTATTCGTTCCGGCATACACCCCCGCCGGTTCCAGCCCATCGGCGGCCATCGCCTGACGCAGGACGCCGAAGAAGGCGTTCCGTTGCGGCAGGCCCTCGCGCAATGCCTCCCAATGTTCACCGCCATCGCGGGTGCGCCAGACCGCGGCTTTGCCGTCCGGCACATACCGCCCCTTGATGTCGCCGTTCAGCGGCAACAGGAACAGCGTGGCCGGGTCGCGCGGATGCGCCACCGCGGGGAAGCCGAAGCTGGAGGGCAATCCGGCCTCAATGCTTTGCCAATGCCGCCCGCCATCGTCGCTGCGGTACATGCCGCAGTGGTTCTGCTGATATAGCCGATCGGCCTGCCCGGCCGCCATCGCCAGGCTGTGCACGCACTGGCCGAACTCCGGATAGCGCTCCCCCTCCGGCAGGTAGTCGCAGCGCGTACCGCTGTTCCGAGGCTCCCAGGTACGGCCGCCATCCGCGGTATGGAACACGCCGGCGGCGGATATGCCGATGAAGATCTGTTTGGAGTCGGAGGGGTGAGGCAGGATGGAATGCAGGATCAGCCCGGCGCCGCCCGGGTTCCAGTGCGGCCGGGTCGGATGGTCACGCAAGCCGGCGACATGGGTCCAGCTTTCCCCGTCATCGTCGCTGGCGAACAGGCCGGCCGGCTGGACACCCGCATACAGCCGTCCGTCATGCGGGGCGAGGCTCCAGACCGAGGCGATCGAGTCCTCGCCCGCCGCGTAGGCCAGGCCCCGGCTCGAATGGCTCCAGGTTTCGCCGAAATCGGTGGATTTCCACACCGCCGGCCCGAACCATTCATTGCCGCCGCCGGCATAGATCGTGCCGCTGGCCGGGTCCGCCACGACATGGTTCGTCGGCCAGGTTTCACAGAAGGGGCCGCGCAATGACCAGTCGCGGCGGGATGCATCGCTGTGCAGCGTGAAGGCGCCCTTCTTCGTCCCCAGCAGGACGGTTACGCGCTTTGCCATGACGTTTCCTCCTTCGCGATTCAAGCCTTGCCGGGCCGATAGGTTGATGTCAACCTTACTCGGCCATGCCCTCCGACCTGCCTTTCGCAACGACGTTGCTGGTGCGTGACACCTGCCTCTGCCTGCATGTGCAACGCGCTGCCCGTGCGCTCGCCCGATGCTATGACGATGCATTCCGTCCGCTTGGGATCACCAGCGGTCAATTTTCTTTGTTGATGGCGCTCAATCGGCCGGAGGCCGCGGCTATCGGCCAGGTCGCGGCTTTGCTGGCGATGGACCGCACCACGCTGACCGCCAACCTCAAACCGCTGGAGCGGCTTGGTTATCTGGAGGTGCGTGCAGGCGAAACCGACAGGCGCCGCCGCACCCTGACGCTGACCGCGGCGGGGCGTGCCTTGCTGATCGCCGCGGTGCCGATATGGCAGCAGACGCACGCGTCGTTGCAGGCCAAGCTGCCGCCATCCGGCGCCGATGGGCTGCGCGCCAATCTGAACGCCCTGACCTGACGCCTGCCGCTACCAGCCCTGCTCCGCGACCCTGATCGCGGCCGGCACGGCGGCGATCAGACGATCGTGCCCCGCGGGATGGTCGGGGCGGATGAAGCCGAAGGCGGCGTACTCGGTGACGCCCATCTGGCCGGACGGAGGCCACCATACCCGCACCGCGCTCCAGTCGCCGTCCGAGGAGACGTCGATCACGGTTTGATCCTCGGTGACGCGGTGATGCACCCAGTTGGCCTGCGTCACCATGATCTGCCGCCGCGAAACCACCTGCGACACCACCGCGACATGCCCGCTCGGCAGACGCGCCGATCGGCGGAGAATCAGGAGGCTGCCGGTGTCGGGGTGGTGCGAGCGGGTGTAGCGGCCTTGCGCCTCCGCCCACCAGTCGGCGGCCGGGCCGGTCAGAGCGACCCCGGTCAGTGCACGGGCGAAGGGCGCGCATTCCACCGCGGCCGATCGGCCTTCGCCTGAAGGTCGTGTGCCGCCGCAGGCCGCGAGTGTGAGGCAGAGTAACGGAACAAAAGGGAATTCGACTCGACGCATGGACCCTCTGGCGATGGGCCGTGATCATCCGGCGGGGTAGCGACATAGTTCCGAAATTGCGGTTCTCGCCAGCGTGATTACCACCCAATGAGCGGGCCAACTACGGCTGTTAGGCAGGTGATGATGTCCAACAAGCTGGCCGGGTAAGCGTGGGCGAGGGAGAGTCGGACCGTCGGAGCGAAACAGGCTTGGGAGTGGGGACCGGCGTTGAGACCGCGGACTATGGCACCCCTCCCGTCGGCGTCACGAAGTATGCCAGCCGGCGACTGTTCAACACTGAAACTTCCTGCTGCATGACGTCTGGAAACCTTGCTATTTTGGTCCGGCTGAGGATGATTTTGGTGTCTACGATGCAAAGAGCGGTAATGACATTACCTCCGGGGTACTGGCCCGGATGATCGTCGAGGAAGAAGCAACGTCGGAGGCTAAGACGGACCAAACCGGCCCCGAGAGCAGCTCGGACGCTGAAGCCGCGATAGCGGTGGCGATTGACGAGATCATCTCTCGGAACGATAAAGAGATTCAGCGCCTTAACCAGCGCATGGATGAGATCCAGGCACATCTGCGCCGCCCGGTCGTCATCTGAACGGCTATCCCGGTCCTCTCTCAGGCGTGGTCGCTCGCCCGCCAGGTCGAGGACTTGTTGAAGCTGCAGGCAAAAACCGAAAAGACCCTTGCGGACGTCGACAGCCGGTTCGCTTCCTTGGAAGCTGATCTCGGAAACCGGCTGCGCAAGGTGGAGGACCGGCTGACGAAGCCCGAGGCTGAGCAGACACAGGTCATCAGCGAGGCCAAAAGCGCGGCAACGAGCGCCACCACGATGATCGCAAGTGCCGTCATTCCGATGCCGTAACGCGTGTCACGCGGGTTGAAGAAGGTCTTCGAAGGCTTGAGCATAGGGCGCTCCCGGGAGACGGAAGCGCTAACAGCCGTTGAAACGCCAGCGTATGCCGCGAGACTCGGCGGGAAACCACCGATCCCGGCGGCAGGCTGAAGTGCCTACCCCCGCGGCAACCCCAGCAGCGTATGCAGCACGAAATCCGTATGAGCGCCGACAGCGGGGCCGGTCCAGCGGACCACATCCTCCGGCCGCTCTCCGTCAAGCCGGATCGCCGGTCCCGGATGCAACGTGCGCCCAATCAGCGGATCATCGATCTCCTGCACCGCCTGCCGCGCCCGGAAATGCGGGTCCGCCGCGCAATCGGCGATATCGAACAGGCGGGAACAGGGAACCTCCGCCGCCTCCAGGATCGCCTCGGCCTCCCGGGCGGGCAAAGTCCGCGTCCAGGCGGCGATCGCGGCATCCAAAGCCGCGCGGTTGTCACACCGCAATCCGTTCGTCTCATAAGCCGGATCGGCTGCCAGCTCCGGCCGTCCGATCGCCGCCATCAGCCGGGCGAAGATCAGGTCCGAGTTGCCGGCGATGCAGAGCCACCGCCCATCCGCGCAGGGATACGTATTCGTCGGCGACGCCGTCGGCAGCGCCGCACCGGCCGGCTGCCGGACGCGGCCGTCCAGCGCGTATTCGGGCAGCATGCCCTCCATCAGGCTGAACACGCTGTCCACCAGATTGACATCCACCACCCGCCCCCGCCCCGTCCCCATAGCGTCGCGCTGCCAGACCGCCGCCAGCAGCCCGATCGCGGCATAGAGGCCGGCGAGGTCGTCGCTGATGGAAATCCCGCAGCGCGGCGGCGGCAGTTCGGTCGTCCCGCCGGGATGTCCGGTCAGGTAGCGCAACCCTCCGATTGCCTCGCCGATGGCGCCGAAAGCCGGCTTGTCGCGGTACGGCCCGTCCTGCCCGTAGCCGGAGATCCGCGCGATCACCAGCCGCGGATTCGCCGCCAGCAGCACCTCGGGGCCGATGTTCAGACGCTCCAACTGGCCGGCGCGCAGGTTCTCCACCAGCACGTCGGCGCGCGCGGCGAGCTTCAGCAGGGTCGCCCGGTCCTTTTTCAGATCCAGTTCGATTGAGAGCTTGTTGCGGCCATGAATGCTGAACCAGACCGAGTTGCCATCCTTCTCCGCCCCCCAGCCGCGGAACGGATCGCCGCCCGGCGGTTCCAGCTTGACCACCTCCGCGCCCAGATCGGCCAGGATGCGGGTGCAGAACGGAGCGGCGATATAATGGCCGATCTCGAGAATCTTCAGGCCGGCGAGGGGAGGCGTGCTCATGATGCGGCGCTTTCCTGATCACTAAAGCGAGTTATCCGCAGATATTTTGCATTGAACACGACTTTGTTAACCTTTCGTTAATGTTTTGGCTTTAGATAGGAATTCGGCGCCGCTGTGGCGGTGTCCTGTTTCCTCCCCGAAAGTCGCGCCACACAGTGCGCGACCAACTAACGGCGGTGCGGCCCTCCCCCGGCTGCACCGCCCATTTTTTACCTCGCCCGCAGCACCTGTCGATGCCGCCCGCAGCACCTGTCGATGCCGCCCGCACCGGCCGATTCGCCGGACGATACTTCCGCGCGCGGCTGTGCTAGAAGTTCAGGCTGGCCGCCAACGTGCGACCGGTTCGCGGAACAAGAAGCCGCCGATGGGCTGAGGAATGGGAATGAACCAGGCGATCCTGACGGGCTCGGGCCCGACCTCACGCGTGTTTTTCTCGCAACGGCTGCGCCTGCACTATGTCGATTGGGGCAACCCCGGCGCGCCGCCGCTGATTCTGCTGCATGGCGGCCGGGATCACTGCCGCAACTGGGACTGGGTGGCGGCGGATTTGCGAAAGACCTACCACGTCATCTGTCCCGACCTGCGCGGGCACGGCGATTCGGCCTGGCAGTTGTCCGGCGGCTATTCGATGTCGGGCTATATTTACGACCTGGCGCAGCTGATCCACCAACAGAGCCTCGCCCCCGTCCGCATCGTCGGCCATTCGCTCGGCGGCAACATCGCGCTCCGCTACAGCGGCGTCTACCCGGAGAAGGTGCACCGGCTGGTGGCCATCGAGGGCCTCGGCCCGGGCCCCAAATCGCATGTCGAAAACGACCGCAAATCCATCTCCGAGCGGATGCGAACCTGGATCGAGGAGCAGCGGTCGATCTCCGGGCGGCAGCCGCGCCGCTATCCGACCGTGGAGGCCGCCTATTCGCGCATGCAGGAGGAGAACAAGCACCTGACGCCGGAGCAGGCGCGGCACCTGACGATGCACGGAGTCAACCAGAACGAGGACGGCACCTATAGCTGGAAGTTCGACCACTACGTCCGGCTGTGGCCGCCCTACGACATGACTCGCGAGGCGATTGCCTCGCTTTGGGAATCGATCACCTGCCCGACCCTGCTGGTCTATGGCGCCGAGAGCTGGGCCAAACATCCCGAGGACGATGGGCGGCTGGCCTGTTTCCGGAATGCGCGGGTGCTGCCGGTGGCCAAGGCCGGGCACTGGGCGCACCACGACCAGCTCGACCTCTTTCTGCGCGAGGTCCGCGCGTTCCTCGCGGATTGATTGCGGCTGCGCTTTCGTTGCTGTAGAGCAATCCCCGTGCAGTCCGCCTTCTCATCCGAGCGGGCCAAGCCGCGACGTCATGCAAGCCGAACCAGTCACCGTGAGTGCCCAGCCAGCCAGTGACTTCAAGCGTTCGGCGACCCGGCAGGCGTCGCGCGTCAGCCGGAAGATCGCCGGCATCGCGCTGACCCTGGCGATCCTGATGTGGTGTTTCATCGCGTCGTCAATTTGGTCGGAGAACGAGGCCGCGCTCGAGAATGGCCGCATCCAGGTGTACAACCTGACCGCGGCGTTCGCCGCCGAGCTGTCGCTAAGGTTCGATTCGGTCGATGCCCGGTTCCGCGAGATCGCCACCATCCTGCGGGCCGTGCCGCCGGGCCCGCAGGGTCTGAGGCGGCTGGCGCAGGAAATCCCGGCAGCGGTCGATCCCGGCATCGACGTGCGCATCGTCGGCCCTGACGGACGGCTGCTGTTTTCGACGCTGCAGCCGGACATGGGTTCGGCCGGCTACGGCGGCCAACAGCACTTCATCGCGCACCGGAGCGATGCCGCCGCCGGCCTGTCGCTCGACGCGCCCGGTCCGGTGCCGGGCACCGCTGACTTCCGGGTCGAGGTGAGCAAGCGCCTGGAAACCGCCGATGGCGGCTTTGCCGGCGAGGCGGTGCTGCTGCTGCCGGCGGAAAGCCTGATCCGCCTCAATCGCGAGATCGACATTGGCCATCGCGGGGTGGTGGTGATCGCGGGTCTCGATGGCGTGGTCCGCGCGGGCTACGACCTCGACCATCCGGACGGTTCCGCCGGAGTGGGAACTGACCTGAGGGGCGCACCCTATCCCGACAGCCTCGGACCTGGCAGCGCGGCCTACTATGTCCGTATCGGCCGGTTCCAGGGTGTCGAGCGCTTGGTCGGCATTCGCCGCCTCGCCCGATATCCTGCGAACGTGCTTGTCGCGCTCGACCTCAATGACGTGCTGGGGCCGGCCCGTACGCATTTGTGGTTCGTCGGCATGGTTGGTCTTGGCGCCACCGCCCTGATTGGCGCACTCAGCCTGCTGCTGATGCGGGAGGTCTGGCGGCGCACGCGGCGGGAGATCGAGCTGTCGTTTGACCGCGACCGCCTTGCCCTGGCGCAGTCGCAGATCGAAGCCGATCGCGCCAGGCTGGCGGAGACGAACCGGGAGTTGATGGCCAGCAAGGACAGCGCGGACGCGGCGAACCGGGCGAAGTCGCAGTTCCTGGCGCATATGAGCCACGAGTTGCGCACCCCTCTGCACGCCATCATCGGATTTTCGGAGCTGATCAAGGATCAGGCTCCTTCCGGCCCGGGAGCGCCGCCGATTGCGGGATACGCCCGCGACATCTGGACGTCCGGGCGGCATCTGCTGGAACTGATCAATGCGATCCTGGATATCTCCAAGGTCGAGTCGGGGACAGCGACTCTGACCGAGACGGTGTTCTCGGTCGAGGATCTGGTCCGTACCAGCCTGATTTCCGTTCGGTCCCAGGCCGGGGCGCGGGGCATCGCGATCGACGTCAGGCTGCCGGACGGACGGCCGAAGGTCTGGGCGGACCGCACGCGGCTGCAGCAGATCCTGATTAATCTGCTGTCCAATGCGGTGAAATTCACCCCCGACCACGGCAGGATCGTCCTGGCTGTTCGGTTGAACGATAACGGGGAGATGGAGCTGTCAGTCACCGACAGCGGCATCGGCATGACCGAAGCGGATATCGAGGTGGCGCTGGTGCCGTTCGGGCAGGTGGATAACAGCCTGTCGCGCTCTTTCGAGGGCACCGGTCTCGGATTGCCGCTGGCCCTCCGGTTGACGGAACTGCATGGCGGCCGGTTGGAGCTGAAGAGCGCCAAGGGTCAAGGGACCATCGCGACGGTCACCTTGCCGGCCGGGCGGACGCGGTAAACGCACCGCGCGGCCGCTTGCTGTCAGAGCTCCACCATCCCCGCCTCGCCGTCCGGCGTCAGCATGAAGCTCACCGGCGCCAGCAGACGGTCATCGAGCGCCACTACGCAGAAGATCACCCGCATCGGCTGGCCGTCGGACCGGACGCCCGGCAGATCGATCGTCCCCTCGATCCCCGCACAGATCACGTGCAGCGGCGGGTAGGCGCGCGCTTCGGGCCAGTCCAGAAGGTCGATCCACGGCCGCCATATCGGCAACCGGCCTCCGGCTCCATTCGCTCCGAGCTGCACCGACTTGACCGGTTCCGCGGCCAGGCACCAGCCGGTTGCATCGATCGCCATCCCGCCCGGGCAGCTCCGGAGCGCCACCCTCAGAGACAGCCGCAGCGCCGCCGCCGGGACCGCCGGTTCCGTGACAGCCGGCGCCGCGGCCGCTTAACGCGGGCTTTTGGCAAGCCACAGCAAATAGCTCGGCGACTGGTCGCGCGGTTCGAGCGGCCCGAACCACGCGCGTTGCGCCGCCGGCCATGCCTTGAGCAGCCGGGCGGTCGTCGCGCTGCTGATGCCGCACTGGCCCATATAGACCTTGATGGTGTTCTCACCGGTCGGGTCCGGACCGCAGGGCAAAGCGGCGGCCATGCCGAAGCCGGCGGCATCCGCCATCGCCTCGAACATCTCGGCGACAAACAGGTGCTTGTCTTCGCGGTCCGCGAGAACGTCGAGTTCGCCGCTGTTGACGGCGTTGCAATGCACCTCCGCCATCCAGCATACCATCGGGATGGCATCCTCCCGGGGCAGCGTTCCGTCGTGCGCCCAGTCAGCCAGGATCGCGGCAAGCGTTGCGGTCAGCGCGCGGTGAAAACGCAGATTCGGTTCCATGAAGAAGGCGCGGCCGCCCGGCTGCAGCAGGCGGTGGATCTGCCCGAGCAGGCGCCGCACGTCCAGGATGTGGTGCAGCACGGCAGTGCCGTAGCAGGTGTCGAAGGCGTCCGGCCGAAAGCAGTCCTCGGTCCCGGAGAACGTGGCGAAGGCCAGCGCCTCGGCCCGCAGACTGGTCATGCCGGCCAGCCGCCGGCGGCAGATATCCAGCATCTTGACCGAGACATCGGTCAGCACGACGCGGGAGGCGGCCAGCTGCCGGTGCCGCAGCCGAATTCAACCGCATCGCCTAACGACGCCGGCCTGCGGCGGCGCCGGTTTTCTGGACAGTCGGATAAGCTAAGGGCTGACCGGTCCAAAGAGGCATGAGACGTGGGTGTGAAGAGAAAGCAGCATAGCGCCGAGTTCAAGGCGCGCGTGGCGATGGCGGCGCTGTCGGGCGAAAAGACCCTGGCGGAACTGTCGTCGGAGTTCGGCGTCCATCCGACGATGATCAGCACCTGGAAGCAGGAGCTGGCTAAGCGCGCGAGCGAGTTGTTCGCGCGGGGCAACAAGGCCCCGGCGGGCGGCGACACGCAGAAGGTAATCGACGACCTGCACCGCAAGATCGGCCAGTTGCAGGTCGAACGCGATTTTCTTGCCGGGCAGCCCGCCATCTCCCGTCTGCTGAGAGGCGGGCGATGATCGCGCCGAACGCGGGGCTGTCCGTCAACCGGCAATGCAGGCTGCTCGGGATCGCGCGCAGCAGCTTCTATTACCGGCCCCGGCCGATCTCGGCCGAAGAGCTCGACCTGCTGAACCGGCTCGACCGGATTTTCACCGAACATCCGGTCTATGGCAGCCGGCGGCTGCAAGTGGCGCTGGCGCGCGAGGGGATCTCGGTCGGCCGTCGGCGCATCCGACGGCTGATGCGCAAGCTGGGGCTGTGCGCGGTCAGGCCGAAGCGCAACACCAGCAAGCCGCATCCCGAGCACAAGATTTATCCCTACCTGCTGCGCGGCAGGACGATTGATCAGCCGAACCAGGTGTGGGCGTCGGACATCACCTACATTCCGATGCAGCGGGGATTTCTGTATCTGGTCGCCATTATCGACTGGGCGACGCGGCGGGTTCTGGCGTGGCGCCTGTCGAACACCCTGAATGCCGAGTTCTGTGTCGAGGCGCTCAACGAGGCCCTCGCCCGGTTCGGCAGGCCCGGAATCTTCAATACCGATCAGGGTTCGCAGTTTACCAGCGAGGAATTCACCCGGGTGCTGCGGGATCATCGGATCGAGATCAGCATGGACGGACGCGGTCGTTGCCACGACAATATCTTCGTCGAGCGCCTGTGGTGGACGGTCAAGCACGAGTGGGTCTACCTGCGTCCGGCGGCCAACGGGCTTGAGCAGAAGCGCAGTCTGGCTGAATTCTTCGACTGGTACAACCGGCGGCGTCCGCACCAGGCGCTTGGCTGGCAAACCCCGGACGAGGCGTATTTCGGCAAGCTGACCCCGGCTGCGACTATGACGGAGGCGGCGTAGAATGGCCCGGGGACGCTGTGAATTTGTGGACAGTCGGCTTCGCCGATACCCGCCTGACCGCGCAAGCGCGCGGTCCCCTATGGACAAGCCGGGGAAAACGCCTTGCGTTTCCCCCCGCTTGCCCACAGGTCGGCGGCTGCCCACAAGCTTCACAGCACCGCAACAACATCAAGGATTGATTTTGATTCCGGGAAAGGTGCAACCTTCAGCCGGTGACCAGCCCTTAGCTTATTTTTCCCGGAACCTGTCCAGACGACCGGGACCGTTGCA
>NZ_CAIWTY010000086.1 GCF_903915725.1 uncultured Rhodopila sp.
ATACATGGCCGGAAGGGAGTCGATTCGGCCCGGAAAAGTACAGTCACATGGCCGTGATTACATGGCCACGTTTTTGGATGCTCCGGGGCGGATTTTCCGAGATTTCCGCCAAATTATAGTAAGAGCAAGAGGGAAGCTCGGGCTAACGGTCGTGGTGCATTCAGTAAGGGCGATGACATCGTATCCCTTCTCGTAACAGGTGCGCATCGTTGATCCTACAGGGCAATTTATCAGGAAACCGCCAAGGGCTAACGTGGTGATGCCCCGAGCTCGCAGGATGAAATCGAGGTTGGTACTGGCAAAGGCATCCAGGCCACGCTTTCCCTCGATCACGATGTCCGGCTCCTCGGGCGCCAGAACGTCGGCCAACTGGGGGCACCCCATGTGCCTTTGCGGAAGGCCTTCGTGTCCACTATGGCTTTCTGGATGCCATACGGCTTGCTGCTCAGTTCATGATAATCAGGCGTAAAGCTTATTGGCGAAAAGATAATCGTGGCGCCGAGTTCGCGGGCACGTTTTACACGTGGCAACCGTGTGGCCCAGCATGCCGGTGCTCTGCATCACCAACTTTACGGCCTCATGCAGGGCATCTCCCTCGGAGGTGGAGTCGTTCTGATACTCGATTAGGACGAGAGCAGTTGATCGCATTGCGGGCTCCTATTCATAAACTGCGCTGGCCGTTACTGAGTATGCTGCCGTAGTCGTTCGGCAATAGCGGTTAGCTGCGGCGATCGGCATCGTCAAGCAAGCACCGCGAGCTCGTGACCCAACGCGACCTCCGAGGCGCAGTTGTGCACCGCGAAGGCAATCATCCCGTCCTGATCCGGCGGCGCATGTTCAAGAACAACCGTCGTCCCCGGAATGACCATGCGGGTAAACCGCGTGGCGGCGCACAGCAGCGGCAACGGCTGATCGGCGCGATATGGAGCGGGTTCCAGATGCGGGCGCACTCGGTGTGGATATTCGATTGCCCGCGTGGAATGCCGATGCTTTCCCGCAGCGTAGCCCCGGACGGCATGCCGCGTTCGGCCCGCAAGGAGGGTAAACCCGAGGTGCACAAGGTCATCGAAAGCGCTGGTTTCGTCGCGGCCGATGGCGCCGAGATAGGCCGGGGACATCAACATCGGCCACTCCAGCGCGACGGTGAAAGTCGGAGGCGCAACGATGCCGCCCGGCCTTGCATCATCCAGGTAAATCGGTGCCGCCGAGCCGATCCCGGCGGCGAACGATAAGATCCGGCGCTTATCGATATCCACGATCCGGCGCCCGAGATTGGCGCCCAAAGCGGATTGCGGAATCATTGGCCAAACCGCTCGCGTTTCAGCCGCATCCCGGAGGCTTCCCTGTCCCAGGTATCCTCCGTCACCCCTACCGTCCGCAGCGCGTGCTTTTCCACCTTGGATGTCGGTGTCTTCGGCAGCGCCTGGACGAAACGAATATAGCGCGGCACCATGAAATGGGCCATGCGGTCCGACAGGAAGGCAACCAATTCCGCCGGTTCGATCGTTTGTCCCGGCTTCGTCACGACAACGCCAAGCACGTCCTCCTCACCGAACTCGCTGCGCACGCCAACGGCGACAGCCTCCTGCACCGCGGGATGGGCGAGGATTTCCGCCTCCACTTCAAACGAGGAAATATTCTCACCCCTCCGGCGAATGGCATCCTTGACGCGATCGACAAAGAAGTAGTTCCCGTCCGCGTCCCGCCGGAACGCATCGCCCGTGTGGAACCATCCGTTGCGCCAGGCGCGCGCGGTGGCCTCCGGGTTGCGGTGGTAGCCGTGCGACATGGTCCAGGGCGTATCCGATCTCAGCACCAGCTCGCCGACTGTCCCGTGCGGCGCCTCGCAATCGTTGTCATCCACGATCCTGGCCTCGATCCCCGGACGCACCTGCCCGCAACTGCCGCGCAGCGACGGGTTTGGTCCGGAAACGATTGGCGCGGACACTTCGCTCATGTTGAACAACGTCACCAGTTCAAAGCCGAAACGCTGTGCGATGGCCGGCGCGTCTTCGCCCAACGGAATGATGCCGGCGCGCCGTATGCCATGCGTGCGGTCCTCCGGACTCGGCGGCGTACGCGCCAGAAAGCCCGCCATGGCACCCAGCAGCAGGCACTGCGTCGTTCCGGTCCGGCGGCAGACATCGAAGAACGTCGCGGTATCGAACGGACCGAGCACCGCGATCGATGCGCCGCGCGCCAGCGCGCCGGAGACGTAAAGCGTCCCGCCGACATGAAACAGCGGCAGGTTGATCAGGTAGCGGTCATCCGGCGTAACGCCGCCAGTACAATGCCAGCCCATCGTGTGCAGATGCAGATAGCTGGACAGGACGCCCTTCGAAGGTCCGGTCGTGCCGGAGGTATAGCAGATCGACTGCAAATCCCACGGTTGCAGGTTCGGCACGGTCACGCTGCCCGGATCGCCGTCCAGCGCGGTGAACGGCAGCAACGCAATGCCGAGCGCAGCGAAACGCGCAGCCTCGGACAGGGCTTTGTCCGGCGCCGTGAAGATCGTGGACAGGGCGCCGCGGCAGCCGTCCTCGACCAGGCGGTCCAGCAGATCTTCATGGACGATGGCGACGCGGGCATCCGAGTTGCCAACCACATGGCCCAGCAGGCCGCCGCGATACGCGGTATTGATCGCCACCGACACCGCGCCAAGATGGTCCGTGCCGAACCAGGCCGCCAGCGCGCGGCGCCCGTTGGGCAGCCAGATCAACACCGTTTCGCCCTGTTTCACGCCCGCGGCGGCCAGTCCCGCGGCGATCCGAAGCGACTGCCGTTGCGTTTCCGCATAGCTCCAGGTCTCGCCATCCTCGAACGCCGCGAACACCCGCTCCGGCGTCGCCGCGGCGTGGCGCGCCAGGATCATCGGCAGCACGCAGCTCTCCGCCGGCGGCATGCGAGGATCGAGCCCTGTCACTCCGGCGGCATCATGCGGCATCGTCGCGATCTCCCCGAATACTTTTCTTGCCGCGGATCATGCCAGGGAACCGCGCGGCGGCAAACCCGCCCGGCCGGAGCCATCTTGCATCGACAACGAAAATGCGCTTTCCTCAGCCGACTGAAAACGCGGCATGGGGAAGATCAAGCCAGATGTGTCCAGCGCTCGTGCAATTCAGCTACCGTCCCGGCCTTAAATCGAACCCGTTCTCTAACGTGCGCCTGATCGGCAGTTGGGACGCGAACGGCGTCCCGGCATCCGACTGGTCGTCAACACCGATGCACCCCGCCGTCGATCCCGATGGCTGCCCCTGCTTCGAAGCGCAGGTCGCGTTCGATCCGGCGCATGCCGGAACGACCTTTGGCTGGGGCGTCAGGCTGGACGGTCCGGCGGGAACCGACCTGTGGGGCATCGCCTGCGAGGTTGACGATGAAGCCTCGACCGCCCGCCAGCTTTCGTTCGTGTTGCAGTCCGGGTCGCAGACCGTGTTCTACTACCTCACCTGCTGCTACCGCCTGGGCGCGATCAAGCTCGGCGGAGCAGCGCGTTTTTCGCTTTGGGCGCCGAATGCCCAAGCGGTCGATCTCGCCCTGGCAGATCCGGCGCGGGGGTATATCGCTGATGATGGCGAAGGGGCTTTGCAGCATCTTCCCGTGCAAAAAGACGACCAGGGCATCTGGAGTATCGGCCCCGCCGCCGCCCCGGCATTGGCTGACTTCGCAAGCCTCGCCGGCACGCCCTACATGTTTCGCGTCACAAAGGATGACGGCAGTATCGTATACCGCACCGACATGTTTTCCCGCATGCAAATCGGCGCGGGCCAGATCGATCCGCAAGGAAAACCCTACCCCGGGCCGCCGGAAGCCCTGGACGGCCCTCATAGCTGTTCGGTGGTGTCGGACCCCGACGCGACGCAAGCCGATTCGTTTTGGCGTGATGAGTTCGATGCCAAGCACCCGCTTCCGGTAAATGTCCAGGACCTGGTCATCTATGAACTGCATGTCGGCGCACTGGGCTTCGGCAAGCCGGATGCCGGGACGATCGACGACGCCATCGCCTTGCTGGATCACCTCACCGCGCTCGGCATCAACGCCGTCGAGCTAATGCCGATCTCGGAATTCGAGGACATCGCCAACTGGGGCTACGGCACGGCGCAGTTCCTCGCGATCGATCAGGCCGCGGGCGGCGCCGAGCGACTCATGGCCTTCGTCAAGGCCTGCCACCAGCGCGGTATCGTTGTCATCCTGGATGTCTGCTACAACCATTTTGATCCCAATGCGGATCGCGCCGAATGGGCTTTCGATTCAAACGACCCCACAAGGAATATCTATTTCTGGTATGAAGGAAAGCCGAGCGACTATCCAAGTCCAGACGGCGGCTATATCGACAACATATCATCGGGATGGGCGCCCCGCTACGATCAGGAAATGGTCCGCCAGGTGTTCATCAGCAGCGCCGCCTGGTTCGTGGACCGTTGCCATGTCGACGGTTTTCGGCTCGACCAGACCAGTTCGATCCACCAATATCCGGCCATCCACGCGAACGGCCAGCCGGCTTCCCGCGCGGCGGCCTTCGGCACCAAGTTCCTCAAGCAGTGGACGCGGACGATGCGGCTGCTCAAGCCGGGCCTGTTCCTGAGCGCCGAGGATTACTCCGACTGGGATGCCATGACCCAGCCCAGCCTGAACGGCGACGGACTTGGTTTCGATGTCACCTGGTACGGGGAATTCCACCACAACCTCGTGGAATTTCAGGGCGGCAACTACGCCGAGCTGATCAAGCAGTCGGGCTTTGGCGACAACCGCCCGCTGCAAATGGATTATTTCGCTGGCGCGCTGCGGACCAGCGCCAACACCAAGGTCGTCTATACCGAATCGCACGACGACTGCGGCAACCGCCCCGGTTCGGCACGCACAATCGTGCTCGCCGTCAACGGCGCGGCGCAGACCGGTGACACGCGACGCTGGGCGGAAGCGCGCCAGCGTTTCGCCGCCGGCATGGCTTTGCTGTCCGCCGGCACGCCGATGTTCTTCATGGGCGAGGAAATCGGCGCGCAAAAGCCCTATACCTACGATACCTTCCTGCAAAATCGCGAGGATATCCTCGGCGACACCCTAAGCACCGGGGCCTTGCTGTTCGCTTACTACAAGGATCTGATCCGGCTGAGCGTGGAAAACGCCGCCATCCGGTCACGCAACATCGATGTCGCGCTCACCGCCAACGCCGACAGGGTCATCGCCTTCCATCGCTGGGACGATTCCGGTGAATTCCTGGTCATCGGGTCCCTCAGCGATACCGCGTTCAGCTCCGGATATTGGCTCCACAGCGACCGGATCGGCAACGCCGGCTGGACCGAGATCTTCAACAGCGACGCGCAGCCCTACGGCGGCTGGAACATTGGCAACGACGGTCAAAGGCTGCAGGCGGAAAACGGCGCGCTGAACGTGATCATCCCCGCGGCCGGCCTGGTGGTCTTGCGCCGCACTTAAGGGCCGTCGCACTATCGGCAAGTCCATGCCAAATCGGGAGGATCACAACAATGAGCGGCACCGCCGTATCTCAACCCCGTCGCCGTGGCCTGCAATCGGTCGCGCCGCTGTTCGTTGACCTGTTCGAACGCTACATGCCCGACCCCTTCGTTCTGGCGATCATACTGACAGCGGTCACCGCCATCCTTGCGCTGCTGATTGCGCCCAAGGGCTCGCCCGAAACGATCGTCAGCACGTGGTATGCCGGCATCTTCGCGATCCTTGGTTTCGCGTTCCAGATGATCCTGATCCTCGCGACCGGCCATGCGCTCGCCCACGCGCCGATCGTGGAACGTTTGCTGCACCGGCTTGTGGCATTGGCGCGCACCCCGAACCAGGCGGTGGTGCTGACCTTCCTGGTCGCCGCCGCCGCATCCCTGCTGAACTGGGGTTTCGGCCTTGTCGTTGGCGCAATCCTCGCCCGCGAGGTGGCGCGACAGGTGCGGGTGGATTTCGGCTGGCTGGTCGCCGCCGCCTATTCCGGCTTCGTCGTCTGGGCGAGCGGCATATCCAGTTCGATCGCCCTGACCCAGGCGTCGCATGGCAACGCGTTGAACATCGTCGAAAAGCTCACCGGCCAGTTGCTGCCGCTCTCCGACACGGTGTTTGCGACGTTCAACTGGGTCCCCACGCTGCTGATCGTGTTGCTCATGCCGATTGTGTTCATCGCCATCCGGCCGGCGGATGCCGACGTGAATGCCTTCGTGCCGGAGCCGGACGCGCCGCCGCCACCGGCCGCGGTGTCCAACACCCCGGCCCGCCGCATGGACCGTTCGCCGATGGGTAGCCTGTTTCTGGTGGCGGCCGGACTTGCGGCTGTGCTGGTGCTGTGGCTGGAGAGCAAGCTCGCGCTCGACGTCAACATGGTCATTCTGATTTTCCTGATCGCCGGCATCGGGCTGCACGGGTCGCCAGTGGCTTACGGCGCGGCGATGAAGAATGCCGCGCGGCAGACCGGGGGCATGATGCTGCAATATCCATTCTATGGCGGCATCATGGGCATCATGTCGGGCACCGGCCTGGCCGACTCGATCTCCAAGGCATTCGTTGCGGTCTCCAGCGACCATACCCTGCCGTTCTGGAGCTATATCTGCTCACTGATCATCACGTTCTTCGTACCGAGCGGCGGCGGCCATTGGGCCGTGCAGGGACCTTTCGTGGTGCCCGCCGCCGTCACCCTGCACGCTTCGATGGCGGGTTCGGCGATGGCGGTGGCGATGGGCGAGCAGGTCGCCAACATGCTTCAGCCATTCTGGGCCCTGCCGGTGGTGGCGATGGCAGGCATCGGAATTCAGCGCGTCATGGGTTACACCGTCGTGACGTTTGTCGTGACAGGGGTCATCTACGCTGCGGCGCTTTTGCTGCTGATCTGATCGACATGATCGGAAAAGGTCATTCCTTGCGCGCGGTCGTCTCCGGCACGCGTTGCGTCGCGATGGTCAGTTGGTCCGACTCGATACGGGTCCCCCCAATGCGGCCGAACAAAGCATCCAGGTCGGTCGCAAGCTGATCGGGCAACCGCGCCGAGGATGCGCCGAGCAGCGCATGCGGCAGTTCCGGGGTGATGTCCCGGTCCGCGAACCAGCAACGAATCCGCTGGCTCACCGCGGCCGCGGTCAAACCGTTCGGCTGCCGCCGACCGGGGATCGATAATGGCGCGGAACCGCGCAGTTGCGCTCCGTCAACCGCGCCGGCCGGGAAAACCGGTTTTGCGGTGCCGTCTTCGTTCATAGCGACACAGTACAGGTAACCGTCCGTGCTCGCCGTCACGGTGACTGCGACCGGTTCGCCAGAGCGGTATTCCGGGTGCCTCCCCCGGTCGGTCGTGATCCACACCTCCGGCCCAGCGACCGAACGGCTGAGCCTTTTCAGTTCCCCATCAAACTGGTCGTGGCACCCAAGCACCAGCCCGGCGGCGATCCGTGCCGGCCCGTTGGCAATGTTCGATGGAACGCCGCGGAAGGTGACTGTTGCCCGCGCCGCACCGCCGGTGGTGATCTCAAATTGGCTGCCGTCCTCTATCGGCACATCCGCGGGCCATTCTATCCGCTCCGCACCGGCCGGCCAGCCCAGCGTCCTGCTGCTACCCTTGCGCCGCAGCGCGTAAACGCCGGTCTCACCCGATGGCCGGGTGATCCACACCGATGTCGCGGACTCGACGCAATAGGTGCCGGAACGCTCGGGATCGACCTGGACATCGTCCAGCATTGGTCCGGACTGCGCCGAACCCGTCGATCGCGTGCCGCCGATAACCGTAGCATCGACCCCGTGCATGCGAAACATGTCGGCCAGCATGGCGGCGTCTCCCGCAGCCCCGGCCGGTTGCTGCTGCGCCAGGGTGCCCTCAAACGGCCCGCGCAGGCGCAACGTTGCGCCGGACTGGAACAACAACGTAGCACTCGCACCCTCCGGCAAACTCAGCCGATCGGCGGAGGAAACCACCATGCCGGGGAGGTAGCCGGGCACGGTGGAGGCGAGCAGCACGGCATCCTCCGCATTGGCGGACCCCGGGCGGAGCGCCGCAACAGCCAGACTCGCACACACCACGGTCCGACTTAGGTAGTTCGAGATGCGCAGCATGATCACAGATCCTTTTGCGTCGTGGTTCACTCTGGCGATTCCTGCGGCGGGACGCTGTGGAACCGTTCACAGTCCCGGCCTCGCGAGCGGGATAACGTAAAGTTTCATTGAGAGGATAAGATGAGGAACCCGCAATGTGCCGGACATGCGATAATATAAGTATTCGTTTGCATCGGGGCGATCAAGGGAAACGGACATGAAGAAAAGGCACCTGTTCGCTTGCGTTCTCGCCGTATTGCCAGGCATCGCTGGCGGTGCCCACGCAGATCCAAAACCAATCGCGGAAGGCGCGAAGGTTTACATTATCTGGCCGCAGGATGGGCAGGTGATCCCCGGCGGAAAATTCTGGATTCGCATGGGCCTGAGCGGCGCGGGTGTCGCTCCGGCGGGGATCGAGAAGGCGAATACCGGTCACCACCATATACTGGTCGATACCGATCTGCCGCCGCTCGATCAGGAAATTCCCAACGACAAAAACCATCTCCATTTCGGCAAAGGCCAGACCGAGGCGCGCCTGGAGCTGCCGCCCGGAAAGCACACGATTCAGTTGCTGTTCGCGGACGATGCCCATGTGCCGCACAACCCGCCGCTATATTCAAAGAAAATCACAATCATCGTCCCGCCGTGAAGGAGAGGTCGCATGCATGAATTGAAACGCCTGACCATTCTGGCCGGCGCTCTAGCGGTTGCGTGGGTTGCCGCACCGGCCTTTGGGCAAGCCCCTTCCACAACGCCGGATGCCGCGCACGATCATGCCGCGCCCGAGGACGGCTTCAAGCGGACCCCGGCCCCCGCGGACGCATACGTCTATATCGGTTGGCCAAACGATAACGAGACGGTGCATACGACGCACGTCCATGTCTGGTTTGGCACGCGAAACTTCGGTGTCGCGCCGGCGGGAACCAACAAGCCTAACACCGGCCATCATCACCTGCTGATCGATACGCCGCTGCCCCCGATGGACCTGCCGATACCGAACGATAAGAACCACCTTCACTTCGGGTTGGGCCAGACGGAAACGTTTGTGGACCTGCCCCCGGGCACGCATACTTTGCAGATCCTGATGGGCGACGCAGACCATGTCCCGCACGATCCGCCACTGATGTCAAAGAAGATCACGATCCATGTCGTCGGGCAGGACAATAAGGTGTCGCAGGCGCATTGAAAGCGCGGCACCGGCGGTCAAATCTTCGTGGCGGGCAGGGCCGCCATCCACGCCTTCGATGATGCGAGCCAATCGTTTATGCCGGCCTTTTTCGGCACGGCCGGGCGGCTTGGTTGACGGTGTCGCCCGACCGAAACGCCTACTCCGTATCCCGCGCCACGCGGAAGCCGTTTACGATATACCGTACCGAAGCGTCGTAATTTCCCCGATACGTTACCGTAATTTCGTCGTGTGGTGACCGGAACGACCCCCCTCGAAGCACACGTTTGTCGCAAGCCTTGCCCTCCCGCGGGGTCGAGTCGGTCGGCGCGCCGCGATAGGTCGGGAACCAGCAATCCGCAGTCCATTGCGCAACGCCACCGAGAATGTCGTACAGCCCAAAGGGATTGGGAGACATTGCATCCACCGGCATGGGTGCATAGGGGTCCTGCGTCCCACCGCAATCCGTGCAGTTCGCCAGCGACATGCCGACGGATTCACCCCACCAGTAACGCGTGGTCGTTCCGCCGCGCGCCGCGTATTCCCATTCCGCCTCGCTCGGCAACCGATACGGATGCCCGCCGATGCTCGACAGCCAGGCCATGTATTGCCCGACATCTTCCCAGCTTAGATTGTGGACGGGCGTGCGATCTTCGGCGACCCGCATGCGCGGCATGAAATTGCACGCCCTGGCCGCCATGCACGCCTTCCATTCCGCCACCGTGACCGGAGTCAATCCGATAGCGAAAGAATGGACCTCCACCCGGTGGGCGGGAAGCGACTCGGGATCGTGCGCGCCCAGCCCCATCATGAAGCTACCCGCCGGGATGCGCACCATGCGCGGACAGGTCGGGCAGTCCTGAAACCGGTTCGCATCGGCGCCCTGGCCACGTGGCGCCGTCGATACTCCGCCCATTGGCGGAACATTGGTCGCGACGACCATCGGTGGTGACGGAGCCGCCGGCTTGGGCGCAGGCGCTTCGGCTGGCGCATTCGCCGGAACCGTAGTCTGCGTCTTGGTTAGCTCAGCCTTGCCGCCGGCATGCGACCTGGCCGTATCAGCCACCTCCATGCGTCGGTGCCTAGCCTCCTCAGCGTAGCGTGATGCCGGGAACAAGCGCAGGAACAGATCGAGTTCGGCTGGGTCCGTGCTGGTGCGAATGGTTTGCCACAAAGCCGCCTCCGGCCCCGGGTCGCTGATTCCGGACGCCGCGCCGACCTCGACATCGAGCGAACCCTCAGCCGAACCGCCATGGCCGTTATCCACGGTGTAGCGCAGGCTGCCCGCGGGTCCGGTGAAACCGGCTTCGGGCCAGAATGTCAGCTTGGTCAGTTCCTGCGGGGTCACGTGGTCGCCCGCACGCAGAAGCGCGGCCCCGTTGCGAACGGTGCCGCGTGGCAACGCGGTGATTGTGACGGTCAGCGGGTCGCCGTCCGGGCTGACTGGCGCAGGGATGCCCAACACCTGCTGGGCCACCTGAACGCGGTCCGGACCCGACAGGACCGGCGGATGATGCGACGACCGCACGGTGATCGGCAGACTGGCGGTCACGCTTCCGCCGCGCCCATCTTCGATCAGGACATCGAGCGTTCCAGCCGAACCGATGCTCTTGCCGTCCGGCTTGTAGACGGCTGTGTTCAGCCGCTCGGCTGACACCACCGTGTTGAGGGTCGCCGCACGGCCGTCGATCCGCACCTCGCCAAACCGCGGCAGGCCGATGATGCGTACGGTCAACGGGTCCTGGTCGGGGTCGGTCGGTTCCGGCAATCCCAGCGCGGTCGGGCCGGACGCTTCGGTCACCTCCAGCGGCGCGACCGAGCCGATGACCGGTGGCCGGTTCGGCGGCCTCGGGTAGAAAAAGAACGGTTCGGCCCCCAGCGAGCTGAAGACATACGGTTCCTGCCGGTTATTGGTGGCACGCAGCACGGTGTCGCGCACGCTTCGAAAGAACAGGCTCAGCTCCAGGCCCGGGATCTGGAAATGCGCCAGCAAAGCGCTCGAAAACGGGCTGTGTTCCAATCCGTCTTCAGCGATCTGATCGGCCTTCGCCGCCATCACCACCATGGTATTGCGCGGCACGTTGTCCACCCGTGCCAGCCCGGGCGTGGTCGCCACCGCGCGCCCCGCAATATTCATGGACCGCGAGACGCGTTCGATGAACGGATTGTTGCGGCAGCTATCGAGCAGGATGATGCCAATCCGGGACGCCTGCGATACCTCGCCTAGCAACCGGTCAAGCGGCATGGCTTCATACAGCAGGTCCCGCTCGCGTTCGAGTTTGGCGTCGGCCGGGATGAGGTAGTTCTCCTTGTCCACCTGCACGCCATGGCCGGCATAGTAGACGACCGCCACGTCGGCGGAGGCCGCGCGGATGCCGAACGCGCGGATGCCGCTGTTCAACGCGCGGAAGTCCGGATCGTAGAGTTCGGTGACGTCGAACTTCAGGCGGCGAAGGCTGTCGCCGATGGCGCGCGCGTCGTTGACCGGATTAGCCAGATGGGGGGCGTTCTGGTAGCTGCTGATGCCGATGACCAGCGCGATCCTTTGCTCGTCGGCGCGCGCGCCATGCGCGGCCACCAGCAGCCACAGGAACAGCACTGCGCGAACCGAAGGGAACGCGCGAACACAAACGGAGATCATCTGATAACCTCCACGGCCAGCCTGGCGTCAGCGACCCGCGCTCCGGGGACCCCGCGAAATTGCGCGGCGACCTCATCCAGCCCGCTGACCGGCAAGGGTTCAAGATCTTGCGCCTTCAACCGATCGGGCAGGCGCAGCCCGATCTCGGTGTCGGAGCCGAGACACGCGACCGCCTCGGACCCGCCGGGATTGTCGAAACGGAGGGAAAAGGACCGCTCGCCCGCGGGCGGGATTTCAATCTGCTGGCCAGCGCGCAGCAACGCGTCGGGCTGGAAGCGGTTCGGAAAGATGCGAGCGACCGTGCCGGCGGCGTCCTGGTAGAAACAATAGACATACTCATCCCGGGTCGGCTGCACGGAAAGCGCCATAGTTTCGCCGACGCGATAGGTCGGCTTCGGGCCGCGCGGGCTGCTGACAACCAGACCCGGCGGCGCGGCGGGCGGCGGCGCGGCCGTGCCTGCGTCATGCACGGGTGTGACCGCCACGGCTTTCGCGGCCGGATTGCGCGCATCTGAGGCCAGCAGCCGGTAATAGAGATCGAAGTCTACCCGGCCGTTCGGCACCAGATCATTCTCCGCCTGATAGCGGGCGATGGCATCGGACAGCGCGGGACCCGACGAAGCGGCGGAGCCTTGCAGGTAGCCTGCCCGCATCAGCGCCGTGCTGACGAACCGGTTGCTGTCGGCCTCGGTCATGGTGTCATACCAGCCGCGTGCCTCGTTACGGAAATTGGGATTTGTCGATTCGATGCTCAGGCACTGCCAATAAGGCACGCGAGTCAACTTGCCGAGTACTTCGATGGTTGACAGCTCGATCAGGTTACGCACCGCTTGGTGGAATCCTTCGGACTTGTCCAGCGACACGCTGAGCGAGAGGCCGGCCTTGCCGATGAACCCGCCGACATCGGCACCCTTGCCCGACTGCACCACGGCAATCGAGTTGCTTGCCGAAATACCCGGCATGATCTGGCGGGTAACGAGCTTTCCCATGTTCAGGTCTATGGAAACGACCGACACAACCTGATAGCCGTTGATGGCGGCGTCAAGTCCGGGGATCGACACGCCGCCGCTTGCGGAGGATTGCAGGACATTGCTGTCAAGCTGAGTGATCGCGCCGCGCACATAGTAATTCGGTGCGACGAATTCTTTGTGCAAGCCGACCATTTCGGAAAGTACTTGCACGTCGAGTTGCGTAGGGTCGTAATCGACAAAGTGAAAGGCATTGCTCTTGGCGGACATGCGGGACACCGCGGTGATGAACATCTCCTTGGTGCCGGTCGCGATCAGTCCGGTGGCGTCGGGAATGCCGGCCGTGGTGATGTAGATGTCCTGCTTGCCCTGGGCGATGAACATGTCGTCCATGCAGCGCAGGGCCTCGTTGAAGTTGCCGATGTTACGAACCACCGCGGTGCGCGGATTGGCTGCGTCATAAGCAGTCTGCGGGCGCGTCTGGCAGGCGGCGAGACCGGTGAGCAGCGCCATCAGTCCGGCCGCCGGACGTCTGAAGAGCCGAGCAAGCCGGGCCGGTTGTGTCATGTCGTCAGCTCCACCGATACGGTGGGATCGCAGGCCGTGCAACCGTCGCTTGTATCGATCGAAATCATCTCCGCGAAGACTCCGTATCGGATGCCCGGCGGGGTCGCGACAGTCAGGCTGATGGCAAGATCCATTATCGACATTCCCGCCGCTCCTGTATGTGAGGGCCATGCCTCACGGACGTAGCATGCCATTACAGCCGTGACTCTACTGTGATCTGGCCAACTGTGGCGGCCGATTGTTGCATCAATGGCGTCGTTCTGCTTCACGATCGCTTGTGCTGCGGCGCGGTCGCGCCGAACGGACTCGCTATGACAAGCCTTTGCGTTCAGCATCCCCCCCGGAGGCTGGTGAATGGCGCATGCTCCGACCAGCCGGGAGGACATCCTCGCCGGCCATTTCTTGTTGAGATACCTCCGCCCGGAGGAACTTTCCCGTTTGGCGGCGACAGCAATCCTGACCCGCCATCGCACAAACGCAACGATCTTCCAGAAGGGAGATCCCGGACTCAGCATGATGGCGGTCGTCACCGGCCGCGTGAAAATCTGCACCTTTTCCGCCGACGGCAAAGAACTGGTGCTCAACATCATCGATAACGGCGGCCTGTTCGGCGAAATAGCGGTGTTGGATGGACAACCGAGATCCGGCGACGCCGTCGCGCTGGAGGACACCGAACTGCTGGTGCTGGAGCGTGCGCGCCTGATGCCGTTCCTGACCGCCAACCCCGAGATTCCGACGCGGCTGATCGCGGTTCTCTGTCAGCGGCTGCGCCAGACCAGCGAAGCGCTGGAAGACGCGTTGCTGCGCGACGCATCATCGCGGGTTGCGCGCGGACTGTTGCGACTCGCCGGCACGTTCGGCAAGCAGGAGGCGTCGCGCCTGCGCATCGACATCAAGCTCTCGCAACAGCAAATCGGCAACCTGATCGGCATTTCCCGCGAAAGCACCAATAAGTATATCGTCGATTGGAGCCGCGCGGGCTACCTGGAAGTCAGTAACGGTTTAATAACGATTCTGGACAGGACCGCGCTTGAAGACCTGTCGCAGGCTGAGCTGTAGCCGCACCGGCGGACCGGGCGGTGGCGGAATCGATGCGATAGGCGGCTATCGTGCCATGCCGGCCGCGCAATGCAAAGTTCCCGAGAGGAATGCCCGGGCAAAGGCCGCCGAGGCGCAGCCAGGTTGATTCGCCCACCACGATCGTGCAGTAGCGCGGGCCGGGTTCGGCATACTCCTTGCCGAGTTGTTCCAACCGCTGGCCGACATTTGCCGTGTCGCCCAGCAGGCAGAACTCCATCCGCGCTCCCTTGCCCAGGCTGCCGGCGACCATCGGGCCGGTGTGGAGGCCGACACGCAGGCCGCCCACCGGCAAGCCCTCGGCGCTCCACGAATCGTTCAGGCGCTGCATACCGGCTTCCATCGCCAGCGCGCAGCGGGCGGCGTTCTGCGCGTCGGCGGTAATGGCCGCCTCATCCAGCCGCGGCACCGGCACGCCGAATACCGCCAGGATGCCGTCGCCGACGAACCGCAGCAGCACGCCATCATGCCCCATGATCAGGGCGGCCATGGTGTCGATGTAGCGGTCCAGCCAAGCAATCAGCGGCGCGGGTTCCATGCCCTCGCAGATCGTCGTGAAACCGGCCACGTCTGCGTAAAGGACGGTTGCGGTCAGCTGCCGCGGGACCGGCCGCCCGCCCGCCATGAACAGGTCGCGGTCCTTCATGATCTCGTTGACAACCGGTTCGCTTACAAAGCGCGAGAACAACGCCCGCAAGGCCTTTCGGTCACGCCGCTCCGCCGCGCTGCGCCAGCCGCGCCCGGCGCCGCCTGCGATGACCAACGCCAACAAGGGCGCCGCGACCGGAACCAGCACGCCAGTGTATGCGTATGCCGCCAAAACCGCCGTCACGAACAGGATACCGAACGCCGCGAGCGCCGTCGCGAACAAGTAGCCGGTCACGACAACGCCCAGCGTGACCCCAGCCGCCGCCAATCCCGCCGTTGCCAGAACGGCTGCCCGGGGCATCGCCGCTTCCGGTTCGGCTCGGCGATCCAGCAGTTGCGCGACGACCTGAGCATGGATTTCGACCCCAAAGCTCGGCGGGCCAAATGTTGAGGCAATCGTGCGGTGCTCGTCGCTGCCGCTGATGAGGCTGCCAATCAGCGCGACCTTCCCTTTCAGCCAGCCCGCGGGCAGCAAGGCGATCGATTCCGCGGGGTAGGTCGGGACGTCGGGTCCGGTATGCGCGCCGCGCGTGCTGCGCCGCCACTCGATCGGGAACGGCCGCACCGGCACCGGGGCGCCGAGCGCGCCAGCCACGGCGGCGGGAAAGCTCGGCGACCCTGTCACCGGATGCAAAGGCATGTGGTTGCGCACGACATCGTCGAACCGGTCCCGCGCCAGGTTGGCGTCCCCCGAACGCACTCCTTCCAAAAAACCATCCAAAACGGCCCGCCGATCGGCTGGCATCAGGGTGTCGGGAGCAATGCTGATGGCGACGACGGGAATGTCGTGACGCGTCAGTGCTCGGTGCAGCGCCGCGTCCTTCGCCGGCTCCGTCGGCCGATCGAGCAGGATATCCAATCCGATCGCGGCGACGCCTTTGCGCGCCAGGGTGTCGATCAGGTCTGCCAGAAACAGACGATCGACGGGGGAGCGATAGGGCAGCGCGGCCAGCGTTTCCTCGGTGATGCCGACCACGATAACGTCAGGGTTTGGTGCACGCAGCGGGCCCAGGTAACGGAACGCCAGCGCGTCAAACAGGCCTTGCGCCGCGGCGAGCGGAAACGGCGGCTGCGCCGAGGCCAGCGCAACGGCGGTCGCCCCCACCAGCATGAGCGCGATACAGGCTGCCGCGCGCAGTCGCCTTTTATGCATCGCCGACGTTACCCGAAGTCGAACAGACTGTTTCGGGCGGCAACCATCCGGGCCGCAAGCCATGTTTGACCGGTGGCCGTTCAAAAGTTACGGCACCCGTGGCGGCACGCCGATGAAAGGGCCACTACGGACCCCGGGCAGCCTTGGAAAAGCCCGTTCGGCGTTGTCGTGAGGATACCAGAGCAGCGGATTGAAGGTGCCCCAAGGCCAGGTGGCGCATGACGCAGACCACGGGTACTGGGATGCAAACCCGCCAATCAGGTCGTATCGAATAACCACCGGCGGGTTCGCTTTCGGGCGATGGCCTCCGGTTGCGACCGCGGCGTTACCCGCCGCCGTCGCGGTGTCGCGGACCACCGTCGCCTGACCCCGGTCCACCGCGCGGCCGACGAACAGGACGGCCGCGGCGGCGGAGATCAGCCTGATTCGGGCAACCATGACTCAATCGACCCGCGCGAACTGCACGCGGCGATTAACCGCATCGTACTTGTTGCTGACCAGCGGTTCGGCCATGCCCCTGCCCACCAGATCGAGGCGCGAAGGGTCCACACCCTGACTTACGAGGTATTCGCCGACGGACAGGGCACGCTTCTCGGACAGGGAGACATTATAGGCGACCGAACCAACGGCATCCGTGTGACCCTCTACCCGCAATTTGATCGCCGGCGTTTCCTTCATCAACTGAGCAATCATGTCGACCATCTCGTGCGCCGAGTTCGGCAGCGCGGCGGAGTTGAAGCCAAAATTGATATGGTATGCGACCGCGCCGGGTTCGTCCGATGCCTCAGCCTTTTGACCGGGCATGCTGGCGGCGGCTTTGACCACCGGCGCCTGGGCTGATTTCGTCCTCGCGGACCGCGTGCGCGGTGTCGGAACCGCCTCTGTCGAGACAGGCTGAACCGCGCTCGGCGCGGACGCGGCCTCCGGCATCTGCAAGACGATCGAGCGGCTTGCGCCTGGGCGCGATTCCGGGATCAGGATGCTGCGAAGCTGCTCGATCGACGGAGCATCGTCGAACACGGCAACCGGCTGGGCCGGCGCGACGCCGGCAAACAGCAGCATCGCGGCCGACGCCAGAAACGCAATCCGGCTGAAGCGCGAAGAATGGGTGCGGGGCATGGCGAAATCCTTCTGTCGATGGACGCCCGGTAGGGGACGTCGCTGCCGACATACTGAGACCGCTACCGGCCCGCGGCTGTTGAGCCGTTCACTGCCTGCGCGCTGATCGGGCGTTCTTGTGTCACGACGCGGTGATCGAGCGCCGCGACGCCTGCTACCCCACCACCACCCGGATTGGCCCGGGTGCATCGGTGACCCAAAGCGGCGCAAATCCCGCCCGGTCGCCATCCGCCTGCGCCGGTACGGCGTCGTTCTGCAGGAAGTCGATCCGCCGCGCCCGCACATGCCGAACGCCCGGGGCATGCCCCAGCAAATTCAACGGCAGTGCCGCACCGTACATCATCGCCGCCGCCGGACCGGAGTACCCGAACAGCACCACAGAAAACCCCGGTTCGCCCGGCACCGCATCGGCGGCCAGACGGAAGGTGCCCCCGTAAAGGCGCCCCTTGCTGATGATCACGCTCGACGCCTCGGTTTCCGCGCCATCGATCCGCATATGCACCGGCGGGAACCGGTAACGCGTCAGCTCCCGCATAGACTGCAGCACATAGGCGCCCTTGCCGAGCGCCTTCTTCATCGGAAAAGACATGTTTTGTACCACGTGCGCGTCGAATCCGACGCCCAGCATCTGCACGAACAGCCGAGTCCCGTCCGGGCCGTTCGCCTGGCCCGGCCACAAGGTGCAGGTGCGGCCGAAGGCCAGCGCTGCGGCGACCGCTTTCGGCGCGAATGGCAGGCCAAGCTCGTGCGCCAGCACGTTCGCGGTGCCCAGCGGGATCACCCCGAGCCTGGCGCCCGACCCCATCAGCCCGTTGGCCACCTCGGCGATCGTGCCGTCGCCGCCGGCCGCGACCACCATTGGTTCGCCGCGCTGCACCGCCTCCTGCGCCAGGGCCTCGGCATGGCCGGCGCGTTGCGTCTCCGCGATGTCCAGCCGGACCCCGTTGGCGACGAGTACATCCAGCACGCGCCACAACAGGTTCGCGCGCCGACGCCCGGCGACCGGGTTGAACACGACGATCATGGCTGGTAGCACGCCTGGGAGAAACGGCAGTCTGACTGGAAGGGAATCGAGGGAAACCTTGCGCTACGGGACGATCAAAAGTGTATGCCTGCCATCGGGCCGCGTCATTCCCGTGACGCCGCCATGACGGTTGAGTTACATTCGTCGTGACAGCCTGTGATCGCTTGCGTCATCGAATCTTAACGCGCGCGGCACACCGAGCGAGTCTATGTGCTGGCTTCGAATATGAACTCGCGAGAATAAACACCTCGAAATGAACGCCATGTCGCCGATCGGCCTGCCGCCCGCCTACCGGACCATATTCATTTCGGACACGCACCTCGGCACGCGTGGCTGCCGAAGTGAATTCCTCGCCGACTTTCTCCGCAAATCGAGCTGCCAGAATTTGTTTCTTGTGGGCGACATCATCGACGGATGGCGGCTGCGGAAATCCTGGTATTGGGATGAAAGCCACGACGAGGTGCTCAAGCAGATCGTCCGCTACGCCCGCTCCGGCACCGAAGTCACCTATATCCCCGGCAACCACGACGAAATGTTCCGCAGCTGGCTGCCCATCGGACTGGAGATCTGCGGCATCAAGATGCGCCGGGAATCGGAGCACACCACCGCCGACGGCAAGCGCCTGCTGGTGATGCACGGCGATGAGTTCGACAGCATCGTGCGCTACGCCAAGTTCCTGGCGCTGCTCGGCGACTGGGCCTATACCGCCGCCCTGGGGGTCAACCGCTATTTCAATGCGGTCCGCCGTGTCCTGGGTTATCCGTACTGGTCGCTGTCCGCCTGGCTGAAGCGCCAGGTGAAGGAAGCGGTCAAGGCGATCGACCGGTTCGAGGCCGCGCTCGCCGCGGAAGCCCGCACCCGCGGCTTCGACGGCATCGTCTGCGGCCACATCCACCATGCTGAAATCCGAGAGGTCGGCGGGGTGCTGTATCTGAACGACGGCGACTGGGTGGAAAGCTGCACCGCTTTGGTAGAACATCACGACGGGCGGCTGGAGCTGATCGACTGGGCGGCGCTCAATCGGCTATCGTTCTTCCAACAGCCGCGCGCCAGCCGGATTCCCGCAACTGCCTGATTCACTTCTCCCGACGGAATTCGCAGGCGTCACCGAAATGCTGCCGCCCGCCCCTTCGCACCGCATCCTGATCGTCACCGACGCCTGGAAACCACAGGTCAACGGGGTCGTTCGCACCCTGACAACCGTGGTGGAGGAGCTGCGGGCGATGGGCCACGTCGCCGAGGTCATCGGTCCCGACCGGTTCCGCACCGTGCCGTGCCCGACCTATCCGGACATCTCTCTGTCGCTGCTGCCGCGCCGCCGGCTGGTGCGTCTGATCGAGGCGTTCAAGCCGGACGCGCTGCACATCGCCACTGAGGGCCCGCTGGGCCTGGCCGCGCGGCGCTGGGCGAAAAGCACCGGCTTTGCCTTCACCACGGCGTTCCACACCCGATTCGCCGAGTATATCAAGGCGCGGACAGGGATTCCGGTGCGGCCGATCTATGCCTGGATGCGCCGCTTTCATGGCGCCAGCCACGGCACCATGGTGGCCACGCAATCGCTGCGGGATGAATTGCATACCCGCGGCTTCCGCAACATCCGATCGTGGTCGCGCGGCGTTGATCTGGACCAGTTCAAGCCGAGCCCGCGCGAGGAATGGGACCTGCCGCGGCCGATATTCATCTATATCGGGCGGGTCGCGGTGGAGAAGAACATCGGCGCGTTCCTGGACCTCGACCTGCCCGGATCCAAGGTCGTCGTTGGTGGCGGCCCGCAACTGGCGTCGCTGCGGCGCGAGTATCCGGGGGTCACCTTCACCGGCCCGCGCTACGGCGAGGCTCTGGCCCGCGCCTATGCCGGGGCGGATGTCTTCGTGTTCCCCAGCCTCACCGACACGTTTGGACTGGTTTTGCTGGAGTCCCTGGCTTGCGGCACACCGGTTGCCGCCTTCCCGGTCACCGGCCCGAAGGACGTGCTGACCAGTTCCAGCGGCAAGATCGGCTCGGTCAGCACCGACCTGCGCGCCGCCGCCCTCGACGCCCTCACGGCCGATCGGCATGCCTGCCGGGAGCATGCGGAGAAGTATTCGTGGCGGGCCTGCGCGGAGATCTTCCTGTCGCACCTCGTGCCACTGATGGGGCCTCGATAGGGACCGGTCGAAGACGGCTGATCCCAATCTGGCCCGCTGAAGTCGGGGGGTCGCCCGGTTGGTTGCGTACCAGTTCCGGAGGTTCAATCCCGCCGAGCAGTTCGAACAGGGCCCGCATTGCCTAGCCGAAGTTTCCCGGCGTCACCATCGGCGCCGCAGCCACACCCCAGTGGAGAAGGACTCGCGTCTCCTCTCCCATCCAGCGGCCCTGGAGGGCAGCTTGCGCCTTTGGCCGGGCATACAACTCCGGCTCGACGTTGCGAATGACCGGGGTTGCCATGCGCTACCTCCCAACACACCGAGGCCACATGCCAGCAAACCCGCGATCGTCGGGTAAAGCTGCCGCTGGACGCCACCCTACCACACTTCCGTAACATCGCCTCCCCGTGCTACCCGCGCGGCGATGAAATCTCTGCTACGCACGCGACCGGCCCGGGCCATGCTGGCGAGCCTGATTGGCGCCTACCTGACCGTCGCCCTGCGCACCACGCGCTGGACGCTGCTCGGGCAGGACCACCTTGCTCCGCACGCTGCCGGGGCCCCCGCTGTCCTGGCGTTCTGGCATGAGTTCCTGCCGCTGCTTCCGGGTTTCGCCCTGATCGCCCGCACCCTGCCGGGGTATCGTGCCACGCCGATGCACACCCTTGTCAGCCAGCACCGGGACGGCCGGTTCATTGGGTCAATAGTTAGACGCTTTGGAATCGACCCGATCCTGGGATCTTCGAGTCGGGGGGGCGCGGCCGGGCTGCGGAATTTGCTGACAGTGCTGAAGAGAAGCGAGATCATCGGCATCACGCCGGATGGCCCGAGAGGCCCTCGCCGCCAGGCCGCCGCCGGGGTGGCGCAACTCGCGGCTTTGGCGGGGGTGCCGGTGCTGCCCTGCGCCGCGGCGACCCGGTGGCGGATTCAGCTTGATACGTGGGATCGGATGCCGATCCCGCTGCCGTTCGGCCGGGGCGTGCTGGTGTGCGGTCCGGCGATCGTCATTCCCCGTGACGGCTGGAAGGCGGCCATGCCGGCGATTACCGAGGCGCTCAACCAGGCGGCCGAGAGGGCGGCTGCATGGCTGGCATGATCGCGCGTGTCGTTGGCGTGGCCTGGGCTGCCGCTGCCACGCTTTTGGCGCCGGTCCTGATGTGGAACCTGCGCCGCCGGGCGAAACGTGGGCGCGAGGTAGCCGCGCGCCTGGGTGAACGCCGCGGCATCGACCCGGCGCCGCGACCGTCGGGCCGCCTGCTGTGGATCCACGCTGCCAGCGTCGGGGAAACGGTCTCCATCCTGCCCTTGCTGGAAGCCTTGCGAGGCCGGACGACGGTTTTGCTGACCACCGGGACCGCGACGTCCCAGGCGCTGCTCGATCAGCGCATTCCCGAACTCGGTCTGACCGGGCAAGTTCTGCACCGATTCGCCCCGCTCGACGTGCCCTCCTGGATCGCCCGGTTCCTGTCGCACTGGCAGCCGGACGCAGCCTGCTTCGTGGAAAGCGAGTTGTGGCCTAACCAGCTTGCCGCCTGCCAACGTCGCCGCATTCCGTTAATGCTGCTGAACGCCCGGATGTCCGACCGCAGTTTCACCCGCTGGCGGCGCGCAGGCTGGTTCGCCCGCCATATTCTGAGCGGCTTCGACCGGGTACAGGCGCGCAGCGATCAGGACGCCGAAAGGCTGCGATTGCTCGGCGCACGTGGCGTGGAATCTCCCGGCGACCTGAAATTCGCTGCGCCGCCCCTCCCGGTCGATCAGGCTGAACTCGGCCATCTTAGCGCCGCCCTGGCCGATCGGCCGGTGTGGTTGGCGGCGAGCACGCATCCGGGGGAGGAGGGACTGATCGCTGCCGCCCACCGGCAGGTCACGGCAACCCATCCGGGCCTGCTGACTATCATCGTGCCGCGCCATCCGGATCGCGGCCCGGCGCTGGCTATGGAATTGTGCGCTTCGCGCCGCGCCGCCGGAGAGGGACCGCCGCGCGAGGGCATCTGGCTCGCTGATACGATGGGCGAACTGGGCCTGTGGTATCGGCTCGCGTCGATCGCCTTCGTCGGCCGCAGCCTAGTCGCGCCGGGGGGCGGGCAGAACCCGCTGGAACCGGCCCGTCTGGGCTGCGCCATTGCGGTTGGGCCGTACACCGGCAATTTCAACGATCACGTCGCCTTGCTGCGCGATGCCGGCGCCCTGGAGGAGGTCGCGGACGCGGCGGCGCTGGCGGGCTTTGTCTCCGCCATGCTGGATGACCCTGCCCGGCGCGCCCGGCTTGGCGCGCAGGCTGCAGCCGTGGTGTGCCGGCACGCCGATCTGGCGGAGCGGACGGCGGAGACGCTGCTGTCGATGCTGTCGGTGCGCTGACCATGCCGGAAGCGCCGTCTTTCTGGTCGCATGACGGTGTGCTGGCCCACGTGCTGTCGCCGTTGTCGGCGGTGGGCGCTGCGCTGACGGCGCGGCGGGTGGCGCGTCCCGGATGGCAGGCGCCGGTGCCGGTGTTCTGCTGCGGCAATGTCACCGTCGGGGGCGCCGGCAAGACGACGCTGGTGCTGGACCTCGCGCGGCGTTTGAAAGACCGGGGCCGGGCGGTCCATGTGCTGCTGCGCGGCTACGGCGGTTCGGCGCGCGGGTTATACGGCGTGGCGCAGGACGATCCCGCTGCCCTGGTTGGCGACGAGGCGCTGCTGCTGGCGGCTGTCGCCCCCGCCTGGATCAGCGCGGATCGCGCAGCCAGCGCGCGGGCGGCCGTTGCGGCGGGAGCGGACGTGCTGCTGATGGATGACGGGTTGCAGAATCCGACCTTGCGGAAGAGCCTCTCAATCCTCGTCGTTGACGGCGGCACCGGATTCGGCAATGGCCGGGTGTTGCCGGCCGGGCCGCTGCGGGAGCCTGTTGGCGTGGCTGCCGCGCGATGCCAGGCAGCCGTCCTGATTGGTTCGGATGTCACCGGCGCGCTGTCTCGCCTGCCGCCGAAGCTACAGGTGCTACGCGCAAGCCTCGTGCAGGATGCTTCTATCGGCGCGCTGGCCGGCAAAAGAGTCCTGGCTTTCGCCGGAATCGCGATCCCGGACAAATTCTTCGCCCCGTTGCGCCAGGCGGGCGCGGTGGTGGCGGCGGCGCGGGCATTTCCTGACCATCATCCTTACACGGCACGCGACCTGGAAGCGCTTCAATCGCAGGCGGACGCTCTTGGCGCGCGGCTGGTAACCACGCCGAAGGACGCCGTGCGGCTGCCGCCTGCAGTGCGTGCACGGATCTCCGTCATCGGCGTCGGTCTGGCCTGGGAACGCGCCGACGCGATCGAGCAGCTGCTCGACGCGGCCCTGACCGGGTGACCGGGTCCATGCCTCGTTTGCCCTGGCGCGAGAGTACAGCGTAGCATCGGCGGTCACCGTCGGAAGGAAATACAATGCCTTCAACACGCTGGACCATGACTTTGTTTGCTGCCCGGCGAACACGATCAACTACGTCGATCGCGCCAACCTCGCCGTCGCGGCGCCCGTCATGCAGCGGGATCTTGGTTTCGACGCCGCGACGATGGGGTTGATCCTGGCGGGTTTTTCTGGACCTACTCCTTGCAAATGCCGTTCGGCTGGTTTGCCGACAGGTTCGGGGCGCGGATTTCGCTATCGGTCGCCGTGGTCTGGTGGTCTGTGTTTACAGCATTTACCTCCGTCGCGCGCGGCGCTCTCACCCTGCTGGTGTGGGCTGCCGCCTGCTGCTCGGTGTCGGCGAGGCGGGCGCCTATCCGTCCTGCGCCAAGGTCGCCGCGAACTGGTTTCCCCGCAGCGAGCGGGCGTTGGCCTTCAGCATCTTCGACAGCGGCTCCCGTATCGGCGCGGCGCTGTCGCTGCCTTTGGTGGCGTGGCTGATCAGTCTGTTCAGTTGGCAGACCTCGTTCATCGTGACGGGGATGCTCGGGGTGGTCTGGGTCGTGGTCTGGGTCGTGGTTTATCGCGACCCGGAAAATCACCGGTCGGTGACACCCGAGCAGCTTGCCCGGCTGCAAGCGGAACGCGGCACGATGTCGGCGGACGGGCAGACAGTCCCGTGGTCCTCGCTGTTCCGATACCGCACGATTTGAAGCATGATGATCGGCTTCTTCCGTCTGAATTTCATGATTTGCTTCTTCATAACCAGGTTCCCAACCCACTTGACCGCTGCCGGTGCGGGCGCGCGACAGACCGGGGAAAAGCGTGGGCGGCGCACTGAGCCCGTCATGAGCATTCAGGTTTTGAAGCGCGCATCTGTGATAAGCGTCCGCTGCCGTTTCAGGTGTTAATTGCCCCATGAACGACATCGTATTCCTGTTCGACGTCGACAACACCCTGCTGGACAACGATCACGTCCAGTATGAACTCGGCATGCATCTCGCCGCCGACTACGGCCAGGAAACACACGACCGGTATTGGGCGCTGTTCGAAGATTTGCGCAGCACGCTTGGCTACGCCGACTATCTCGGCGCCCTGCAGCGCTACCGTCTGGAGGATTTGCACAACCCCAAAGTCCTGCGCATCGCCAACTGGCTCGTCGACTACCCGTTCGCCGATCGGCTGTACCCAGGGGCGTTGGAGGCGGTGCACCATGTCGCGGCCTGGGGGCCAGCGGTTATCCTGTCTGACGGCGATGCCGCGTTCCAGCCACGCAAGGTCGAGCGATCCGGTCTCTGGCAAGCCTTCAAGGACAATGTCCTGATTTATGTCCACAAGGAACAGGCGCTGGACGACGTGGAGCGTCTATATCCCGCCCGCCACTACGTGATGATCGACGACAAGCTGCGTATCCTGGAGGCGTTGAAGGAAAACTGGGGCGACCGGGTCACCACGGTCTTCCCGCGCCAGGGCCACTACGCCCGCGACCCCGAGGAGCTCCGCAAGCGGCGCCCCGCGGACATCAGCATCGACGCCATCGGCGACCTACTCGGCTTCCGGCGCGACCGCTTCCCGGAATGACCCCGCCCGCGTTCCCCGAAACGCGGCAAAAATCAGTCCGGCGGCGGCAAGGTTCAAACCGGCGGCAACGCGAAGCACGCCGGGCGCGTCGAACCCGATCCCGGCAAGCGCCGCCGCAGTCCCCGATCCTGTGACCATGAACAGTGCATTCATGATGTTGTTCGCCGCGATCATCCTCGACCGCTGAGCCGGCGCCGCCGCCTCCTGGATGACGGCGTAAAGCGGCACCGAGAAGATCCCGCCGCAGACCGCCAAAAGCATCAGGTCCAGCAGCATCCGCCATCCAGCCGGCGCCTCCAGCACGGCCCAAGCCGAGACCAGCCCATGCGCGCCCGCCGCGGCGGCGGCGAAATCCCAGCAGAACACCGAGATCCCAACCGCGGCCATGGGCGTGAACCGGGCGGAGACCTGGCCGTGCAGCAGCCTCGCACAGCCGATGGAGCCGAGCCCGACGCCGACGGCGAAAACCGCCAGCAACAGGGTCAGTACGCTGCCCCCCGCCAGCATCGTATCGCGGGCAATGACCGGGAATTCGGTCATCAGCGTCGCGCCCATCACCCAGAACCAGGACAATCCAAGCACCGACAGCCATATCGGCCGCACCGCCCGCGCAGCGCCGACGACAAGCAAGGTTTCTTTTGCGACATTCCACCCTGGGTTTAGCCCCGGATCTGCCGGCGGCAAAGCGGGCATCCGCACTGCTCCGAACAAACCGACAAGCGCCAGCACGATACCCGTCGCGCCGACAACCGCAGGGCCGGAGTCCAGCAGGATCAACCCTCCGCCCGCCACCGAGCCGCAGACGATGGATACGAACGTGGTGGCCTCGATGATGCCATTGCCGGCGAGCAACTCGTCGTCGGCCAGATACTCCGGCAGGACGCCGTATTTTACCGGGCCAAACAGCGCTGCCTGGATGCCAAGGCCGACGAGCACCGCGAGCAACGCGGGCACGCTGGCGAACAGGAACGCCGCCGCGGCGGCGATCATCAGAACGATCTCCATCGTCTTGTAGATCACCACCAACCGCGACTTTGAATGCCGATCGGCCAGGTTCCCGGCGGTGGCGGAGAGCAGGATATAAGGGGCGATAAACAGCGCGCCGGCCAGCGCTGACAGGCCGGCGCCGCCAACGCCCAGGCGAAAGATCGCGAGGACGACCATCGCATTCTTCACCAGATTGTCGTTCAGCGCCCCACAGGATTGCGCCAGAGTCAGTGGCCAGAGCCGCCTGGACCTGATCAGTTCACTCAACGGCGCGGCCATCCAGGTATCCTTTCGGGGCGATCGGCTTGTGGTATCATAAATCTCGATCCTCGATCCCCTGCGACAAGGAAACCGCCTATGTACATCGCGATGAACCGCTTCAAGGTGCTGCCCGGCTCCGAGGCCGCGTTCGAGGAGGTCTGGCTGTCGCGCGATACGCACCTGCGCGGCGTGCCCGGCTTCGGATCCTTTCACCTGCTGCGCGGGCCGGTGAAGGAGGATCACGTCCTCTATTCGTCGCACACGATCTGGGACGACAAGGCCGCGTTCGAAGCCTGGACGACGTCGGAGGCGTTCCGCCATGCGCATCGTGGCGCCGGCGGGAACAAGCCGCTCTATCTCGGGCACCCGGAGTTCGAGGGCTTCGACGTCATCCAGACCGTCGAGTGAGGGCGACGCAAGCTGCTGCGCTCTATCAGGGGTAACCTGACCCGGTATCGCGGCGTCCGGGGGGCCGGGTTGCGCCGGAGTGACCACGGATGGCCCGCGATGAACTTGCGGTCATTCGCTTCGCGCCTCTGGCGGTTTCACCGCGGACCGTGCCAACCTGATCGAACTGCCCAGGATACCGGACAAATTCCACCATGATGCTTCGCTTCCCATTCGGCCAACCGCATAACCAGGGGCTGTGTTGATGATCGATCGACGGGGTTTACTGAAGACGGCCGCCGTGGCGGCAACCGGTGCCCTGGCGGCGCCCCGCCTGTCCCTGGCCGCCGGCAGCAAGACTCTGCGCTTCATCCCGCAAGCGAATCTCGCCAATCTCGACCCGATCTGGACCACGCAATACGTCGTGCGCAATGGCTCGCTGCTGATCTGGGACATGCTGTATGGCGTGAACGAAAAGCTCGAACCGCAGCCGCAGATGGTAGAGGGACATGAGGCCAGCGGCGATTTCAAGACCTGGACCTTCAGGCTGCGGCCGGGGCTGAAGTTTCACGACGGCGAGCCGGTGCTGGCCAGGGACGCGGTCGCCAGCATCGACCGCTGGATGGCACGCGATGCGACGATGGGCGGCGTGATCAAGAAACGGCTCGACGCGCTGGAGGCTGTGGACGACCGGACTTTCCGTTTCAGGCTCAGCCAGCCCTACCCGAAGATGCTGTTCGCGCTGGGCAAAAGCAGCACGCCCACGCTGTTCATCATGCCGGAGCGCATCGCGGCAACCGATCCGTTCAAGCAGATCTCCGAGTATGTCGGCTCCGGCCCGATGCGGTTCAAACGCGACGAATGGGTGCCGGGCGCAAAGGCGATTTTCGAGCGCTTCGACGGGTATGTGCCGCGCGGGGAGAAGGCCGATTGGCTGTCCGGCGGCAAGCGCATTCATTTCGAGCGGATCGAATGGCAGATCGTCCCCGACGGCGCCACCGCCTCGGCCGCGCTGCAAAACGGCGAGGTGGACTGGTGGGAAACGCCGCTGCCGGACCTGGTGCCGCTGCTGAGGCAGAGTCCGAACGTCGCGGTGGATATCTCGGATCCGCTGGGGAATATCGGATCGTTCCGGATCAATCACTTGTATCCGCCGTTCAACGACGTGCGGGCCCGCCGCGCGGTGCAGATTGCTGTCAGTCAGGAAGACTACATGGGCGCCGTCGTCGGCGACGACCAATCGTTGTGGAGGACGCTGCCGGGCTTTTTCACGCCGGATACACCTCTTTATACCGAGTTTGGCGGCGAGCCGTTGAAGGGCAAGCGAGATTACGAACTGGCGAAGAAACTGTTGGCGGACTCCGGCTACAAGAACGAGCCGGTGGTGCTGCTGGTCGCCACTGACGTTGCCATTACCAAGGCGCAGGGCGACGTGACAGCCGATTTGCTGAAGCGCATCGGGGTCAACGTGCAATACCAGGCGCTGGACTGGGGCACGGTCGGGCAGCGGCGCGCGAAGAAGGACCCGCCGTCCGAGGGCGGCTGGAACATTTTCCACACCTGGCATGCGGGCGCCGATTGCGTGAATCCGGCGCCGTATATTGCACTGGACTGCAGCGGCCCGACCGCCTGGTTCGGCTGGCCGAAATCGGACCTGGTGCAGGAGAAGATCGCGGCCTGGTATGACGCCCCCGACCTGGCGGCGGAAAAACAGGCGATCAAGGAGCTGAACAAGGCGGCAATGGACCACGTGGTGTATGTGCCGACCGGGTTCTTTAAGGGCTATCAGGCGTGGCGGAAGAACATCTCCGGGGTGGTGAAGGCGCCGTTCCCGGTGTTCTGGGACGTGACCAAGGCGTGACGGGACTTGAAATGCCCGCTGCCGCCCGGAGTCGTGGACAGGTATGCAGGCCGCTCGTCGCGGTGGGCGAAGGCTCGGCATCCGCTCTCGTCATGGCGGGCGAAGGCCCGCCATCCACGCCTTCGCTGCAATCCGCACCGCAAGGCGTGGATGGTGGCCCTGCGGCCACCATGACGGAAACAGCCAGCGATTCCCCCCGCTAGATGTTCGCCTACATTGCACGCCGGATTGCCTCCACCATCCCGGTCGTCCTTCTGGTCGCCCTGTTCGTGTTCAGCCTGCTGTATATCGCCCCCGGCGATCCAGCCGCGATCATCGCGGGCGACCAAGCAACCCCTGCCGACGTCGACCGCATCCGCGCCTCGCTCGGCCTCGATCGGCCGTTCCTTGTGCGGTTCTTCGACTGGTTTTGGCATATTTTGCAAGGCGATCTCGGCACCTCGATCTTCACCAACCTGCCGGTCACCCACATGATTGCGCAGCGCATCGAGCCGACAGTGTCGCTGATGACGCTGACCCTCATTCTGTCACTGACCCTGGCGATCCCGATGGGCGTCATCGCCGCCTGGAAACATGGCACCTGGATCGACCGGGCGGTGATGATGGTCGCCGTGCTGGGTTTCTCCACGCCGGTCTTCGTCATCGGCTATGTATTGGCATACGTATTCGCGCTGCGTCTGGACTGGCTGCCGGTGCAGGGATTCACCTCGATCAGCGAGGGCCTGATCCCATTCCTGCGGAACCTGATCCTGCCATCGGTCGCGCTGGGCCTAGTCTACATGGCGCTGATCGCGCGCATCACCCGCGCGACGATGCTGGATGTGCTGTCGCAGGACTATATCCGCACCGCGAAAGCCAAGGGCGTCGGTCAGCGCGGCATGCTGTTCGTTCACGCGCTTAAGAACGCCGCGGTTCCGATCGTCACCATCGTCGGCATCGGTTTCGCGGCGCTGATCGGCGGGGCGGTGGTGACCGAGAGCGTGTTCGCCATCCCCGGCCTCGGCCGGCTGACCGTCGATGCGATCCTGCGACGCGACTATCCGGTGATTCAGGGCGTCGTCCTGCTGTTCAGTTTCGTCTATGTCCTGGTCAACCTCGGCGTTGACCTTCTCTATACGCTGTTCGACCCGAGGATCCGCTATTGAGCGTCACCACGCCCGATTTCGCCGCCGCTCCGGACCTGCCAGCGATCCTGCCGGAGGCGAAGCAGCGCGGGCGGATCCTTGGGTTCATCTACCGCCATCCGACGATTTGTGTCGGCGGCCTGTTGGTCGGAGTCATGATCTTCATTGCGATCTTTGCCCCGTATCTGGGAACCAGAGACCCGACGGCGCTGGCTCCGTCGAAGCGTACCCGCGAACCTTCGGGGTTGTACTGGTTCGGCACCGACATGCTCGGCCGCGACGTGTATTCCCGCGTGCTGTACGGGTCGCGAGTCTCTTTGATCGTCGGCTTTTCCGTCGCGTTGTTCGCCTCGGTGCTCGGCACGTTCATCGGCCTCGTGTCCGGCTTCATCCGCGGCCTGGACACGGTGATCATGCGGGCGATGGACGGGCTTATGTCGATCCCGCCAATCCTGCTGGCCATCGCGCTGATGGCGCTGACCCGGGCATCGGTGCAGAACGTCATCATCGCCATCAGCATCGCCGAGTTCCCGCGTGTCTCCCGCCTGGTGCGCGGCGTGGTGCTGTCGCTGCGCGAGCAACCGTATGTCGAGGCCGCGATCGCCTCCGGCACCCGTGTTCCCGCCATCATCTGGAAGCATATCCTGCCCAACACACTGGCGCCGCTGATGGTGCAGGCGACCTTCATCTGCGCCTCCGCTATGATCACTGAAGCGACCCTGTCGTTCATTGGCGCCGGCACGCCGCCGATCATCCCGAGTTGGGGAAACATCATGGCCGAGGGCCGGGCGTTGTGGCAGGTGAAGCCCTTTATCGTCTTCTTCCCGGCGATCTTCCTGTCGGTTACCGTCCTGGCGGTGAACCTGCTGGGCGACGGCCTGCGCGACGCGCTCGATCCGCGCCTGGCGAAGCGGCTGTAGCCCTATGGCGCTGCTCGAAGTCGAGAACCTGCAGACCCATTTCGGCACGCCGGACGGCGTCGTCCGCGCCGTGGAGGGCCTGTCCTTCCACATCGAGGCCGGCGAGACCGTTGGCATCGTCGGCGAGTCCGGCTGCGGCAAGTCGGTCACTTCGATGTCGATCCTGCGGCTCATCCAGGAACCGCCCGGCAAGATCGCCGGCCAAATCCGGTTCCAGGGCCGCGACCTGCTGAGAGTCTCCGAACACGAGATGCGCGACATCCGCGGCAATGCGATCTCGATGATCTTCCAGGAGCCGATGACCAGCCTCAACCCGGTGCTGACCGTCGGCCGCCAAATCAGCGAGACGGTCCGGCTGCACCAGGGCATGAACGCCCGCGACGCCGAGTCCAAGGCGGTCGAGATGCTCACCCTGGTGGGGATTCCGGCGCCGGCACGGCGGGTCCGGGAATATCCGCACCAGCTTTCCGGCGGCATGCGGCAGCGAGTGATGATCGCCATGGCGCTGGCCTGCAACCCGAAGCTACTGATCGCCGATGAGCCGACGACCGCCCTGGACGTCACGATCCAGGCCCAGATCCTCGACCTGATGCGCGACCTGAAGACCCGCATGGGCTCGGCTATCATGTTGATCACCCACGATCTGGGCGTGGTCGCGGAAATGGCGCAGCGGGTCGTGGTGATGTACGCCGGCCGCAAAGTCGAGGAGGCCGCCGTCGGGGAAATCTTCGCCCGGCCGATGCATCCGTATACACGCGGCCTGCTCGGCGCGATGCCAAAGCTGGGATCGTCGCTCGAAGCCAACGGCCGCGGCAAGCTGGCAGAGATCGGCGGGCTGGTCCCCAGCCTGCGCAAGCCCATCGTCGGCTGCGCCTTCGCCGGGCGCTGTGCAATGGTCACCGATGCCTGCCGCCGTATCGCGCCCGCGATCGAGGTCAAGCGACCCGCGCACCGCGTCGCCTGCCACTACGCCGGGCAAACGGTGCCCGCATGAATGCGGACGTCGCGCTGTTGGAGGTGAACGGCCTCAAGAAGCATTTTCCCATCCATGGCGGCCTGTTCGGGCGGGAGACGGCCAGAGTCTACGCGGTCGATGGAGTCTCCTTCAGCATCCAGCGGGGCGAAACACTGTCGCTGGTGGGCGAATCCGGCTGCGGCAAATCGACCGTCGGCCGGGCAATCCTGCGCCTGTTCAAATTGACCGAGGGCGAGGTCTACCTGGACGGCGAACGCATCGACATCATGCGGGCCGGGCAGCTTCGTGGCATGCGCAAGCGGATGCAGGTGGTCTTCCAGGACCCGTTCAGCAGCCTCAACCCGCGCATGAAGGTGCGTGACATCCTCGCGGAACCGCTGATCAACTTCGGCATGGCGAGCGGGCGGGGCGACCTGACCGCCAAGGTCGAAGCGCTGATAGACAAGGTCCGGCTGCCGCGCGACGCCATCAACCGCTTCCCGCACGAATTCTCCGGCGGTCAGCGGCAGCGCATAGGCATCGCCCGGGCTTTGGCGCCGGGTGCGGATTTGATCATCTGCGACGAGGCGGTATCGGCACTCGACGTCTCGGTGAAGGCGCAGATCATCAACCTGCTGGCCGATTTGCAGGATGAACTCGGGCTGGCGCTGCTCTTTATCAGCCACGACCTGGCCACGGTGGAGCATCTGACCCATCGCGTCGCAGTGATGTATCTGGGCAAGATCGTCGAACTGGCGGATCGTCGGGGTTTGTTCGCCCAGCCGCACCATCCGTACACGCGGGCCCTGCTGTCGGCCGTCCCGGTCCCCGACCCGGCGGCGAAACGCCAACGGATCATCCTGACCGGGGACGTACCCAGTCCGATCAACCCGCCCTCCGGTTGCCGCTTCCACACCCGTTGCCCCTATGTATTCGCCCGGTGCCGGGTGGAGGAGCCGGTGCTGCGGACCATTACAGATGGGCATTTGTCGGCCTGTCATCTGGACCAGGTCCCCGATGCGCAGGTGCTTCCGCTCGCATCGTAGTTTGTCCTTTGAAATCGCAACGAAGCCGCTAAACCAAGCCGCGCCGGCATTTGTCATCCGCCGGATCGCGTAGAGGAGCCGTTGCGACATATGCGTCCGCCGCCGAACCCGAGATCTGAGGCTGGCCTGCTGTTTCCGGGGGCGGAGCTGATCCGCCTGCCGCCGGGTCCGCCCGTCCTCTGCATCATCGTCGATGCGGAGGAGGAATTCCAATGGGGCAGTCCGATTACGCCAATCGGACACACAATGTCTTCCATCCGCCATCAGCAGAAGGCGCAAGATCTGTTTTCATGCTACGGCGCAAAGCCGACCTATCTGGTCACCTATCCCATCGTGTCCGATCCCGACGCGGTCGGCGTGCTCCGGGATTTCCTTGCCGATGGTAGTTGCGATATCGGCGCCCAACTGCATCCATGGGTGACCCCACCTTTCGAGGGCGGAGGCGACGAGCGTCTGTCTTACCCGGGCAATCTGCCGAAGGCCTTGGAGCGCGACAAACTTCACCATCTGTCCGAAGCAATTCGTCATCAGTTCGATCTTTCGCCGACGGTATACAAGGCAGGCCGCTATGGCGTTGGACCGTCTACATTGTCGCTGCTGCAGGACGAGGGCTATCTCGTCGATACCAGTCTGATTCCCCGTACGTGTTATTCAGCCTCCGGCGGCCCCGATTTTTCATCCTTCGATTACGGGCCGTTCTGGTTTGGCCCGGGCAACCGGATGCTCGAGTTGCCGGTGACTCGAGCCTTGACCGGCTTGTGGGCGGAGCGAGCACCGTCGATCTATGAGAAGGCGGGAGAGCGGCCGTTTAGCGACGTCCGCGCCGCCGGTCTGTTGGCACGGGCCGGCCTCATGGAGCGGATAACTTTGTCGCCCGAAGGATCGGACCTGGCGGCAATGAAGCGCTTGACCCGCACCTTGCTGAAGCGTGGCGAGCGGATTTTCAACCTGAGCTATCACAGCCCGTCGCTGGAGCCGGGCCACACACCATACGTTTGCAGTCAGCAGGACCTCGCGGTGTTTCTCGACCGGCTGTCCGGTTATCTCAGCTTCTTTCGCGACGAACTGGGCGGCGTGTTTCTGACTGTGCGCGAGCTGCACGACCGCCTTCGCGAAGGCGAGCCGGACGGCAACGAGGCCCTCTTGCGGCTGCTTCCCGAGACGCGGACTGCCCCGGCCCGAGCAACGCCGAAAGTGCTCGGGGCGAAGCGGTGCCTCGTTGTCGCAAATATCTTTCCCCCGATCCATGGGGGGTCCGCGATCGTCTATGATAGCCTGGCCCGCTTCGGCGGCGGCCGGGTCTCGGTGCTCGCGCCGGAAAAGGACTATCGGGACGGCTGGCCCATAAAGGGCTGGCGCGAGTTCGATCGGCATGCTCCATTTAAGGTGCATCGGATTTCTTTGTTACGTACCGGCTTCCTTCAGGTGGATGCCGGGAGGTTTCAACGCGCGGCCGGGGCTTTGGCCGATCTGGTCATACGCTTGAACGTCCTGCGCGCCATCCGTCGCATCGTCCGCGATGAAGACATTGCTGTCCTGTGCATCGGCGAACTCGTGGCCGGTGGATGGCTGGCTCGCGCGTGCCGGGTCCTGTTCGGGCTCAAGACGTTGATCTATGTGCATGGCGAAGAGATCAGCACCAGAAGCAACTACGACCGGGGTGGCCGGCGGCGGCGGCGGGCGCTGGCAGCCGCGGACGGAATTGTCGCGGTCAGCCGGTTCACCCGCGATGCTCTGGTCAACGGTTTCGGTGTGCGGCCTGAGAAGATCGAACTCGTGTCCAACGGTGTGGACCTGACCCGATTCGTGCCGCGGCCGCGGCCGGAGCCCCTCGTCCGCCGCTACGGCCTGGAAGGGCGGCGGGTGCTGCTGACAGTGAGCCGGTTATACGCCCGGAAGGGGATCGATCGTGTGATCGAAAGCCTGCCGCTGGTTTTGCAACGCGTCCCGGACCTGATCTACCTGATCGTTGGCGAAGGCAACTACCGGCCTGAGCTGGAGAAGTTGGTGGCGCTGCATGGTCTTAAAGCCAGCGTGGTATTCTCCGGAACGGTTCCGGACTACGAGTTGACCGATCACTATAGCCTGGGCGATGTTTTCATCATGGCCAACCGCGAGATGCCGGACGGTGAGACCGAGGGCTTCGGCCTGGTGTTCCTGGAAGCGAACGCCTGCGGTCTGCCGGTGATCGCTGGAAAGGCGGGCGGCAGCGTGGACGCGGTGACGGATCACGTGAACGGCCTGGTCGTTGACGGGAACGATGTCGCGGCGATCGCCGCGGCGTTGACTGCGCTTTTTGAGGACGAAGCTTTGAGCAAGCAATTGCGGGCCGGCGGCATCGCGGTTGCGAAGGCGTCGGGCTGGGATCGCCGGGTGGAGCAGTTCTTGCGATTCTGCGACCGCCTGGAACAATAGCGAGGCGGCTAGAGAGGCCGTATGTCCGCCAGCGGGTTGCCGTCCCTTCGCCGCCGCGATCAGGCGGCGTTTTGTCGCAACCGCCCCGCACGTGGCAAGGGTGATGGTATCACGCTTTACACGAACGTTTCTTATCGCGTATTGACGCGCTTTATTCCGGAGCGCAGGGACCGTTGCTGAAATATTTCCGGGCACTCATGGCACTGCCTGGCAGGGCGGCGGCGCACATCCGTCTTTTGCGGCAGGATCCCGAACGTTTTGGCCGCAACCTGTTGCAATTCACTGATTTCGCCTTGTATGAAAAACGTCTGATCGACGTGATGAATGCCGTGCCGATGCATGTCGCCATCGACTCCAAGGCATCAGTCTCGCCGCACCTGAACGTGCTGGATTCAGCCTTCACCCGCAGCGGAATGACCGGTGGACCAAACACCGTCGTCAATCTTGCTCTGCGCATCGCCCGGTTGGGTGTGCCTATGCGTTTGGTTGCGACGGTGGACACCAGCACATTGGACCCGGCCTGGTTTCGTGCCCACGCCAAGCAACTGATTGGCGACGTCAATCTGCCGGACGTCGCCATCGTCTCGGCAGCCGATGCGATGCGGCCGCTGGTGGTCAGTCCGTATGATGTCTTTCTGGCGACCCATTGGACTACGGCTCAACAACTGAAGGCCGTCCTGCCGCGCATGGCGGTCCGGCAGTTTTTTTACATGCTCCAGGAGTTCGAGCCTGCTTTCTACGCATGGTCGAGCAATTATGCCCGGGCGCTGGAAACCTACGGGCTGGATTTCTGGCCGATTTTCAATGAGTCGCTGCTGGCGGAGTACATGCTTGGCCAGGACGTTGGGCGCCTGGGCGACCCGGCACTGCGCGAGCGCGCGACGATATTCGAACCCGCCGTGGAGGAGCGCCTGTTCCGCCCGCCCGCCCAACGGGACGCAGGCCGCCCGAAGCGGCTGCTGTTTTATGCACGCCCGACCAACACACGCAATATGTTCGGTCTTGGGCTGATGGCTTTGCGCCTGGCGTCCGCCGATGCCGCGTTTGCGGAGTGGGAGTTCCTGGCCATCGGCGGGCGGGGGAGCGTGCCGCCGATGGCGCTCGGGTCGGGCCATATCCTGAAGCCGGGAGCGTGGATGGACTACGAGGGCTACGCAAATTCATTGCGGCAGGCCGACGTGCTGCTATGTCCGATGCTATCGCCGCATACGAGCTACCCCGTGCTGGAAATGGCCGCGACGGGAGGCCTGTCGGTGACGAACACGTTCGCCAACAAGACCCGGGCGTCTCTGGCGTCGCTGTCCGACAACATCGTGGCGGCCGAACCTACGGTCGAGGCGCTGGCGGCTGGTTTAATCGCCGCCGCCGAGAGGATAAATGCAGGTTATCCTCGCACCGCGTCTATCAGGATGGCCCGAAACTGGGAGGTGACCCTGGATCCGGCGGCGGAACGTTTGGCCGGTCTGTTCGACATCCTGTCGTCTCTCCGCTCCCCCATTTGATCCGGGGCATTTGTCGAGGCGGAAACGGCGAGTTCGGCGGCCCACGGAGACCCAGGCCCGGTTGTGCCATGGCCACGGCTATGGTGCGGCCCGACAGGCATCCCGGATCAGGTCCACGATCGCAAGTTCGACACGGCGGACATCGAAGCGGTCCCGCACCATGTCGCGGGCGGTTGTCCCATATCGGGCGCATAGGGCGTCATCGCGGAGAAGGGCGATGCAGACCTCCGCCAACGATGCGTCGTCTTCCCGCAGCATGATTTCATGGTTGTCTCGAAAGCCGAGTCCTTCCGCGCCGATGCGGGTGCTGACCATCGGGCGCGCGTAAGCCGCCGCCTCAAGCAACTTAAGGCGTGTGCCGCTTCCGGTTGTGATCGGGGTGCAGACCAGACGGCTCTCGGCATAGATGGTCGCCAGATCGTCAACGAAGCCGCGAAACTCAACCCCCGGGGGGGCCGCGGATCGGGAGGGCAGGCGCTCGCTCTCCGCGCCGGCAATAAGCAGGCGAGCTGCCGGGACCCGGGCATAGATGCGCGGCCAGATGCAACGAATGAGACGTTCGGCGGCGATTATGTTGGGCGGGTGATGGTAGGAGCCGAGGAACAAGATGCTGGGCGCCGCCACAACGCCCGGCGGCGCGGGTGGAACGTCAATCGCGTTCGGGACGGTCTCAACCTGTCGTGGGAAACCGAGATGCCGCAAATGCGCCGCATCCGCATTCGAGCAAACGAAGGCGCGGGTTGATCGAGCGACCGCCCGCCGCTCGGCCACGAGGAGGGCGGGAAGCTGCAACGCAAGCGCCCGTCTGACAGCGTCGAAAGGGGGAGCAAATGCAGAGCGAAGCTGGACGCGGTGGTAGATGTCATCGACATCATAGAAAAGGCGCTTGGGCTTGCGACCGCTCGCCAGGATCGGAATCATCGCATCAAGCCGGTCCGCAAACACAATGTCAGGCGCGGCGTCAAGGCAGCGGCCAATCTGGTCGGCGGTCGCCGGACCGCCATAAGGATAAAGGGCTGTTTGATTGCCGGCGGAAAAAATGCCGGCGCCATAATAGTTCCACACCGTTTGCGGTCGCGCACGCCGTCCGATCAGCTTCACGTCGAGCGGGACCTGCCAGAAATCGGACTGGGCTGCACTAAGGCCAGCGGGATCGGCAGCGAGGCCCATCAGGTGTCCGGGCACGATGTGGACGATATCAATATGACGACTGATGCGGCCAAGCGCTCGCAGGAACGCGCCAAGCCGCCTGTGCTTGCCGCCGGCATCAGCGGCCGACAGGACCGGCAGCATCGGCGTAACGAAAAGCGTCCGCATTCTAATAATGTTCCAGCACTATTGGTGTTCCATGACCAGCCGATATGCCATGCGGCCTGTCCCGGCATCCCCGCAAGGCTATGATAATCGTTTGAGCGCAAGCCACCAATCCTGGTATTATTTCAAACATGAGCATTGATGCCCCGGCCGCCCAAGGTTCGTTGACGGGCAAGGCGATCATCGGCGCGGCCTGGCTATTGGCTTGGCGGGTCGTGACGCGGTCGCTTGGCCTCGTCAGCACGCTTGTCATGGCGCGGCTACTGCTGCCCTCGGATTTTGGCCTGGTAGCGATGGCTACGGCTTTCTCATATGGCGTCGAGGCGTTGTCTCAGCTCGGCCTGCAAGAGGCGCTGGTGCGCCGGCGGGAGGACGGCTTCGGCCTGCACCACACGGCGTTTACGCTACAGGTGGGACGCGCGCTGGCGACCGCGATCGTCATCGCGGCCGGCGCGCCGGTTGCAGCCGCGTGGTTTTCCGAGCCTCGATTGGTGACGGTGCTGTTCGTGCTCGCCGGGATCACGGTCCTGAACGGGCTGGAGAATGTCGGCATCGCCGATTACCGCCGGGCGATGCGCTTCGACGTGCAGTTCAAACTGCTGTCGGTCCCACGTCTGGCCGGGTTCGCCGCGATGATCGGATACGCGCTGGTTTGGGGCAGTTACCGGGCGTTGCTGGCGGGAATGCTGGTGTCGTCGGTGGTTCGTGTCGCCATGAGCTACCGGCTGCATCCGTTTCGGCCGCGGCTGCGCCTTTCACGGTGGCGGGAGGTCGCGCGTTTCTCGTTCTGGACCTGGGCAACGTCGGCTGTGAGCCTGGTATGGGACCGCTGCGATCCCTTCGTGCTCGGGCCGGGCTTCGGTTCGGCAAAGCTGGGTCTCTACCTTCTGGCAATGGAGATCGCACTTCTGCCGGTCACGGAAATAGTCGCACCGGCAGCGGACGCGCTGTTCGCTGCATTTTCAAGCGCGCAGAAGGACGGCGACTCGTCCGTGCATCACGCGCCCGAAGTTGCCGGGATCATCCTCCTGGGTGTGGCGCCTATCGTGCTGACCGTTTCAGCGGCATCGGGGCCGATCGTTGAGGTGATGCTGGGAACGAAATGGGTTGACGCATGGCCAATCGTTTCAGTGCTAAGTTGGGCATGCGTGTTTTCGCCATTCAGCTTCATCTGCAGCATGGCATTGGTCGCCAACGGTCATGTCGAGCGGAACTTCGTTGCTAACGTCATCATGTCCACCGTCAAACTGACGGTGCTGCTCGTGGTGGTGTCGCTGACGGTCGATGGCGTCGTCATCGGAGCCGTGACTGCCGGGTGTGTCGCGATCGAGTCGGTCATTTTCCTGACGCTTCTGCACGGTATCGGCGGGGTCCGCATACGCCCGGCGCTCGGCGGCTTGTTGCGAGTGGTACTCGCTACTGGCCTGGCGGCCGGGGCGGTAGCGTGGTCGCGGCTGGGGTGGCAGGAGGGTGCTGGTTCCGTCGGAATAAACTTGATGCGCGGAGCCGCGATAGCGGCTGAGAGCGTAGGAGTGTTCGGGCTAGGCGTGTTGCTTTTGTGGCAGGCGGCAGGACGGCCTCCGGGGGCCGAGACACGGCTGGCCGGACTTGCGGCTTCTCGGCTTGCGGGTTCCCGCGTCCTGCGTTTTTTCCGGTCGGCGGTTACCTTTTGACAGAGTCTTCGGGCATCCGCGGCCTGGACGGATATACCGGCGGTCGCACGCCGCATCGCGGCCAAAATCATGATACGCAGTATTGACCGGGAAGATGCCGCCGAGGCGGGTCGACCGAAAATCCAAATGCCCAGGCTCTGGGAATCAAAGGCTTAAGCTTGATTGCGCAGAAGCGAACGTAAGTTTCTCAATATAAAGGTCCGCGCGGGGTGCCGATAGACCCGCCATAGGCACCACATCCCTGCGATCAAGGCGAGCGAAGCGCTCTCGAGGAGCGCAGGCAAGGATTCGGTCGTCGCGATGCCGGCGGTTATTGCCAGAAACCCTACAAGTCGAAATTTCTCGCGGGGAAACCGAGCGGTGTTGCCGCCCGTTCGGTAGGTGCAGTAGGTTGCAGACATCGTGAAAACCTGGGCGATTAAAAGCGCGACACCAATCACGCTTGATGACACGATAACTGGAATCGACAAATACTTCGTACACTGCAGTATACTATAAAGACTCATCCTATTTTCCGCAGGTTTTTTGTTGTATACTGAGAAAACCATCCTGGTAAGCACCAAAATCGCCACCCATTTGCCGAATGTCAAAGTTATATCTACGACATTCAGACCGTTCCGGCGATCCGGGAGCTCAAGTGTTACGGCGGCGCAAAATCCCAAGACCAATGCCCAGGCCCATGCGTGTCTCGGCAGCGGGAAATCCCGATACTGGATAACATCAGGCTTCAAGGTGGGCCTGACCTCGAACCGCGCCGATTCCATGTCATTCTCGAAATACCCGATCTCGTACACCGCTATGAATGACATGAAAAGCAAGCTCCGCCCCAACATACCGACAAGGGGGTCGCCGCCGCCGGACCAGGTTGCGAGAATCATGATTATGAAATCAACAAACAGGACTTGATCCAACACATGATCACGACCGTATTTGGCCCGTGCCGTATAGCGAAGCGGGAAATAGCGGCTGAGATCAGCCTGTATGAGAGCGCCAACGGGCTTGATCAGATACGGAGTTTTTACTGCATTCAGGACGTCCATGTCATCTTCGGAATCAGTTATGAAAATCGCTGTGGACAAATCGAGCGGCGACCCGCTCGCCTTTATCAACTCCAGCTTCCGATCCTGAAGGCTGCGAATCTTCGGGAACCAGGGAGTACAAATGACAGACGCGTTCTGCCAAAAGCTCTCCTTTAGAAGGGGGCGAATGATGGGCGCGAATCCGAATGATACGATAGCAGTCCGGGAAGCCGGCCTGTTCATCAGGGCGGCGGCCAACGGGTGGTCCGTATGGGCCTGAAACAAGGCTGGCGCGTTCCTGCGCCAAGACAACAGGTTCCAGGGAGATAGGAAGATGATGAGGATGATGGTTATATAGTCACGTGCGCGTCCCCACCTCCGAATTGAAAAAAATCTCCAGGGGAAAAAGTCTCGCATTACAGCCAAAATGATCGATGCGAACCACTTGGGCCGAGCGGCCAGTATGAATAGCTCTGTGCTATTGGAGCCAAACAATGTGTGATCGAAGTCAACCAGTAATGTATCCGGGCCTTGTACATCTTCCAAAAGCCGACTCGACACGGGTTCCCAGGAACCCTCGCGTTCGATCATCCTCTTTTCTCCAACCGGGTCAACCTTGACGACAGCCGCCCGGCGCGGCGCGCTGCCACCGCGCTCGCAACCGAATCGATGGCATTGCGCGTGCCCTTCGTTCCGTCAAATGGTCCTTCACGTGCTGGCATCGGGCGTCCTTGGCCTTCAATACGATCGTTGAAAGCGCGTAGCCAATCGGCAGGCCGGCCGCAAGTCCTGTTCGTCATCGTAGCAAAAGCGAGGGTGCCAGACGGCCGGAACCTCAGAGCAGGTTTTTCCGAATTGTCGATAGGAATCTGGAGCGTTCCCTACGAACTGCGGGATCTTCAAGCGGATCGGCGCGAAAGCGGACATACGGAGACGCTGTTCGGTTGCGTTTTACGGAGCGCATCCGAGAGGACCATCGCAAGGCAATTTCTGTCCCTCTCGCCAACCCTGACTATTTCCTGACTCGTCAGGCGTCGCGCGATCGCCGCCTCGACGGACGCGCTTCAGATGGTTTGCACCGGTTCAGCTTCTGGCCTTCCAGAGTTCCTCCGGTGTGTTTACATTCAGGAACTGATCAAGGGGCGAAAGCGAAAACTCAACCTGGCGCGCGCCGATCCGTTCTGCGAACCGCCCCACGCTTCTGCTTCCCGGAGCCGAGAGAATCGTCCGCAGTTCACCGGCGCAGGCAACCGGCCAGGTTGCGACCAAATGGTGTCGTCTCCCACCGCTCGAAACGCCGCATGGCGGCGGCCAAAGCCATGCGGCCAGCCCGCGCGGAAGAAAGGGCGTATCGCAAGGCGCCGTCAGCAGCGCCGTCATCCCCAATCCGGCCGCCCACTCCAGACCCGCCAGCACCCCCGCCAACGGCCCCTGACCGGCGAAGTCTCCGTCCGGCAAAACAGGCAATCCGAACGCGCCGAACCGCCCTGGGTCGCCGTTGGCGCTGATCGCCATAACCGGCAAATCCAGCGCCGCGATCACCGCCGCAAGCATGCTGCGGCCTCCGACTGAAAGCAGTCCCTTATCGCCGCCGCCCATGCGGCGCGCCTGGCCACCGGCCAGGACAAGGCCGGCGATTCGATGCGCCGTCATGAGGGGAAGATGGGGCGAGCGATGGGACTCGAACCCACGGCATCCAAGACCACAACCTGGCGCTCTACCAACTGAGCTACGCCCGCCATCCAAGGAGCGCGGTTTAGGCCCATTCGAACGCCGCCGTCAAGATTCTGTCGGGCGCGTCGGAAAGGCAGGTGTCGATTGTCGGAAGGCACTTGCGGCAAGTCGCAATGACAGTGCAAATTCCCCTCCCATGAGCGCAACCAATCCCCTTCCGCAATCAACAAACGGTCAGGCGCGGCCCCAGCCAGCCCCCGCCGTCACCACCAGCAGCGGCGAAACGGCCGATCAGGCACTGGCCCGTGCCCAGGCGGCGGCGCAGGCGAAACGGCTGCACGAAGCGAGCGGCATCTGCGCCGACGTCTTGGCCGCTGCGCCGGATCACCCCGCGGCGCTGGCGCTTCAGGGCATTATCTCCGGCATGGCGGGCAATTCCGATACGGCCGTGGCGCTGTTGCGCAGGGCGATTGAACTTCGGCCGGGCAACGCGACGTGGTATGCGCATCTCAGCTCCCTCTGCCGGACGACCTACCGGATGGACGAGGCGCTGGCCGCAGGCCAGGAGTCGATCCGGCTGGACCCGAACAATCCAGAACATCTGGTCAATCTGTCACTCATATTCGTCGATGTCGATGACCGCGAGCGGGCTACCGCCTGCCTGCTGCGGGCCATCGGCCTGAAGCACGACCATGCCGACGGTCACCTCGCGCTGGCTCAGACGCTGCTCGCCGCGGGCGATTTCGATGCGGGCTGGATCGAATACGAGTGGCGCAACCTGACCGAAGCGGGCAAGACGACAATGCCGGCGATGACCTCGGCGGCCTGGAACGGGATGCATATTCCGAACGGCAAGCTGCTGCTGGTGGGCGACCAGGGCTACGGCGACACGATCCAGTTCGCCCGCTACATTCCGATGGCGGCGGAGCGGTGCCTGGAGGTGATTGTCGGCTGCAGCGCGGAAATGGCGCCGCTGCTGTCCAACATTCCCGGCGTGGCGCAGTACTGCCACCGCTGGACGGATGTGCCTGGCCACGCGGTGCATTGCCGCCTGTCCAGCCTGCCATACCTGTTCCACACCCGGCTGGACACCATTCCCGCCGAAGTTCCGTACCTGAAGGCCGATCCGGCTCGCATCGAGCATTGGCGGCAGCGTTTGGCGGAGACGCTGCCTCGGGATGTCAAACGGATCGGACTGGCCTGGACCGGTCGGCCGACGCATCCTAACGATCGCAGGCGCTCGATGGCACTGGTGCAACTACAGGCACTCGGAAATGCCGGACCGGCGGCCTTCGTGTCGCTGCAGAAGCCGATGCCGGCCCGCGATCTGGAGAGCCTGAAGCTGTTCCCGGGCATGACCGATTTCAGTGAGGATTTGACTGACTTTGGCGAGACCGCGGCGCTGATGGAGAATCTCGATCTGATCATTACCGTCGACACGGCTGTGGGCCACCTGGCCGGCGCGCTCGGTAAGCTGGCCTGGGTTCTCATTCCCAAGGCCGCCGACTGGCGCTGGCTGCTGGAGCGGGAAGACACCCCGTGGTACCCGACCGTCAGACTGTTCCGCCAACAAAAGCCCGGCGCCTGGGACGAGCCGTTGGACAAAGTTCGCGGCGCATTGACGACAATGCTGGAACGGCAGGCTTTTGGCAAAACGCGGAAAAAATAACTCCAGGTCCTGGCGGCTTGCCGGGATAACTGTCTACTTTGCCGGAGCAGGCTGAGACGAAATCGCCGACAACGGCAAGACCGCATCAGGATGGGTCATCGACGGCAAGAAATTGAATGTTATGCCCAGGACGAGCGCCACCCCGAAGACCGCCAGCAGCGCCCACTTCGGCAATTTGCTCTTCGCGGCAGCCGGTTTGTTATCGGAACGAGGCACCTGAACCTGCGACGGCAAAAGCAGAATAAGCCGCGACGCGGTGGTGCGGGCCTCGGCGATCGCCGCCGGTTCCAACGGCATCTGGGCAATGCTTTGCGCCAGCTTGTCGATCGTCGCGGCCTTCGGCTGCTTCGCCCAGCGCGCCGCCTCCGCCCACGGATCCTGCCCGAGCCGCGCCAGCACCGACAGGATCGTCAGTCGCGAGCCGTTCAGTTCCGTGCCAACCTCGGCAAACAGGAAGTCGTTCAGGCCGGATTCTCTTAAGGCGAAGGCGTTCGAACTCGTCATATCAATTTCCCTGTCACGCTGAGATCCGGCGGCCGATGACGCCGCGGACAAAGTTCCCTTCGCCGAACCGGATACCAACCGGTGTCTACATGAGCATCATGGCCGGCAATCGCAAGGCAACATTGCGGGATCGCATCGCAGGGCTGGTCCGGCGGCGTTGCAGCCTCTACGGTGCCTGGGTCATCGGAGGACATGGCGTGGACAAGAACGAGCTGACCGAGTGGGCGCTTCGCAACGGCTGGCAGCTCATTGCCGGCTGCCCCAGCCTGACCAAGCCGTCGCGCCCGCAGGAAGCGATCGTCCGGATCGTGTTCAAGACGACCGTGGCCAATCTGGAGGTCAAGAAGCCAGCGGGGAAGTGGGAAAAGGTGGCCGGCCAGACCTATGCGAAAATCCAGGCGGATGCCGATACCGGACTGCCATTGAATTTCGGGCTGGATACGATCCCGGGCTTCACGATGCTGATGCGGGAGAATAAGGACCGCATGGCCTTCGCCGGCATGTCCGGTACGGTAAAGGAATAGTCCCGCCAGCTTTCACGCCACCAGCAAACCGAGCAGCGAGTCGAGACGAATCCGCCCCTCCCGCGTCGCGGCCATGCGCTCCGGCGTCAAGGTCAGATAGCCGGCTTCAATCGCCTGCGCCAGGACATCGCCATCGACCGCCTGAGCGAGGGTCCGGCCCGTCCGGGCCTCAAACCAAGCCAGATCGATGCCTTCTGCCAGCCTCAGCCCCATCAGCAGCGCCTCCCTGGCCCGTTCCGGCGCATCGATCGCCGCATCGGAGGTTGTTCCTTCCCCCGCGCTTTCGACCCGCTCGGCCCATGGCTCCGGCGCCCGGTGCCGCCGCGTCGCCCGCAAGGTGCCATCAATGGTGACGCGGCCATGCGCGCCGGGACCGATGCCAGCGTAGTCGTGATAGCGCCAATACGCGAGGTTGTGCCGGCTTTCTTCGCCGGGGCGCGCGTAGTTGGAGATCTCATAGGCCAGCAGGCCGGCACGGGCGCATTCCTCCTCCGTCGCTTCATACAGTGCGGCGGCGGTGTCGTCGTCCGGCAGGACGATCCGGCCCTGCCGGTGCAGCGCGGCGAATGGCGTCGCCGGCTCAATGGTCAATTGATACAGCGACAGGTGGTCCGCCGCGATCGCCAGCGCGGCTCGCAGTTCTGACCGCCAGGATGGCAGGTCCTGCCCGGGCCGGGCGTAGATCAGGTCGAACGAAACGCGCGGGAACAGGCGCCGGGCCAGGCTCAGCGCGGCAACCGCTTCCGCGGCCGAGTGCTGCCGCCCGAGCGAGCGCAGCGCAGCCTCGTCGAGGCTCTGGATGCCGATGGACACACGGTTGATGCCAGCGGCGCGATAGTCCGCCAGGCGGCCCGCCTCGATGCTGGTCGGGTTGGCTTCCAGGGTGATTTCCAGATCATCGGATGCATCGAAGTGCCGCGCCGCGTCGCCGAGAATCGCGCCGACGGTCGCGGGGTCCATCAGGCTGGGCGTGCCGCCACCGAAGAACACCGACGTCAGCCGCCGCCGCCCGAGTCGGGCAGCCTCGGTCGCCAGTTCCCGCCGCAGCGCGAGGGCGAACCGCTCCTGGTCGATGCGGTCACGCACATGGGAGTTGAAATCGCAATACGGGCACTTGGCCAGGCAGAATGGCCAGTGGATATAGAGCGCAAGGCCGGGACTTGCGGCGTTAGACCGGGTCCTGGCAGCCAGCGCGTCGGAATCGTGCGGCATCAATGTCCAACCGGATGAAAAACCCTGTCTACAGCATTCTGTCCCGGGCGGCGCGCGGCAATCAGCCGCCGCCACGGTTTCGTCAGCCGGACGCTTCCGAGCCTTCAGCAGACGCCCGGCTGCTGCCCCACATCGCTGCGATTACCGGATTCGCCGTCATGCCATGCACAATCACGCTGAGCAGGACCGTGCACGCGGCCGTCACCGCCAGCGTATTGCGGCCCGGCAATCCGGCGTCGAAGACGATGACGGCGAACACGATACTGGCGAGGCCGCGAGGCCCGAACCAGCCGATGAACAGCTTCCTGCCGGTGCTCATGCCCGTCCCGGCGAGCGACAGAAAGACCGGCAGCATCCGGATCACGGTTAGGCTCAGCACCGCGTAAAGCGCGGCCTGCCAGGTGATCTGCCCGAGCAGCCTGCCAAGAACCGGACCGCCGAACGCCACCCATGTCAGCAGCGCGAGCACTTCGCCGGTGCTGGTCGCGCCGCCCAGCAGGTCTTGCTTGCGTTCGCCTTGCAGAAATCCAAACAGCAATCCGCCGGTGAAGCACGCGATGAAGCCGCTGCCGCCCAGCGCCTGCGCGGCCGTGAAGCAGAGCGCGGCCAGCGCAACGACCGGGATGTGTTCCCAATGCTGGCCGCTCCATCCGCGCCGGACCGCAAGCTTCAGTACCGCCACCGCGATGGCGGTCAGCACGAGGCCGGTCAGCAGGCCAATGCCGATCTCCTCGCTGACAACCAGGAAGATGTGCTGGGCGGTGCCGCCGGTGAGCTCGTGGCCGATGGCGAGATCCAGCAGGATGATCACGACCGGCACGCAGATTCCGTCGTTCAGTCCGCTTTCCAGGTTGAGCGCCTCCCGCGTTGCCGATGGCACGGCGGCATTGCTCACGACAGGGGCGCCAAGCGCCGCGTCCGTCGGGGCGAGCAGCGCAGCGAGCAGTGCTACTTCCAGTATGTTAATCCCGGGAAATACCACAAGGCCGACCAGGAACCCGAGCACGATGGTCAGCGGCAACCCAATGAGCAGCAGCCTTTCCGGTAACGCAACCGTCTGCCGCACGACACCAAGATCGGCCCGCGCCGCATCAGTGAACAGCACCATCGACAACGCGAGCTCGGCGAGTGTCCGCAGGTTCTCCGAGCTGAGTTGCAGTTGCAGCACACCGATACCGGCCGGCCCGAGGACCAGCCCGAACACCGTGAACAGGATGGGACCGCTCAGCCAGGAGCGCTCCACACGCCCCGCCGCCGCGCTGTAAATCAGCACGACGGCGGCGAGGATCGCAGCATTTTCATACATGGGACGGTCTGTCCGCGCGGAAGACCGGAAGCGGCAAGTACGGGTGTTCCCGATCCATGGCGTTCAACATTGCATGGCGGCCTTCGGTCAAAGAGACATCGACAATTGCCGCAAATTGGCGCCTGTTCGCTGCGGGCTTCATTGACGTAGCTCAACGGTGCAACAAAACCTGTCGTTTCGCTCAAACGCGGCAGGTAAATTCAGTTACTCCGCGTCAACGGAAGGCACCGTCCGGACGCTCATCCCCGGCCACAATGCCGGCTGGCACAGTTCGCAACCAAACGTCGCGAACAAGCCTTGATGTTGTCGTCCTTCCGGCCAACTCGGCCGCCATATCACCGTCATCAACACAGGAGCACGTTTCGATGGGTAAGCTACTTTTGGCTGCCGCCGCACTGGGAGGGTTGTTCGCGCTGACGGCCAACCCGGCCTCGGCCGCTCCGTCCGCCACCACACTAAATGTCGCCCCGGCTCACGGGCTGGTTACGAATGTGGACTATTACTATAACCATCGCCACTACCACCATCGCCAATGGCATCACGGGCACTGGAACTACTACTGAGCCGAAAGGCTCCACCCCGCGCACCATTTGGGTGCGCGGGCGGAGCTTCCGCCCGCAACCGGTCGATAACCTCCGCCGGCGAAATGCCACGCTGCCGCATGTCGCGTAAGCTTACCGAGCGGTTTCGTTTCGCGAGACGGTTGCCCTCGGAATCGACGATCAGCTTGTGGTGCGCGTAGGCAGGAACCGGCCAGTCCATCAGCGCCTGAATCAGGCGGTGCAGGTCCGTAGACGGCCGCAAATCCTCGCCTCGGGTCACCAGAGTGACCGCTTGCACGGCATCATCGTGCGTCACGCACAAATGGTAGCTCGCGGGCGCGTCCTTCCGAGACAGCACCACATCGCCGAACGCCTCGGGTTGGCAAGCGACGCGGCCCTCTCCCGCTTCCTCATAGCAAAGCCCTGGCCGCAGCGCCGCCGCCATATCGAGCCGCAGTGCATACCGTTCGCCCGCCCCCAGCCGATCGGCGCGTTCCCCGGCGGAGATGCGGCGGCAGGTGCCGGGGTATAATGGCGCTCCGTCCGGAGCATGCGGTGCTGCCGCCGATGCAGACAGCTCCCGCATGACGTCGGATCGGGTGCAGAAGCACGGATAAATCAGGCCCTGCCCGGCCAGGCAATCCAGCACCGCCCGATACTCCGCCAGATGCTCGGACTGCACCCGCACCTCTGCATCCCAGTCCAGTCCAAGCCACGCCAGATCATCCTTAATGGCCTCGGCAAACTCCGGACGGCAGCGGGTCGGGTCGATATCCTCGAGCCGCAGCAGGAACCGTCCGCCAACATTCCGCGCCCGCTCCCGGGCGTTGAAGGCGGAGAAAGCGTGACCCAAATGCAGGTATCCGGTCGGGCTGGGCGCGAAGCGTGTGGTAACTGACATCGGCACCATATTACCGAATCCGCCGTTCAACGGGAGAGACCAGCATGCCGACGCTCGACGCCATCCATTGGGGACCGGTCTCCAAGGCAAAGCCGAAACAGCTTGTGGTGCTGTGCCACGGCCTGGGCGCCGACGCCTTCGACCTGATCGACCTCGCGCCAGCCTGGGGGCATGCCTGCCCGGATGCGATCTTCGCCTCGGTCCACGCGCCTTTCCCGCACGATTCCGCATTTGGCCGCCAGTGGTGGAGCGTCGCGGACCGTTCGCCCGCGGTCATGGAGGCCGGCGTCCGCGCCGCCGCGCCTTATCTGCACGGTTTCCTCGACGCGGAACTGGCGCGGCTGGGACTCTCGGACTACGCCATCATGGGCTTCAGCCAGGGGGCTATGATCTCGCTGTTCACCGGCCTGCGCCACGCCGCCGCACCGCGCGCCATCCTGGCGTTCTCCGGTGCACTGGTCGCCCCGGAATCGCTGGCGAAGGAGATCAAGAACCGTGCGCCGGTGCTGCTGGTGCACGGCGAGGCCGATGAGGTCGTCCCGGTCGCCCGCTCGCGCGATGCCGAAGCCTTGCTGAAGGCCGCCGCTGTCCCGGTGGAGGCGCACTACATCCCGCGTCTTGGCCACGGCATCGACGACACCGGGATCTCGTTCGGTGCGCTGGCGCTGCAAAAGGGTTTTTCGTGACGAAACAATGACGTTCGAAGGGCTGTTGATAACGCGGGTTGCGGCATGGATGGGGGTCTGTCATAAAGCGCATAGGTTTTCGGCGGCGCACAATATCTGGCGGCTCGACGATGGATAACCGCCCGGGTGTTGCGTTCCGAGTCAATGGGAGCGGCGCTTGCCTGACGGCGGACAGCATTTTCCCGCGCTTGTGCTGAATGCGGACTTTCGTCCGCTATCTTACTTTCCGTTATCCCTGTGGTCCTGGCAGGACGCAGTGAAGGCGGTGTTCATGGATCGCGTCTCGGTGCTGTCCGAGTACGAAACCGAGGTGCACTCGCCCAGCATGACGATGCGGCTGCCCAGCGTCATCGCACTGAAGGACTACATCCCGTCCGCCCGCCGCCCGGCCTTCACCCGGTTCAACGTGTTCCTGCGCGACGCTTTCCATTGCCAGTATTGCGGCGATCGCTACCCGGCGCCGGACCTGACCTTCGACCACGTCATCCCGCGTTGCCGCGGCGGCCGCACGACATGGGAGAACGTCGTCACCGCCTGCGGAAGCTGCAATCTGCGCAAGGGGTCGTACCTGCCGCGGGAAATCCGCATGTTCCCGCGCTCGGCGCCCCGGCAGCCCACGACCTGGGAACTGCAGGATAACGGCCGAGCGTTCCCGCCGAACTACCTGCACCAGAGCTGGCGCGATTATCTGTATTGGGACAGCGAACTGGAAAGCTGATCCCCGTCGGCGCGCGGGTGCTGCCATGCTATGGCGGAGCTGGCACGAGGTAGGATCGCATGCACCGGTTCAGCGTAACCCACCACAAGATGATCGGCTCCACCAACGACGAAGCTCGCCGTCTGGCCGCCGAGGGAGCGCCGCACGGCACGGTCGTCCACGCCGATGAGCAATCTTCCGGCCGCGGGCGCCTCGCCCATACCTGGTTCAGCCCACCGGGCAATCTGTATATTTCGATCGTCCTCCGCACTGGCCAACCGCCGTCTCGCACGGCGGAACTAAGCTTCGTCACCGCGCTGGCGGTGGCCGATACCGTGGACACACTGCTGCCTCACCAGACCCGTGCGAGACTGAAGTGGCCCAACGATGTGCTTGTCGATGGCGCCAAGATCGCAGGCATCCTGCTGGAGCAGGTGGACGAGGCCACGATCATCGGCATCGGGCTCAATGTGCTGCAAGCGCCCGCCAACATCGCCTACAAAGCCACGACGATCGTTGCCTGCGGGGGAATCGCATCGGTGGATGGGGCCAGGGATATCCTGCTGGATCACCTCGGTTGCCATCTGGAGGTCTGGTCGCGCGATGGGTTTGGTCCGGTGCGCGACCAATGGCTGGAGCGGTCGTATCCCATAGGCGCCACAATCCGGGCCAATTCGGGCGGCGAATCGGTTGCCGGTGCATTTGCCGGGATGGACGCGGACGGGGCCTTGCTGTTGGATACCCCGTCCGGCCGTCGGCGGATCGTCGCGGGAGACGTTACACTCGGTGCATAACCAACACCCCGAGGCTACTTGCTGCCTCCGGTCGTCCCGTCGGTCCGTGCATTCGCGGTTCCGGTAGCAGCGCTCGCCTGGCTGCTGCTTGACCCTGGAACGACCGTCCGGCCCGTCCCACCCGGGGTGCGCGGGTCGGACCTGGCGCCTGAATAGCTTTCCATAGAGCCGCGGGAGTGCACGTCACCTGTATTCATCCCGGACTTGGTCGTGCTGTCGGCAGTGCCGGGCGCGGCTGTCATGGAACGGTTGCTGCCATAGTTTCCGGCCGGATTGGTGCCTTGTGCCATCGCGCCGGTCAACGAAGCCGAGAGCAGCGCCGCCGACAGCAGCAGCGAGCGTGAGATAGTAAGCATGGATTATGTCCTTCGGAATGAACCGGGCGAAAAGCGCGCGGTCTCGTTCGCCAGAACGCAGGCCTCGCGGTTCGGTTCTATAGTGTGCGGTGCGGCATCACGCAGACTCAACCATATGCAGCACCGCCACGGGAAAGTGCGCGAACAGCGTGTCCAGCCGAAGCTCCGGCTGCATCATTACCGCCTCGCCGAACACATTTCGCGCCGATCGGCGGTGCAGTTCCGGGGGTAGGGCGAGGGTATTGTGCCGCAGGACGTCGGGGTCCAACTGCAACCGCTCACCGGGTCGCAGCAAGCCTTGCACCAATCGCGGTGCCACGACGACCAGCGCGGACGCCGTATCGATCCGGGCAAAGGCAATCATCCTGTCGGCTAACGGCCCCTCGACCACTAACGGCATGTAGGTTCCTCGAGCGAATAAAGCCTCGGCCCGTTGCCGCAGTTGCAATACGGCATGTATCAGCGCCTGCTTGAGCGTTCCGTCGCGCCACGCGTCCAAAATTTGCCCGGCCTCCGTGGCAGCCGCCAGCGCGGCGCGGCGCCGGTCATAGTCCACCGGGCGGCGATTATCGGGATCGACCAGGCTGAAATCCCAGAACTCGGTGCCCTGAAAGAAATCCGGCATGCCCGGGACGGTCATTTTCAGCACGGCCTGGGACAATCCGTTCACCGCCCCGGCCGGCGCGATCAGGTCGATAAACGGCCCTGCCAGCGCCAGGAAGCCGCTTGCCGGCTCGAACAACCGATGCAGGAAGTCCCGCGCCGTCGCTTCGTAGTCCTCGTTCGGTTCGGTCCAGTCGGTGCGCAGCTTGGCCTCGCGCAACGCCTTCTGCTGCCAGCCCGCCAGCCGTTCGACAAATTCGCCGATCCCGGCCGGGTTGGACGCATCCAGGTCCAGCGGCCAGGCGCCGGCGATCATTTGATACAGCATGACCTCGTCGCCCGGATCGGGCCTGGGGGCGCCCGGGTTTAGCGCCAGGGCCCGGCGGACGAATGTCTCCCACGCCTCCGGCACCTCGCTGATCACCGCCAGGCGGGCACGCAGATCCTCGCCACGCTTATGGTCATGTGTCGCCGTCGCCAGCATCCCGTCCGGAAACGCCGCCAGCCGATCGGCCGCGGCTTTGTGGAACGAGGCGACGGACGCTCCGAGGCGGGCGGCGTCGAAACCAACGTCGTTGCGCGATAGCAATCGGCCGTACCGGTAGAATGCCGTATCTTCCACCGCCTTCGCCGCAACCGGAGCACTGAGCTGCTGGAACCGCGTGCCGGCCAGCTTGCGCAGCCGCAACGTCTCGCGCCCGCCTTCCTCACCGCCCAGCCAACGATCCAGGCGATCCAGCACAGCATGCGCGGAAGCCGGCGACCCATCCTTCGCGGCATTCAAAGCCTTGCCAAACGCCATCTGATCCGATGCGGACCGTTTCAGTCCCGCAGCATACCCGCGATACACCGGAAAATGCGACAGGAGTGAAATAAGGCCACGCCGGATCGCCGCCGCCGAGGTGTCCCGCGTCCTGGTATCGAGCCGCGCCAGGGTATGCAGCGCGGAGGTCACCGCGCCAAGCTGAGCCTCAAACCCGCGCTGCAGGATTTCCCGGCGGGCCGCGGTTTCTTCCTGCTCGAACGCAGCCGGCCGGTGCGTCAGCTCGTGCCACAGCTGCGCCAGCGCCTCCTCACTGGAGGCATCGTGCTGCACCGCGCTGACCTGATCCATGAAGTCATAGCCGCTGGTGCCGTCCACGCTCCAATCGGCTGGCAGCGATTCGCCCGCGCCGAGGATCTTTTCCACCACCAGATAAGCCCGGCGATCCGGTGCGATCTCATCAAGGCGGTGGCGAAGCCGGCGGCAATAGCCGGGAGGGTCGGACAATCCATCCACATGGTCCACCCGGAAACCGTCGATCAACCCGTCGCCGTATAGCCGAAATAAAGTGGCATGAGTTTCTTCAAACACTTTCGGATCTTCAATCCGCAGTCCCGCCAGGCCGTTGATATCGAAGAACCGCCGCCAGTTGATCTCGTCACCCGCCACGCCCCACCATGCCAAGCGATAGTGTTGCCGTTCCAGCAGCGTATGCAGCTGGCAGCGGCCGCTCGGGTTGGAGGTATCGAACGATTCGAACCCGCACTCGGCGATATGCGCGTAGTCGTTGGGGTCGATGGGAAAATCGTTGTCAAAATAACGAACTACCGGTTCGCCCTTGGGCGATTGCGCCAAACGGATCTCCCCGGCTGCAAGCGCCTCTCCGTACGGGCGGCCGAGAAACGGTGCCAATACCTTGCCGCGCAGGTCCGGATCGCCACATTCCCAGTCCACGTCAAAGAAATCCGCATAACGGCTGGCGCGGCCATGGCGCAGCAGTTCGGTCCACCACGGATTGTCGGCACCGCCCACCGCCATATGGTTCGGCACGATATCGACGATCAGCCCCAGCCCCGCCGCCCGCAGCGCAGCAACGAAATTACGCAGCCCCGGCTCCCCTCCGAGTTCCGTATTCACCGATGTCGGGTCCACCACGTCATATCCATGAATCGACCCCGCCCTGGCCGTCAGGATCGGCGACGAATACACATGACTGATGCCGAGATCGACAAGATAGGGGATCAGGGCTTTCGCATCCGCGAATGTGAAACCCTTGTGGAGCTGAAGCCGCATCGTCGCCCGAGGACGGGCGAAAACGGTCTGCGTCACTGCCGAGGTCGCTCCGCCGCCATGAAGTTTATCCGCCGAGCCACCGCTTCCTCCTGCAGGATTTCAGCCGCCGGGACCTGCAGCCGCCGGCGCCAATTCGGATGTTCCGTCACCGTGCCGGGCAGGTTCGGCTGCTCCTCCTCGCCAAGGAAATCCTCAAGCGGGATCAGCGACAATGGCACTTCCGTCTTGGCAACATACCTGACGGCCGCATCAACGACGCGGTCGGTCTCTTCCGGAGACGGAACCGGTCCCTCGCCGACGTGCTCACGCAGGAACGCATCCCAAAGCAAAGGCCGATCCTTTTCGCGTTCGGCACGAATGGTGGCGGGATCGACGCCTTCGCCGAGCCGCCCGTGTTCATGCCGCACCTCGATATCGCTGCCTTTCCACCAGCCGGCAACGGTCGGAAGGTCGTGCGTCGAGGTCATCGCCACCGCGCTGCTGCCCCACCCGCGTGGCGGAGTAAAGCCGGCCTGCGTATCACGCTCGAACCAAAGGACACGCATGCCGTGGATCCCGCCTTGTTCCAGCATATCGTGGAAACCCTCGGGCACGGTTCCAAGGTCTTCCCCGATCACGACGACGTTGTGCCGAACCGACTCCAGCGCCAGCAGCCGCAACAGATCGACAACAGGGTAATTCAGATAGGCACCATCTGCCGGCGATGCGCCCTCCGGCACCAGCCATAGCCGCGCCAGCCCCATCGCATGATCGACCCGGATGCCGCCGACGTGACGCATGGCCGAGCGCAAGGTCGCAAGGAACGGCGCGAACCCGTTGTCTTCCATGGCGCGCGGCGAGAAGCCTGTCAGGCCCCAGTCCTGGCCCTTGGGGTTCAGGAGATCCGGTGGCGCGCCGATGGTCAGGCCGAGCAGGGTGTCACTTTGACGGCTCCAGGCATGGCTGCCGTTCGGATCCATGCCGACCGCGAGATCGCCAATCAGCCCGATCCGCATGCCCGCCTGCCGCGACGCAAGTTGGGTTTCGTTTACCGAACGATCTGTTAACCATTGCAGGAATTGATGAAACAAAATCTCTTCCGGCTGCGACTCGGCAAAGAACGCCACCGCCGCACCACGCGGATCGCGCAAATCGGCTGGCCAGGTGCGCCATTCCCGCTTCGGCATGCGGGCAGCATGAAGCGCCTCGAAACAGGCATGCTCATACAGCAACGGACCCCGATCGGCGCGGAAGCGCGCGAAGTCCGCGCCCAAGGCGCCATCCCAGTCGCTGCCATCCAGGAAGCTATCGAACAACTTGCGCAGCACGGCATATTTGGCCGCGGATGCCGCCGGCCAGTCGATCAGGCCATTGGATAGCCCCGGTTCGGCACCGGGCACCGCGCTCAGTGCCGCCGCGTAGGCTGCCGCGCCAAAGACCAGTTCCGGCGCCGCATGCAGCGGGTTCAGGAACAACCGGCTCGACGGCGAATACGGTCCGAAGCGCTGCGGATCCGCCGCATACAGAGCATGCATCGGACTAAGCGCGATGGCGTCGGCGCCGCGCTGCCCGGCCACGCGGGCAAGCTCGGTCGCGCCCGCAAGATCGCCGATACCGACATCGCCCGGATGGCTGAGGCCGTAAAGCTGCGCCGACAGGCCCCACAGACGCGCATCGGGAACCACGTCCTCGATCGAGCGGCACCGCGCGGGAGATACCGCCAGCACGATCTCGCGGTCTTCGACGCGCAGGCGGTGATAGCCAATCTCGGCAATCGCGGGGATACGCAGACGGCCACGGGCGGGCAACAAAGCGATCTCACGCGTGTCGCCGCGTTCCAGCAGCAATTCAGCCGGCTGCGATTCATTGCCGCCAACGTCCAGCCGGGTCGGACGGCCGGCAACCGCGGTCACCAACGGCGGAAGATCGGCCAGGCTGCTGCGTTTGCTCAGCACCCGGCGGCTGGATGACAATTCGCGCCCCGTGTCGGCGGGAAGACCGAGGGCGGCCAGCACGTGGCGCAGAACCGGCGCAGACACAACGTGCGGCCGGCCCGCATAGTCCTGCCACTCGACCGCAATACCCGCCCGGCGGGCGAGGTCGCGTAGGACTTCGTCGCTCATGCACCACTCTCCAGATAGGCTGCTGTCACTGGTCCGGGACCCCGCGGATCGCCGGACGCGTAGAGCAGACGGCCCGGTGGGACATCAAACGAAACCGCTTCCGGTCCCAGATTTGCTGCAATCGTCAGACGCGAACCGTCACCCAGGCGCCACCCGGCAATGACCGCCTTTGGCCCGACGGCCTTGGCGCCCGTCGATACAGTGCCGGGCAACCGCGGCGCGATCTCGCGCAGCCGCAAATCGATCAACCGCTGATACAGGGCGAAGCGTTCATCCGATCCGGTTACGCCAGCGCGGGGGAGGCATGCGGCGAAGGTGTCCGCAGCGTTCGGGTCGGGAATCTGTTCGCGTTTTTCCGGATCGGCGAACGCCGGGAATCCGGCAAATTCCTGGCGGCGCCCTTCGCGCACCGCGTCCGCCAGCTCGTTGTGGTGGTCGGTGAAGAACAGGAAGGGAGTCGTGCTGGCAGTTTCCTCGCCCATGAACAGCAAGGGAACCTGCGGGCAGAGCATCTGCAAGGCGATCGCCGCCTCCAGCGCGGCTGCCGAAGCCAGCCTGGTCAATCGCTCGCCGAATGCGCGGTTGCCGATCTGGTCGTGGTTCTGCAGGAACAGTACGTGGGCATAAGGCGGGAGATCGGTTGACGGTTCGCCGCGGTCGGCCTTCAGGTATTCCGACCGTTCACCCTGATACACCCAACCTTCAGCCAGCACGCGGGCAAGTTTTGCGGCGGGATCGCTGGCATAGTCGGCGTAGTAGCCGCCATCCTCATCCGTCAGCAGCACGTGCAAGACGTTGTGGCCATCGTCGTTCCATTGCGCATCGACTGCCTTGCGCAAATGCGAGGCGTTGTTGTGATGCTCCAGGATCAAATGCGTATGCCGTCCCGGCTCGACCGTGGTGCGGACCACCGCTGCCATTTCCTCTACCCAGTCCTGCTCCTGGATCGCGTGGACGGCGTCGAAGCGCAGCCCGTCGAACCGATACTCCATCAGCCACATCAGCACGTTGCAGATGAAATAGTCCCGCACCTCGCGGCGCCGGAAGTCAATGGCCGGTCCCCACGGCGTATGCACATCCTCGCGAAAGAATTGCGGGGCGTAGCTGCTGAGGTAGTTTCCATCGGGACCGAAATGATTGTACACGACGTCCAGGAACATCATCAGTCCAAGGCCATGGGCCGAGTCGATCAGTTCCTTGAGCTCCTCCGGCGTGCCATAGGCCGAGTCGGGAGCGAAGGGCAGCACGCCATCGTAGCCCCAATTGCGCCGGCCGGGGAAATCGTTGACGGGCATCAACTCGATGGCGGTGACGCCGAGGCTCTTCAGCCGTGGAAGGTCGTCGCGGATGCCGCGGAATCCACCCGCGATCCCGGCGTGAACCTCGTAGATGATGGCCTCATGCCACGGGCGCCCGCGCCACTCCGGATGGCGCCATACGAAGTCGTCAAACGCGACGACACTGGCATCATGCACATCCGGCGCCTGAACCTTTGAAGCCGGATCGGGCACCATCAGCCCGTCGGACAGACGATAGTGGTATTTGGTCCCGGGTGGCACCGGAGCGACCGCCTCGAACCAGCCATCGGCCGAGCGCTGCATCGGCAGCAATCCGCCGCCATCGACGGCGACCGAAACCGTCTCCTGTGCCGGCGCCCACAGGCGGAACGCCACGGACCCGGTATCAAGCCGAATCGCACCGAACCGGCACGCAGGGAACGCCTTGTTGTTCATGCCTGCCTTCCTCGGCTGCGTCGCGCGCCGCCTTGGCGAAACCCGCGACCAACAGCGGTCAAATATCGCATCCATGCCGTTTCATTGAGCATCGACGCTTGTTCCCGAAACGGGGCACCCGCCCGCATCGTTCCACCGCTCCGTGCGAATTGGTCCAAAAACGGCCAGGAAACCAGGCCGAACCGCTCAGTCGAGCGCGAGATACAGCACCGCTAGCGGCGGTAGCGTGAGAGACAATGACTGCGCTTCGCCATGCATCTGGACCGGCACGGTTTTGACGCCTCCGTTGTTGCCCATGTTCGAGCCACCATAGATCGACGCATCGGTATTCAGCAGTTCCCTCCAGAAACCAGGGCGCGGGACGCCGATGCCATAGCCCAGTCGCGGAACCGGTGTCATGTTGCAAACGACAAGCACCGTGCGGCCATCGTCGTGACCTTGCCGCAGGAAAGCGAAGACTGAGTTGGCTGTATCGTTGCCGATGACCCAGCGAAAGCCGCTCGATATGGAATCGCGTTCATGCAGAGCATGTTGACTACGGTAAAGACCGTTCAGGTCCCGCACCAGTGTCTGAATGCCACGATGGGTGTCGTAATCAAGCAAATTCCAGTCAATCGAGGCATCGTGATTCCACTCGCTCCACTGAGCGATCTCGCCGCCCATGAACAGCAGCTTTTTGCCGGGGTGGCCCCACATGAATCCGAAATACGCGCGCAGGTTGGCGAAACGCTGCCAGTTGTCGCCTGGCATTTTGCAAATCAGCGAGCCTTTTCCGTACACAACTTCGTCGTGCGACAGGGGCAGCACAAAGTTTTCCGAGAATGCGTACAGCAGGCCGAACGTCATTTCGTTATGATGATAGCTGCGGAATATCGGCGCGAACTCCATGTAGTGCAGCGTGTCGTGCATCCACCCCATGTTCCACTTGAAGGTAAACCCGAGGCCGCCGTCGCGGATCGGGCGCGACACGCCGGGCCACGCGGTCGATTCCTCGGCAATCGTCATGGCGCCGTGGCTGCGTTCCTCCGCCACGGCATTGAAATGGCGCAGGAAGCCGATGGCTTCCAGGTTCTCCCGGCCACCATAGATGTTGGGAATCCACTCGCCTTCCTTGCGGCTGTAATCGCGATACAGCATCGAGGCGACCGCATCGACGCGAAGGCCGTCAACGTGGAAATACTCCAGCCAGTGCACGCCGCTGGCGATCAGGAAGCCTTGCACCTCCCGACGGCCGAAATTGTAGATGAAGGTGTTCCAGTCCTGATGGAATCCCTCCTTCGGGTCCGCATGCTCGAACAGCGGCGTGCCGTCGAACCGAGCCAAGCCGTGCGCGTCGGTGGGGAAATGCCCGGGCACCCAGTCAATGATCACGCCGACACCGGCGCGATGGCAGGTATCGACGAAGCGGGCGAATCCCTCCGGCGGACCGAACCGCCCCGATGGCGCGAACAATCCCAGCGGCTGGTAACCCCAAGAGCCGCCGAACGGATACTCCGCGATCGGCATCAGCTCGACATGCGTGAACCCCAGCTCCACTACGTACGGCACCAGCCGATCGGCCAGCTCTTCCCAACTGGCGATGCGGCCATGGCCGGGACGGAACCAGGATTCGCAGTGCACTTCGTAAATCGACAGCGGCGCGTCGAAGCGATGCCGCGGCGCACGGGTCTCCATCCAGGCCTCGTCGTGCCAGACGAACGGCTCCGGATTGGCTACCACCGACGCTGTCGCCGGCGGCTGCTCGGTGGCCTTCGCCAGCGGATCTGCTTTGTCTGGCAGGCGGGCGCCATCCGGCCCGACGAGTGCAAATTTATACCGGGTCCCCGGGCCAACCCGCGGCAGGAACAGTTCCCATACGCCGGACGGGTAGCGCAGACGCATCGGATGGCGGCGGTTGTCCCAGGTGTCGAAGTCGCCGATGACCGAAACCGCCCGAGCGTTCGGCGCCCACACGGCGAAGCGCGTGCCCCGCACGCCGTCTATCGTCATCGGGTTGGCGCCGAGGGTGAAGGCGATCTCGAACAGCCGCCCCTCATTGAACAGGTGCAGGTCCGTTTCGCTTAGCAGCAGGTCGTAGGAATAGGAATCTTCGACCTCCTGCACTGCGCCCGGCCACTGGATGCGGAAGCGGTAGGGTTCGTGGCCCTCCACCCGGCCCATGAACAGGCCGGCCGGTTCCGTCGGCGACAGGGTGCCGAGACGCCGCCCGTCGCTGCGCGCAACCACCTCCACCGCCTCGGCGCCGGGCAGAAAGGCGCGCACGTAGCGGCCGGCGCCGGTTTCGAACGGCCCCAGCACGGCGAACGGGTCGCGCAGGCAGCCATTCGAAAGCTGCCAGGACTGCTCCGGAGAAATCGACGGGATCACGACAATGTCATTCATGCAACAGCCTCGATACCCAGCAGATGGCGCGTGCGAGCGGCAAGCCCGTGCAGCGGAACGTCGATCCATGTCGGCCGGTTGGCCGATTCGTAGACCACCTCGTAGGCCGCCTTTTCGATCAGGAACAAATCCAGCAACTCCGATACCAGGGCAATAGGCGCTTCCGCCTCGGTCGATGCAATGGCATCCCGATAGCCTGCCGTAAAGGCTTCCGTCGAGCGGGCGACGAAGCTGTCGAGGAAAGCCGCCACCTTGTCGTCCTGCAAATGCGCATGGCTGGCAAGGCTGCGCCGCTTCACCACGGCTGCGGCGTAGGCAAAGGATCGCAGCACGCCGGCGACATCGCGCAGCGGCTGGTCCTTGGCGCGCCGCATTTCGACCGGGCGGGCCGGCTCCCCTTCGAAGTCGATGATCGACACGTCGCCGTTCACCACCAGGATCTGGCCCAGGTGCAAATCGCCATGGATGCGGGTCAGCGTCGTGCCCGCCGCCACCTCCGCCAGCGCCGGCAAGCGGGATAACAACGCCTCCCGGGTCTCCAGCATCGTGGCGCGATCCTGCTCGGTCTCGGCGTCCATCTGCGGGGTGGCGTCGATCGCCCGATACGCATCAACCAGCTGGTCGCGCACGCGTTCGGCGAAGGCCCGGGCATCGGCCGCGGTGGCAGTGACCGGTTCGAAAGCCGGATCGGGCGATCGCCGGGCCAGGATCATATGCATCTCACCCAGGCGGCTGCCGAGCAGCATGGCGAACCGGGCATAATCCGCATGGCTGGTCACATCGACCGGAACCGTCTCGTCGCCAGCGGTGATGTCCGACAACCCCCGCACCAGCAGCTCCAGCGTCCAGGTCCAGGCATCGCCCTGGTTGCGCACAAAGGCCTGTGCGATGCCAAGCGCGTGCCGCACGCCCGCCGGATCGACCCGGACGACCTCGCCCAGCAGCGCCGGGGTATAGGCGAAACCCTGTTCGGTCAGATGCCGCCCCATCTCCGCCTCCGGATGCGGGCCGGAGGTCACCCGCCGGAACATCTTCACGATGGCGATCTCTCCCACGATCACCGACGAATTGGACTGTTCGGCGGAGATCCAGTTCAGTTCCACGCCCTCCGGCACCACGACATCCTTGATCCGGGAGGTTGGTTCGAATCGCAGCACGCCATGCTCGGTGGCGATCACGTCCTTGTCCGCAAGCGCCGTCAGCACACCGAGGGCGAATCCGGGCAGCGCAAAGGCATCCGTCAGCAGGCCCACCTTGGGACCGCGGCGGATTCGGGCAAGGGCAAGCTGAGCCGGCAAAGGGGGCGCCGCATCGCCCCAGACAATGCCAATGGGCAGGAGCCAGCGGGCTTTGCCGGAGGTGGTTTCGGTTTCGATCTCCAGCAGCAGCACGTCTTCGGCCAGCAGCCGCGTCGTCAGGGCGATCTTCGCGGACAGGAGTTTCTGGTCCTTCAACGCATACCAGCGGCGCTTCGCCAGGTACTGCGGCAATATATCACGTTCGATCAACGGCTTGACCGCCTGGATGGCTTCGGCAAGGTCGCGGCGCATGACGATGGTCTGGTATTCGGGCATGGGTTCCGGTGCCGGAGTATGGATGGATGGCCACTCGTTGGCTTTGGACAGCACGAACCAATAGAAGCCGTAGGGTGGCAGGGTCAGCAGATAGGTCAATTGCCCGATGGGCGGAAAAACCGAATGCCCATCCAATTCGATCGGAACGCGACCGGCGAACTCCGACAGATCGAGCTCCACCGCCTGGGGCGTGCGCGACAGATTGGCCACGCACAGGATAACGGCATCATCGCCTTCCCGCAAATAGGCCAGGATCTTGCGGTTTTTCGGGTACAGCAGCCGGTAGCCGCCGCGGCCGAACACCTTGTATTGTCGTCGAATCGCAATGGTCCGCCGCATCCATGACAGCAACGAATGCGGGTCCGATGCCTGCGCCTCCACGTTCACCGTCTGAAATGCATAGAGCGGGTCCATCACCATCGGCAGCACCAGCCGAGAAGGATCCGCCACGCGCGAAAATCCGCCGTTGCGGTCGGAAGACCACTGCATCGGCGTGCGCACACCGTTACGGTCGCCGAGATGGATGTTGTCGCCCATGCCGATCTCGTCGCCGTAATAAATAACCGGGGTGCCGGGCATGGATAGCAGCAGGTAGTTCATGAGTTCGACTCGCCGCCGGTCGCGTTCCAGCAATGGCGCGAGGCGCCGCCGGATGCCCAGGTTCAGCCGCGCCCGGCGGTCCGCCGCATAGGTTTCCCAGAGAAAGTCACGCTCGGATTCGGTAACCATCTCCAGCGTGAGTTCGTCGTGGTTGCGCAGGAAGATCGCCCATTGGCAGTTCGGCGGGATATCGGGCGTCTGACGCAGGATGTCGGTGATCGGAAAGCGGTCTTCCCGGGCGATGGCCATGTACATGCGCGGCATCAGCGGGAAGTGGAATGCCATGTGGCACTCGTCGCCCTCGCCGAAATAGTCCTTGGTGTCCTCGGGCCATTGGTTCGCTTCGGCGAGCAGCATCTTGTCCGGGTAATGCGCCTCCAGTTCGGCCCGGATACGCTTCAGCACGACGTGGGTTTCGGGCAGGTTCTCGTTGTTGGTACCCTCGCGCTCCACCAGGTAGGGAACGGCGTCGAGGCGGAGGCCATCGACGCCCATCTCCGCCCAGTAGCGCAGCACGGAGAGCACTTCGCGCATGACCCGCGGATTGTCGTAGTTCAGGTCCGGCTGGTGGCGATAGAAGCGGTGCCAGTAATAGGCGTGCGCGGTGTCGTCCCAGGTCCAGTTGGACCGCTCGGAATCAACGAAAATGATACGCGTGTTGGCGTATTTCCGGTCGGTTGGAGACCAGACGTAGAAATCCCGGTACATCGACCCTGGCTTGGCGGTGCGCGCGCGCTGGAACCAGGGGTGCTGGTCGGAGGTGTGGTTCACCACGAGTTCCGCGATCACCCGGATGCCGCGTTCATGCGCGGCGGCGATGAAGCGCTTGACGTCCGCCAGGGTGCCGTAATCCGGATGGACACCGCGGTAGTCGGCGATGTCGTACCCGTCATCCAGCCGCGGCGAGGGGTAGAACGGCAACAGCCAGATGGTGTTGACGCCAAGCTCGGCGATGTAGTCGAGCTTCGAGATCAATCCGGGAAAGTCGCCTATGCCGTCATTATTTGAATCGAAGAACGACTTGACGTGAATCTGATAGATGATCGCGTCTTTGTACCAAAGTGGGTCTAGCGCTGCCGGTTGGGCCGCGGCATGCGGGCGGGGATGGGCGACGTTCATTCAGGCTGCTCCGGTGAGACGCCATACTGAGAACGGCATGTCTCCCGGATCAAGACGGATGCGCTGATATTTTCCATACCAGGTGAAGCTTTGATCCCGCATGAGATCGGTTACGCGCACCGCGGACTGGTCGGACAGCGAGAGTTGCCACAGCGGCACCTCGATCGCGGCCTCTTGCGCATTGTGCGGGTCGAGGCTGACAGCCACCAGAATTACGCTGACGCCGGAGGGGTCGCGCTTGCTGTAGAGGATGACCTGGTCGTTGAAGGCGGGGTGGAATGCCAGCCCAAGGTGGGTCTGCAACGCCGGGTTCAGCCGCCTGATACGGTTCAGCGCGGCGATTTCCGCGACGATGTTGCCCGGAGCGGCGTAGTTCCTCGGGCGGATCTCGTATTTCTCCGAATCCAGATACTCCTCGCGGCCCGGCAACGGAGCCGCTTCGCAGATCTCGAAGCCGGAATACACGCCCCACAGGCCGGACAAGGTCGCGGCCAGGGCCGCGCGGATCAGGAAACCCGCGCGGCCGGACGTCTGCAGGTAGACCGGGTTTATGTCCGGCGTGTTGACGAAAAAATTCGGCCGGTAGAAGTCCGAGACCGGCGGGCTGGTCAGTTCGGTGAGGTACTCGGTCAGCTCGTATTTCGTCTCGCGCCAGGTGAAGTAGGTGTAGGACTGCGAGAATCCGACCTTTCCCAGCCGGTACATCAGCTTGGGCCGGGTGAACGCCTCGGCCAGGAACAGCACGTCCGGATGCCTGCTCTGGATGTCGCCGATCATCCATTGCCAGAACGGCAAGGGCTTGGTGTGCGGGTTATCGACGCGGAAGATGCGCACGCCCTGGTCGATCCAGAACTGGATCACGTCGCGCAATGCCAGCCACACGTCCGGGAACGATGTCTCACCGTAGAAGTCCGGGTTGACGATGTCCTCATACTTTTTCGGCGGGTTCTCGGCGTAGCGCATCGACCCGTCCGGCCGCCAGCGGAACCAGTCCCGGTGTTCGGTGACCCACGGATGGTCGGGAGCGCACTGGATGGCGAAATCCAGGGCCAACTCCAGCCCATGGTCGTGCGCCGCCTGCTGGAGCGCGCGAAAATCCTCCAGTGTGCCAAGCTGCGGGTGAACCGCGTCGTGGCCGCCCTCGGCGCTGCCGATGGCGTAGGGGCTGCCGACATCGCCACGCTCGGCCTTCAAACTGTTGTTGCGTCCCTTCCGGTTGACCCTTCCGATCGGGTGTATCGGAGGAAAGTACAGCACGTCGAAACCCATGGCGCGGATGTCGGGCAACCTCTCGATGACCGAACGGAAAGTGCCGTGAACAGCCGGGTCATGCGTCGCCGAGCGTGGAAACAGCTCATACCAACTTGCGAATTCCGCCGCCGGCCGATCGGCGCGGACTGAGTGGACGGTGCTGCGGGCGGCAAAGGGGCGGGCATCGGCCTGTTTCATCGCCGCCTTGAGGTCATCCGACAGCAGCGTCTCCACATCAGCCGACACAGAAGCGGCCAGCCGATCGGCCAAGGGACCGGTGGAGCGAGCGGCGGCAAGCTCGATCAGATGGCGGCCTTCCTCGATCTCCAGGGTAACATCCTGCCCGGCCGCGGCCTTGGCATGCAGATCGTGGGTGAAGCTGCCCCATTGGTCCCACCAGCCCTCCACGGCGAAATGGTAAAGTCCGACTCGATCCAAGCCGACGGAGGCTTCCCAACGGTCGTTGATCAGCTTGTCCATCGGGATGCGCTGCCACGCGGCCTGGTCCGCCGGTCGCCAAAGCACATCGGCGGCGAGCACATCGTGCCCGTCGCCGAAAACGTCGGCGCTAACCGTGAAGCGCCTCCCGACGACCGTCTTGACCGGAAAGTCGCCGCCCGGCACCACCGGCCCCACGGCTTCGACTGCGATTCGGGTCGACTCCGCCCAGGCGCGAGACAGTTCGGACAGACCGCCGCCGGCAATGTCCGCAGTCCTGCGGCAGCGCAATATCCGCACCTCGCCGGGGCGCAACGCGACATCTGCGGCATCATTCACGGAAAACGCCGCCCCTGCGACCGCCGGCAGCGGCGACAGCGAAAACGGCAGTGCTGCGGAATAGACCGTGTCGGGATTGATCAGCAGCAGATCCGCGTCGTCCGCGTCCCGAATATCCGCCGCATCGCAACGCAACAGAGCCGACACCCGGGACTCCGGCCCGGTCAGCGGACGCAAAATCCTGGCCTCCGGCAGTGTCCGGCTCAGCCGGATCGCCGCGGCGATGTCGTCCGACAGGTCCAGCGGCGCATCCCGCCGGACCGCCTCCATGTCCTCCTGGCTCGCCCGTGCCGCGTCGAACCGCCGATCGGCTGCGTACTCGAAACCCATGGGCAGGAACAGACCCGCACCGGTTGCGACCGCGACACCCAGCGCGAACCGGTAGGCGGCGGCGCGGTCCGCACCGGGCGGAAGGCGCCGTGCCAACCTCTCCAGGAAAGACGGTTCGGGTCCGGCCAGCGCCGGAGCAACCTCTCGCAGCAAAGCATGTTCATCGAGGAACCAGGATCCGCGTCCGTCCCACCAGCCCGCGGACGAGCAGGTCAGGTCAAACCCTGAACCCGCAAGCAAGCGGACCGCGCCGCGATCCACCCCGGGAGTCCATGCCAAAAACAGCGTGTCCGGATTTGCCGCCCGCATCGAATCCAACAGCCGGCGCCAGAACGACGCCGGGACCCGGTCCAGCGTCAGGCAGCGAAAACCGGCGACGCCCGCCCGCACGAACACCGACATGCGTTCGGCCCACCAGCCTGAGACAGCATCCGCAAGGGAAGTGCGCTCGAACCGCGGTTGCGCGACATCGACCCTTTGCGGAGTCCGTCGCGGATCGGCTCCCCCCGACTGGGCGGGGGAGGCGAACCAGTCGGACTGACGCTGCCGCAACGGAGAGTCGACGGCGATCTGACCGGGGGCGATGTCCAACATCAGCCGCAGGCCGGTCCTGTCCGCGAGATCGGCGGCCAGCGCTATTCCCTGCTCTGCAGTACCCTGGAATCCAAGGGCCGGATGCAACCGGTCGAACGTTGCGTGAATGAATATATCGCCCCCGCTGCCGGGTTCGAAGGGCGGCGCGATGCACACATGGCTGAAGCCCATTTCGGCAATGCGCGCGAACATATCAATCCATCCCGCAAGCGGACCGGCCGCGAGCGGGTGCAGATGATACACGTTGACCGGCGAACGTCGCACCCGATGCTTAGATGGGGCGGACCAGTCGGTTGCGGCCTTCGGAAACCCGGGCTGGGACAGGTTCATCACCTCGAAAGAACGCCCGGATACCAAGGCAGTTCCGGCTGGGGCGAGTCTTGTGGTGTTCAACTGCGTGTTATCGTCGGAAACCGAAATGATCGCGCACAGGTTGCGCAAGCATTCGAATCTGGCTGGCCTCCGATTTTAAATCGTCATCGAAAAATATGGACCGGCGCTCACGGACCCGCCCCGGGCAAGCGGGCGCGCCGCCACGCTGGCAGACCTGATCAGCATTTCGGACCATAAACGCAATCGATTCGAATATCAGCTGATATCCTGTGACTTCAAATCCGTAAACGCACTTGATCCGTGCCTGGTACTTCTTGCCGGGCCTCCGCATTTAATTCCTGGCGACAGACGCATACCGGCCTCCGACCGGTAATATCGTTGCGACTGCCCCGCAATGTCCGCAGTCTGGATAAAACAGTCCCTAACCCGCTTTATTTCCGCGAACCGCCTTACCGCTTGGCTTTGCCTGCGGTTTTCGGGCGCGCCTTCCCGGCCCGCAGATCGGCGATCGTCGCCCGGGTGGTGATCTGATCCGGGTTCGTCCGCAACTCGATCAGTGCCGGTTTGCCGCTCGCCACCGCCCGACGGAAGGCAGGAGTGAACTCCTCCGTCTCGATCACAACTTCGCCATGTCCGCCGAACGCCTCGATGTATCTACAGAAATCGGGATTGGTCAGGTTGGTGCCGGACACGCGCCACGGATAGGCACGCTCCTGATGCATCCGGATCGTTCCGTACATCCCGTTATTGAACACCAGCACGACCGGCGCGACTCCGTGATGAAACGCCGTCGCAATCTCCTGTCCCGTCATCAGGAAGCCGCCATCGCCGACCATGCTGACGACCATGCGGCCAGGGAAAGCGATCTTGGCGCCGACAGCCGCCGGCACGCTGTACCCCATCGCGCCGTTGGTCGGCCCGATATAGCGCTGGCCTTCGCTGAAATTCAGGAACCGGCTCGCCCAGCCGGAAAAGTTGCCGGCATCGGTTGTGACGATAGCGTCCGGCGTCAGCATCGTCTCCAACTCGCGCATCACCGTGCCGAGGTTCAGCGGTCCCTGGTAGTTGGGCACGGCGCGTTGCGCCTCTCGTAACGACCGTAGTTCCCGTGTCCACCGGCTCCAGGCTGGCCTGACCGGATCAAGGCCGGCGGCGGCAATGGCAAATGTATTGAGGTCGGAGACCATCCCCAGCGCCACCCGGAACACCCGTCCGATCTCCGCGCCATCAGGCAGAATCTGGACGATCGGCACGCTGCCTGCCATGTCGAGCAGCGTGTAACCCTGCGTCACCGCGTCGCCCAGCCGGCTGCCGATCGCCAGGATTAGATCGGATTCCCTGAATTTCGCGATCAGACCGGGGTCGGAGCCCACGCCGAGATCTCCGGCAAAATTGTCCTGCGTGCCATCGTAATGACCTTGCCGCCGAAACCCGACCGTCACCGGTATGTCGTTTGCGACAAGGAACGTCTGCAATGCCGCCCTGCCAGCCGGGGTCCAGCACGATCCACCAACGACCGCGACCGGCCGCTTCGCCTTCGCCAGCATCGTCCGCATGCGGAGCATGGCCGCCGGATCAGGGAACGCAGGGCTTACGGCACAGCGCGGCAAGTCCGGGACGCTGACAACATCCTTCTGCATCTCCTCCGACAGCGCGATCACCACCGGCCCGGGGCGCCCGCTGGTCGCCACGTCGACAGCATGCGCGATCACCTCCGGAATGCGCTTCGCATAGTCGATCTGGGTCACCCATTTCGCCAACGGAGCAAACATCTGCCGGTAATCGACTTCCTGGAAGGCATCGCGCCCGGTGTCCTGATGCGGGATCTGCCCGATGAACAGCAGCATCGGCGTGCTGTCCTGGAACGATACATGAACACCGATCGCGCCGTGGCAAGCACCGGGGCCGCGGGTCACCATGGCCGCCGCCGGGCGCCCGGTCAGCTTGCCATAAGCCTCGGCCATGTTCACCGCGCCGGCCTCGAACCGGCAGGTCACCAGCTTCAGCTTCTTGCCCTGGTCATACAGGCCGTCCAGCGTGTCGAGGAAACTTTCGCCCGGGACTTCGAACACATGGTCGATGCCCTGGGCGACCAGCGCGTCCGCCAGCACTCTTCCGCCGTGGCGGGGTGTCATGCGCGCCTTGCGTGCCCTGGCCAGTTCCATATCAGACTCTCCTCCCCCGCGCCTGCGCGCGCGGCATCGGAAGGATAGGTGACCGTATGCCGCCCGTCACGCCCAGGCGGATAACGCAGTTGTAATGGATTGCCACGAAACGGCCACCCGCCGCACCGATTCGCGCCTTGCGCCGAATCCATTCTTTGCCCGTTCATGCAATGCGGAGGCTTAGATGGTACCGGCTCTCGATTGGCAGGCGAGCACTGAAGTCGCGCGATCGCAGCTCGATCTGTTTCACGACCTCAGCGACCGCGTCAGCCTGACGCCTGATGATCGGCGCCGCGCGCTGAACCTGACCGAGCGCGATTGGCGGGCCTGGCACGCCTTCCTGGCGGATGGCCCGATTCCGGCGCAGCCGCCGTTGCCGGAGATGCTGCGGCGCCTCGGCCATGTCGCCTTCAACCTGACAGTCGTAGCTGAAGGCGCGCGCGGGGTCACGTGATCGGGCGCGGGGTTCGCAAGCTCTTGCCGACTGCCTAAGTCCGCCCGTACAAATAGCCAAACTGTTCGAGGGATATCATGGCCAGCGAAAGCAATGTCCGCCCCACCGAACCCGAGCCGATCAAGGCGCTTACTGAAGATCGGACCAAGATGTGGACCAGCTTTACGACCGCCATCGCGGGCGTGGTCGTCTTTGTCGTCGTTGTCCTGATCGGTCTCGCGGTATTCCTGCTTTAGCCTGAGGGCGCGTCAACCGGGTGGCTTTGCGCCGCATGAGACGCGTTGCTCACGGCGAGCATCTTCCGGCAAAGCGCCATCCAACCGGTTCTGCGGCCAAGCGGATCGGGATGATTGGAGAAGTCCGTATACCCGATGAACACTCCGGATCCCGCCGACACGATTTCGCCCTCCGGATGTGCCGGGTCGGCGTTGCAGACGCACAGCAGTTCCCCCGGCCCGTAACTTTGGATCGCCAGCCCGAGGGCTTCGATCTCCGCGGGACCGATTGATCTCCAGGCCGACTTCAGCACGAAGATCTTCTCCGGATTCTCAAGATCGGCGATCAGCTTTTCTCGCAGGAAGCGCATACGCCTGCTCGCCCGGGCCAGCATCTCGTCGGCCGAAACATCGAGACTCGACACGAAGCTGTGCATCTTCGTGCCGTAGATAGTGTCGGTGATCTCCCATTGGCCCTCGTGCGGAGCAACCGAAATGGCATCCGCATCGCCGATGCGGGCGAATCGCGCCTTCAGCGCGGCGATCAGGCTCTCGGGTGAAACTGCTGCCCAGCGGAACAAACCCAGCGGTTCAGCGTCGAACGCGCGCTGGAAGCAACCGAACTCGCAACCGCCATCCGGCCCCGTACCGCCCAGGCTTTCAAAGCGCAACACGATCGCCCGGGCATCGCTTTCGCGAGTTGATCCCAGGTCAGCGCTTTGTACTGCGGCCTGGTAAGCTGCCGTGTCGTGTTCGGCCAGCCGCAGCAACGCCTCATGGTGCTTGGCCGGGAGATCTTCGTTGGCCGGAAACCGCCGCCTCGCCTCCGCCAAATAGGCAACCGCCGCCGCCCAGTCCTCGCGTTTCCAGGCCAGCCGCCCCGGAAGGGTATAGAGGGATATTTCTTCAGGCTCATCGCACCGGAGCCTGGCTTCCAGCACCACCGCCTCGGCCTCGGACAGCCGGCCTTGATGTTCCAGCGCACCGGCCAGTTCCGTGTAAACCCACCAAGGCCGGACATCGAACGTCAGGGCGGCGCGCCAGTGCGCCTCCGCCGCGGGCCAATCGGAAACAGCCATCGCGAGATGACCCTGTTCAAGCGGGACCGCGCGCTCATGCGGGACCAGCGCCGCTGCTTCGGTCAGCAGTTGTTTCGCCTCGTCGTATCGGCCGAGGCGGCGCAACGCCACGGCGCCCCCCGTATAGGAATACCAAAGCTGCGGAAGCACCATCCGCACCCCCCGCCATATGCGTTCCGCCTCAACCCAATCGCCTCGTGCAAGGGCTTGTTCAGCTTGGCGAATGAAGGTCTCGCAGGTGATCGCTTCATCGCGGGGGCCACTCTCAGCCGGGGGGGCGACCGGTGGGGCGGGATCCTCCGTCTCGGCATACGGCGGCGGCGTGTCTTCCGGCACATCTGCGGCAGGCACGACATCCGAGGGCAGATCCAGGCCTGCCCGTGCGCGCAGGTAGTTCATGCCAAACGCCGGCGGAAGTTCGGATTCCGCTTCCGCAATCAAATCTTCGGAGCGCCGCGCGCGCGACAGGAAACCGGGCCACTTCATGGCGCAAGCACTAGGCTATCGTATGGCGGCCTTGCAATGGTTGCAGTGCGTGCCGGATACGAAGACAGGCAGCTATCAGCCGCCGCGAGAGGTGCCGCCGCCAAATGCATTGAACGTAATCATCGTATGCGTGTCCTTCACCCCGGCGAGGGTCTGGATTCTGTCGGTCACGAACAATCCGATGTCCTGGTTCGCTTCCAGATAGAATTTCCCCAGCAGATCATACTGCCCGGATGTCGAGAACAGCTCCGACATCTCCGGGATGGAATCCGCTGCCTCGCGCGCCACGCGATAAGCCTCACCCATTTCGCATTTGATCTGCACGAATATCGCTCGCATGACGCGTCTCCTGGTCGTCTGATTTTCGGCGCGACATTAGGGCGTTGCCAAGGCGGGCGAAACACAAATGCCACGGCGAATTTGGGACCCTGCCTTGGTCACGCCACCGGCCAACCCAGCGGATTGGTCAGCGACGCAGCCGCGGCGGGTGTTGCCGCCCGCCGCCCCGCCGCCAGCGCCGCCAGGGCCGCCGGATAGATCGCATGCTCCTGGCGCAGCACACGTTCCGCCAGATCGTCCTCGGTATCCCCGTCCAGCACCGGTACCGCCGCCTGCGCCAGGATCGGACCCGAATCCATTTCCGCGGTCACCAGATGCACCGTGCAGCCATGCAGCTTCACGCCGGCCTCCAACGCCCGAGCATGGGTGTGCAGTCCGGGGAACGATGGCAGCAGACTGGGATGGATATTCAGCATCCGGCCCCGCCACGCCCCAACCAGAAACGGAGTCAGCAACCGCATGTAGCCCGCGAGGCAGACAATCTCGACATCGGCGGCGCGCAAAGTGGCGTCGATCGCCGCCTCATGTGCCGGACGGTCGCGGCCGAAGTCTCGATGATCGATCGCTTCCGCCCCGATGCCGGCGGCGCGGGCGGTTTCCAGGCCGCGGGCATCCGGACGGTTCGACAGTACCAATACGATCTCGGCCGGATAGGCCGGGTCGCGAGCCGCCGCGATCAGCGCTTCCATATTTGAGCCGCGCCCGCTGATCAGGATGGCGGTCCGCCGTTTCATGCAAGCCAGCCGGACGGTGTATCGATCCGGATGGAGGCAGGACCGTCAGCCGCCTCGATAACCCCGATGCGGCTGACGGTTTCGCCTTCTGCTTGCAGCAATGTGATGGCCGCGTCGGGGTCGGACACCACAAGAGCCATGCCGATGCCGCAATTGAACACCCGCAGCATCTCCTCCATCGCGACTCCGCCGGTCCGGGCGAGCCAATGGAACACCGGGGGCACCGGCCATTTAGCGTTCAGCACCGCCACCGTGCCATCGGGCAGCACTCGCGGCAGGTTGCCCGGCAGGCCGCCGCCGGTGATATGCGCCGCCGCTTTCAGCAGACCGGCCCGGTGCAGCGCCAGCACCGCCTGCACATAGATGCGCGTCGGGGTCATCAGCGTCTCGCCGACAGTCTCCCGCGGTGAGAACGGAGCGGGATCCGACCACACTAGCCCGCTGGCCTTGACGATCTGGCGCACCAGGGAAAAGCCGTTGGAGTGCACCCCGGCACTGGCGAGGCCCAGGACATGGTCCCCAACCTTGACCCCCTTTGGCAGGACCGCCCCCCGCTCCGCCGCGCCGACGGCGAAGCCGGCCAGGTCATAGTCGTTGTCGGCATACATGCCCGGCATTTCCGCCGTTTCTCCGCCGACAAGCGCGCAACCGGCCTCATGGCAGCCGCTGGCGACTCCGGCGATCACCGCGTGGGCCTGCAGCACAGAAAGCCGGCCGGTCGCAAAATAATCTAGGAAAAACAACGGCTCGGCGCCGTGCACTACGAGGTCGTTGACGCACATCGCGACCAGGTCGATGCCGACGGTATCGTGCAGGCCGGTCTCGATGGCGACCTTCAGCTTGGTACCAACCCCGTCGGTGGACGACACCAGCACCGGATCGGCGAAACCGGCGGCCTTCAGGTCGAACAGGGCAGCGAAGCCGCCCAGGCCGCCGAGCACCCCGGGCCGGTGCGTCGCCTTGGTCAGCGGCTTGATCATCCCTACCAGCGCATCGCCGGCTCCGATGTCGACACCGGCATCGCGGTAGTTCAGGCCGGCCGCATTCGCGGTCGCGGCAGGTGCGCCTTGGTTATCCCCACTGGTCATGACAATCTCTATATGTAGGCGCTGGTGAAAGGAGACCGACAGAACCATGGGCAGCCTGTCCAATGCAATGCGGTACATACTCCGGATGCGGCGGCAACACCGAATTGGAACGAAACCGAATGCCTGACGGGCCGCCGGCCGATCGCAGCGTTTCCGTCGTCGGGTCGGGTTCGTTGATCAATGCGGCGAATATCATCACCTTCGCCCGTCTCTGTGCCGTGCCGCTGGCGTTTTGGATGATGCTGGACCACCGGATCGACCAGGCTTTTTTTCTGTTCGTTGCAGCCGGATTGTCTGACGCGCTGGACGGATGGCTCGCCCGCCGCTACGGCGGCAATTCCATCGGCGCGATGATGGACCCGGTGGCGGACAAGGCGCTGCTGGTGACCATGTATATTACGCTCGCAGCCGTCGGCGTCCTGCCGGATTGGCTGGCGATTCTCGTCGTGTTCCGTGACGTGGTCATTGTCGGCGGAGTCGTGATATTGTTCGTCATGGGGCATGCGGTGGCGATCAAGCCACTCTATATCTCCAAGCTGAACACCGTGCTCCAGATCCTGCTGGTCGCGGTCAGCCTGCTGGAGGGCGGCTTCGGCCTCGGCCTTCCCATCTTGCGAATGCTGTTGATCTGGTTCGTCGCGGCGACGACATTGGCCTCGGGCGCGGCCTATGTCTGGAACACAGCCCGCGGAGACTGATGTGGCGCCAGCGGATCATGATCAGATGCTCGCGGAGCAAGCCGATCGGCCGGTTGCGGTGCCGCCGCGGCAGCCGCACAGCCAATCGACCAGAACGCAACGCTTCGCCCTGATTATCGGTTTGCTGGTCGCGTTCTGGCTGGCATTGCAACTCTTCACGTCCGTCCTCGCGCCGTTCGTGGCGGCGGCGGTGATCGCCTACGCGCTCGATCCGCCGACGACCAGGCTGTGCCGGCTCGGGCTGCCGCGCAGCATGGCGGCGATGATGATGATCCTGGGCTTGCTGCTGGCGGTCCTGTTGTTCGCGCTGCTGCTCTATCCGCTCGTCGTCGTCCAGGTCGGCCTGCTGGTGAACCGAATACCGCAGTATGCCTTCCTTCTGCAGGGTTGGGCGCGCACGGTCCTGACCCACTTGCAGGACAATTTCGGCCCGGACGTGGTGAACGACAAGCTGCGCGACGTGGTCAGCGGCCAGGCCGGCTCAATGTTGAGCATCATATTGTCCACGGTCACCGCCCTGTTCGGCAGCGGCTTCGCCATCTTCAACGTCCTGTCGCTCGCCGTGGTGACCCCCGTCGTCGGCTTCTACCTGCTGCGCGACTGGCCGACGGTCGTGCGGATGATCGATTCGTGGTTGCCCTACCGCTACCGGGACGTGATCCGGGCCCAGGCGCGGGAGGTGGATCGCATCCTGTCCGCCTGGGTGCGCGGGCAGGCGATGTGCTGCATGATCCTGGCGCTGTACTATGCTGGCGCTCTGACCGTGGCCGGGCTCGACCTTGGGCTGATCGTCGGACTGACCGCCGGGATGCTGTCGTTCATTCCCTATGTCGGTTCCATCACCGGGGGCATTACCGCGCTCGGTCTTGCGCTGGCGCAGTTTCCATTGTGGCGCGGCGTGATCGTCGTCGCCGGCGTGTTGGTGATCGGGCAGGTCCTGGAAGGCTACGTCATCTATCCCCGCTTCCTGGGCGACCGGGTGGAGCTTCCGGCGGTCTGGGTGATCTTCGCATTGTTCGCCGGCGGCGCGGCGTTCGGCTTCCTCGGCGTGATGCTGGCGGTGCCGGTGGCCGCCACCATCGGCGTGCTGTGCCGGTTCTGGCTGCGACGCTACCTGAACAGCCCGCTCTACCTCGACCCGCCCGCCGTCTGATGCCGTATGACCGCCTGCAACTGCCGCTGCCGTTTCCGCATCAGCCCGGCTACGCGGCGCTCGATTTTTTGCCCGACGACTCCAACCAGGATGCCCTCGCCTGGCTGTCCCGCCCAGCCGACTGGCCCGATCGGCGGCTGGCTTTGTGGGGGCAGGGTGGCTGCGGTAAGTCGCATCTGTTGAACATCTGGGCAGAGCGGTCCGGGGGCGTGCTTCTGGCCGGACAAACTCTGCGTAACCTGGAGGGCGTTCCTGAAGCCGGCGCGCTGGCGTTGGATGACGCAGATACCGTCGCCGATGAGCGGAATCTCCTGCACTTACTGAACACCGCGCGTGACCGCGGCCTGTGTGTGCTGCTGTCCGGCCGCACCCCGCCCGCTCGCTGGCCGGTGCGCCTGCCGGACCTGTCCAGCCGGCTGAAAGCCATCACGGCGGTCGAAATCCAGCCTCCCAGCGACTCGCTTCTCCGCGCCCTTCTCATGCGGATGGCAGCCGATCGGCAACTCCGGATGGGAGAAACTCTGCAAGAATGGTTGCTCTTGCGGCTGCCCCGTTCGCCGGGCGCGCTGCGAGAGGCGGTGGCCCGGCTGGACCGGGCGAGCATGGCCCGTCAGCAGCCGATAACGCGGGCGCTGGCAGCGCGGGTGCTGGACATGGCGGAACTTGCGGTTGCCGACGCGGATGAATTTTTCATTTCATCAGAACCCCCCTCGCCCCGGCTCGCCGGGTTCCTGTAAGGTCATGATTCAGAAAGCAGAGGATCGCGACCCATGGCGCTCAAGGGCGAAGTCACGGAACTGAGCGCGCGCACCAGGCACGCCCGGCCGCCATCGGCCAAGATCCGTTCCGGCAAGACGCCGCTGGCAGCCGGCTTTTCACCCAAGCTGGTCAAGGTGGATACCGACACTGAGCGGGAAGCCACCGCTCGCCACGGCAGCCCTGACCGGTTCATCAACCGGGAACTCTCCTGGCTCGACTTCAACCACCGCGTCCTGGAGGAGGCAGAGAACATCCGCCACCCTCTGCTGGAGCGGCTGCGCTTCCTGTCGATCAGTGCCTCCAACCTTGATGAATTCTACTCCGTGCGCGTCGCCGCGCTGATTGGCCAGGTGAAGGCCGGGACGACGCATATCTCGGCCGACGGCCGCACCGCGGTGCGGCAACTCGCCGATATCAAGGTCCGGGCGGAAAGCCTCCTGGCCGATCAGCAGCGCATCCTGCGCGAGTTGCTGAGCCTGCTGCGCGCCGCAGGGCTGGAATTGTGCGGCCGGGAGAACCTGTCGGAGGCGGACAAGACCTGGCTTGAAGCGTGGTTCATGGAACGGGTGTTTCCCGTGGTCACGCCGCTTGCGATCGATCCGGCGCATCCTTTCCCGTTTATCCCGAACATGGGCCTTGTCCTGGCCCTTCTGCTGGTGCGGGAGGAGGACGGCCAGGGCATGCGCGCCTTGCTGCCGCTGCCGAGCCAGATCGAGCGGTTCGTCCGGCTGCCCGCCTCCGAACCCGGCGGCCCGATCCGGTTCTTCCTGCTGGAAGATCTCGCGGTGCTGTTCCTGGATCGCGTCTTCCCCGGGTTCCGGCTCGTCGGCAGCGGGATGTTCCGCCTGATCCGCGACACCGACGTGGAATTCGAGGAAGAGGCCGAGGACCTGGTCCGCTCCTACGAATCCGCGCTGAAGCGCCGCCGCCGCGGCGTCGCCATCCATGTCGAGATCAGCGAAGCGATGCCGGCGGAGCTGCAAGCCCTGGTGATCGACGAACTCGACGCCGAACCGGATGAGGTGCACGACGACCAGCGCCTGCTCGGTCTGACCGACCTCAGCCAGTTGATCGTCGATGATCGTCATGACCTGCTGTTCGCGCCGTATACGCCGCGGTTCCCGGAGAGAATCCGCGATTTCGGCGGCGACTGCTTCGCGGCGATCCGCGCCAAGGACATCATCGTCCATCACCCGTACGAAAGCTTCGATGTCGTCGTGCAGTTCCTGCGCCAGGCGGCGCAGGACCCGGCGGTGATCGCGATCAAGCAGACTCTGTACCGCACCAGCCGCGACAGCACGATCGTCAACGCGCTGATCGAGGCGTCGGAAGCCGGCAAGTCGGTCACCGCGATGGTGGAATTACGGGCGCGCTTCGATGAGGAAGCCAATATCCGGCTCGCCCGCCGGATGGAGGCGGCCGGAGTGCAGGTGGTGTTCGGCTTCACCGGCCTGAAGACGCACGCGAAACTGTCGCTGGTGGTGCGGCGCGAGGCCGGCGCGATTCGGTCCTACGCCCATTTCGGCACCGGCAACTACCATCCGATCACCGCGCGTATTTATACGGACCTGAGCTTCTTTACGACCGACCCGGCGCTGACCCGGGATTCGGCGCGTCTGTTCAACTACATGACCGGCTACGCCAAGCCGGAGCGGATGGAGGAACTCGGCTTCAGCCCGCTGACCACGCGCAAGATCCTGCTGGAGCTGATCCAGGCGGAAATCGCCTTCGCGCGGGAGGGCAAGGCCGCCGGCATCTGGCTGAAGATGAACAGCCTGACGGATGTGGAGCTGATCGACGCGCTGTACGAAGCATCCGGCGCCGGGGTGAAGGTGATGGCGGTGATCCGCGGCATTTGCTGCCTGCGGCCGGGCGTTCCGGGTCTGTCGGACAACATCCGCGTCAAGTCAATCGTCGGCCGCTTCCTGGAGCATGGCCGGATCATCGTCTTCGGCAACGGCCATCTGCTGCCAAGCCGCCACGCCCGCGTCTATATCAGCTCGGCCGACTGGATGGAGCGCAACATGGACTGGCGGGTCGAGACCCTGGTGCCGATCCATAATCCGACCGTGCACGCCCAGGTGCTGGACCAGATCATGGTCATCAACCTGAAGGACTCGCTGCAGTCCTGGGAGCTCAGTCCCGAAGGGGCATGGACGCGCGTCGATCCGGGGCGCAAGGAGATGTCGGCGCATGATTATTTCATGACCAACCCGTCGCTGTCCGGCCGCGGTTCGGCGCTGCACGGTCCGTCCGTCGGGGCACAGATCGCGGGGGTGCCGTCGCCGGTTTCCGGCATCAGCGCCGCGGGAGTTCCCGGGCTCCGCAAGCAGGACCGCGTTAACCAGGATTGATGCATGCCGTTTGCACCTCCTCCCAGCCTGCCGCGATGCGGTGTCGTCGATCTCGGGTCGAATTCGGTCCGGCTGGTGGTTTACGAAGGCCACACCCGCAACCCGATGCCGATTTTTAATGAAAAGGCGGTGCTGCGACTGGGCAGCGGGTTGCAGGCGACCGGACGGCTGAATGAGGAAGGGGTCGCGTTGGCTCTGACCGTGATGCATCGCTACCATGCCGTGGCCCGCGCCATGGGGTGCGACCCGTTCGAGGTGCTGGCCACCGCCGCGGTGCGCGATGCGGCCAACGGACCGGCTTTCGTCGACGCGCTGCAGCGGCGCATGCCGGGCGTGCCGATCCGCATTCTGTCGGGGGTGGAGGAGGCCGGGTTCTCGGCCGATGGCATGGTCTGCGGCATTCCCAGCGCGGACGGCATTCTGGCGGATATCGGCGGCGGCTCGCTGGAGGTAATCCGGCTGGTCGGTGGCACCCAGGGACCATCGCAGACGCTGCCGCTCGGCGTGATCCGCCTGGCGGAGCGATCATCCGGCGATCTGATCCGGGCGCGGGCGCTCGCCGAGACGGATATGCAATCGGTTCCCTGGCTGTCGCACGCGCCGGGCAGCGACCTTTATCTTGTGGGCGGCGCCTGGCGTGCACTGGCCCGGATCCACATGGCTCAGACCAATTATCCGCTTGCAATGGTGCATCACTACACCATCAGCCGGGAGGAGGCCCGTGATCTTGCCGGGTTGCTTTCAACCGCCGGACGCAAGGTGTTGGAACGGCTGCCGGGTGCGCCCCGCCGGCGGGTGGACGATCTGCCGTTCGCCGCTGTCGTCCTGCGCCGTTTGCTGCGTTTGACGGCGGTGCGCCGGGTCGTGTTCAGCGCCAGCGGCCTGCGCGAAGGCTGGTTCATGCGGCGGATGCCGAAGGATATCCGTGAGCAGGATCCGCTGCTGAGTGCGGCCTGGGAAATGGCGGCCCGGCATGGCCGCGACCCGTTCTTGCCGCCCGCGCTGGTCGAGTGGACTCAGCCGCTGTTCCGCGGAGAGCCTGCCAACGCCGCCAGGCTGCGGGAGGCAATGTGCTGGATGTCCGACATCGGCAGCCATGATCATCCGGAGTTCCGCGCCGAGCAGGCGTTCCAGCGGGTGCTGCGCCAGCCGGGTATCGGTTTGGATCACCATGCGCGGGCGTTCCTGGCCCTCAGCGTTGCGTTGCGGTACGAGGCCGATTCGGACGCTGCCTTCCTGCGGCCGGCGCGTCTGCTGCTGGATATCGAGACGGCAAACCACGCCGAGGTCCTGGGGATCGCCCTGCGCCTGGCCTACACGCTCTCGGCCGGGACCAAGGATCTGCTGGCCGGCACGCAGTTGCAGATCGATGGATCGCGGCTCGTGCTGCACCTCAAGCCGAACAGCGGCGTGTTTGCCGGGGAAAGCGTGATCCGGCGGCTTGAACGGCTGGCTCAGGCGCTGGGTCTGCAAGCGGACGCCCGGGAAGGGCTCGCGGAGGCGGCGGCTGAATGACGGGCCGCCGGCACCCCGACAACTGTCCGCCCCGGAGAAACCGGCTTCCTCCGCCTCCGGGGCGTTCGCACACTCAGTCTTAGGCCGCCGGGCGGGTGTCGCTTGACGAGCCTTCCCCCGATAGCACGGGCAAGCCCAGCGCCGACGACAGCGGCGTGGGATTGTGAATGATAGACGCCTTTGCGGTCTGGTTCTCGGACAGCACCCGCCAGCCAAACTTCTTCGACAGCGGTGCGGGTTCATCCGCGATGATGCGCCAACCCGCTCGCGAAGACAGCGGCGCTGGATTATCCGAAAGCAGCTTCCAGCCGAGCAGGTTCGACAGCGGTGCCGGGTCGTGGCTCAAGGTCGTGCGAGACGTCTGGGTGTCCGACAGCAGACGCCAGCCCAGCCAGGATGACAAGGGTGTCGGATTGTCGAGCAACACCCGCCAGCCGAACTTCGACGATAGCGGCGTGGGATCGTCGGCGAGCACTTTCCAACCGGCTGCCGACGACAAAGGCGCCGCCGAATCCGTTGCGCTTGCAGAGCCTCGCGGCGCCTTCGGTCCGCGCTCGACGGTGTCCGGAACGTCCGTGATGTGTGTCTCGACCGGGCCAAAGGTATCGAGGATTTCGGCGGCTTTGCCAGCCTTCCCGAAGGTGGGAAGAACCGTAACGACGGATTTTCCGCCGCTGACCGCTTCGGCATACACTTTCGCACGGGCGGCCGAGATGCCACCCTTCGTCAGGGCGCTTTCCGTCGCCCCGGTGTCGTGACCGTTCGGGGTGACGACGGTGATGTGCTCGGGCGCGAAGCTGTACTTTTTAAGCTCGCTGGCGGCGGTCTGCGCCTTTTCCGGGGAGTCGTAGATACGGCTGACAGTCACAGGCATTACACCTCTCCGTTCACGTCTTGAATTGCCGACGAGATATAAACGCGCCCCACGATCTCGCGCCGGGCAGTGGCGAGAATGTGAAATGCGGCGTATTTTGGTGATATATTAAAACGAAAATGCGCTCTTGAAACGGCTTACGGCCAGTTCTGCGCCAAGTGATTATGATTTCAGAATTTTGTAAGTGGCCCACGTCCCGCCGAAGGCCAAAAGGCTTCGGGGTACCAGCGGCGGGCCTTCAGAGGCCTCGTCAAATTGGTCCCGGGCCAGTGGGCCGGAAGCAACTGGAGGCAGTCTATATGCCGCGGCATTTGCGAGCTGAAAACGGCTTCAAGGCGGAGGGTGATTGCCACCTCTCCGCCTCTTGCCCGGTCCCGATCCGCTTTCAGGCGGAAACGGTCAACTACTTGGACAGCACCGACCAGCCGAACTTCGACGAAAGCCACGTCGGCTCATTGATCAGCAGCTTCCAGTTGTATTTGCTGGACAGCGGCGTCGGATCATCGCTCAGCAGTTTCCAGCCGAACTGCTTGGAGGCCGGCGTCGCTTCGTCCGACAGCAGCTTCCAGCCGAACAGCTTGGAGGCCGGGAATGAGTCGCCGGAGAGCAGCGACCAGCCGAACTTCTTCGACAGGCCCAGACGCTCGTCGGACAGCAGCGGCCATTTGAAATAGTTGGAAACCGGGTGCGGATCGTCCAGCAGCTTCGCCTTCGGGCCGCCGCTGACTTCAAACAGCGAGCCGCCATCTTCGTCCGCAACGACGAGATCGTCGCCATCGGTCGGGCTGAAGCTATTCAGGATCTGGGCGGCTGTGCCGGCCTTCCCGAAGGCAGGGCGCACTGCGACAAACGATGCGCCGCGGCCTACGGCCTCTGCATACGCCTTGGCATTGCTCTTGGGCACGCCGAACGCCGTGATTGCGGCCACGACGGCATCGGGGGCTTTGCCCTCCGCGCTGACGAGGGCGATCTGGTCGTCGGCGAAGTGGCTGCTTTTCAGTTTAGTTACCGCACCCTTCGCATTCTGAGGGGTGTCGTATATCCGGGTTGTGATGACGCTCATTGATCCGCACTTCCGTGAAAGGGGGCAGAACATTGCTAACCCATTAATGGGGCGGCTTCAACCCACTATGTCCACTTTGGTTGACGTATTTGATGCCTGACACTCCGCAGCCAAAGTCGGTGCCACGATCCCGGCTCGCAGAAAGCCATGCCGTTCGGGCCGGGCGTTCGAGGGCGACGAAAAGCAAGCGGACAGCGCCGTCCGGTGGCGCGGCCAGCGCCACCGGCTTCGTCACGACCGCAGTAACTTGCTCTTCACCAGCGTCGGAATGCCGAGCAGCGAGGATACGAGCGTGTTGCGCGCCAGCGTCGGCAGGCCGGTAAGGCCGGAAAGCGAGGTGGTATCCTTCGCCAGGGTCGGGATATGCAACGCCGAGGAGAGCGGCGTCGCCAGCGGCCGCAGCCAGCCCATGTCGCAGAACGCCGACAACGACGCCTTGTCGCTCAGCAGCAGCTTGATGTGCAGCACGGACGACAACCGAGCCTTCGCGTCGGTCAGGATCGGCAAGCCGATCAGGGCGGTGACTGCGGGAGTGTCTCTGATAATGGCGGGGATACCCAGCAGGTTGGACGCGTTCAGCAGCTCCGGGATGCGCAATGCAGAAAACACAGTCCTGCCACGCTCAAACAGAATAGGTATGCCCAGCACGGCGGACAGCGTCGCGGTGTCGTCCACCAACACCGGCATCGCCAGGAAGAACGATGCCGGCGCGGCCTCGTCCCATTGCCGCAGCGGCTTGTATTCCTTAGGAGGAACGCCGGTTTCGACCGGATCGTGACTGTCGAGGATGGTGGTGGCCCGGCCGGCGGTGCCGAACGGTGCGCGGACGGTTACCAGTGTCGCACCGCGGGTGATACTCAGCGCATAGATCGCGGCTTCGGCCCTGGGAATGAACCCGGCCGCCACCGCGCCCACGATCTCGTTGAACTCGGCTACCGCCGCGTTGGCCCCGGTTTTGTACCCGCCCAGATAGGATACAACCGTGATATCCGTATCCTCGAAGCGATATGTTTTGAGATCGTTAACCGCCGCCACGGCGTTTTCGTGGCTGCCGTAGACCCGCGTGATTATGTCGGCCATGACGTCACCCTTTCTGTTCCACGTGAACACGGTGTCATGACACGGGTTTCACGTAGCAGTAACTTTGCAGAATACAACCGATCTGGGAAGATGGGTGTCACCTTTTGTGGACACCTCAGACCGGATCCCAGCCAATAACGTCTCCGGAGCGGTCCAGCGGCATGAACGACGCTTTCATCGCGGGGATGCAATGCTCGGCGATGGTCTCCGGCGTCCACCCCTCCGACCGGTGCACGATCCGTATCGGCCGCGGTGAGCTGAATAGGATCAGTTCGTTCATGCGGGTGCCGAAGACCTGTCCGTTCACGTCCTTCGCCGCGTCCGAGGACAGGTAGACCGCCATGGGCGCGTTCTTGTCCGGCGTCATCTGCTGGATCTTCGCCAGCCGTGCCTGCTGCTCCGGCGTTGATGCCGGGATGGAGCTGGTCATGCGGCTCCAGGCGAACGGCGCGATGCAGTTCGACCGCACGTTGTAGCGCTGCATGTCCAGTGCAATCGACTTCGATAGCGCGGTGATGCCCAGCTTGGCGGCCGAGTAGTTCGCCTGGCCGAAATTGCCGATGAGGCCGGATGTGCTGCTCATGTGCACGAAGGTGCCGCTTTCCTGCTTGCGGTAGTGTTCCGCCGCGGCGCGGGAGACGAAGAACGAGCCGTTCAGGTGCACGGCGATGACGGACAGCCAGTCGTCCTCGGTCATCTTATGGAAGATCACGTCGCGCAGGATGCCGGCGTTGTTCACCACGGCGTCGATGCGGCCGAAATGGTCGAGCGCGGCCTGGACGATCTTCTGCGCGGAGCTCCAGGTGGAGACGGATTCGGTGCAGATTTCCGCGGCACCGCCGGCCTGCTCGATCAACTGTTTGGTCTGCTGCGCCGGGCTGGCCGAACCGCCCTCACCGGTCAATGACGCGCCGATGTCGGCGACGATCACCTTGGCGCCGGCTGCTGCCATCATCAGGGCAATCTCCCGCCCGATACCGCCGCCGGCACCGGTGACGACCGCTACCTTGCCTTCCATCATGCCTGCCATTGTTTCCTCCTGAGCCTGATACCGGCAGGCTAGGCGGGACGATGCGGCTTGTGAACCCGCACGGTTTTGCTTGACGTGCCGATCGGCGTTGAGTACACAATTTATGCACACAAATAGGGGGTTCACCCATGCCTTACGAAGATTACCCGCTGCCGGAGAAAGTCGGCGTGCGGGAGTTCCGGGAAAACATGACCGGGTTTCTGCGTCAGGCTCGCCAGGGGTCCTCTTTCTTGATTACCTCGCACAATGAAGTTGTGGCCGAAATCCGCCCGCCCAGGGAGTCGCAGCGGTCTCCCCGCCGCCCCGGGGCGTTGCGTGGCAAGATTCGCATGGCGGCGGATTTCGACACCCTGTCGGCTGATGTTTTGGCCGCGATGGAGGGCGAGGGGGAGTGAAGCTCCTGCTCGACACCCACGCCCTGCTTTGGTGGCTGTCGGACGATGACCGGATTGGCGGGCAGGCGCGGGCGCTGATCGCCGATCCCGGCAATGACGTTCTGGTCAGCGTGGTGTCGCTGTGGGAAATCGTCGTGAAGGTGCGTGTTGGCCAGCTGGAGGCCGACATCCGGGAGATTGAAGGTGCCTGCGACCGCTCGGGGTTCATTTCGATCGCCGTGCGCCCCGATCATCTGCGGCTGCTGGCGACGCTGCCGATGCACCACCGCGACCCGTTCGATCACCTGTTGATCGCGCAGGCCATCACGGAAGACGCCACATTCGTGACGGATGATCGGCATGTCGCCCTGTATCGCGTGCGAGCGGTCTCCTGCGCGGCGTAGGCCGCGGTTGGGCACTGCGCTACGGCCCGTCCCACGGGTTGATCACCGAAAGTCGCGGCCAGTGGACGGCGATCAGGGCGAAGTCGGCGATGTTTCGTGTCGCGATGGTGGCGCCATGTGCCAAAGCGACAGCCGCAATCATGAGGTCACCGCCAAATCTCGGCCGCCGGGCCCGTGGCGGCGTCACGGCAAGGCTTCGAAGGGCAGGATTGGCCAGCATCCGGCCCAGGATCGCGGCGGCTGCGGCATTCAGCGGCAAGACCGGGGTCGCATCGACAAGGGTCTGCACCCACGCACGCAGCCGGGCGGCAAATGCCGGATCGCGCTCGCCAAGAACGGCGATGCCGTAGTGGATCTCGGCAATGGTAAACGCGGCAATCACGGCGTGCTCCGGATCGATGCTTTCGAACCAGCGCGTGACGGACGGGTCCGGGGCGGGTAGGCGCAGTTCGCTGATTACATTGGTATCAAGAACGATCTGCATCCGGCTCGCCGGCAACCGCTACAGCCGCACTCAGAACCTCTCGCGCATCGCTTAACGCCTGGTCGAGCAGGTCCCCGCGGCTACCGAAAGGATTGGCGATAACGCGGTTCTCAGATTGGGGCGTGTGGCATTGAAATAGGATTTCGAGACGACGACGACCTCGCTGCCATCGCGACGGGCGATGAATTGCGGTTCGCCGTGGCTCGCAGCGTCGATGACGTCCGCGAAATGGCGCCGGGCTTCGGCTACTTGCCAACTGTTAGCCATCGATGATCGCTGTCCTTTCGATCAGCCACTTACCACAATACGCTTATGACGACAAGTACGCATGAGGTGTACATCCGGTCGCGCTGACATCCGGGTATGCCGCCCGACAATCATTCCTCCCCCGGCTATATAACCCCTTGACGGTGCCTGCCCGATGCGCCATTTCTCCAATCAGGACTGAACCGGTCCTATTACCCGCAACGGGCGGAAAGCGAGAGGTCGTAGGCCATGCTCAGGCTGTCGAAGTTGACAGACTACGCCGTCGTGGTGCTGGTGCGCCTCTCCGATATGGAGGGCGTGCAGACCTCGCCGGGGCTTGCCGGGGCGACCGGAATTCCGGAACCGACGGTTGCCAAGGTGCTGAAGAATCTGGCCGCGAGCGATCTTGTTTCGTCGCAGCGTGGCGCCCGAGGCGGATATCGGCTGACCCGAGACCTGTCGTCCATTCCGATTGCCGACGTGATCGCTTCGATCGACGGGCCCATCGCTTTGACCGCTTGCGTCGAGGGTTCCGGGTCCGGCTGTGAGTCGCAGGGCCTGTGTCCGATGCGCGGCCGGTGGGATCCGGTGAACGAAGCCATTCACAAGGCGTTGTCGTCCATCACCCTGGCCGATATGCAGATGTCATTACTGCCAGCCTTCCGGGCTCCCGATCTGGCGCATCCGGCCGCGTTCCAAGCGGCCGCCGAATAGGATTTTGCCATGGCTGCTGTCACCGAAACGCTCGACACCGTTCAGTCCGTTACGCAATCGGGCTACAAATGGGGTTTCGAAACCACCATCGAGATGGACTTCGCGCCGAAGGGCCTGAGCGAGGACATCATCCGGTTGATCTCCACCCGTAAGGAGGAGCCGGAGTGGATGCTGGAATGGCGGCTGAAAGCATACGCCGCGTGGCTGAAGATGGAGGAGCCGCATTGGGCGCGGGTCGATCATCCGCCGATTGATTACCAGGACCTGCACTATTACGCCGCGCCGAAAAAGAAGGCCGGCCCGAAGAGCCTGGACGAGGTCGATCCGGAGCTTCTCAAGATGTATGAGAAGCTTGGCATTCCGCTGAAAGAGCGCGCGATCCTGGCCGGCGTCGATCCCGACACCGTGGAGGACCGTCAGGTCGCGGTGGACGCGGTATTCGACAGCGTATCCGTCGCCACGACCTTCAAGGCCACCCTGAGCAAGGCCGGCGTGATCTTCTGTCCGATCAGCGAGGCGATCCGCGAGCATCCCGATCTGGTCAAGCAGTATCTCGGCACCGTCGTTCCGACCGGCGACAATTTCTTTGCCGCGCTGAACAGCGCCGTGTTTACCGATGGCAGTTTCGTCTACATCCCCAAGGGCGTGCGCTGCCCGATGGAGCTGTCCACCTATTTCCGCATCAATGCGCGCAATACCGGGCAGTTCGAGCGGACGCTGATCATTGCGGAAGCCGGCAGCCATGTCAGCTACCTTGAAGGCTGCACGGCGCCGCAGCGGGACGAGAACCAGTTGCACGCCGCGGTGGTGGAACTGATCGCGATGGATGATGCGCAGATCAAATATTCCACGGTGCAGAACTGGTATCCGGGCGATGCCAACGGCAAGGGCGGCATCTATAACTTTGTCACCAAGCGCGGCGCCTGCCGCGGTGCGCGGTCGAAGATTTCCTGGACGCAGGTGGAGACCGGTTCGGCGATCACCTGGAAATATCCGTCCTGCGTGCTGCATGGCGAGGACAGCGTGGGCGAGTTCTACTCGGTTGCGGTGACCAATAATCACCAGCAGGCCGATACCGGAACGAAGATGATCCATATCGGCAAGGGATCGCGCAGCACGATCATCTCGAAGGGCATCAGCGCCGGGCATTCCAACAACACCTATCGCGGCCTGGTGCGGATGCTGCCGGGTGCTGCCAATGCACGCAACTTCACGCAGTGCGACAGCCTGCTTATCGGCGATCAGTGCGGCGCGCATACGGTGCCTTATATCGAAAGCCGGAATCCGACGGCGAAGGTGGAGCACGAGGCGACGACGTCGAAGATCGCCGACGACCAGTTGTTCTATTGCCGGCAGCGCGGTCTTTCCGAGGAAGATGCGGTCAGTCTGATCGTCAATGGTTTCTGCAAGGACGTTTTGAAGGAACTGCCGATGGAGTTCGCCGTCGAGGCCCAAAAGCTCCTGGCCGTTTCGCTCGAAGGATCAGTGGGATAATCGCTATGCTGGAAATTCGCGGCCTGGCCGCTTCGATCAATGAAAAGCCGATCCTTAAGGGTATCGATTTGACGGTGCCGGCGGGGGAGGTGCATGCCATTATGGGGCCGAACGGTTCCGGCAAATCAACGCTCGGCTACGTGCTGTCGGGGCGGGAGGATTACGTCGTTACCGGCGGGACCGCGACGTTCAACGGGGTTGATCTGCTGACGATGGAGCCGGAACAGCGGGCGGCGGCGGGGTTGTTCCTGGCGTTTCAGGCGCCGATTGAACTGCCGGGGGTGAACAACGCGAATTTCCTGCGCACGGCGTTGAATGCGATCCGCCGGGCGCATGGCGAGTCCGAACTGGATGCGGTGCAGTTCCTCAAGCTGGCGAAGGCGGAAACCAAGCGGCTGGCGATGCCGGACGACATGTTGAAGCGCAACGTCAATGTCGGGTTCTCCGGCGGCGAGAAGAAGCGCAACGAAGTGCTGCAGATGGCGCTGCTGCGGCCGAGGTTGGCGATTCTCGACGAGACCGACAGCGGCCTCGACATCGACGCCTTGAAGATCGTTGCGGATGGCGTCAATGCGCTGCGCCGGCCGGAGTTTTCGGCGCTGGTCATCACGCATCATCAGCGGCTGCTGGATTACCTGGTGCCGAACAGGGTGCACGTGCTGTTGCACGGGCGCATCGTTCGCAGCGGCGGGCCGGAGCTGGCGAAGGAACTGGAAAAGAGCGGCTACGCGGAACTGATCGCGGAGGCGGCATGAGTACCGGGGCCTCCGGCTTTCTGGAGCGATTCGAGGGGGTCCTTGGCAAGCTGCCGGGCGATTCCGCCTTGCGTGCCGCTGCCGCTGCCGCGTTTCGCGCGGCCGGTTTGCCCGGCGACTCCAGGGGGCGCCGGATCGAGGCGTGGAAATACACCAGTCTTCGGGCAGTCGCCGACGCGACATTCCAGCGTGAAGCCGCGCCTCGGCATGAGGCGGAGACGATCCTGGCCGGGCTGCCGCTTCTGGATGCCCCGCGAATCGTTTTTGTCGATGGCGCTTGGAGGGATGATCTTTCGGCGATCCCCGCCGCCGGGTTTGCCCGGTTCGCGCAGCAGCCGGACTTCGGCACCCTCACGTGGCCGGACCGGGAGCCGATGGTGGCGCTGAACACCATGCTGGCGGAAGACGGTGCGGTGCTGGATGTGCCGGCGGATCATGACGGCGGTGTGGTTCAACTTGTAAGCATCGCCGCGTCGGATGCGGATTTTCATCCGCGCCACAGTGTCCGTCTCGGCAAAGGCGCACGTCTCACGCTGGTGGAAGTTTCCGTTGGCCAGGGGACGTATCTGCTGAATACCGTGGCGGAAATCCATGTCGCGGAGGGCGCCACGCTGACGCATATCCGCTTGCAGGATGAAGCGGCGACCGCGTTCCACGTTTCCACGGCCTATGCCGATGTCGAAGCCGGAGCGACTTACGACAGCTTCACGCTGAATCTCGGTGCGCGCCTGTCGCGTACCGAGGTGCATGCCCAGCTTACCGGCAAGGGTGGCGCCGCGCACCTGAACGCAGCGCAGCTTCTCGCCGGGTCGCAGCATGCCGATTTCACCTCGGTTGTTGGCCATACGGCGCCCGGCTGCCAATCGCGCCAGACTGTGAAGAACGTGCTGGCCGGCAAGTCCCGCGGCGTATTCCAGGGCAAGATCGAGGTGGCTCGGCAGGCGCAGAAAACCGACGGCTACCAGATGAACCAGGCACTGCTGCTGTCGCCGTTCGCCGAGGTCGATTCCAAACCCGAACTCGAAATCTTCGCCGACGACGTCAAGTGCAGTCACGGCGCGACCGTCGGCGAACTGGACGCCGAGCAGATGTTCTATCTGCGCAGCCGCGGCGTGCCGGAAGCCGAAGCCCGCTCGATCCTGGTGCGCGCCTTCCTGGCCGAGGCGCTGGATGCGGTTGCCGATGAAACAATCCGCGCGCGTCTGGAAGCCGCCGTCGAGGGCTGGTGGGAAAGGCAGGCAGCATGAACGTCGCGATCAATCCTGCCACATTGGATATCGAGCGTATCCGCGCCGATTTCCCGATCCTGACACAGACCGTCCGCGGCAAGCCTCTGGTGTTCCTCGACAGCGCCGCGTCGGCGCAAAAGCCGCGCGTGGTGATCGACGCAATGGTCAATGCTATGGAGACGCAATACGCCAACGTTCACCGCGGCCTCCATTGGATGAGCGAGCGGACCACCGAAGCGTATGAAGCTGCCCGCGATGCCGCCGCCGCGCTGATGAACGCGAATGACCGTTCGGAGATCGTCATCACCGGCAACAGCACCGGATCGATCAATCTGCTGGCGCACAGCTATGGACGCGGCGTGATGAAGCCTGGGCAGGCGGTGCTGATCTCCGGCATGGAGCATCATTCCAATATCGTGCCTTGGCAGATGCTGCGCGACGCGCATGGCATCGAACTCCGTGTCGCTCCGATTACCGATGCCGGCGAACTCGACATGGCGGCCTTCGAGGCGTTGCTGGAAGACGGCAAGGTCGGGCTTGTTGCGATCACGCACATGTCCAATGTCCTGGGTACCGTCACGCCGGCGGAACGCATCGTCAGCCTCGCCCACGCATTCGGCGCGAAGGTGATGTTCGACGGGTCGCAGGCGATCGTGCATCGCAAGATCGACGTGCAGGCGCTGGGCGCCGATTTCTACGCCTGGACCGGCCACAAGCTGTATGGCCCCACCGGCATCGGCATCCTCTGGGGCCGGAAGGAATTGCTGGAGCAGATGCCGCCGTTCTTCGGCGGCGGCGACATGATTTCATCCGTGACCTATGAAAAATCCACCTGGGCCGCCGTGCCGCACAAGTTCGAGGCCGGCACTCCGGCGATCCTGGAAGGCATCGGCCTGAAAGCGGCGATCGATTACGTGCAATCCATCGGCTACGATGCGATGGCCGCGCACGAGGCATCGCTGACGGAACACGCTTTGGCCCGGCTGTCGAAAGTCCCTGATCTCCGCATCATCGGTCAGGCGCAGGATCGCGGCGGCGTAATCTCCTTCGTTCTCGGCAAGGCCCACGCCCACGATGTCGCAACCCTGCTCGATCGGCAGGGCATCGCCGTGCGCGCTGGCCATCATTGCGCCGAGCCATTGATGCACCGGCTCGGCCTGGACAGCACCGCCCGCGCCAGCTTCGGTGTCTACACGACCCACGGCGAGATCGATGCACTGGCGGACGGATTGGACCGTGTGCGGGAATTCTTCGGATGACGCAGACAGAAACTTTCGACGACCTGCGCGACCTGTATCAGGACGTCATCCTGGACCACGGCCGCAATCCGCGCCACGCGCAGCGGCTGGAAGCGTTCGACGCCACCGCCAAGGGCGACAACCCGATGTGCGGCGATCGTGTCCAGGTCTGGGTGAAATACGACGCCGATCGGCTTGACCGCGTCGGGTTCGAGGCGCGGGGCTGCGCCATCAGCGTCGCCTCTGCCGATCTGATGGCGGAAACAGTGTCGGGGCGCGGCAAGGCGGACACCAAGGCGCTGTTCGAGGCGTTCCGCACCCTCGCCCGCACCGGCGCCTGCCCGGACTGCGGCCAGTCTCTTGCCGAACCGCTCGAACGCCTGGCTCCGCTGGCCGGTGTTCATGAATATCCATCGAGGGTGAAGTGCGCCACCCTGCCCTGGCACGCCCTGATTGCCGCGCTGGATGGGACGAAGGAGGCTAGCAGTGAATGAGATAACGCCACCGACCGCGTGGACTCCTGACGGCGAAAAGCCCATCGCGGCAGCCTCCACCCTGCCGTCGGAAGATGCCCTGATCGAGGCGATTGCGTCGGTGTATGATCCGGAAATCCCGGTCAATATCTACGACCTCGGCCTGATCTACGTGGTCGAGATCGCCGATGATGGCGCGGTGAAGGTGGAGATGACGCTGACCGCGCCGGCCTGTCCGAGCGCTCAGGAACTGCCGGAGCAGGTGCATCAGGCGATCATGTCGCTGGATGGCGTAACGTCCTGCCATGTCGAGACGGTCTGGGATCCGCCGTGGGATCCGTCCCGCATGACCGAGGAAGCCCGGCTGCAGTTGAATATGTATTAGTCCATCGCGAATTAGGCTGGATCATGAGCACCACAACGACTGCCCCTCGCAAGACCCGCGAATTGCCGCCTTTGATGACGCTGACCGACGCTGCCGCCGCTCGGCTGCGCGGGCTGTATGACAAGGGGGAAAAAGGCAAGCTGCTGCGCATCGACGTGAAGACGAAGGGCTGCTCGGGCATGTCCTACGACATGACCTGGACGGATGCGCCCGCGCCGAGCGACGAGGTCGTCAAGGACAAGGACCTGACCGTCCTGGTGGACCGTAAGGCCTCGCTGTTCCTTATCGGCACCGTCATGGATTACGAGGTGAAGAACCTGACGTCAGGCTTCACTTTCAGCAATCCGAACGAAAAAGGCCGCTGCGGCTGCGGGGAAAGCTTCCACGTCTGACGGCACGGGCGGCAACACCGCTTCTTGAAGCAACGAAAGCCGCGGCAATTGGTTTTGTCTCCGTTAGATTGGCAAATGCCATCGCAGGGAGGCATGGATGAACAATATTATCTATATCGTCGGGCTTGTGGTTGTAGTGATCGCGGTGTTGAGCTTCTTCGGGTTGCGGTAGCAGCGGTTTCTCGTCACGGCCCGGCTTGTCCACGTGAGCGTTAACATCAGCGCCGGCCGCCCGGATAGCGTGCCCGTGTCATGGCCGGGCTTGTCCCGGCCATCCACGACTCGCGGTGCCGAACCAACCAAGTCGTGGATGGCCGGACCAAGTCCGGCCATGACAACAGGGCGGCGTCCGTGCCGCCGGACCTTACTTTGACGCCTATGCGTGCTGTCCGGACCCTTTATAGCATCCCGTGCTGCGAGAGATGACCAGTAAAAGCCGGCACGAATGTTATGATCCCGCATCCTCCACCAGCACCACATGAAGCCGCCGCGGGCCGTGCGCTCCCAACTCCAGCGTCTGCTCAATGTCAGCCGAACGTGACGGCCCGGTGATCAGCATGACGTTGCGCGGCATCGCGCCGATCTCCGCCCGCAGCTTGTCCCAGGCTTCTTCGTAAGCCCCGACGATCACCGAACTCCGCAGCACGGCGATTTCCGTGTCCGCCAACAGGTTCAGCGTCACCGGTCGTTGCGGCGAACTCGGCAGCATCAGCGTGCCGGTTTCCGCGATGGCGGCGAAGGCGTGTTGGATGCTGACCGCGTCGGTCGCCTCCGCCCGCCCTTCCCGGATCTCCAGCAACGGGCGTGTGGACCAGGGAATGGCGCGCAGCTCCGGATGCGGCGCCATGATCAGCGAGCCCGGCAGGTTCTGCGCCGCCAGGTAATCCGCCACCGCCCCCGGCACCGAGGCCATATCCGCGACGCGGGCGACGGAGCCGAATTCCTTCTCCACGTTGCGCACGAACAGGTCGACTTGCTGCGCATGCGGCAGCCGGGACCGGGCGGGGATCAGGTGGCGCGGATGCTCCGCCATTCGCCGTTGCAGCATCACCGCCTGCTGCTCCGGCAGCGGGCCGCGCTTCAGGCCGCGGCGGATCGCGGTCAGGATCGATTGCTTGCTCATCGGCCGCGTCCCGACCGGGCGTAGCGGGCGAAGAACGTATCCCCCTCCGGCGCCGGCAGATCGCGGCCATCCGTCCAGCCAGTCACCAGCGGCAGGCTGGAGAAGCGGCCTTTCTTGCGTCCGAGCCAGCCCAGCGCGGCCGAGGAGGCTCGCGTCGCCAGCCGATACAGCCACGGGCGCCGGGCGAGGAACGCCCACAATCCCATGTTGGTCCGCGTTGCACCCGGCGTTAGGTGCCGCTCGAACTCCCGTTCACGCCAGTGACGCATCAGCCCGGGCAGCGGGATCTTCACCGGACACACGCTCTCGCATTTGCCGCAGAAGGTGGAGGCGTTCGGCAGATGCCCCGCCTTGTCCACCCCGATCAGCCCGGGAGTCAAAACCGACCCCATCGGTCCCGGATAGACCCAGCCATAGGCGTGGCCGCCGACGGCGCCATAAACCGGACAATGGTTCATGCAGGCGGCGCAGCGGATGCACCGCAGCATGTCCTGAAAATCCGTCCCCAGCATGGCCGAACGACCGTTGTCGATCAGGACGACGTGGTATTCCTCGGGGCCGTCCAGGTCGCCCGGCCGCCGCGCGCCGGTGGAGAACGTGGTGTAGACCGAGAAATCCTGGCCGGTGGCGGACCGTGCCAGCAGCCGCAGCAGGGACGTTGCGTCCTCCAGCGTCGGCACGCATTTCTCGATGCTGGCCAGCACGATGTGGACGCGCGGCAGGGTCTGCGTCAGGTCGCCGTTGCCTTCGTTGGTGACGATGATGCTGCTGCCGGTCTCGGCGATCAGGAAGTTGGCGCCGGTGATGCCCACGTCGGCGGCGAGGAACTTCGAGCGCAGTTTCGTCCGTGCCTCGATCAGCACGTCCCTGCGTTCATTGAACGTGCGATCGGCCGGCAGGTCGGTGTGGGCTTTGCGGAAGGCGCTCTCCCAGTCATCCATGTTCAGATGGAAGGCGGGCGCGATGATGTGGCTGGGCAGTTCGTGCCGAAGCTGGATGATGTATTCGCCCAGGTCGGTTTCTATCGGCTGGATGCCGTTTTCCTCCAGGTGGTCGTTGATGGCGATTTCCTCGCCGATCATGGATTTGCCCTTGGTGACGGTGCGGGCGTTGGCGGCCTGGCAGATCGCCAGGACGACGGCCCGAGCCTCCCCGGCATCGGCGCACCAGTGCACCTTGCCGCCGGATTCCAGCACCTTCGCCTCGTAGGCCTCCAGATAGAAGTCCAGGTTCGCCAGCGCGTGGTTCTTGATGTCCCGCCCGGTGTTCCGCAGTTCCTCGAACTCCGGCAGGGCCGCGACCGCGGCGGCGCGGCGGGCGATGAAGCTCGGCCCGCTGCGGGCCAGCGCCTTCTGTAGTCCGGCATTGCCCAGCGCGTCGTGGGCGTTCTTCTTGAAGGCCTGTGAGGTGGCGATATGCATGGCGTTTCCCGGACGAGCGTTTGACATTTGATAGCGCCCGCGGCGGCTGTTGGCCATGGGCTTGGCGTGCGAACGATGCTCCGTTATCCCTTCACATAAACCGCTTGCCGAGGGAACAAGACCATGACGCGCACGCACAGTATCGCGGTCCTGCCCGGCGACGGTATCGGCAAGGAGACGGTGCCGGAATCGCTGAAGGTGCTGGATGCCGCGTCACGGCGCTTCGGCTTCGACCTGAACCTGACGCATTACGACTGGTCGTGCGAAACCTACAAGGACACCGGCCAGATGATGCCGGCCGACGGGTTGGACCAGTTGGCGAAGTCCGACTCGATCCTGCTCGGCGCGGTCGGCTGGCCGGGCGTGCCGGATCACGTGTCCTTGTGGGGGCTGCTGATCCCGATCCGCCGTGGCTTCGACCAGTATGCGAACGTCCGGCCATGCAAGCTGATGCCGGGCGTGCGGACGCCTCTGGCCGAGCGCACGGAGGCGGATATCGATTTCTACGTGGTGCGGGAAAACACCGAGGGCGAGTATTCCTCCGTCGGCGGCCGCATGTTCGAGGGCACGGACCGGGAGTTCGTCACGCAGCAGAGCGTGTTCACCCGGATCGGTGTGGACCGCATCCTGAAATACGCGTTCGAACTGGCGATGACCCGGCCGAAGAAGCATGTGACCTCGGCGACGAAGTCGAACGGCATCATCCACACCATGCCCTACTGGGACGAGCGGTTCGCCGTGCTGGCGAAGCAGTATCCCGAGGTCCGGACGGACCAGTACCACATCGACATCCTGTGCGCGCAGTTCGTGCAGCATCCCGATTGGTTCGATGTGGTGGTCGGGTCCAACCTGTTCGGCGATATCCTGTCCGATCTCGGCCCCGCGGTGGCGGGGTCTATCGGCATCGCGCCGTCGGCCAATATCAATCCCGAGCGGGTGTTTCCGTCGATGTTCGAGCCGGTGCATGGCTCCGCGCCGGACATCGCCGGCAAGTTCATCTGCAATCCGATCGGACAGATTTGGTCCGCCGCGCTGATGCTGGAACATCTCGGGGAGGTGGAGGCAGGGGCCGCGATAATCGCGGCAATCGAAACCTTGCTGCGCGACAGCGGCCCGAAGACGCGCGATATGGGCGGTCAGGCCGGGACGGAGGACGTGGGCACCGCGATTGCGGAACTGGTTGCAGCGAGTTGAGAGCAGCCTGCCGCATCGACAGGCGAACCGTAGCCGTTGGGATTGCGGCGTGCTGATGCCGCCAATCCCAAAGCGGCCTTACAGATTTGCGGTACGGTTTACGGCAGCTTGAGAAGGTAAATCGTAGCGCCCGCAGTTCCGAACAAGATCCAACCCCAAACGAAGAATGACATAGCGCTTCCCCTACTTTGAGCACCACTAATTTGACTGGCGTGGCCGCGCCAAAACGCGATCACCTCGAAACAATGGCACAAACCCGGGCTTGTGGCTATAGCATTGCGGCAACCCCTCCATGCTGTAACACGACGGCGGGAGGGACGCTGGACGTCTCAACCTGCCGCCCCTACTGGACAGTAAGACTCATAGTTCCAGAGCGGGGGAGACGTTTGGCATGAGGTTCGGTCTGATCTACGAATTGCAATTGCCGCGGCCATGGGACGCGGACTCCGAGCATCGGCTGGTCCAGGACGCGCTGGCCGAGGTCGAAGCGGCCGATCGGCTGGGGTTCGACTATGTCTGGGCCAACGAACACCACTTTCTGGAGGAGTACTCGCACAACTCCGCCCCCGAGGTATTCCTCGCCGCGGCGGCCGGGCGCACCAGGCAGATCCGTGTCGGTCACGCTGTTGTGCTCTCACCGCCCGGCTACAACCCGCCTGCGCATGTGGCCGAACGGATCGCCATGCTTGACCTGGTGTCCTCGGGCCGCGCGGAATGGGGCACCGGATCGTCCGCGTCACGCGCCGAGTTGGAAGGCTTCAACATCGACCCGGCGCTTAAGAAGCTGATGTGGGCCGAGGCGACCGAACAGAGCGCCAACATGATGGCGATGACCCCCTATCCGGGCTTCAAGGGCGCGTTCTTCTCGATGCCGGCCCGCAATGTCATCCCCAAGCCCTTGCAAAAGCCGCACCCGCCGCTCTGGCTCGCCTGCTCGAACAAGGAGACGATCCATGTCGCTGCCCGCAACGGTGTCGGCGCGCTCGCCTTTGCCTTCGTCGATCCCGCCGAGGCGGCGAAATGGGCAGGCGAATACTACGAGATCATCAAATCCGAGGAGTGCGTGCCGATCGGCCATGCGGTGAACGCCAATATCGCGATGGCGACCGGCTTCTCGGTGCATCACGATGAGGCGGAGGCGATCCGCCGCGGCGGCGACGGCTTCCGGTTCTTCGGCTTCGCGCTGGGCCATCACTACGTGTATGGCGAGCACGTCCCGGGCGTAACGAATGTGTGGGAGCGGTTCGAACGCGGGCGGGACGCGATGCCCCCCGCCGTCGGCAACGGCATCGGCACCCCAGCGCAACTCATTGATCGTCTTACGCAATATCAGGATGCCGGGGTCGATCAGGTGATCTTCGTCCAGCAGGCGGGGCGCAATACGCATGCGGATATCATCGCGTCGCTCGGGTTGTTCGCGGCCGAGGTGATGCCGGTGATGAAAGCCGATCAGGCGGCGCGCGACGCCCGCAAGCAGGCGGAGCTGGCGCCGTATATCGAAGCGGCGCTGAAGCGGAAGAACTGGATGCGCCCGCTCGCGCCGGACGCGATCCCGCCGATCCCCGCCTACGGCCGTTCGGTGGTTGCGGGCGAAGGGACACCGAACGCGCTCGCAGCTCGGCGTGGCGGCGGCATCAACATCCCGGCCGAGGATCCGTCCGAACGGCGACGTGTGGCCGGGGACGATTAGCGACACGCCACAGAAGCTGACGGCATGGAATAGTTGTCGAAGGCTTGGCGCTGGCGGGGTAAGGATACGCCCCGCCGGCCCGGATCTTCTCGATCCCCATCCACCGGAATTCAGCGGAGGAACGAGGATCCATGCGCAGCAAGATCGTGACGGCCGATGAAGCAATCGCCCTGATCCGCGACGGCGACACCGTCTCCAACACCGGCTTCGTCCAGACGTGCTTCGCCGAGGCCCTGCTGGCGGCGGTGGAACGCCGCTTCCTGACGACCGGCAGCCCCCGCAACCTCACGCTGTTCGCCGCCGCCGGTCAGGGTGACGGCAAGGAGCTCGGGGTCAATCACCTCGGGCATGAGGGTTTGCTGCGCCGCGTCGTCGCCGGACATTGGGCACGGATGCCGAAGGTCAGCCGCCTGGCGCTGGACAACAAGATCCAGGCCTACAACCTGCCGCAGGGCATCATCTGCCAGCTTTTCCGCGACCTTGCCGGTGGCAAACCCGGCACCTTCTCCAAGGTCGGCCTGCACACCTTCGTCGATCCGCGCCACGGCGGCGGCCGGGTCAATGAGGTCACCACCAAGGACATCGTCAAGCTGGTCGATGTCGATGGCGAGGAGTGGCTGTTCTACAAAGTCGGCAAGGTCGATGTTGCGCTTATCCGCGGCACCACCGCCGACACCTTCGGCAATATCACCATGGAGCGGGAAGCGCTGACGCTGAACAACCTGTCCATGGCGATGGCCGCCAAGAACAGCAACGGCATCGTCATCGCCCAGGTGGAACGCATCGCCGAGCACGGCACCCTGCCGCCGCGGCAGGTCAAAATTCCCGGCATCCTGGTGGACTGCATCGTGGTGGCTCAGCCGCATGAGCACCGGCAAACCGTCGCCACGCAATACAATGGCGCGTTTTCCGGCGAATTCCGCGTTCCCCGTGCCAGCGTGCCATCGACCGCGATCAACGAACGCAAGATCATCGCCCGCCGCGCCGCGTTCGAGTTGCCGCCGAACGGCATTATCAACCTCGGGGTCGGCATGCCCGAAGGCGTCGCCGCGGTGGCCAATGAGGAGCACATCTCGCACCTGCTGACCTTCACCGTGGAGTCCGGCCTGATCGGCGGCATTCCAAGCAGCGGCGCCGACTTCGGCACCGGCGTGAACATGGATGCGGTGCTCGATGAGAACCAGCAGTTCGACTTCTACGATGGCGGCGGCCTGGATATGGCGTGCCTCGGGATGGCGGAGTGCGACGAAGCCGGCAACGTCAACGTCAGCCGCTTCGGCGGAAGGCTGACGGGGGCGGGCGGCTTCATCAACATCAGCCAGAATGCGCGGCTTGTGGTGTTCGTCGGAACCTTCACCGGCTCCGGCCTGAAAGTGGCGGTGGAAAACGGCGAACTGCGCATTCTGGAGGAAGGCAAGCAGCGAAAATTCCGCAAACAGGTCGAGCAGATCACCTTCAACGGGCAATACGCTTACGACCGAGGCAAGCCGATCTATTACGTTACCGAACGATGCGTGTTCCGCCGGGTCCGCCGCGGCCTGGCGCTGATCGAGGTCGCACCAGGAATAGACGTCGCGCGGGACATCCTGCCGCACATGGACTTCGAGCCGATCATCGGCGAGTACGGCATCATGGACGCGCGCATCTTCAGTCCGGACGCGATGGACCTGCAGACGGAGTTACTGAATCTGTCGCTGCCGGAACGGGTGATTTACGATGCTGACCGGAACATTCTGTTCCTGAATTTCGAAGGGATGTATGTGCGGGTTGCGCAGGACGTCAAAGCCATCTGGGACATTTGCGAACAGCGCTGCAAAGCCGCCGGCAAACCGGTCGGCGTCGTTATCAACTACGATCGATTCCGCATTTCGCAGGACATGCTCGACGCCTACGCCGAGATGGACCGGTATTTCCTGGCGCATTACTTCACCAAAATTACCCGTTATGCCACCAGCGCGTTCCTGCGGGCGAAGCTCGGCGAGGCGTTCTCGCAACGCAACATCGCGCCGCATGTGTTCGAGCGCAAGGAGGAAGCCCAGGCGTTCCTTGCGGCGAGCCGGGGAAGCGGGACCGACCCATGACAGCCGGTGGATCAGAACTGCTTATAAACAATCTCCGGCGACGACACATTCAGCACCAGTCCGGCTATCGCAATCACCAGCACCATCGCCGAGGCGAGCGCCGTGCGCGTGTATCTTGATCCCAGCACTCCGCTCAGCCAACGTCCCGATGGTCCGAGAAGATCGGGGATGGCCAGCACGATGCTGGCGGAACCGACCGTCCCGACAGCAGCGGCAACGCATCCGAGCACGCCAAGCTTGTCCGCCAGGCCGCCAATCTCCGCCCAGGTTGCCCAGAACCACAGCAGGGTGAACGCGAACCAGGTGAACGTCAGACCGCGCGTGATCGCTCGATAGACCGGGCGCGCGCACAGGCGCTCATACCCGGCCGGAGTCAGCCGCCGCGTCATCGCAACCTGATACAGCCGGTTCCCCGCCACGCCACCGCCCTGCAGCACACCGAAGAACAGGAACTCCGAGGTCTGGCCGTGCCACGCACCGACCAGGAAAAACGTCACGAAGAACGCCACTACGCTGGGATATTGTTTCGACCGAGCGGACCGGTGGCGGCGCATCCAGGTCATCAGCAGCGGATTGAACACGTAGCCGCGCAGCCACTGCGATAGCGAAATGTGCCACCGGCTCCAGAACTCGATGAAGTTGCCGGCGCTGAACGGCCGATCGAAATTCTCCGGCAGGCGCAGCCGGTAAAGACGGGCCGCACCGATGACGAAATCGGTGTAGCCGGAGAAATTCGCATACAGAAACAGCGGATACAGCACGAGGATCAGCGTTCCGGTCAGCGCCCGCTGACCTGCCGGCAAATTCCCTGTCAGCGCCGCGATCTGATCCGACTGCCACGCATGCAGCGCCGTGGATAGAATCAGCACCTTGAATGCACCCAGCACCATCCGCCACGCGGCGACACCAATGTCGGCCATACCGAGGGGCAGCGAGTCATTCGCCTCGTAGTCTTCCAGCCGTTGGATTGGACCCGAAACAAACGCCGGAAAATTCAGCGTGAAGTTCAGGTATCGCAGCACACCGACCCGCCGGCCGGGTTCCTGGCCGGCGTCGATCACGAGATGCATGACGCGGAAGAAGATATACGAAAGTCCCACGGTCATCGCGCCGGGCGGCAGAAGCAACGACTCAGGAATGAAGCTGTAGCGCTTCAGCCAAACGAACACCGCAAGCACCAGAACGATCGAGGCTGGTGCCGCCCATTTCCGCCCCGACCCGGCGGCCGCGAGGCAGCCATAGCCAATAGCCAGGAACCCGGCCAGCGGGGCCAGCGGCAGGACCGCCTGCGAAAAACTCCAGACGAAAGCCAGGTTCAGCACCAGCCAGACCGCGCTTCGCCATGTCCGCGCCGAACCGGCGTTGAATACGGCGGCGCCCACCAGAACGAAGGCCAGAAACTGCCAGGAGGGAACGTTCATTTCGCTGCGGCCTGAGCATATGCCCGGCAGCGCGAGAACGACGGTTCCGCCAGCAGTCCCTGCTCCACCACTCCGGCCAGAGCGGCATGGCCACCATCTCGAGGGTGTCCGTCCGTCAAATAGAACAGGCTTTGAAAATCCGGTGCCGCCGCAAAGTCCCGGGTCGCATCGAAGAACTGGACACCAGCCTTGCTCGCGGCAACCTGCAGCGACGATCCCAGAACGAACGGATCAACCCCGGACGGCTTTGATTTCAATGTGGCCAGCGCCGCCTGTGCTCGCTCCGGAATGTAGACCAGCAGCACGGGCACCCCTGCCGGGGCTGTTTCGGAACTGATCCGGTGCAGGAGCTCGCCCGCATCGTTTACCCGATGCTGCCAGACGGAACTCAGCGGTTCGCGGACATAATCGGCCGGATCGCCGTTCAGCAGGAAAGCCCTGATCTGAAACGCCGGATCGCGATACAAGTAATACTGCATCAGCAGGAACAGCCGGCTGTCCCGCAGCAGATATACAGCCGACCGAAGGTTCAGCCGTTCCGGTGCCGGCCTGACGGCTGCCGGCGGCGGGTCTTTAAGATGGATCAGGTCATACGGTCCGATCGTCATCACGATCGCAGACGGTTTCAACGCCAGCGCCTCGGGTATCCGCCGGTCGATTTGATTGACGTCCGTCGGTTCAGTGCCCAGGTTTTGGAAATCCACCAATTCTCCGCACCGCGCCGACAGGTACGCCGATGCCCGGGCGGCGAAAGAATCGGAATAGTTCACCAACGCACCGCGCGCGGTGGAGGATCCCATCACCACGACACGCAGCGCGCCCGGCGGCCGGACGGCGCAGGACTCCGCGGTACGATAACCGCATTCATTAAATCGCTGAGTGATCCAGGGTCCTTCCCACACCTTGGTATGGGAAACGCAGGACGGATGATACCGCGCACCCGATCCCGTGACATACTCGCAAGGTTCGGCCGCGTCGTCCTGCACGTAGATCAACCGGACCGTGATCTCCCCGGCGGCAAGCAGCAGCAGCATCGTTCCCAGAAAAATCAGCGGCAGCAAAACGTAGTCCCGGCGAGGCAACCGCCAGGGTTGCGCTGCGCCCGAGGTCCGTTCAGCCGGCAGGGTGGTTTGCTGGTCGATCATCATGAACGGCGCAGATATATTGCGGCCAGACGGGCGGCGGGCGGCAAAACCTCGCGATTACCAGGACTGTCATACAGCCTCCGGATCGGCTATCAACTGATCAGGATCAGGGAACAAAGGACCCAGCCGCCGATGGCCAAACCCGCTCATACGTCTCGCGCCCCGACCGAGTGGGATCGCGATGCCGCGCTGACCGCCGCGCGCATCCTGCTCGAGATCAAGGCCGTCAACTTCCGGCCGGAGGAGCCATACACCTTCACCTCCGGTTGGAAGTCGCCGGTCTATATCGACTGCCGGCGGATCATCTACTTCCCGCATGCCCGGGCGAAAATCTGCGACCTGGCTGTGGGCAAGATCCAACGGCATGTCGGCTACGAGGCGATCGAGGTGCTGGCCGGGGGCGAAACCGCGGGCATTCCGTTCGCCGCCTGGATGGCCGATCGGATGTCGGCGCCGATGTCGTATGTGCGGAAGAAGCCGAAGGGGTTCGGCCAGAATGCTCTGATCGAGGGCGACGTGCCCGTCGGCAAGCGCACCTTGCTGGTGGAAGACCTGACAACGGACGGCCAGTCAAAGGTTCGTTTTGCTAACGCGCTCCGCGATGCCGGGGCGATCGTCAACCACGCCTTCGTGATTTTCTTCTACGGCGTATTCCCCGGCGCGTTCGAAACGCTCTCGAAAATGGACATCACCCTGCACAGCCTGTGCACCTGGTGGGATGTCCTGGATGCCTGCAAGGACCGTCCGTATTTCTCCGAAGCCGCCATGTCGGACGTGCGGAAATTCCTCGAAAATCCGGTCGCATGGTCCGCAGCGCACGGCGGTATTTCCTCGGCCGAGGAAGCCCTCGCGCGAAAGGCGTCGGCGGAGGAATAATGCCCCGCCGCATTGCGTCGGGCGGCCTTCGCCTGGCAGCTGAGCGTCACGCCGTTCCGGCCGTCGACGCCGCCGGCGGACACCGGACCGGCAACGACGACACGCCGGACCACCCGCGGTGCGTCGCCCGGTAGCGGAGTTCTGTTGTAGCTGCGCTGACGGTTCTCGGCGCAGCGAGGCCGCCAACCGCGATTGCCGGGCAGGGTGTGTGTCAGAAGCCGTCTGCGGCGCATAGGAGCCTTTAATCGCCCCGCCAAAGGACAATATGTTTCACCGGGGTGGGACCGGCCCGTAGCTTGACGCCGCGCCGGAAGATCGCGAACGATGCGACCTCATGCTTAAGGAGAGTGCTCGTGGGTCAACAGCCGATCGGCCTGTTAACGCGGGATTTGCCGAAGCCTTATGGGATAGGCGTTCGCCTGACGCCGGCATGGCTGCGCTCGATGCTGATAGCCGCCGTTGCCGCCTCGGCGCTTCTGGCATGGTTCGTGACGCGGGGAGATCCGGCAAACCCGGACGCCGAGTTGGTGCGGGTGCTGCAATTCATGACTGTGGCCAAGGGCCTTATCGGGTTCGGCGTGCTATGGCTGGTGTCGATACGGTTCCGTTACCTGGTCGCGCCGCGGCTGGCCTTTGGCTACATCGCGGGCAGCGCTATCATGGCGTCAGGGCCGGGTGCGATGTGGACCACGGCGCATATCGTCCTTGGATCGTTGCTGTTCTACGCCGGCATCGGGGTATTGTTGACCCTGGGCTGGGCCGACGGGCGCGCCTTATCGCGGTTTGCCCGACGCACCTGACCCATTCGTTCAATAAAGAAAAGCACGGGCCCGTGGCGGATCGGTTCGACATGCCGCACCTATCAGACGATCTGTCGTAGCATTGACCGCAGCGGATTGCGGTAGCGCATGATCAACCGCCGCAATATCGGCAGGCGTAGCGGAGGCAGCATCAGGATCTGCAGTGGCAGGCGGGACCGCCTAGGTAAATGCGCGGTTATATAACGAAGATTGCGATAAGCCTCACTCTGTTCTGACGTCGTTCCGGTCTTGACAGCCTTGCGCAGTTCAACGGCCGTGGAACGGAAGAACCGCGGGGCGATCAGGTCGCGGATATAAAACCGCGTCATGTCGGGATCGTCAGGGAACTGCGCGATCAGCTTGCGGGCATAGGCCGCACGGCTGACTCCCATGCGCGATGAATAGGAGCTGCTGGTGTTGTGAATTCGCCAGGCCGATAAGGGCTTGGTCAGATAAACGTTGTCATAGCCGGCAAGAAACAGCCGCAGGAACAGGTCGTCGTCCTCATAGCCGGATAGCTGCTCATCGAAGCCATCGACAGCGAGGAATGCCTTGCGAGACATCACGCAGGCGGACGGCAGGACGTACATGTCGTTGGCGAGACATGCGAAAACGTCGCGCTTGGGATGCTGCGTGTGGAGGGTTTCAAGGAAGCTGCGGCAGACGATGCGCCCATCGTAGTTGATCTCGTCAAGGTTGCTGTATGCCCAGCCAAGTTCGAGCGATCGCTTTTCCAGGAACGGCTTTACAAGTTCCGCCAGATGATCGGGGTACCAGACGTCATCCTGGTCCAGAAAAGCGATCAGGTCGCCATGGGCTAGCTCAACACCGAGATTGCGCGCGGCGGACTGCCCGGCGTTTTCCTGCCGGATCAGTCTGATCGGGTGACTTCGGGCGAGGCGCTCGACAATCGCTCCGCCACCATCCGTTGAACCGTCGTCCACGACGATGATTTCGTCCGGCGGCAGGGTCTGCGCCAGCATGCTGCGCAGCGCCTGTTCGATGAAAGGTGCGCCGTTATAGAGCGGAACGATCGCGCTGATCACCGGTTCGCGGCGATGCAGGCCGGTTCCCTCGTCCTTTTTCAACAGTTCGTCGAGAAAGTGCAAATTCTCGAAGCAGGTTTCGATCCATGCGTCATCCGCCGTCATCAGCGCCTTGCGCGCCTCGGCCAGGGCATCGCGGACGAATCGCGGCGCGATCAGATCCCGCACGGAATAGCGCTTGATGTCGTCTTCGTCCGGGAACGCCTCGATCAGCTTGCGCGCATACGCCATCCTGCTGGCGGCGGCGCGATACGCGACCGCGCCGACCTCGTGATTCACCCGCCAACGCGCCAGTGCCTTGTCTATGTAAAGGTTGTCGTAGCCGGCATGCAGCAGCCGCAAGAAGAAATCATCGTCCTCGTAACGGGACAGGCCCTCGTCAAACCCGCCGATAGCCTCGAATGCCTTACGCGCGAACAGCGAGGCCGAAGGCCGCACCAGCATGTCGTGGCGAAGGCAGTCCGCAACGCTCGTTTTCGGATGCGGTGCCTGCGATCCGCGAAGCAACGATTGCGTCCGAAGCTCACCGGTCTGATCGATTTCATCCAGGTCGCTGTATACCCAGCCGAGCGGTCGTGCCCGCTGTTCGTGGAACGGCGGCTTCATGTCGGCCAGATGGGACGGATACCAGGCATCATCCTGGTCAAGCAGCGCGATCAGGTCGCCATGTGCATGCCGGATGCCGAGATTCCGCGCCGCCGCCACACCGCTCTGCGGTTGCGACAGCAGTGTGATGGGATGAGTTTCGCCGATACGGCGAACGATCTCCGGGCCGTTGTCGGTCGAGCCGTCATCGACAACGATGATTTCGTCAGGGCGCTGGGTCTGCTCCAGCACGCTGCGCAGTGCTTCCTCGATAAACCACGCACCGTTGTGCAGCGGGATGACGACCGTGACCAGAAGGTTACTGCGGAACGGCTCCGGCTTGCCCATGGCCCCCAGATACCCTTCGAGGGTAGCGAGATTGTCCATGAACCTGTCGGCCAGCACACGGTCTCCGGCGCGCAGGGCGCGCCGCATCATCTCGGCCACATGGTGCAGGAAGCGCGGCACGATCAGGTCGCGGGCGTAGAACAGATACCGGTCAGGCTCGTCCGGAAAGGCATCGATCAGCTTGCGCGCATACAGCATGGCGCTGGCCGTCATCCGCGGCGAAAACGACGCGCTGTCGGGGAAGATGCGCCACCGCGACAGCGCCTTGTCGATGTAGACGTTATCGAAGCCGCCATGCAGCAGGCGGATGAACAGGTCATCGTCTTCGTAGCCCGACAGGCGTTCGTCGAACCCGCCGACGCTTTCGAACGCCCGGCGCGAGATCACCGTTGCCGACGGCAGCACGAACATGTCGCGCCTCAGGCAGTCGAGGATATTGGTCTTTGGATGTTCGCCGTTGTCGCGATTCAACGCTGATTGGGCGACCAGCTCGCCGTTGCGGTCGACCTCGTCGAGGTTGCTGTAGACCCAGCCGAGCGGCCGCGGCCGCGATTCCTGGAACGGCTTGGTCAGCTCGGCCAAGTGGGACGGATACCAGGTGTCGTCCTGATCCAACAGGGCGATCAGGTCGCCGTGCGCATGCTGAACGCCCAGGTTGCGCGCCGAGGACTGGCCGCCGTTCGGCTTGGTCAGCAGCGTGATCGGATAGGCCTTGGCCATCTGCTGCACAATCGCCGGACCGCCGTCGGTCGAGCCGTCATCGACAACGATGATTTCGTCCGGCGGCAGCGTCTGTTCCAGCACGCTGCGCAATGCCTCATCGATGGTGCGTTCGCCGTTGTACAGCGGGATCACAACCGTCGTCAGCAGGTTGGTGCGCAGCACACGCTGGCGGTCTTGCTCCGGTATGGACGTTTCCAGGATGCCGATGTCGCGAACACACGCATCGGACAACGCGGCATCCCCGGTGCGCAATGCCCGCCGCAGCGTTTCGGCGACATGATGCAGAAACCGTGGAACGATCAGGTCGCGCGCATAGAACAGGTTCTTCGCCGGCTCGTCGGGAAATGCGGCAATCAGCTTGTGCGCGAAGGTCATGCGGCTGACGGCCATGCGCGGTGAAAAAGACGTGCTTTCCGGGTAGATGCGCCAGCGCGACAGCGCCTTGTCGATATAGACATTGTCGTAGCCGGCCTGCAGCAGCCGGATAAACAGATCGTCGTCCTCATAACCGGACAGGCGTTCATCGAACCCGCCCACTGCCTCGAACGCTTTACGGGAGATCACCGTAGCAGAAGGCAGCACGAACATGTCCTGCCGCAGGCAATCCAGCACATTGGTCTTCGGATGCTGCACAGGGGTGCGGGCCAGAATCGACTGCGCCACCAGGACGCCGTGATTGTCGACCTCGTCGAGGTTGCTGTAGGTCCAACCGAGCTCGCGAGAGCGCGGTTCGCAAAACGGCCTGGTCAGCTCCGCCAGGTGCGACGGATACCAGGCGTCGTCCTGATCGAGCAACGCGATCAGGTCGCCATGTGCATATTGCACGCCGAGATTGCGTGCCGAGGACTGGCCGCCATTCGGCTTGCTCAGCAAGGTGATCGGATGCGAGATGGCCATCCGCTGCACGATCGCCGGGCCCCGATCGGTCGAGCCGTCATCGACGACGATGATTTCGTCCGGCGGCAGCGATTGCTCCAGAACGCTGTGCAGCGCTTCCTCGATGGTGCGTTCGCCGTTGTACAGCGGGATCACAACCGTGGTCAGCAGGTTGGTGCGCAGCACACGCTGGCGGTCCTGCTCCGGTATGGACGTTTCCAGGATGCCGATATCGCGAACACACGCATCGGACAACGCGGCATCGCCCGTGCGCAATGCCCGCCGCAGCGTTTCGGCGACATGATGCAGAAACCGTGGAACGATCAGGTCGCGCGCATAGAACAGGTTCTTCGCCGGCTCGTCGGGAAATGCGGCAATCAGCTTGTGCGCGAAGGTCATCCGGCTGACGGCCATGCGCGGCGAGAAAGACGTGCTTTCCGGGTAGATGCGCCAGCGCGACAGCGCCTTGTCGATATAGATATTCTCATAGCCGGCCTGCAGCAGCCGGATGAACAGATCGTCGTCCTCATAACCGGACAGGCGTTCATCGAACCCGCCCACTGCCTCGAACGCTTTACGGGAGATCACCGTAGCGGAAGGCAGCACGAACATGTCCTGGCGCAGGCATTCCAGCACATTGGTCTTCGGATGCTGTGCCGGTGTGCGCGTCAGAACCGACTGCGCCACCAGAGTGCCGCGGCCGTCAACCTCGTCCAGGTTGCTATAGGTCCAGCCAAGCGCGCGTGAGCGCGGCTCGCAAAACGGCTTCGTCATTTCCGCCAGATGCGACGGATACCAGGTGTCGTCCTGATCGAGCAACGCGATCAGGTCGCCATGGGCGTGCCGAATCCCGAGATTGCGCGCAGACGATTGGCCGCCATTCGGCTTTGTCAGGATGGTGATGCGATGGCGCGCCGCCATCCGCGCCACGATCGCCGGGCCTTCATCCTGCGACCCGTCATCAACGACGATAATCTCGTCCGGTGGCAGCGTCTGTTCCAGCACGCTGCGCAACGCTTCCTCGATTGTGCGTCCGCCGTTGTACAGCGGGATCACAACGGTCGTCAGCAGGTTGGTGCGCGCCAGCGGGCAGAGGTCCGTCTCGCCCGCCAGAAGCTGCAGAGCTTCGATGTCGGCCTTGCTCACGCCCGCGAGGGCAGCGTCGCCGATTCGTAAGGCCTTGCGCAATGTTTCGGCAACGTGATGCAGAAACCGCGGGATGATCAGGTCCCGGGCATAGGATATGCCACGGGCATTATCGGCCGGATAGGCCGTCACCAGCTTGCGGACGAAGTTCATGCGCCCGGCCGCCATGTCCGGCAGCAGCATGTTTCGGTGCGGATCGAGCCGCCAGCGCGAAACCGGCTTGTCGATGAAGACATTGTCGTAGCCGCTGTCGAGCAGCCGCATGAACAGGTCATCGCCGGCGTATTCCGACAGGGTCTCATCGAAGCAGCCGGTATCGGCAAGCGCTCTGCGGGCAATCAAGGCCGCCGAAACCGGCACGTGCATGTCATGCTTCAGGCAGTCGGCGATACTTGTCTTCGGGTGCGGGACGCCCAGCGTCGTCAGGAAGGAGCGTGTGACGCACTCGCCGGATCCGTCGATCTCGTCGACATTGCCGTAGGCCCAGCCAAGCGGCCGCGTTCGCGGCTGCCTGAACGGTTCCGAAAGCTCGGCCAGGTGGCACGGGTACCAGGCATCGTCCTGGTCGAGCAGCGCTATGAGGTCGCCGTGGGCCTGGCGAATGCCGAGATTGCGGGCGGCCGGTTGGCTGACGCCGGATGCGCCGAGCAACGTCACCTGAACACGATCGGCGAGCCGGTCGAGTATATCAGAAACGCCTTCATCCGAGCCGGCATTGACGACGATGATCTCATCCGGCTGCAGCGTCTGCGCCAGCACCCCGCGCAACGCGCCCTCAAGGTGGCGGCCGCTGTCATGAAGCGTGATGACCACCGTAACAACCAGGCCGGACCGGGCAAACTCCGCCCCCCCCGTCATGTCGCGCAGCAGTGCGATGTCGTCCCCGCACGCGTCCGCCAGGTCGGCATCGCCGCTGCGTAGCGCATGCCGCATCGTCTCTGTCGCGGTATGCAGGAAACGGGGGAGAATCAAATCCCGGGTGAAATTCGTCGCGTCGGCGTTGTCGCCGGGATGCAGCTCCGTAAGCTTGCGCATATAGGTCATGCGGCCGCTGGCCACAGTCGATGACCAGCCGGCCTTGTTCTCATAGACACGCCAGCAGCTCAGCGGCTGGTCGATGAAGACGTTGGCGTAACCGGCCTGGATAAGCCGGCGGAACAGATCATCGTCCTCGTAACCCGACAGCCCGGTGTCAAACCCGCCGACGGCCTCCAGCGCCGGGCGCGAGATCAGTGCCGCGGAGGGGCGCACCAGGACGTCATGACGCAGGCAGTCCATAACCGTCCCGGGGTGCGTTCCCTTCTGGAACGCATTCAGGACGGACGATGCCACCAGTTCGCCATCAGGATCGATCTGATCGACATTCCCGTATGTCCAGCCCGGCATGGTGCCGCGCGCTTCCTTGAACGGCCTGATCAGTTCCTCAAGGTGAGACGGATACCAGACATCGTCCGGATCGAGGAATGCGATCAACTGGCCCCGGGCGCGGCTGATGCCCAGGTTGCGGGCCGACGAAACCCCGCTGTTGGCCTGCGTAATCAAGGTGATCGGGTGACGTTGCGCCAGATCCCGGACGATTGCCGGCCCGCCATCGCGAGATCCGTCATCCACGACGATGATCTCGTCCGGCACATGCGTCTGCCGCAAGACACTTTGTATCGCTTCCGCTATATACCGGCCGCCGTTGTACAGCGGGATCACTACGGTCGTCGTCAGCGACGCCCGCGCCAAACGGCGCCGGGACGGTTCGTCCACATGCGAGCGCAGTGTCTCGATGTCCGCCACGCAGATATCGGCGAGGGGACCGTTCCCCGACCGCAATGCGGAACGCAGGGTTTCGGTCGCATGGTGCAGGAATCGCGGAACGATAAGGTCCCGCAAGTAGTACAGCCGCTTCGCCGGTTCGTCGGGATACAGGCTGGCCAGCTTGCGCACATAGGTCATGCGGCTGCGCGCCATCGTCATGGTGAACGACGTGCTATCTTTATAAGTACGCCAGCGCGCCAATGGCTTATCGATATAGAGGTTGTCGAAGCCGGCATGGTACAGGCGGACGAACAGGTCGTCGTCCTCATAGCCTGACAGCCGTTCGTCAAAGCCGCCGATGGCCTCCAGGGCCTTGCGCGAAACCAGCGACGCGGACAGGCGAACCATCATGTCGTGCCGCAGGCAGTCGGAGATGCTTGTCTTCGGATGCGGTATCCCAAGCGTGGCCAGCAGCGATTTCGTTGTCAGGGTGCCGGCCGCATCGATTTCGTCGATATCGCCGTATGCCCATCCGAGCTGCCGGGGCCGCTGTTCAAGAAAGGGCTTGATCAACTCGGCCAGATGCGACGGCAACCAGGCGTCGTCCTGGTCGAGGAAGGCTATGAGGTCGCCATGCGCATGCCGGATGGCAACGTTCCGGGCAGCGGACGGGCCGCCATTGGGTTTCGCAATCAGGGTGATGGGGTATTTCTGCGCCATCCGCTCAACGATTGCCGGACCGTCGTCAACCGACCCGTCATCCACGACGATGATCTCATCGGGTGCCAGGCTTTGCACCAGGACGCTGGTGAGAGCCTCTTCGATATAGCGGGCGCCGTTGCAGAGCGGAATCGCCACGGTGATCAGAAGGTTGGTGCGGAACAGCCGATGCCGCTGCGTCGCCTCGACGAGACCTTCGAGGGCTTCGATATCGGCCTTGCACGCATCGGCCACGGACAGTTTTCCGGCGCGCAGCGCACGGCGCATCGCCTCCGCGACCTGATGCAGGAACCGCGGGATTATCAGATCGCGGGCATAATAGGTGTTTCGCAGCGCATCGTCCGGATAGCCGGCGACGAGCTTTCTCGCGAACGTCATGCGGCTTTGGTTCATCCGCGGCGAAAACGAGGTGCTGTCGGAATAGATGCGCCACTTGGAAAGCGGCCGATCGACGTAGGTGTTCTGATATCCGGCGGCGAACAGGCGAACGAAGAGGTCGTCGTCCTCGTACCCGGAGAGGCGTTCGTCGAACCCGCCGACGGCCAGGAACGCGTCGCGGGAAATCAATGATGCCGACGGCAGAATGAACAGATCCTGGCGCAGGCACTCAAGGAGCTCCCTCTTGGGATGCGAGGAGGCGGTTTTATGGAGTACGCCGCGCGAAACGAGATTGCCGGACTCGTCGATCTCGTCCAGATCGCTGTAGCTCCAGCCCAACGGGACTTGGCGTTTGACCTGGAACGGTTCGGCCAGGGCATCGAGATGATCCGGATACCAAATGTCATCCTGGTCCAGAAAGGCGATCAGCTCCGCGGAGGCCCGCGCGACGCCGAAGTTGCGTGCCGAGGATTGTCCGCCGTTCGGCTTGTTCAGCACCGTAACGGACAGCTGCCCGGCAAATTGGCTCGCGATAGCCGCGCCATTGTCGGTCGATCCGTCGTTGACGACGATCACCTCCAGCGGCCGGATCGTCTGCGCGGCGATACTCTCCAGCGCCTGCCGGATGAAGCGCTCACCGTTATACAGCGGAATTATCGCGCAAATGGTCGGCGTGGTTTTTGCGGCAGGCGGCTTCATAGCATCCTATGCGCCGTTTTTTTCGGCGATGTGGTAAGACCAGGGTGTGACGAGCATCACGTTGCAGCATAGCATCAGCCGCACCGAAGTCGAAGATTTAGAATGTTCCAGGCGCATGATTCTTATGATTAAGCGACGATTTCGAGTTTATGAAGATATTGCCTCAGCGGGTTACATCTGTCACGCGCGCTCGATGAACGTCCGCAACCAAATTATCAGTATCCCACTGCTCATGGTTAGTAACAATGCGGTATGCACACCTTAGAGTTGTGCTATAAAGTGTGCTCAACCTGCAAGGAGTTCCCGCGTTGAACCGCACGGACAAACTTCTCGGAACCGCAACCCGATCCCTCCAGATCATCGAGATCGGCGCCGGATATTGCCCAGCCGCCCCAAAGTCTCAAGGCTGGAACACACACGTCGTGGATCACGCGGCGCAGGATGCGCTGCGTCAAAAATATTCGGCCGCCGCAGTCGATACCCGGTCAATCGAAGCGGTCGATACCGTCTGGCAGGCGGGTGCGCTGCACGAAGCCGTGCCCGCCGCACTGCTCGGCCGGGTCGATCTGATCATCGCCAGCCATGTCCTGGAACATCTCCCGGACCTGATCGGGTTCTTCGCCTCGGCCGCCCGGCTCGCCGCACCGGACGGAGTCCTGTCCGTCGCGCTGCCCGACCGGCGCTATTGTTTCGACTGCTTCAAGCCCTGGACGACCACCGGTGGCCTGCTCGAGGCGCATCATCGCGGCGCCAGCCGGCACAGCCTGAAGACCGCGTTCGATCATATGGCCTACTCGGCGGTCGTTGACGGACAGCTAGGCTGGGGCGCCAAGCCGATCGGCCGGCCGGCTTTGCTGGACCCGTTCGCCGCCGCCGCGGCGACCGCCGCGTCGTTCAGCGACGCAACAACCGGCCCGTACCAGGACTACCATGCCTGGCAGTTCACGCCGGCCGGCTTCGAGCTGACCGTCCTGGAACTGACCGAGCTGGGCCTGCTGGACTGGCACCTGGAATCGCTCGACGGGCCGGACAATTTTGAGTTCTTCGCATCGTTGCGGCATGGCTCGCGCGGGCGGATGCAGCCCGAGGCGCTACAGTCGGCACGGCAGAACCTGTTGGTCCGCCAGCTTGCCGAGGCGCGTGAGCAGATCGATCTGATGCTGGGGAGACCCGAAAACGCATCTGCGCTGCCTGGCCGCAACCAGGTGGAGTGCCGCGCCCTCGCCGACCAACTGGCGAAGCAGGACATTCGTCTGCGCGAGATGACCGACACGCTGGCTGCGATCCAGGCGAGTTTAAAACCGGCGACGTAGTTGCGACAGCGGAGGTCCAGCAATCGCGCGCCGCCATCGTGCGGCCCATACGAGAAACGCCCGGACGATCCGGGGCCTCTCAGGCCGGGTGTTGGACCGGAAGGCGCTAGCCGTTGAGGATACTACCTTTCAACGGATCCGTGCTGGTCATGTTGGTGAAGGATATCTTGGTGTTGTCGGACAGCGCCAGCGTCACCGTGGACCCGCTGACCGTGGCGCTGTTCAGGAGGCCCGCCGCCGACTGCGTCGAGGCGTAGCCGATCAGGGCCAGGGCGTCGCCGGCATGGAAGTCGGTGATGATGTCCGTCGCACCGGCGGTATGGGAGGCGTAGAAGACAAACCAATCACTGCCGGAACCTCCCGAGATCGTCTCTGCCCCGGCTCCCACATAGAAGTTGTTGTTGGTATGGGAGCCGCCGGCGTTCAGCGTCTCGTTGCCGGCTCCCGCGTTGAAGACCGCTCCACCGGCTCCGACGGTGCTGGTATCGTAGACCACGTTGCTGCCGGCACCGCCGAAGATCGTGCTGCCGCCGCTGCCGGCGTTCGCGGTGATCGTACTGTTATTGGTGGTTCCGGCCGAGAACACGACGCCGCCGGCACCCACGGTCACCGCTTCGGACCCGTTCGTCGTGCCGACAATAGTTGCCATGCCGGCGCCGCCGACGAAGTTCAGCGGGCCTGTGCCGGCGAACATGACCGCCCCCCCACTCGAGGACGTGCCACCGGACGCGTCAACCGTCTCCGCCCCCGAGCCGCCGGCCAGGGTCGCATTGGAGCCGGTGAGATCCAGGCTGGTCGTGCCCGAGCCGCCGAACACCACCCCGTTGTTGCCGGACACCGTCGCGGTCAGGTCGGTGCCGGCCGCCGATACCGTCACGGCGTTGGCGGTCACGCCAGCGGTGATCGATCCGGACGACCCGCCGAGGATGCCCGTACCGGCGCCGAACGCATTGATCGACGAAGAGCCGCTGTTGGCGACAATCAGATCGGTGCCGTAGGAGTTGACAGTGTCGCCGCCGCCCGTCGCATTGAGGTCCAGGATGCTGGTGCCAATGCCGGTCGAAACCGTGCCCGCGCCATTCGCCAGAACAACGGCGTCTCCCTGGCCGGTCGAAATATTAAAACCACCCGTCGCGGCGACGGTGTTGTTGCCCGTCGTCCCCGCAACCGTGCTGTTGTTCACGATGAAGACGCCGCCATCGCCGGTCAGGACGGAGACGTTGCTCCCGCTGATGGTCGTGTTTTCGGTGCCGGTGTCGTAGACCACTTGATACCCGGTCGGGACGGTGATCGCGGCCGAGGCTAGGAGCTGGAGGATCTGGACGGCCGAGCCCGACGGTGCCGGGGCAACCGACCCTGTGGTCGTGGTGACATTGGTCCCCGCGCCCGGGGTTGTCGAGATTTGTTGCAGCAACACGCCGATCTGCTGCGCGAGCTGTGACGACGACTGTGCCGAGGAGTTCAGCGTGATAGGCGGATCGTTCGTGGTGCCGGGTACGGTTACTACAGTCATCGTCCACTCCGTCTAGCGCTCCGGCGGCGAGCCAAAGGCTGATCAATCCTCGGTCATACGGCTGGCACACGATCGCCTCCAGCACAGAGGTCCTCGCGGCGCCGGTCTGTGCAATTAGCTGCCGAAATGCACTGAGTGAGCTCAACATACGGAATTTTGAACGATTAGCAAGCTAAAATATTCCGTAATCAGGGTTGTTACCAAAGCTCATATGACCGCCCATAGCTGCTGAAAATAGCGCCGTTTTGCTCGCTCTTTGATCGCCGCGCGCGTCGCGCAGACCGAGAGTCGGCGCCCGCAATGGAGTCTAACGATGAGATGTCATGAAAAGTACGCAACTTTTGGTTGTATATCATACAGTAAAGAAATACCTTGTGGAATAGATGAATGAAAGGCTGCAATTCTGCCATTCTCTATGCGGTTTCGCATCATATGCGGGCATGTGCCCAGCCCCGGGTTGAATTCGTGCCCATCCCGGCTACCACCCGAATTGCCCGGGGCAACGCCCCCGGGACTCAGACCCCGCGAAACACCGGCACCCGCTTCTCCAGGAAGGCGCGCCGCCCTTCAACATAGTCCTCGCTGTCGAAGCAAGCCGTCACCAACCGCTCGCAGGCCTCCAGATCGGCCTGCTCACCCCGCACCAGTTCCGCAACGGTCCGTTTCAGGGCAAGCAGGGTCATCGGAGCATTGTTGCTGATTGTTTCACAATACTGCTGTGTATACGCCTCCAGCGAGTCGCCGGGCACAACACGGTTCACCAGGCCCATGGCGGATGCCTCCGCCGCCGAAAAATGACGCGCGGTGAAAAAAATCTCCTTGGTGAAGGAAGGGCCAACGAGTTCCATCAGCTTTTTCACTCCCGCCGCGCCATAGCCCAAACCCAGACGGGCAGCCGGGATGCCGAACCGGGATGCTTCCGTAGCGATGCGAATGTCGCAACCGACCGCGATCGCCAGGCCGCCGCCGATGCAGAAACCGCGAATCATCGCGATCGTCGGCTTGGGGCAGCCGATCAAACGCTCGCTCGCGGTGTCGATCGCCGCTTCGTAGGACGCGTTGGCCTCCGCCGAGGATCGCGCCGCCTCGAACTGCGAGATATCCGCGCCCGAGACAAAAGCCTGATCCCCCGCCCCCTTCAGGACGATCACCCGGATCGCCGGATCCTGCTCGAATCGATCGAGTATCCCGGGGATCGCTTGCCACATGTCAAGCGACACCGCGTTGCGGCGGGCCGGCTTGTTGAAGGTCATCCAGCCGATGGGGCCGTCGGTCTCGGCCAGCATGTTTTCAGTCGGCAGCGGGATTTTCACTGAATGTCTCCTTCAGGGTCCAGAGTCGAAACGCCGGGAGCCCGGTTCCGCTGCGAGGCACGAACTGCGAACCCAGGCCGTTCGGTCTCGCAGGGTTTCCGGCTCGCCCGGCAGGCGGCATCAATGCACACCGGCCGCCCAAAGTCCGTACCAGGAAGCAAGCCCCGGCGCTTACGGGCCACCCGATGCCGGCATCCGGGCATTTGGTGTACCTATATATAAGGAAGCAGTACTGCCGAACCCGCGACAACAGGTTTTCTCCCGCGGTCCGGCCTCACCGCTCGCTGTTCGACCGCAATCGTCTCAGGCCGTTCCACCCCGGGCGACGGAGCGGTGAAGGTCGCTTTGCCCGGCAAATCCCGCTTCCCGGCGCACCCCTTTCCTGGTGGCTTTGAGGCTCAAATTCGGCCGGAAGCTCGCCGATCGGCCTTGGCGTCGCTTTGATGTGGACGGCGGCGCTCCATAATGTCATGACGTTGCCAATACGGAGACCGCCCGAATGTCCACCACAGTTGACGAAACGACTGTCCCTCTTTTGACCGGTCCGAGGCACGAGCTTGTCCTGACCGCGCTCCATCGCATCCTCAAGCCGCGCACCTACCTGGAAATCGGGATCGAGCGGGGCGATACCTTGCGGGCCGCGCAATGTGCGACGATCGCCATCGATCCTGTCTTTACGGTGGATCAGTCCATCATCGGAAGCAAGCCCGAGTGCCTGCTTTATCGGATGCCGAGCGACCGCTTTTTTGAATTGCACGACCCCGTCACGTTGCTCGGCGACCGGATTGATATGGCGTTTCTGGACGGATTGCATCTCTACGAATTTTTGTTGCGTGATTTTATCAATGTCGAGCGGTCCTGCCGCAAGAATTCATTGATTTTGCTGCATGATTGCGTACCAACCGATTTCTACCTCGCCCGCCGGCTACGGCAGGACGAGTCGCTGCGGCCGAACACGCGCATTCCCGGCGGCTGGTGCGGCGATGTGTGGAAAACCCTGCTTATCCTCCGCCAGTATCGTCCGGATCTGAGGATCGAATGCTTCGATGCAGCGTTGACCGGGCTCGTGGTCGTGACCAACCTCGATCCCAAATCCGAGGTGCTATCGGCAAAATACGTCGAGGCGGTGGAATCGTTCGCGAAGCTCGACCTGCGGGACTATGGGCTGCGTCGTTACCATGACGAGCTGAACATGCTGGATGCCCGGACTTTGATCGACCCGACACAACTGGCGCGTTACGCCTGGTTATGAGGAGGCTTTGGCCTCAGGCTTACATCGGCCGCCGGGGCTTCGTTCCGGCCAGCTTAAACGCAACGGCTTGATCGCACCCGAAGAGCGGGCTGCGCCGGAATAGGATCGCATATCCCGTTCCGGAACGGACGATTCCGCACCGAAGCAGTCCATGCCGTCGGCTTGAAACCATTTTCATGGACTCTTTGTTTGGAGAACGATATCGCGTATGGGTTGTGGCCCGGCCTGCTCGGGACACCAATCGTTCGATCACGGCAAACCAACACCTCATGTCGCTTTCGCTCCCCGCGCTGTCTGCATCGATCTCCCGCCTGGTTATGCAGGCGGCGCCGCTATTGTCCGCGATCCGTATCGGACCCGGCCGCCATGTCACGGGATTGGTGTGCCCGACCGGCATGATTGTCACGACCGATCAGGCGCTGCCGGCTCTGGATACCTACACTGTCGTGCTATCCAACCGCTCCATCGCACAGGCTCGCCCGGTCGCTCGTCATCCAGCCTTGAACCTGGCTTTTATGCAACTCGACTCACCCGTCCCGGTTCGTTTGCCGGTGGTCGGAGAAGCCATACTGGGGGCCCTGGTTCTGGTCCTGGGTGCAGATGCCGACGCATTGCCGACCGTGCGCTTGACGGTGATCCATCGGTTCCTGCGAACTGCTGGCGGCGACGTTGCCGTGCTGGACCTGGCTGCCGGCGCTCTCGACTCGGGGAGCCCCGTGCTCGACGTGGACGGGCAGTTGCTCGGCTTGGCCGCATACGGAGCCAATGGCGAATGGAACATCGTCCCGGGGGCCAATATCGTCACCATGTTCCAGCCCGTCGAGACGGACCCAGCGACGCAACCGCCAGCCAGGGAGCCGGACTGGCCAAGCCGATCATACAGCCGCAGAGCTTGGCTTGGCGTAGCCTTGCAGCCCATAGTTGTACCTCCGCAGTTGGCTACGCGTGCTGGCCAGACCTCCGGCCGATTGGTCGTCAACATTACCACCGGCGGGCCGGCAGACCGCGCCGGCATGCGCGTCGGCGATGTGCTGTTGTGTCTGAACGGAAGCAGCCTGAGCGGACAACACGGCCTGAGAACCTTTCTCGCGGAAGAATCCATTGGCAGCGAGGTGGATATCAAGCTGTTACGGGACGGTCACCTGGTGACCACCCGGCTGACCGTCGCGGCCCATCCCTAGCGCAGGCGTGCGATTGTCAGTCCGTCAGTTCGCGCACTTTTTGCCGAAAGCGCCGGCGAAGAGCGGTCCGCACCAGCGATCGGACGTCTCCGACATCCAGCGCCAGGGCGCTGACGGCATACAGCGCCGCTCCAAGTCCGATCGCAGCGGCGAGGCCGAACCAGCCGAGCGGAAAGCGGATCAGCGTCAGCCCGGCGATCATCGGGAGAACCGCCAGACCGCAACGGATTGTCTGCCGCCATGGCAGCCACACCGGGAACAGCGATGTTCCGATGAACCAGCCGGTGATCACCGTCATCCACTGGCAGCCAAGCGCGGTCCAGGCGGCGCCGAACATGCCATAACGCGGCACGACGTAGAGGTTGATGGCTATGTTCAACAACGTCGCTGGCACGTAAGTCCAGAGCATCATCAAAGGCCGCCCGGACAGATGGAAGGCATGATCGATGAAATGCGCCCGCAGACCGCGGGCCAGGGCGGTGTAACACATGATCGGCAGCAGCCCGGCGACACCGGCGCGAAAGGCTGGCCCGACCAGCGAAGCGGCGACATAATCCGACGTCAGCGCCAGGCCCAGGCATGTCGGCAGCGTCATTGCCAGCAGGGCGATGCCGTTGCGCCCTGCCTGGAGCCGGGCCGCTTCCCTGCCCTGGTTTTCCAGTACGTGCACGACCAGGGGGAAGGTGGCCGTGGTGATCGACGAGCAGATCAAGGTCGTTGGCCGCTCTACAAGGCTGTAGGCAACGGCGAATATCCCCAACGCTTCGGCGCCCGCGATCGACCCGATCATGAAACGGTCGCTGGTCTGCAAAATGGTTCCCGTCGCAGCGACGGCGACGAGTGGCCAGGCATACCCGACCAAATTTACCAGTTCGGTCTTGTCCAGCACCCCGGAGGATGTCCGCAATGGCGCCGCGAGCAGCCGGACGTCGAAGAGCGAGCAGAGAATGGCGGCGATCAGCAAACCCAGTATGATTGCCTCCGCCCCCGGGCCGAGCAGGTAAATCGCCACCAGCCCGAGACCGAACCCCAGGACCGCGTGCACACACTCGATCGTATTGTAGCGCCCCATTTTATTGGCCGATCGGCTGATCGACTGGTTGAGTTGCACGAGCGAGCGGAACATCAGCATCGGAAGCGCCAGCAAGGCCGGTAGCCGGTATTCGGCCGGCATATGCAGCAGCAGCATTGTGGCGAGCGAAATCACGGTGACCGCGCCGGTCAGGCCATAGAAGACGGTATAGGCTTCCTTCAGCAGGCCGTCTTTTCGCCCGGTGAGCGCGGCGCCCGGGTAGAACCGCATCACGGCTATAGGCAAGGCCTGGAACAGAGACGTCTGCAGCACGAGCACCGCTGAAAACACGTAGCTGTATACACCGAACGCGCCAGGCGAGAGCAGCCGGGTGTAGGCGAATACCATCAGTATCGAAACAACGGCCGGCACCACGTTGGATGGCACGTAGCCAAGAATTTGCCTGTACAAGGGTGCGCTGCCTCGCTGAGATATGACGGCCATCCCCCGATCCGCGTCGGGCGCAACGGTATAGATTTGGAAGATCCGACCGGACCCTCTGCGCAGAATTGCCTTTGCGCTTAACTGCCTCTGCCCCGAATTGGGCGTGCTGCGCGCCACGATTTCAACCGCGTGATCATGGCCGGTGGATACATCCCGTATCAAATCACGTTGGTATGACGATCCTTGTCGGAAGATGCATCATGCCGAGCCGCCAAGGCCGGTGGGGGACCGGAACATGATGCCTTCCTATGTCGCGCTGACGACGTTGACGGACCGCATCCGAATGGACGAACTGGCCTGCGTGGCCGCCGCCCTGCAGACCCAGGTGCTGCGGGACTTCGCGCCGCACTGGGCCGCGAGCGCGGTCATCGCAGCGGTGCCGTTCGAAGCCATCCCGGCCGGTTATTGCCCGGTCATTGTGCAGGACCCGTTGGAAACCGAAGGCGCCAGCGGCTTCCACCGCACCGAAGATGAGGAAGCGCCCTATATCCTGGTGCCACACGGTCCGGTCTGGTCGTTGGCAGCCAGCCATACCATCCTGAGGATGCTGGCTGACCCGGCGGGATCAGGCCGCTGCGCGGGCGTGTCCCACATGCCGGGACAGGGCACCGTGGAGTATTTTATCGACGTGGTCGCTCCATGTCAGGACATTGCCTCGGCCTATGCGATAGACGGGATCGTGGTTTCGGATTTTTGCATACCGGCTTTTTTCGGCTGTCCCGCCGCCCGCTGCGGGTCTTATAGCTTTAACGGAACGGTCAGCGAGGCGCTCAGCCCCGCTGCCGGCGGGCTGGTTACATGGACGGCCGACGATCGATTGCTGTATCAGGCGTCCGCGGATCAGTCTGGCCGGATCAGTCTCCACGGTGGCTTCTCGCTCGCCAATCGCGGGCAACTGACGGTGCGCGAACTGGTGGAATTGTTGACGCCCGATCGTCTGGAGCGCCTGTCGCACGCGCGCCCGACTGCGGCCCTTATAACCGCCCAACAGAACGCCCGGCGGGCGCATGTGGCGAACAAGGCCCGCTATCGCGACGAGATCGGATGGCGTTTTGGCAACGCAACGAGGCCGCGGCGCGAACTGGCGTTTGGCTTCAACGCTGCCAACCCGCTGAATGTCAGCCTGGCCGGCTACGCCACGGACATGGCAAGGTCTGGCCAGAAGCGGGCTAACGGAGATCTGCACACAACTGCCCGCACCGACTCCTGATCCACCCGGTCCATCACCTGCCGCCAGCGTTCGGCTGCGATTTCGGTTGCGCGGTAGACGTCGAAATAGCCGGCCGGGCGGTCGCCACGCGTGCTGACGCTCAGGAAGGCGCTGGTTTGCGGGTGCCAATCCAGACCGGCAAAGACGAACAGGTCTTTGGACAGACGTTCCGGGTCACGACACAAATTCTCGTAGACCACGATTCGCGCGTTGGGCAGCTTGCCGAGGCTGTCCACGACCGGTTCGTTGAAGGCCAGCCAGCTCCACGCAAGCTTCGCCGGGTCGGGTAGGCCGTTGAAGGCGGTCGCGCCGATGCCGCGCCGGGCGGCGAGGCTCCGGGCGGCCGCAAAATCAAACTGTAGCCCGCCGAAGCGCCTGGCCGCTATTCCGGCCATGACGGAGGCGATCTGGCCGCACGGATGCCGCAGGATGAAAACGCTGCGCGTGCCCGGCATCAATTCGGCCGTCAGGGCGCCGTCCCAATTGACCAGCTTGATGGCAGCCCGAACCCGCGACCAGCCTTGGTGTGTCACGAAATCCGGAATATCGAAATGAGTGCTCAGCCGGGCAGTCACCTGCACCCGCTCCGACGCGGTCAACGCGGTTCCGATGGCGGATCGGACGCGGTCGAGCGCCGGGGGCCGCCAGGACTTCGGGAAACTCGGGCGCTTGACGGCGGAGCGAAGCCCGCGCTGGCGCAGCCAGGCGCGGATCTGAGCGTCCGGCGCCAGGAGTGGTTGCGCCGGTGTCAACTCATCCGGTTCGTGCCGATAAAGGACGTCGGGATGGCTGTCGAAGATCTTGGCCAACCAGGTCGTACCCGAACGAGGATAGCCCAGCACGATGATAGCGTTCGCCGCCAGGGCGGCCCATCTGTCGGCACTGCCGGCATGCACGGCCCATCCTCGACCGTAAAATTTTTCTGTGTCAAAGCGGCGTGTATCGAGCATCAAAATCTCGCATCCAGGACTTCCAAGGCATATTTTAGTCTGCCTCAATCACAGGCAATGCGCCTGGAAGACTGCTTCCCCGGTTTGTGTTATGCTGAATCGAAACGAGGTCGCCGCCGCGGGGACTGCTATGTCCGGGTAATCGCCGCGATCTGCTCCTCGGAGCAACCTGCTTCCTTCAGAACCTCGCTCGTATGTTCCCCCAACACCGGCCAAAGGCGGTGCACATTCGGCGGAGACGCCGAAAACCGGGCGGGGATCGCCGGGACCACCACGCTTCCCTCAACAGGGTGATCGTAAGGCTCGAAATAATTCGTCTCGATCAAATAAGGGTCGTCAAACAGTTCATCGAGCGCATTTGCCTTCCCGCAAGGAATATCGGCCTGGCGCAACAGCGCCAGCCATTCAACCGTAGTGCGCTGCGTCATACCCGAGGTCAGCGTTGCATATACAGCGTCGATGTTCGCCGAACGTGCCTGAACCGAATTGAACCGCGGGTCGTCGATCAGACCCGGCACGCCCATCGCCTCGAACAGCTTGCCCCACTGCGCATTACTGTGCGCGATCACGCTGATAAAGCCGTCTTTGGTCTGGTACGGCCGGCGATGCGGGGTCAGCATGCGCGGGTAGCCGAGACCCTTCTCCGGCTCGCCCAGGGTGCCATGCCACAAATGCTCCACCAGGGCGAACGACAGGATCGTCTCCATCATCGGCAGATGGATTTCCTGACCCTCGCCGGTGCGTTCGCGGTGGAACAGCGCCATGCCGATCATCGACGCCAAGGTCGCGCCGGTGAGCTTGTCGACCAGTACGGTGGAGACATAGCGGGGCGCCCCATCGGGGCCGGCATTCAGCGACGCGATGCCCGATACACCCTGGATCAGGTCGTCGTAGGCCGGAAACTCCTGCATCGAGCTGCCTTTCCGGAAGCCGCTTGCGCAGGCATGGATCAGCCGCGGATTGCGTGCCGACAGCGTCTCGTAGTCCAGCCCCAGGCGCTGCGCCGCGTTGATACGCATGTTGTGCACGAACACGTCGGCGGTCTCGACCATGCGCAACAGCGCCTCTCGTGCCGCCGGCTGCTTCAGATCCAGCACCACGCTGCGCTTGTTGCGGTTGAGGTTGGCGAAATAACTGCCCATGCCAGGCGTGCGGCATGGCCCGACCAGCCGCAGGTCGTCACCCTGCGGCGGCTCTACCTTGATCACGTCGGCGCCCATGTCGCCAAGCGTCTGCGAACAGAACGGACCGAGCACGACAGTGGTGACGTCGATGACCCGAATGCCGGCGAGCGGGCCGGTGGCTGCTGTCACGGATGTCTCCTTATCGTTGGGGCGCGGCGAAGCATCACCGCGCGCCGGGCGCTTGGCAACAAGCGCCGCCATAGGCATGCGGGCAGACCCGGGGTTAGTGTGAGCGAATGTCCGCGCCACAGCCCGTTGTCGAGCCTTCCGGTCGCGCCATCGAAAGGCGCGCCAACCCGCACACCGTGCTGATGATTGTCGCCAGCGCCATGTTCATGGAGCAGCTCGACGGCACCGTCCTGGCCACCGCCCTGCCGACAATGGCGCACAGCTTCGACGTCGATCCGCTGCGGATGAACGTCGCGCTGACGTCATATTTGCTGACCCTGGCGATGTTCATCCCGGCCAGCGGGCGCATTGCGGATCGGTTCGGATCAAGATCTGTGTTCCGCGCCGCGATCGGGCTGTTTACGCTTGGCTCCATACTGTGCGCGCAGGCGCCGACGCTATGGACGCTGGTGGGGGCGCGGATGCTGCAAGGTGCCGGCGGGGCGATGATGTCGCCGGTCGGACGGCTGGTGATGCTGCGCGTGGTGTCGAAATCGGAACTGGTCAGTTCCATGGCCTGGCTGATGGTTCCCGCCACCATCGGTCCGATCGTCGGTCCGCCGATCGGCGGGTTCATCGTGACGTATTTGTCGTGGCACTGGATTTTCTACATCAACGTTCCCATCGGGGTCGCCGGGATCGTTCTGGTAACTCTGTTCATCGACGAGATGAAGGAACCCACGCGGACCAAGTTCGATCTCCGCGGCCTGATCCTGTCGGGCATCGCGCTCGCCTGCCTGATGTTCGGCATCGAAGTCGGTAGCCGCGGCGCCGGTTCCGCCTGGATCGTCGCCGCGCTTCTGGGCACCGGGGCGGTCTCCGGCGGACTGTACGTCGTTCACGCGCGCCGAACGCCGCGGCCGATGCTGGATTTCCGCCTGCTGCGCATAGCGACCTTCCGCATGTCGGTGTTTTGCGGCTCGTTGTCGCGCATCGCCGTCGGCGCGCTGCCTTTCCTGATGCCGATGATGTTTCAGCTTGGCTTCGGACTGTCGGCGGTATCGAGCGGCTTGATAACCTTCGTCACCTCCATCGGCTCGCTGGCGATGCGGGCCTGCGCGCCCTACTTCCTCAGGCGCCTCGGATTTCGCAACGTACTGACGTGGATCGGCGCGCTGGCAAACGGCTTGTTGGCCCTGAGCGCCGCGTTCCGGCCAGGCTGGCCGCTGCCGCTGATCTACGCGGTGTTGTTGGCTAACGGTTTTTTTCAGTCGTTACAATTCATGGCCTACAACACTATTGCTTATGCCGACGTCCCGCGCCAAGACATGAGTTCGGCAACGAGTTTTTATACCACATTCCAGCAGATGTCCCTCACTCTCGGTATTGCGGTTTCAGCTGCGGCGCTGGCTGCTTCAATTGCGGTCACCCGGCATACGCAGCCGATGCTGCCGGATTTCTCGGCGGCCTTTCTGTTCGTCGCGGCGGTATCGTTCATGGCGCCGCTGCTGGCGACGCGGTTGGACAAAGGCGCGGGCGCGGAATTGTCTGGGCATCGTGATCGCCCCGTGTCAACGAAGGTGGTACAGGATGTGTAAGCGGCAGCTTAGGTCGGAAGGAGTACTGGCATGAACAGGACGGTTGCGATTGCCGGTCTCGGCGCGATCGGACTGCCGGTGGCACGTGCGCTTGATGAGGGTATCGTCGGCCTGCGGCTGATCGGCGTGGCCAGCCGCGATCCTGCAAAGGCGCGGGCCAAGCTGGCCGACTTCCAGTCGGAGCCGCCGCTGATGGATTTCGACGAACTGGCCGATGCGGACATTGTCGTTGAAGCCGCGCCGGCCTCAATGTTCGAAAAAATCGCGCTGCCGGCGCTGCAGGCCGGACGAATTTTCGTACCGGCCTCGGTCGGGGCCCTGTTGCCGCGCATGCATCTGGCCAAGCTCGCCATGCAGACGGGCGCACGGATCATCATCCCGACGGGGACCATTCTTGGCCTTGACGCGGTCCGCGCGGCCGCGGAGGGTCCAGTCGAAAGCGTCTCGATTGAAACCCGCAAGCCGCCCGGCGCTCTCGCCGGCGCGCCCTACCTGGTCAGGCAGGGGATCGAAATCATGGCTATTACCGAGCCGCTCCTGGTGTTCGAGGGCAACGCCCTGGATGCCGCGGCGGGCTTCCCGGCGAACGCGAACGTGGCGGCGGCTCTGGCTCTGGCGGGCATCGGCCCGGTTCGCACCAAAGTGCGGATTTGGGCCGATCCCGGGGTCACACGGAACATCCATACGATTTGCGTGGAGGCCGACGCGGCCAGGTTCTCGATGACTGTCGAAAACGTGCCGAGCACGGAGAATCCGAGGACCGGACGCCTGGCTGGACTGTCGATATTGGCCTGTCTGCGTGGCCTGGTGTCGACACTGAGAGCCGGTAGCTGATCCCCTCGTGACGGAGGCGCTGACCTACCTGTCAGCGATTGGCCTGTTCAGCTTCGTGACCATGGCCAGCGCGATGATGCGGCATGAGCTGCTGTTGGTGGCCTGCATGCCCGCGGTGTTCGTCGCCCTGATCATGGGCTTCGTGATGGCGATCTATGCGAATGATGCGTTCGGGGCGATGCCGGTGGGTGCAGCATTGATCGTCGGTGCCTTGCCCGGATGGTGGCTGAGCAGGCGGATCAGACCGAAGGAGCTGGCGATCGCGGTCTACCTCGGTTGGACGGTCGCCTTGGTGCTGGTGTTAGTGGCCGTCGGCTTCCCCGATCGGGGGTAATGGCCGCTACGGGGAACCCGTATCACCGGCGAGCGGATCGCCTGAGACGCACCTTCCCTTACGGAGTTGGCCACGCCGAGAGCGAAGACGTGGTGGCATCCAGATGACAAGCAGGTCCCGCGACCACCATGACTGGCTGCGCCACATGGCCATCGCGAATCCGGGCCAGCAACTGGCGCATATGCACGCCCATTGCGGTCGCGGGCATGGGGCCAAGCGTATTCAGCAGCAGGAAGCGTTCGGCGCCCGCTTGATCCGCCTTCAGGGCTTGCAGTCTTGGCATGATTTCGTCGGCGTTGCCCATCGGAACGACGGACAGGCGGCAGTCACCGGCACCGGCAAAGTAATGGATCAGGTAGATGCCGGAGGCGGTCAAAGGAGCGCTTTGTTCCAGCCGCAGGCCGTTCGCTGCTCCCCAGGCGGTTGCATCGCCACCGGGCTCACTCATGACCCGGTCAGCCGGAAGCGGTCTGAACCATGCGCCGATGGCCACTGCAACTATGGCTGCGATCAGGGCCGCTATCCGTATCATGCGGCTCGCCGGGAGGGCAGAGCCGCCAGGACGATCACGCCGGCCCAGGCCAGTTGCAGCGGCAATACTCCGGTTTCGGTATGCAAATATTGATAGATCGCGGGCGAGCACGCCATCGCCACAAGTCGGCCGGTGTTCAGCCCGCACAGCATCCCGAGCGCGGCGGCGACGCGCACCGCCGCGGGCATTTCCGCCGGCCGCACCAGGCGGCAAAGGGAAAAGGTGCCGACGGCGCAGGGATAAGCCAGCGTCAGCAGCGAGCAGGCGCGTAATATGACGAAGCTGTGGCCGTCCGGGAGCAATACCCGGTTGCCTGTAGCCTCGGCCATGATGCCGCCGAGGTTCAGAAAACCCGCTACGAGATGGCTCTCGATCCACAGCACCGGCACGCTGGCGAAACCGGCCCAGACGCTGTCTTTCAGGCCCCATCCGGCGAGTGCGAGCAGAAGGATGCCGCCGGCGCGTCCGACAACCCCGTTGGAGCGGAATGAGATCGCGGCGGCGCAACCAAGCGCCAGAGTGGCGGACATCCGAAACGGCATCATGCAGGCGAGCAGCGCCAGACCGAACAGCGCCCAATCGAGCGGCTCCGCCGGTGATGCCTCAAGCTTCGGCAGACCAGCGATGAACGCGATAGCGGCCAGCACGATCATCGGATGAATGGAGCCACCGGCGATCGGCCCGGTCGCCAGTAGCCAGTGCGCGGCAGCGGCGACGGCCGCGCATCCCAGCAACCAGGCCGCCGAAACCGGGGCCGTTGCGTTCCCCGCGATGCGAAATGCGAGAGTGTCCTTGCAGATTGCAACGCGCCTGAGAAGCTCTCGCATCGCCGCCGCTCCGGGGCGCTAACGGCCGATGCGGCGGTGGCGGACCACTGCCACGCCGCCGCCGCAGGCGAGGACGATCCCGAGCGTTGCCCAACCGAAATCGGGAGCGGGCAGTTCGCGGTCGTCTCCTCCGCCGTATTCGGCGTGGGCAAGCTGGACGGAACCGAGTAGCAGAACGATAGCGCAGGCGGCGATCAGGCGGGACATGGCATTTCTCCTGGTTGTCGACGCCGGGGCAGTCGCAAATCGCGCGCCAGTTTGTTTTAATAAAAGTATTATGTGTTATGCGTTATTACCGTAGGTGCGTGCACCGGGAACGGCAGCGCGCCCGAATTCGCTTCCGCATGGTTTCCTTCTCGATTGGCTCGATTGGCTCGATTGGCTCGATGGCGGATGCGGAGCGGATGAAGGGTGTATCGGCGGCCATTTCCGGTCACCAGGGTTCCGGTTCGCGGGAAATCGTCATCGGGGTTGATTGGCCCCTGTTGGCAAATCCACCGAGAGGCGGGTTGAAAAAGCCGCGTCCGACTGGCTGCTAGGCACTGCGCTCGCGTCCAGCGCGTCGCAGCCCCCACATCAGTAAAAGTATCGCCGGCAGCAGCGCGCCCGTCAGGCACAACCCGTTCCATCCCGCCATCCCGAAACTGAAGCTCGCGAGTGCGGAACCGGCGGACGCGCCGATAAAGGTGGTCGTCATGTAGACGGCGGTGATGCGCGAGCGAGCCTGCGGGTTCAACCTGTAGATCACGGACTGGTTCGAAATGTGCAACGCCTGCGCTCCGACATCGAGCGAGAAGGCGCCTGCAACAACTGCCCAAATCGAAAGGCTGCCGAACGCCAGCACACCCCATGACAGCAACAACACCGCCGCGGCCACACCTGTCACTGTGTTGGCATGCCCCCGATCGGCCAGCCGCCCGGCCACATTGGCCGCCAGGGCGCCGGCCGCGCCAATAAGGCCGAACAGGCCGATGGTCGCTTCGGTGTAATGGTAGGGCGGTCCACTCAAAAGGAACGTCAACCCTGTCCACAGCACGCTGAACGTTCCCAACCCCAACGCAAAATACGCCGATCGGCGGCGCAGTTCCGGTTCGGCGCGGGCGAGGTGCAGCAGCGAGAGCAGCAAACGCCCATACTGCAGGCGTCCGCGCATGCCTTCGTGCGGGATTGCGGCACGTAGCGCCAACAGCAACGCGGCGACCATTGCGGCGGCGATCAGATACATCGAGCGCCAGCCGAACCATTCCGCAACCAGGCCGGAGACGGTCCTCGCCAGCAGAATGCCCAGCAACAAACCGGTCATGACCTGCCCGATATAGCGGCCCCGCGAGTCCTCCGGCGCTTTGGAAGCGACGTACGGGATCACCACCATGGCGGCGCTGGAACTGCATCCCGCGACCAGGCTGGCGGCGGCGAAGCTGACGAAGCCGGGGCTGGCGCCGGCGGCGAGCAGGGCGGCGATGTTGACCCCGAGCATGCCCGACAGCAGTTGACGCCGATCGAGCACATCCCCCAGCGGGACGACCAGCAACAGGCCGAGCGCATAGCCGAGCTGGGTGAAGGTAACCAGATATCCGGCGCTGGTAACACTGCAACCGAACGACGCGGCGATCGCGGCCAGCAACGGCTGGACGTAGTAAAGGTTCGCGACCATCGTCCCCGCCGTGACGGCGAACAGCAGCACGCGCCAGCGGTTGAGCCATTCGGGCTGAGCACTCATCCCGGGATAATGCGCGTCAGACGATCTCGGTCAGCCACCGGCCGAACACGGCCTCGGCGACCCCGCGCGCGTGCACGGCGACCTGCGCTGTTGCCGCCCGGAGGTTCCGAATGGAAATACCGGCCGCAGCCAGTTCGACGGCATGTCCGACATACCAGTGCTCCAGCCGTTTCGGATCCACTTCGAGATGAAACTGCAGGCCGAGTCCTTGCCTCCGATACGCGAACGCCTGGTTTTTGCAGACCGTTGTGGATGCAAGCAGCGACGCGCCATCGGGCAGGTTGAATGTATCGCCATGCCAATGGAGAACCACGGCGCCGCCATCCAGTGCGCCAAGGCAGGAGGATTCTCCCGCCTCGGTCAAGCTCACCGCACTCCATCCGATTTCCTTGGCGCCACTCGGGTACACCGCTTGCCCCAGCGCGCGTGCCATGAGCTGTGCGCCAAGGCAGATGCCCAAAGTCGGCAGATCCCGCGTCAGACGCTGCTCCAGCAGTTCAATCTCTCGCAGGAGAAACGGATAATCCTCCGCATCGTAAACGCCGATCGGCCCGCCGAGAATGATCAGGAGATCGGCTTTGGCGATATGTGGTGCGGCCAGATCGCCGGTCGCGGCATCACAATAGGAAAAGTCCCAACCCGCCCGATCGAGAATCGGGCCGAGCAAACCAAGATCCTCGAACGCAATATGACGGATGGCGACGGCGGAGCGGCGGGGGACGGGCATGCGGCATCAATCTCAAGGTGACGACGTAAGCTGCCGCGGGGTTCAGCCGAATGTAAAGGCGTATGCCTCCACACCCGGATCGAGGAAACGGATTTCGAAGGTGCGGTCGCCGATGGCGCCAGTCTGCCGGACAAGCTGATACAGCCGCTGGCTCGTCACGGTGCCCTGGCCATCGGCATCCGTGTCTGCCCCATGGCTGTCCCCCGGCGGCGCGCCGTCGATGGTGATCCGAAACCGTATGGGCGCGGCTTCCGCCGCCGGGCCGAGCACGAGGTGAAGGTCGCGCGCATGGAAGCGGTAGACGATGCTGCCCCCCGGTTGGTTGAGTTCCGCATGCTCGCCGTTGATCGTCCAGTCACCGGCCAGGCCCCATTGATTGAGCCCCGGCGTCCCAGCCGAATACACGCGCGGCGCGTTGCGGACTGAACCGCCCGGGGAGACGAAATTCTCCGCCCGGGTGAAGCCGATATAGGTTTCCGGCGACTGCGTATCGGCCATGTCGGCAGCGGCTTCCGCCCCGGTTGCCTGCACCGCCACCAGGCGGTCCGCAACGCCGGTCTTGCCGGCTTCGGCGAGCAGTTGCTGAATCACCCGCTCCGACTCGTCGTATTCGCCCTCACCGAAATGGTGGTGGCGGATCTGCCCCTGCGCGTCGATGAAGTAGTGCGCCGGCCAGTAATGGTTGCCGAACGCCCGCCAGATCGCATAGTCGTTGTCGATCGCTACCGGATAATCAATTCCGAGATCTGCTACCGCTTTCTTCACGTTGTCGATTTTCCGCTCGAAGGCGAATTCCGGCGCATGCACGCCGATGACGACCAGCCCTTGGTCCTTGTACTTTTCCGCCCAGGCGCGAACATAGGGGATCGAGCGCAGGCAGTTGATGCAGGAATAGGTCCAGAAATCCACCAGCACGACCTTGCCGCGCAGCCCTTCGGCCGTCAGCGGCGGCGAGTTCAGCCAGGCGACTGCCCCGGTCAGCGGCGGCATCTCGTCCTCGACGGGCAGTGCGCCGGCGGTCTTCGGGCCATCCGCCGCGGGATGGAACCGGTCCAGCAGCCCCTGCTCCAGCGAGGCCGTGCCGGCGGCCGAGACGCGGGTCAGGAAGCCGGTATCGAGGCCCAGCCCGATGACGGCCACGGCAACCAGCACCGCGGCGCCCAGGCCGCGCCGCACCCACTCGCCAACGCCGAGCGAGCGTTTCATCGCCGCGAACACCCGCCCGCCAACCAGCAGCGCCAGCGCCAGCGAGGTGGCTGCTCCGGCCGCGTAGGCCAGCAGCAGCAGAGAGGTCCCGACGCTGGCGCCCTGAAGCGCCGCGCCGGTCAGGATCAGGCCCAGGACCGGGCCGGCGCACGGCGCCCAAAGCAGCCCGGTGGCGACGCCCAGCAGCAACGATGGCAGGATCGTCCCGCCGCCCGCGCGCTCCTGCCCATCGGCGGATTGCGACAGGCGCGCGCCGAGGGCGACGAGCGGGCGGGTCATCCGATCTGCCAGGGCCGGGAACAGCAGCGTGACGCCGAACAGTGCGAGCAGCGCCAGTGCCGCCAGACGGCCATAGCTATTCGCCTCGACCGCCCAGCCGCCTCCGACAGCCGCCAGGGTGGCGACCGCGGCAAAGGTGGCCGCCATGCCAAGCAGCAAGGGCAGGCCGCTGCTGATGAAGGGGCGGTCCGCGCGGGCGAAGACGAAGGGCAGGACGGGGAGGATGCACGGGCTGACGATGGTCAGCACGCCGCCGAGATAGGCCAGCAGGAACAGGATCATCGGTGGTGCCCCGCTGTCACGCGGTCGCGGGCCGGAACGCCATCGCGACACCGTTCATGCAGTAGCGCAAGCCCGTCGGCTGCGGTCCATCGTCGAACACATGGCCCAGATGGCCGCCGCAGCGGCGGCAATTCACCGCGGTCCGGACCATGAAGAAGCTCGTGTCCCGCTCCTGCACGACGGCATTGTCGAGCGGCGCCCAGAAGCTCGGCCATCCGGTGCCGCTGTCGAACTTCGTGGTGGAGGAGAACAGGTCCAGGTCGCAGCCCGCACAGGTGAAGGTGCCGCGGCGTTCCTCATGCAGCAGCGGGCTGGTGAAGGGCCGTTCGGTGCCGGCCTGCCGCAGAACGCTGAACTGCGCGGGGGAGAGACGTTTCCGCCACTCGGCATCGGTATAGTGGACTTCGAACGTCTCCGCGGCTGGCGCGGGGGTGCTCCAGCGCCAGGCGGCGAACGCCGCAGCCACGCCCGCGGTCCCACCGGCTATAAGACGACGCCTCGTCACCATCATGCGGCTCCCCGTGTTGAACTCGCGCCCGCATAGAATTTCTCTCGGAGCGCTGCGCTGTTATGAGTATTGCGGGTGCGTTGTGCAAGTTACGGCACTGTCACCATGGTGTTGCCGGCTCGGGTGCGGGGCATTCAGAAGGCCGGCATATAAGTCCATGCGGATGCGGGGCCCTAATCCTTCGGGACCGAACCCCCTACATGACCGGGCGAAGCAAGTGACGGAGACGGACGATGGAAATCAGGCGAGCAGGCTCCCAGCCCTCCGGCAAGGGGCCGGCGGATTGGTTCACCGGCACGGTGCGGGTCGATCCGCTGTTCAGCGCGCCCGACCCCGCCCGGGTTGGGGGCGCCAGCGTCACTTTCGAGCCAGGGGCGCGCACCGCCTGGCACACGCATCCGCTGGGCCAGACGCTGATCGTCACCACCGGCTTCGGCCGGGTGCAGCGCGAGGGTGGGCCGATCGAGGAGATCAGGCCGGGCGACGTGGTCTGGTTCTCACCCGGGGAGAAGCACTGGCACGGCGCCGCTCCAACCACGGCGATGACGCATATCGCGTTGCAGGAACGGCTCGACGGCAAGGTCGTCGAGTGGATGGAGCATGTGACCGACGCGCAATACGCGGGCGGATCATGACCGTGTGGACGGGCGACGAGCTGGACCGCGTCGGCGGCGCGGACGAACTGAGGATCGCCTCGCTGCGGCAGGACGGAACCTTGCGCAAGCCGGTGACGATCTGGGTGGTGCGCGTCGGAGACGATCTGTATGTCCGCTCCGCCTACGGCGACAGCCCCGCCTGGCTGCGCGGCACCCGGGTGCGGCATGAAGGCCGCATCAGTGCCGGCGGCATCGAGAAGGATGTCGCGTTCGTTGCCGCCGACACCGAGGCGGCCGATGCGATCGATGCCGCGTATTGGGAGAAGTACCGCCGCGATGGCGAACAATACGTCGCGTCGGTCGTTACGCCTGAGGCGCGAGCAACCACGATCAGGCTGGTGCCGCGCTGAGCGCTGGAAATCGCGGAAAAACGTCGGAGCGTCACCACGCCATATCGTTCCGATATCGATCATAAAGCTACCAGGTGAGCACGGTAGCGAACAGAAGCTGCTGCGACTGCGCATCCACCGTGCCCTGGTTGATGGCGGCGGTGTTGAAGTTGTAGCCGTTCTGATGGCGGTAGGCATATTGGTACTCGGCAACGAGCTGAACGCCCGGCGCGAGCTTGTAGGCGCCGCCGAAAGCGAACTCATACTCGTGGCGCTGCGTCGCTCCGGTCAACTGCGCCGCGCCCTGGCTCCAGATATCGCCGAACTCGATACCCGCGGTGATCGGACCGTTGGCGTAGGTAAGGCCCGGCAGGATCGCGTTCAGGTTGGGCGCGCCGGTCGGCTTCAGGGTCGACTGGGCGTTCACCGCGCCGCCGATATAGTCGAAGGCAAAGGTGAAATTGGCGAACGTGATGGCTGTGCCGGCCTTGTAAAAGGCCAGGTTGTCGTACCGGATGTTCGTCGTGCTGGCGCCCGCGACGCCCGCGCGGAGCTGTGCCGGCGTGAAATACTGACCGGTCGTCAGGTTTTCCTTCTGTGCGGTTTCGGCAAAGCCATACGCCTTGAAATCGACCGCGCCGAAGAGTTGCTGATACCGCACGCCGGCGCCGACCTGATTATAGAAGCGGGTGGCGTCGTTGCCGGAGGTGACGCTGATGCAGTTCGCGCCGGCCTGGTTGCAGGTCGCGCTCTGCAACGGGCTGGCGCCCGCCGAGTTCTGCAGCGCATTGCCCTCGCTCGGCGCATACTGCACGCCGGCGTCGAAGCCGTAATACTGCGGCGACAGATAGACGATCTTGTTGTTGGCGACGTCCGCGGCGGCCTGGTCGATCCAGACGAACGGCGGCTGAGCCCCGCTCGGACCAAGTGCGCCGATGCCGCCGCCGTTCAGGTTGCCGACACCGGCGTCCCACAACTGGCTGGTGAATATGCCATTGTCCAACAGGCTGAGCACGCCGGCACCCTGGCCGAGTCGGACGATACCCACCTGGTCCGACGCGAGGTAGGTGAAGGCCGCGCGGACCCACAGGGTCTGGGCCGAGATGTTGCCGCTCGGGCTGGCAACGGCGCCGAACGAGCCGCCGTTCGTGGTGCCGGTCGTGCCGGCATAGAAGTTCTCGCGGATTTCCGCCACGGCGCCGTAGCGCAGACCGTTCGCGGCCAGGCCGTCGAAGCCCGGATACAGCCGGGCGTAGCTGCCGACGCCGACAGGGTTGAGCTTGTAGCCGGTGCCGCTCGGGTTGGCGGTGGTTGGTGTGCCTTTGCCGGTGTTTAGGGTGGAGAACGTGCCGGCAACATCAGCTTCGACGCGGCCGTTGAGGCGTATCACGATGGTGCCCGGAGCCGGCACCGCATCGACGTTCGGTGCGTAGATAGTACTGAGCGGACCGGCGGCGGCGCCGCCGGACGGGGTGTTGGCGATGCCCCAGGCATTGTTGTTGTTGAAGTTGGCCGGGCCGGCGCCATACGGCGCGGCGAGCTGACCCTGCGACGGGGCCGCGGGTGTTTGGGCATACGCCAGACCGCCTGTCGCCACCATGATGGCCGCAGTGGCCATGAGAATATTACGCATACGGACCATCCTTGTTACGTCGGTCGTATAGACGATGTGTCATTTTCATACCGACGGTCTCTGTCGAACTTGACGGGACGGATGATTATGGTAATTATACGCCCACGCAAGAGTATTTATCGATTCCACGATCCGGAATAGGAGTACACGATGAGCCGCAAATAATCCGTCGGCCGCGCAGCCGACCGCATGGCCGGGCGGTTGCGCTACAGCCGTCATGATCGGCGCGCATCGCGCGGAACAATCCGTTTTCAGTATTACGGCGTTACTGTGCCGCATCGCCGCGGCGAGGCGGCGCCGGACCGGCTCGGGATAAACTGATCGTACGCCGACGAGTGCGGCGCTCGGCCGGCAACCTTTTTGGCCGTCTTGTCTTGGCGCGTGTTACGATCGATCGGGGCCAGCGCAGCCCGCGGCGAGCGCCGGGCCGGGGTCTATGGCGCTATGACTCGATAGTGGCCCTGCCGACGCCTCGGCGCTGTCAGGGCGGGGCGCCGGCCGCCCCGGTCCCGGACGCGGTCTAGTAGTCCCGCCACAAGATGGCGGACGCTGTGCCTTCGTCCTGGAACACCTGGACGATCTGGTTGAGATTGGCAACCGGTAGATTGTTGACGACGACTTCATAGACAAGGTGCCTGCCGCCCTTGGTCGTGATGTAGCCGGCGAAGGCTTGTCCGTTCAGCACAGTCCCGGAGCCGGAGCTATTCGGGCCGGCGACGGTGCCGGTTTTGGCGCGCACCTGCCCGACTGCCCCGGCCAGTGTGGGGTCGGCCTCGAAGTCGGTAATATTGCCGAGCGACCCGTCGATGCCAAGGATCGGCAGCGCATCGAAAAAAGCGGGGAATGTCGGACGCTTGCGCAACTGCGATAGCATCGTGATGATTGCCTGGCTGGTCGCGAAGGTGGTGTCCTTGCCGGAACCGTCGATGAAATGGAACTGGTCGTCGGCTACGCCATAGTCGGACGGCAGGATGCCACGTTCTACGGCAAGCGCGTCGTCCATGCTGTTGACGCCGTGCGTCAGCCCAAACAGGATCAGGCTGGTGTCGGCCCCGATGTTGTAGCTGACTTTCAGGATCAGCTTCATGGTCTCGGAATAGGGAATCCCCGTCAGCTCGGCGACTTTCCGGTGCTTCCGGTATTGCCCGGGATCCGGCAGCGTATCGGCTCGGTTCGGGCCGACGCTGGGTGCAGTCACGGACACGCCCTCGGCGGCGAGCGCTTCGATGAACACGGTGCGGGCGTAGTTCGAGGGCTCGACGATCCGGAAATTCTGCACCAACGGGAATGCGTTGGTGAACATCGGCTTGAAGTCTATCGGCAGGTCGCCCGTGATCGCCGCCGAACAATGGGGCTGGCCGATGCATTGCGGCAGCTCCGGGTCCAGGGTCAGGGTGTAGTCGGAACCCGCGGCCCCGGTTTGCAGCTTGTTCTTGATGCGCAATGCCGCGGAGAGCGGCCTGATCGCGACCTCCGCCCGCTTGCCGGCGGCGCCGGGGTTGATCGAGGCGTCCACCACATCGTCGTTGACGAAAATCGGCCGGATGTAGAACTGGTCGCGGAAGTAGTAGGGCTGGAACAGACGATCATCGATGATGACGTCTCCGCTGATCGCGGTAATGCCGTGCTGCGCGACCTGATGGGCGAGTGCCTTGTATCCCGCGAGCGGATCGGGCGCTGCGAGGGTGGCGTTGCCCAGCGAGTCGGCCTCGTTATGATCGAAGTCGGGGACCGCGATGGTGCCGTCCGGGTTGGTGCGTCCACCCATTGTCAGGTCGCCTGACGCAACGAGCACGAGGTTGCCGTGCAGGATGCCGTCGCTGGCGATGTCTCCGAGCTGGAAAACCGGGGTGTTGTAGCGGTAGTCGGGGCCGATCTGGTTGACCAGCTCGCCGATGGAGAAGACTTTGCGGACGGAGCCGATGTATAACTGGCAGTCCTGCTTAAGATCGATCAGGGTCTTGCCGGTGTCGAGGTCGTCGACGCGGAGGCCCCAGATGGCGCCGTTGTAGAACGGGCCGTTGAAGATGGCCTGGATGGGGGCGGGGACGTTTTGGTGATCGATGACGCAAGGGGTTTGGGCGCGGGTGGTAGCGGGGGTCGTTACGGCTGCGCATAGCGCAATGGTCGTTGCTTGTAGCGCGCTTCGGCGTAGTGATGGCCGGATTCGGCGGATTTTGTTCGATTGCATTGTGAGAGCTCCCCCAATCAGTCGGAGTATCGGGTACCCCGTATTCACTTATTACCAGACGGGATAGTTTGTGCCAGCGCCGTTCCGCTTGCCGCTTGTCACTCTGCGGAGAGCGGGAAGGAGCGAGGCCACTGCCTGGCGCGGCGGCGCAGCGCGCTCGCAATCCGGGGCCGGGAGAGCGGCGTCCCGCCGGACGGCACCAGTGCTCGCGAATCGGCAGCGGATGACCGCCGTTGACCCATCAACCGCTTGAAATCCCCGCCTGATTCCCGCTTCCGCCGATCGGCGGCCGGATCGGCAAATTTCTGCCCGTCTTTAGAAATCTGCCCATGATATCATGCTTCTGTCAGAAACGGAGATCGGCAGGCAGCGGTGGCGGACGAAACCCCGGCTCGGATCGAACCATGCCTGCTGGATACGAGCAGTGCCGAGATCGTCGATCTCGTGGCCTCGCTGTCCGGCGCGGCGCATCGCCTTGGCGCCCGCCTGCATCCGCGTTCGGCGGCGAGCCTGGCCGAACTGGTGGGGGTGATGAACTGCACCTATTCCAATCTGATCGAGGGGCATAACACGACGCCGCGCGAGATCGAGCGCGCGCTGGCCAACGAGTTCGATGCCGCCGGGGAACGCCGCACCCTTCAGATCGAGGCGCGGGCGCATATCCGGCTGCAACGCGACATCGATCGGCGCCACGCCGCCGGCGAGCTGCCCGAGCCTGCGTCGGTAGCCTTCATCCGCTGGCTGCATCGTTCTTTCTATGATGATGCGCCCGAAACGATGCTGATGATCAAAGGCGATGGCCGCGAACTGCGGATGATCCCCGGCGAATTTCGCAGCGCGGCTGATCATGAGGTCGCCGCCGGTAGGCATTTGCCGCCCTCGGCCGATCGGGTTGAGGCGTTCATGGGGTATTTTGAGAAGCGGTATGGGTTCGCGGGACTGGGAGCCGGCAGCCGGATCATGGCGATGGCGGCGGCGCATCACCGGCTGATTTACATTCACCCTTTTCTTGATGGCAACGGGCGCGTCAGCCGGTTGATGAGCCACGCCATGGCACTGTCGGCGGGCATCGGCGCGCACGGGCTCTGGTCGGTTTCGCGGGGGCTGGCGCGCGGGCTTGAAAGCCGCGGCGACTACAAGCGGATGATGGACTATGCGGACAGCCCGCGACAGGGCGATCTCGACGGCAGGGGGAATTTGTCGCGCCGGGCGCTGAGCGATTTCATCGCCTGGTTCCTGAAGGTCTGCCTCGATCAGGTCACGTTCATGGATGGGTTGTTCGAACTCGATTCGTTGGTTGAGCGTTTGAAGATTTACGCCGGACGGCGCGGGTTCAGGCCGGAGGCTTTGTATATCCTGGAGCAGGCGCTGCAGCGGGGGCTTTGCCGCGCGGGGAGGCGGCCCGGGTCAGCGGGTTGAAGGAGCGCAGCGCGCGGGATCTGCTCGGCCGCCTTGTCGGGGATGGGATTCTGGGTTCGGAGACGCCGAAGGGGCCGGTGTCCTTGCGGTTTTCGCCTGATGCGGTCGAGGTGCTGTTTCCGAGCCTGTTTCCGGAGACGTAAGGGGGGGCCGGGCGGGTCGGTCCAGGCGGGAAACCACACGGACATTGAAGCAGAGTTTCCGAACATCCGAGAGGCTTTGCGCTGACAAGCACTGGTACCCCTGGCGTGCCGGCGACAGCCTGGGCGCTGTGACCGGTCACACGTGTCATTCAGCGGTTGCACGCTGCGGCGGGACCATCTTGGCTTGGATCGCATTCTTCAGGCGGCTCTCGAAGTCTTGTATCTCGCGCTCATCGAGACGGGTCATCTGAACCCGAGCCTTGTCGGCGCGTGACTTTAGCGCTGTGATCTCGTAGAGTACCTCGTCGGGGCTGCGTTCGTTCCGAACGAAGGAGAGCATCGCCTTCTCGAGTTCCACGATGAATGTCCAGGGATGACGTTCACGCAAGGCATCAATTTGCAAGCGAGCGGCCGCTACGGTGGCGTCATCGGGAGCGATGGCACGGCGTTCATCGCCATCGGCATAGAGTCGGGCATAGAGGTCGGCTGCGACAACGTTGGAGGCTGCGTGGTTCGACAGAAAAGTCGTGAGTCGGAAATCGCTCTCGCTGCCGGTCTGTTGGGCGCGGGCGATTGCTTCGGCCGAATCGGCGTAGATACCCGCCATTACCTTTGGAGCTTGGCGCTTAAGCTCAGGGTTGCGGATCACGTCGAGGGCATCGGCGAAGAGGATAACCAAGTAGAACGCGGCCTGCTCACAGAGGGCGCGTGCAAGGCCAAAATGGTCGCTCTGCGCCTGGGCGTCTTTGACGAGGCGGGCAAGCACGTCAGCGGCTACGTCGAGACTCCCCTTGCTGCGCAGGGCGTTACGGGCGCTGTTGGCGCGCAGGAAATCGAGTTCGTGAAGGCCGCCGGCTGGCGGCTCGGCGCCGATGAAGTCCCTCGCCCGGTTGGCATAGAGATAGGCGCCGTGCCAAAGGCCGCAACGATGGGCGACGCAGGCCGCAAAGAAATAGGCCTCGAAATCGAGCAGCTTGTGCATCTCCCGACTTACTCGGTTGAGCAGTTTGCCGTCCCGATGGGACAAGCGATTGAGCGCGTCGTTGAGTTCGAGTTCGCCTAGAATACGCGGGAACGAGGCGCGTATAAGACCCGGTGACCGCAGCGCGTCTTCCGAGGATTTCGGGCCAAAGCTTCGATGAAGTAGGCGGATGTTGACGCCCGTGGAGAAGGCGAGATGGGACTGCTCAAGATCAAGTATAGTGCGCTGCAATTCGTCGCGGAGCGCTTCGAGGAAATCGCGGCGGTCCTGCAGGAGCCTCACGAGCCGGTCAAGGTTGCCGCAGACGCGGCGGTTCAGCAACGGCGCATTGATTACGCTGCTCTGGCCGAAGGTGGCGAGCCAATCTAGCCGCATGTCTTTGAATTGTTTTTGAGTAGCGTCATCGAGTGAGAGAGGATCGAAGCCAAAAAAGCCGAGGAGCGTATCGGTGAGCTGCTTGTGGCCGACAAGGGTGCGTAGGAAGCTTAACGAGTTGGGATAGTCAGGGTCGACGCGCCGCAGGTCCTCGAACAGCGGATCGAGGCTGCTGCTGGTCTGGCGATTCACCGATTCGTCAAGGCCGTTCGGCATCTCATTGAGGTTTAGAATCGGACAGTATTGGAGCGGGAGCCGCAACAGGAAGGGGGGCCGCGGAGACTTCTCACGGACTTCCTGCCAATACCAGCGCGCATAGGTGTCGAACAACACGGTGTCCGCGGTGATGAGAACGTAGCGGCACTCCGGATCGGCGGCGGCCGCCAGCATCTCAAGCTGGACAAGAACCCGAGCGTCACGCTCAACGACCCGCAACTCGCGCCGCGACGACCCCGTCTCGCGGGCGGTCGCCTGAGGGGCCGGGCGGCCGCTGCGCCGCTCCGTCTCAGCGGTCGCCTCCCATTTGCGGATTCTCCTGGTCCACTCGATGACAGCTAGCGATGCCCCGTTGTCGACTTCGAGGATGTCGCGCGTCGCATTGCGGTGGCTTGCCAGCGGGCGGACGAGGTCTTCGTCGTAGACCCGCTTCAGATGTTCGACCTCAAGATAGGTTGCGAAGACTTCAGCGACCTTCGGCACAAGCTCGGTGAGCTGTCGAATGGCGTCCTCGGGGCGGATACGATTCGCCTCTATGTCATGCAGCAACGCCTCGAGCCTATTGCGGTTGGGTGGTTCGCGCAGGTCGGGTCCAGTGCGACCGACGGCTTCAATGATATCAGCGACGTCTTCGGCGTGGCCAGGGGCGATGAAGGCCGGGGCGCGGCGCTGTCCAGCAAGCTCCCGTGAGAGCATGAACTCTGCGGTGATCATGGCATTGGTTTCGATCTTGGCGCCCTGGCCGAAGACCCCGAAATGCTGGGTTGCTTCAGCAGCCGGATGCATGAAGAAGCGGACGATGTTAGCGTCGACAAGATATGTGATGCGGCCGCCTGCCCTGGAGAACTCGTAGTCCTCGTGATTATATTCGAGGCACCAGCGAATGGTAGCGGCGTAGTGGAAGTAGCGTTCGGCGCTGTTCATGCTGCGGCTTCGACGTCAACGAACCCGCGGCCACGTAAGTAAGCGGCAGCGAATTGAAGATTCGAAGTATCCAGGTGCTCAGGTCGGTCGGGCTGATTGAAGAGGCGCTCGCACCAGTCAATCGCGAGGCCTCGGAGCCGGCCGATCTTGAGATTGGGCCAGCGTCGGGTGATGTCGATGCCGTTGCGGGCGGAGTTGCGCAATTCGCGGACGACGCGGACGCTATTAAGCTGACTCTCGCCGATGCCATACCAAACGGCGAGAGCATGTTCCTCGGCCCAGCAGGCTTTCAGGAAGGGAAGTTCCCACAGCCAGCGCTGCACGTCGCGCAACGGCTTTGCATATTGGCGATCCGCGAGACCGAGAAGCGCGGCTTGGCGCTGGTCAGGGGTCCATTTCACGGCAAGGGCAGCCGGGTCTTCCAGAGCCCTTGCAAAAATCTCGAGGCGGCGGGCGACCGGAACGGCGTCGGCGACAAGTATGCAGCGTCGAGCCTCATCCGCGGAGAGGCCGGACATTTCGACCAGACCCTCGTCGGCCCAGACGGGGGCCGCAAAAGAGGCAAGCAATAGCCGAGCCTGCCACGGCAGAGACTGGGCGCTCGCACGGGCGCTAAGCACGCGGGCGGCGAAGGACGGGGACGCGCCGGCACCGATCATGCGATTGAGACGCTCGGCGGTCCATTTGGCGACAAGCGGGAGCTTATAAAGCGCCGGGGCGGCGGCGATTCCGAGTTCGGTCTCAAATACGATGAGCCGCTTGATGGTGGACTGATCGACAGAGTGGCCGGAGGCGTCGAGGTCAGCGAAGCTCAGCCAAGTCGCCGCAATGCGGCTTTGGGCGGCTGCACGGCTCATGTCGGCGTCGTCCGCAAGGTTTCGCTTGGCAGCGGCACGCCATGACTCGATATATTCCTCGATCACCTTCAGGTCGCGGAGGTAACCTGCGGTCTCGAGGCTGAAAGACGGGACGGGGGCGCCTAGCGGGTACGCACGTTCGAGCTGGGCGCGCAGTTCCAAATCCATCTCGGGGCGAAGCTGCCAAACGGCGCGGGGCCGACCGCGGCCGGCCTCGCCGATCCCCGTGGGCTGCTGTTGATTCACAATATGAGGGTTTCGGCGGAGCCAGGAGCGTGCGCTGTGCACGTTGACGCCGGATTCGGCGGCGAGACGGTCGCTGGTGAAGCGGCGCAACTTAAGCGCGTTAGCCAGAAGCCGGAGCTCGAGGTCGGTCATGGCGAGGGTCCATTCAACCGAGGCGTGGTGCGCCCGATTTCTGATTTGATTGCATCAAAATTCGACCGGCGTCAATCAAAGAACGCGCGGGCCGGGTCCGATTGCGGCGAGTCGCCTTGAGACGGCCCTGGAAGTACCCTCGCAACCAGGGCACGAACCTTGGCGTGATCGAAGGTTGCGGCGGCGCTACAGAGTTCGTCGAGCCAGTCGGCGTTGGTGTCGCGGATTTGCTTGCCGGTCGGCGGCGTGGGGCGGTCGATGGCATGGCGCAGGCGTTCGACCAGGCGGCAGCCATCTTCGTCTTGCAGTTCGAGCAGATTGAGGCACAAGGCAAGCTGCATTGCGCATGGGCTTTTCGCGGCAAGATCTTCGAAGGTGGTGCGACCGCGCTTGCGGAATTTCCGTACCATTTTCTGGTGTATGTGTGCGTTGTCGTCTGTTTCGGGGACGAGAGCGGCCTCACTGCGCTGACGGTGGGCTTCCCCGATGCCGCTGCGAACTTCAACATGAAACGGCCGCAACAGGCGAGGAACAGAAGCGTTCTCCAACTCGGCAACGAGGGCGGCATGGGCTGCGGCGTCGACGAAGCCCTCTCGCAGGGCACAGAGTTCCCCAACGACCTTGCGGCATCCAACGGTCTCCCAAGCTTGCGGGCCATGGACGAAGACTTCGTGGAACATTATCGACGGGAGTTGGCAGAAGTGGTCGTCGGAGAAATGCTGCAGCGGAAGCTTGATGCTGACGTCGGCTGCGCGGGCAGTGTTGGCGTCGTTGACGGAACGGAACACTGTCTCACCTTTGATCTCCGACGCAGTCTGCGGCAGGGTGCGGAGCCGTAAGGCGAGGCCGCCATTGCCGTTCCCTTGCAGCGCAGGGGCATAGGCTTTTTCGGCGATGGCAACGAGCCATACGAACATCTCGCCGAGCCACCGCACTTCGTGGATTTCATTATGCGGCAGAGGAGCCGGCGTGTGCTTAAGGAACCGCGCCTCAAGCATGAACCGGGCGATGTGATGACGTTCCTCGGCGCCTTTCGGAAAGCGCCGGGTCTTGACGAAGCGCGGGAGCTGGCTCGCCAAATTCGCCAGAAAGTCGGCGAGGCTGACCTCGTCTTGGTCTAGTTCCGGTCTGGCGAGATCTCTGATTTTCGTGACGATCTTGGCGAGGTTCCGATGGAGTCGAGAATTGGCGCTGGGCACTGGGATCTGGAGGGTGCGAGCGACAATAATCTGCACCGCGAGCTGCTTACGGTCACGCAGCGATAGGTGAAGATCGTGCTCGAAAATGGCTTGAAACAGCGGCTTGGCGGACATGCCGGCCATCTGTAACGGTGCCTGGACGCTTATCAGTTCTCCGGAGGTTCGTCGCGGATGCCGCTGATCTTAGTCTGCAATCGCGGCCAGACCACTTGATCCCACAGTCGGATCAATATCTCGCCGGCGATCCTGCCGCCGGCGGCGATCACAATACCTGCCACGATGGCGGAACCCTCCGCCGCGCGGGAAGCGCTGAACGGGTTCTCCTCCGACTCAATGGTTGCCGGGTCGATGTCGGCCTCTTCCACCAACTCCGGATTGTCCTTCAGCACCTCCCAAATCGTTCCGAGTTCGTGCTTGACTTGATCAGGGTCCGTTGCACCGTACACGTGAGCAATCACATGGTTTTCCATCGTCTTCCTCAGCCATATTTTCGGCGTTCACGTTGTATCGTGTCTCTACGAACTTGTGAACTGCCCTCCTGGCGGGAGGGGGCATAGCGCCGTTGCACTTGGGTCCACCGCCGTAGGACAGGAAGCAGCATGCCTTCATCACGACCCAATGCCAGGGACTCTGCACCTAGAATGCTCATGCCGCTTACGATAGCAATCGGCTGTCGAAGTCTCAGGTCTTCCCTATACGATTCCCAAAGAGGAACCGCTTTTTCTGAAGCCGTCGGCGCCAATGGCGCGAAATCGTGGCCCCGCGGGAAAACCTCAGTGTCTCTGCGCTATCATAATCGTCCCGTCTAAACACTTACTACTCCGGCAACCCCCGGGCAATCACCAGCCGCTGCACGTCACTCGTCCCCTCATAAATCTGGCACACCCGCACATCCCGGTAGATCCGCTCCACCGGGAAATCCACCAGATACCCATACCCCCCCAACGTCTGGATAGCCGCCGAACACACCGCCTCCGCCGTCTCCGAGGCGAACAGCTTCGCCATCGAGGCCTCCGTCAGACACGGCAGCCCCGCCTCCCGCAGCGCCGCCGCATGCAGCACCAACTGCCGCGCCGCCTCGATCCGCGTCGCCATGTCCGCCAGCCGGAACCCCACCGCCTGGTGCTCGATGATCGGCTTGCCGAACGTCACCCGCTCCCGCGCATAGTCCCGAGCCGCCGCATACGCCGCCCGCGCCATCCCCACCGACTGCGCCGCAATGCCGATGCGCCCGCCCTCCAGGTTGGACAGGGCGATCCGATACCCCTCGCCTTCCGCGCCCAGCCGCAGATCCGCCGGCAGCCGCATGTCGTTGAACGCGATCTGGCAGGTGTCGGTGGAATGCAGGCCGAGCTTCTCCTCGACCCGCACCACCTCATACCCCGGCGTATCCGTCGGCACGATAAAGGCGGAAATCCCCTTCTTCCCCGCCGCCGGATCGGTGACCGCGAACGTAATGATCACCTGCCCGTTCTTGCCCGACGTAATGAACTGCTTGGTGCCCGACAGCACATACCCGTCCCCGTCGCGCCGCGCCCTGGTGCGCAGCGCGGAGGCATCCGAGCCCGCCTGAGGCTCGGTCAGCGCGAAGCCGCCGATCCAGGCGCCGCTCGCCATGTTGGGCAGGAAGCGGCGCTTCTGCGCCTCCGTCCCATACCGCACGATCGGCCCGCAGCCGACGGAGCTGTGCACGCTCATGATGGTCGAGCACGGCCCGTCGCCCGCGGCGATCTCCTCCAGCACCGCGGCGTAGGCCAGCACGCCGGTGTCGGAGCCTTCATACTCCTCCGGCACCAGCATGCCCATGAAGCCGAGCTGCCCCATTTCGTGCAGTTCAGCGGCGGGGAAGGCGTGCGACTGGTCGCGCGCGGCGGCGCCGGGGGCGAGGCGCTCGCGCGCAAACTCCCGCGCCGCGTCGCGCATCTGAAGCTGGGTGTCGGTTAGCAGCATGGTGTAAAAATCCCCCGTCAGTGGAGGCGTTCGATGGCGACAGCGGTCGCCTCGCCGCCGCCGATGCATAAAGACGCAACCCCGCGCCGCAGCCCGTATTTTTGCAGTGCGGCGAGCAGTGTGACCAGCACCCGGGCGCCGGAAGCGCCGATGGGATGGCCGAGCGCGCACGCGCCGCCATGCACGTTGACCTTGTCGTGCGGCAGGTCAAGGTCGTGCATCGCCGCCATGGTGACGACGGCGAAGGCCTCGTTGATCTCGAACAGATCCACGTCGGACAACGCCCAGCCAAGCCGATCGGCGAGCTTGCGGATGGCGCCGATGGGCGCGGTCGGGAACAGGTTCGGCGCCGCCGCATGCGTCGCATGGCCCGACACGACCGCCAGCGGCGTGAGGCCCCGCCGCTCCGCCTCGCTGCGCCGCATCAGCACCAAAGCAGCCGCTCCATCGGAGATCGAACTGGAATTCGCCGCGGTCACGGTGCCGCCGTCGCGGAAGGCGGGTTTCAGGGTCGGGATCTTCTCCAGGTTCGCCTTGCCCGGCTGTTCGTCGAACGTCACTTGCTTGGCCTTCACCGTGACCGGCGTGATCTCGGCGGCGAACGACCCGTCGTTGATCGCCGTCTGCGCCCGGGTCAGCGACTCGATCGCGAAAGCGTCCTGCGCGGCGCGGGTGAACTGGAACGCCTGCGCGCAGTCCTCCGCGAATGTGCCCATCAGGCGGCCCTTGTCGTAGGCGTCCTCCAGCCCGTCGAGGAACATATGGTCCAGCACCCGCCCATGTCCCATGCGATAGCCGGAACGGGCGCGGTCAAGCAGATAGGGCGAATTGGACATGCTCTCCATGCCGCCGGCGACAACGATGTCCGCGCTGCCGGCGAGCAGCAGGTCGTGGGCGAACATCGCCGCCTTCATCCCGGAGCCGCACATCTTGTTCACGGTGGTGCAGCCGGCGTCCAAAGGCAGCCCCGCCCCGAGCGCCGCCTGCCGCGCCGGCGCCTGGCCGAGACCGGCGGGGAGAACGCAGCCCATGATGACTTCCTCCACATCGGTGCCGGCAATCCCCGCGCGCTGGACCGCTGCGGCAATGGCGGCCGCGCCGAGGGCCGGGGAGGCCGCGTCCTTCAGGTCGCCCTGGAAGCCGCCCATGGGTGTGCGGGCGCTGCCGACGATGACGATGGGGTCATGGGGTGTCATGGTGTCCTCCTGGGGATAGTTTGGTGCTTGAGCCGGATGAAGCTCAGTGCGCGCAATATATATCGGGCATAGGCCGCCGTCCTCTCCCCGTCATGGTGCGCGGAGGCGCACCATCCACGCCTTGCGATGCTGGTCTCGATGACGGGCCTGCGCCCGCCATGACGAGAGGAGGGCGGCCTTGTTTTCTGTGCGCTTGCTCAGGTCCGGCCCCTGCCGTTCCTTCACGCCGCCGTCCCACCCGCCGCGGCGACCTCGCTGTTGCGCAGGATGAAGCGCTGCAGCTTGCCGCTCGGCGTCTTCGGCAGGCTCTTCACGAAGGCGATCTCGCGCGGATAGGCATGCGCTGACAGCCGGCGTTTCACGTATTGGCACAGATCCTCCGCCAGCGCGTCGGACGGCTCGAAGTTGTCGGATAACACCACATACGCCTTGACGATCTCCGTCCGCTCCTTGTCAGGCTTGCCGATGACCGCCGCCTCGATCACCGCCGCATGCTCGATCAGCGCGCTTTCCACGTCGAACGGGCCGATGCGGTACCCCGAGGACGTGATCACGTCGTCCGCCCGGCCGATGAAGCTGATGCAGCCGTCCGGTTCCAGCTCCACCGTATCGCCGGTGCGGTAATAGCCGCCGCCAATCGCCGGGGTCGCCTGCTGCCAATACCCGTTGAAAAACAGCAGGGGCGAGCGCGCGATATCGATCGCCAGCACCCCCTGCTGATGCGGCGGCAACTCGTTGCCATCATCGTCCAGCACCGCCACCCGATACCCCGGCATGGCCAACCCGGCGGACCCGAGATGCACCGTATGGCGCAGCCGGTGATGATTATTCACCACCATCCCCAGCTCGGTCTGCCCGTAATGGTCATGGATCGGCGCCGACAGATGCTCCGCGAACCAGCGGATCACCTCCGGGTTCAGCGGCTCGCCCGCGCTGCTGACAACGCGCAACTGGCCTTTCACCGCGGAGGCCGCCTCCGCCCCGGCGGCGATCAGCAGGCGGAACGCGGTGGGTGAGCCGGCCAGGTTGGTGATGCCGTGGGTTTTGATGATACGGTAGGTGCTCTCCGCCGTGAACGGCCCGTCATAGAACGTGGTGGTCAGGCCCATCATCAGCGGCCCCGTCACCGCATAATACAATCCATACGCCCACCCGGGATCGGCGATGTTCCAGAACTTGTCCTCCGGACGCAGATCCACCGCGTCGCGCATGTAGACGTAGAACGGCAGCAGCGCCTTCAGCGGCACCGGCACGCCCTTGGCCAGCCCGGTGGTGCCGGAGGTGGACATCATCAGGAACAGATCCTCCCCAAGCCGCAGGACCGGCTCGAACACCGGGCTCTGCGCGGCGAGTTCGGCGCGGAAGTCGAAATCCGCCTCCCGCACCGGCGCGCCAGTGACTGCGGCCACCGGGGGCGCATTCGCGATCTCGTCGAGCTTCGCCCGGTTCGCCGCATCGGTCACCACCAGCTTCGTCGCACCGAGCTTGAGGCGGTGCTCGATCGCCTTCGGCCCGAACGCGGTGAACAGCGGCTGATACACCGCACCCGCGCGCCACGTGCCAAGGATTGTGACCAGCAGTTCCGGCGTGCGCGGCAGCATCCCCGCGACCACGTCGCCCGGGCCGATGCCGCGCGCGGTCAGGAAGCCGGCGAAGCGGGCGGATTGCTCCTGCAACGCCGCGAATGTCAGGCTGGCCCGGCGCCCGTCCTGGCTTTCGTATTCCAGCGCGATCCCACCGGAGGCGACATGCCGATCGCAGCACTCGACGCAGGCGTTGAGGCCGTTTTCCAGGCTGCCGTGCAGCTTCGCGGCCAGGGCTTCGACGCTGAACGACGCGATGGCATCCGCATAGTCGGGACGATCGGTCATGGGTATCTCCTCCGCCGGGTCATTATTTGTTCTTTGAAGGCGCAACGCCTCCGGGGCGATTGAACATCAGGACCGAGTGGCAATCGATGCCCGCACCGCGTATATTTTGCGGCCGGTTTTGCCATAGCGCGGGACGGACATGGAACGGCGGACGATCGCAGCCTGCTTTGTCGAGGAGGCGCTGGACAGCCTGCGCCGCCGCGGCCTCTCGACTGAACCGGTCTTAAATGCGGCCGGACTGCCTGAGTGGATGCGGGAGCCGGTCTCGGCCGAACGCTATGGCGCGCTGTGGCTGGCGATCGCCGCGGCGATCGGGGACGAGTTCTTCGGCCTCGGCGGGCGGCCGATGCGGCCGGGCAGTTTTACGCTCCTGTGCCATTGCGTGCTGCACACCGCGACTTTGGAGCAGGCCCTGCACCGCGCGCTGCGCTTCCTCGGCATCGTTCTGGACGATCCGCGCGGGGCGCTGGTGGTGGCAGACGGGATGGCCCAGATCGTCCTGACGGATGCCGGGGCGCCGCGGTCGGCGTTCGCCTACCGGACCTTCTGGTTGATCGTGCATGGCATCACCTGCTGGTTGGTCGGGCGGCGCATCCCGCTGCGCCTGGCCGACTTCCGCTGCCCGATGCCGGATCATGGCGCCGAATACGGGCTGCTGTTCGGCGCCCCGGTGCGGTTCGGGCAGCCGGTCAACCGCCTGGCCTTCGATGCGTCGTATCTGCGGCTGCCGGCGGTGCGGACCGAGCGCATGCTGAAACAGTTTCTCCGCGGCGCTCCGGCCAACATCCTGGTGCGATACCGCTACGATGGCGGACTTGTCGCCCGGGTGCGCGGCCTGTTGCGGACGACTCCCCCCGTATCCTGGCCGGGCTTTGAGGGGCTGGCGGCGCTGTTGCGGCTGCCGGCATCCACGCTGCGCCATCGGTTGCGTCACGAAGGCCAGAGCTACCGGGCGATCAAGGACGAGATCCGCCGCGAACTGGCCGACGAATGGCTGCTGCACAGCCGGCGGAGTGTCGGGGACATCGCCACCGAACTCGGCTTCGCCGAACCGAGCGCCTTTCACCGCGCTTTCCGCAAGTGGGAATCCAGCAGTCCCGGCGCCTTCCGCGCGCATCGGCTGCGTAGAGATGCGGTATGATGGGGCTGCTTCTGTAGCTGCGAACGCTCACACCGATAAAACCGAAGTGAACGGTCGCGGCGATGGTGTCGGCATCGCTACGGCACAATCAACCCCGCATGTGGCCGGGGTCACATGCGCTATCCTCCGGCTGTGAGAGACTTCGGCCTGCCCGCAGAAGGACAGTCAACATGAGAATCTCCAAAGAAGCCCTCGCCCTCAGAGTCGTCGTGCGCCGCGTCCGGACAGGTACGGCGCCGTTTTGTTGGGAAGTCCATCGTGACCCGGAACTGCAGCCAATCCATGTCTCGCATGAGACATTCCGCAGCATGGAAGCCGCCTATGGGGCCGGCCTGGCCAAGTTGGCCGACTTTATCCCGCAACGGCGAACGGCTGCACATCAGCCAGCGCCGGACGCCTGAAACGGCCGACGCATCCGGCGCCTGCTCGAGCCCGCTCCGGCGCTCACTCAGCCAGTTGGTCCCGTATTGCCAGCAATTCGCTGTGGCGCTCCGGCGTCGTTTCGGGGTAGCTCATTTTCAACCCCGTCAGCGTCTGCACGATGACCTCCGACACGATCAGCCGGGCATTGTGTTTGTCATCGGCCGGAACGACGAACCACGGCGCATGATCTGTGCTGGTCGCTTCGAGGCACTTTTCATACGCCTTCATATATTTGTCCCAGAATTTCCGCTCCTCGATATCCGCCTGGCTGAACTTCCAGTTCTTCTCCGGATCGTCGATGCGATCAAGGAACCTTCTTCGCTGTTCCTCTTTCGAGAGATGCAGAAAGAACTTGAGAATCCGCGTTCCGTTCGCATGTAAATGCCGTTCCAGATCCGTGATCGACTGGTAGCGGCTTTGCCAGAATCGTTTGTCATCGGGCGACGCATCGGGCAGTCCCTCACCCAGCAAAATTTCAGGATGCACCCGGGCGATCAAAACTTCCTCGTAATAGGAACGGTTGAAAATGCCGATCCGGCCGCGTTCCGGAAGGTCGCGGGTGGTGCGCCAGAGGAAATCGTGCTGCAGTTCGATCGCGCTCGGGTGCTTGAAGCTGAACACCTGGCAGCCCTGAGGATTCACCCCCGACATGACGTGCTTGATCGCGCCGTCCTTGCCCGCCGCATCCATCGCCTGGAAGATCAGCAGGATGGCGTGACTGTTCGACGCATAAAGAAGCTGCTGTTGCTTGCTCAAGCGATCGACATGGTCGCTCAACAGCGCGTGGTAATCTTCCTTCGACTTGTAGATCGGCTTTACCGCCGTCGGCCATGTGTCCAGCTCCACCGTGTCGCCCTCACGGACGCGAAAATCCTTCGGCTTGATCTTCATCGCGCAGTCCTCCCGTAACGATCGTGCCCCGCTTCGCGACTTCTGTCACCCCTGCTCAGGCGCCAGCGCCGCCTGCCTCGCCTGCGCCATCAGCACCGCCACCGCGCACGACGCGATCCGCGTCCGCTCCGAATCCGCCCGGCTGGTCAAAATTATCGGCACGCGCGCACCGACGACGACGCCCGCCGCATCGGCCCCGGCCAGGAAGGCGAGCTGCTTGGCCAGCATGTTGCCGGCCTCCAGGTCCGGCACCACCAGGATATCGGCCCGACCGGCGACCGGCGAAACGATGCCCTTGTCCCGAGCCGCCTTCGGGCTGACCGCGTTATCGAACGCCAGCGGCCCGTCCACGACCCCGCCGGTGATCTGGCCGCGATCCGCCATCTTGCAAAGCGCCGCGGCATCCACGGTCGATCGCATCTCCGGATTGACCACCTCCACCGCCGCCAGTATCGCCACCCGGGGCTCCTTCACCCCCATGACATGCGCGAGGTCGATGGCGTTCTGCACGATGTCGCGCTTGATCTCCAATGTCGGCGCGATATTGATCGCGGCATCGGTGATCAGCAATGGCCGCGGATATGTCGGCACATCGAGCACATAAACGTGGCTGAGCCGCCGTTCCGTCCGCAATCCGGTTTCCGCCGCAACGACCTCATGCATCAGCTCATCGGTGTGCAGGGAGCCTTTCATCAGCAGCACCGCCTCGCCCGCCCGCACCAGTGCCACCGCGCGCGCCGCGGCCGCGTGGCTGTGCGGCACGTCCACCAGGCGGTAGCGGCTGATATCGAATCCCCCCGCCGCTGCCGCGGCCTGGATCTTCGCCGCCGGGCCGACGAGGATCGGGATGACCAGCCCCAGTTGCGCGACCTCCACCGCCGCGCCCAGCGACAGCGCATCGCACGGATGCACCACCGCCATCGGCACCGCCGGCCGACCGGCGGCATGCGCCATCAGATCGCGGAAGCGCTGGTGACGCATCATCCGGACATCGGGCAGTTCGGTGCGGTTGCGGCGGACTTTCTCGGTCGGAGCCTGCACCTCGGCAGTCCCTGTGATCACCTCCTTGCCGTCCTGATTGGTGCAGTGGCAATCGAACACCACGTGGTGCCTGCCGGGGATCTTTTCGCGCGCAACGATCCGCGTCGTGATCGTGTCGCCGATGCCAATCGGATGATGGAAATGCAGGTCCTGGGAAATGTAGATGGTGCCCGGTCCCGGCAGTTCCGTGCCCAGCACGGCGGAGATCAGCGCGCCGCCCCACATGCCATGCGCGATGATCCGGTGGAACAGATCCGTTTCGGCGTAGGCAGGATCGAGATGCGCCGGATTGACGTCGCCGGAGACGACGGCGAACAGCTCGATATCCTCCTGCGTCAGCGTCCGCACGGCGCTGGCGCTCTCGCCGATGGCGATTTCATCGAAGGTGCGGTTTTCGATCATCGAATCGTTGGATACTTGAGCCAGATCCACGGTTTCTTTCCTTTTTTCCAGCCGCCGTCACGCTTCCAGCACATAGGTTCCGGGCGCATCGCACAGCGCCGGGCCCATCGGCGGCGGATCCATCGGCTGGCCGGAGCGCTGTTGCAGCCAGCGGTTCCACTCCAGCCACCACGACCCGTCCCGCGGCGCCGTTGCGGCCTGCCAGTCGTCCGGACCGAAGGTATGGCCGCCGGGCTCGCGGACGCGGATGCGGAAATGCCGGTGCGGGTGGCCGGGCTCGCTGACGATCCCGGCGTTGTGGCCGCCGGATGTCAGCACAAATGTCAGTTCGGCGTCGGTGAACAGATGCAGCTTATACACCGACTGCCACGGCGCGATATGATCCTGCTCGGTGCCCACCAGGAATACTGGCACCCGGATGTCCTCCAGCGCCAGCGGATGCCCGCCGGCGAGGAAGCGGCCCTCGGCGAGTTCGTTGCGCAAATACAGGCTGCGCAGATACTCGATATGCATGCGCGCCGGCAGGCGGGTCCCGTCGGCATTCCAAGCCATCAGGTCGAACGCCGCTTCCTGCCGCCCGAGCAGATAGCGGTGAATGACCCGCGACCAGACCAGGTCGTTGGACTGCAGCATCTGGAACGCGCCACCCATCTGCTCGGGGCTGAGAAATCCTTGCGTCCGCATCATGTCGCCGAGGAAACTGAGCTGGTCTTCGGTGATGAACAGTTGCAATTCACCCGCCTCGGTGAAGTCGGTCTGCGCGGCGAACAGCGATACGCTGGCCAGACGATCGTCATTGTCGCGCGCCATCGCGGCGGCGGCGATGGTCAGAAGCGTGCCGCCGAGGCAGTAGCCGGCGGCATGCACTTTCGCGCCACCGCAGATCGTCCGGATCGCATCCAGCGCCGCCATGACGCCCAGCGTGCGGTAATCCTCGAACGCCGTGTCCTGCATCTCCGCGCCGGGGTTGCGCCAGGAGATCGCGAACACCGTGCGGCCCTGCTCAACCAGCCAGCGGATCAGCGAGTTCCCCGGCGACAGATCGAGGATGTAATACTTCATGATCCAGGCCGGCACGATGAGTACCGGTTCGGCGCTGACCTTGGCGGTGGCGGGCACGTACTGGATCAGTTCGATCAGGCTGTTGCGGAACACCACCTTGCCCGGCGTCACCGCCAGATTCTTGCCGGCGGCAAATCCGCCGCGCGCCGGCGTGCCGTTCGCGTCGTGCAGCAGGTTGACCAGGCCATCGACGAAGTTCCGTCCGCCGGTGGCCCGGGTGGCCTCGATCACTTCCGGATTCAGCCAGGGAACGTTGGACGGCGCGATCAGGTCAAGCCATTGGCGTACGGTAAACGCGACCATTCTCCGGTTGCGCGGATTGACCCCCGGCGGTTCGGCAACGACGCTGTCCCACCACGCTTCGCCGAGCAGCACGGCCTGGGTCAGCAGGTCGTACGGGTGCTTCTGCCAGGCGGGACTGGCGAAGCGATGGTCGCCCGGCGGCGGCGTCACCTTCGGCTCCATCCCCGTCGCGATCCGGACCAGCCGGTGCCATTGCTCCAGCCCGGTCCGCATCAGTTCCGCCGTCTGGTTCGGCGCGTTGGCCGCGTGGGCGGCCCAATCAAGATAGGCCAGCGCGACGGTCCAGGGCGAGCGGCCGCCGGTGAAGCGGCTCTGCCAGGCATGCAGCCATTGATCGGCCTCCGCTGGTGCGACGCGATGGTCCCGCGGCTGCGCGTCCGGCAGCAAAACGAGTGGGTTCGTGTCGGGCATGAGAACATCCCCTATTCGTCACGGATGGCGGCTATTCTGCCATCCGCCAGCGCGCGATGAACATAGGACCAATGCCGCAACGGCCGTTTGATCCACATCATTGGCGGGGGGAAGCCTGTCTGACCAACGTGTTACGATACAGGGCACTCTCGTTGGGGGGAATCACGATGACCTATTCGACCGTGATGGTGAATCTGGAACTCGGCTGCTCCAACGCCGGCGTGATGGCGGCTGCCGGCGACCTCGCCGAGCGCTTCGGCTCCAGCGTCGTCGGCATCGCGGCGTGCCGGCGCAAGCCTCTGAGCGCGGCCGACGGCGACTATATCCCGGACGATTGGGTGGGGCATGACTGCGGTCAGCACGCGTGCGAAGTCCGAACGGCGGAGGCGGAATTCCGCGACGCGCTGCACGGCCGGGCGAAGACGATTTCATGGCGATCGAAGATGATTTCCGAGCCGTTGGCGGATTATCTCGGCGACGAAGCGCGGTGCGCGGATATCGTCGTCACCGCCGCCTCGGCCGACACCCCTTCGGACCTGACCCGGCGGGTCAATCCGGGTGATCTGCTGCTGGCGATGGGGCGGCCGGTGCTGGTGGTGCCATCCACGGCGGCGCCGTTGAATCTCGATCGCGCCGTGGTTGCCTGGAAGGAATCGCGGCAGGCGCGGCGTGCGGTGGCGGATGCCTTGCCGCTGCTGCAAAAGGCGACGCACGTGGCGGTCGCGACGATCGCCGCGGCGGAGGTGCTCGCCACCGCGCGGTCCTGCGTCGCGGATGTCGTAGTGTGGCTGAAGCAGCATGGCGTCAAGGCGGTCCCGGTGGTGGCGAAGCCGAACGGCGACGATGCGGCGCAGCTTCAGGGGATCGCGCGGGACCATGCAGCCGGGGTGATCGTCGCGGGTGCGTTTGGACAAAGCCGCCTGCGCGAATGGGCGCTGGGCGGGGTAACCCGGCACCTGCTGCTGCGCGGCCAGGGGTGTGCGCTGCTGTCGCATTAGCTGCCTACCCGATACGTTCAGGCAATGCAATTCCGAGGCTTGTGATCGCTCATCGGACGCCATGTCTTGGTCCTGTCTGTCCACTACAGCCCAAGTTTGCCAGCCGGGCCAGCCTGGCTGAACTTGGCCCGCCGGACGTAGTTGCGCATTGTGGTCAGGCTCCGGTCCCGGGTGTGACCCATGATCTCCTCGTCAGGCACTCCGTTGCGATAGGCCGTCATCACGAACCCCACGCGCAGTCTGTGCGGGCTGACCGGCTCCGCCAGCGTGCCTTTCAGACCGGCTGCGGCGGCGCGCTCGAGCAGGATCTGGCGCACCCCGTCCGTGCTCAGCCGGGCGCTCTCGACCGAACCGCCGCGGTTGACCTTGCGAAACAGCGGTCTGCCCTTGATCTCGGCCGGCTCGAGCCAATCCTTCGGCGGGGCAACCGGGCAGGTTTCCTGGGCCCTTCCATGCGGAATGGCAATTTTGGCACCTTCGCCCTGCTTGTCCGTCTTGGACCGTTCGATCAGCAGCTTCAGCCCCTCGTTAGTCCAGGTCACGTGCCCAACATCCAGCCCGACAAGTTCCGAGCGGCGGATTGACCCGGCGAAGCCGATCAGGAACAGCGCGCGGTCGCGCGCGCCAGCGATGCCGGCACCGCAAGCCCGGCACAGCTTGCGGTAAAGCCGAGTTTTTGCGCACCATGCCAAGTAGTTGGCGACATCGGTCGCGTACGGGTCACCTGAAAATACGTGCTTATGCCGCCTTCCGGGTTATGACGGGTAGGAGCGACAAACCATAGCAGGACAACACTTGAGTTTATCCCGGCATAATCGGAGGGTGGCCCGGGGCGCCGGGAGTTCGTCGTCGGCGCGGTAACAGGCGGGCAGATCCAGCGTCGATGCCGGTTTTCCGAGCGTCCGTTCCTCCTGGCGCAGTGCTGACCGTCAGGACAGGGTGTCGGATTATGCCGGGGCCGCGACGCGGAAAACGCTGCTGGATCGGGCACGCAGCCCGCAATGATCGAGGCCACTCGGCATAACCGGAAGGCGGCATAAACCCGTATCTTCAACTTACCCCTGCCCAATTTGCATCACAGCGCTACCCCGCGCCGCAATGTGCGACCGCCACATCGCTTACCAGAAACCTGGCGCCGAAATCTCAGATATCACAGCCTTTTTCATTTACGTGACGTATTAGACTAAATGACATTCCGGAATGTAAGCTATAGACCCGGGAGTGCATTTATATGTTGATCGTCAACGCTGTGACTGAGGTGGTGCCGGAAGATTCGAGAATGCTGTGTACAAAGAAATTGAAAATCAAATACCTGACACGGAGCGTCCTTACGTTTGCACTCATGGTGGCTATGGCCACGGCTGCGGCCGCCGCGCCCATAGACACGACGGGTTCTAACACCGGACCTATTTACGCTTTCGGATTCCCCAACACTGCGACTTACGGCGAGACGTTCACGCCCGATGCCTCGCAAACTACCCTCACCGATTTTTCTATGTATCTTGAGGATCGGTATGCCGGCAGTTTCCCTCTCAACCTGCGTGGCTACATCGCGACTTGGAATGGTTCATATGCGGGGACCATTCTGTATGAGAGCGCCACGCAAACGATGAACGCCGCTGGGACCTTGCAAGAATTTGACTTCAATCCCGACATCACTTTAAGTTCTGGCAGCACCTATGTAGCTTTCCTAAGCGTATCCAACCTGCCAGCCCAACAGGTATCCCTTTTTGGCATGCCGGGTTCGAACGTCGTCATTCCGGGTGGCGCATTCGTCTTTAATAATAACGGTATGGACTTCGCTGCACTGACGTCATCTGCTTGGGCAGTAGATCCAGCGAATGACGTCTGGTTCAAAGCCAGTTTTGGGGAAGCCGTCCCTGTGGGTGAACCTCTCACATTGCCGATGTTTGGTCTTGCGCTTGCGGTTTTAGGCTTCGTTGCAAGGCGCGGGCAAAACTGTGACCTTCAGGGATAATTGGCGGCATTTTTAGAGCTAAGTGGCACCTCTAACCCGAACTTCCTTCTTTGAAAAGACGCATCATATTGAAAAGGCTACATAAATCGTAAAACCGGACGTGCTCTACTGGGCACGTTTGACGCCGCGAGGTTGAACGGGCTGAAATTTTATTTCGTCCGGGGCCGATTTCGGCGGCAATCCGTTCATTTGGACGGGGCGCGTTGCAAGTTCCACCCTGGGACCGCCACGCGACATGGCCGAGTGGAACCCCACCCCGCGCCGATCTGCAAGTCACAAACTGGTTATTTACATGGCTACGTTTGCAAGCCCAATTTGCCCATTTTTCCCGGAATTCCGCCATTTTATAGTATCTGCAAGAGGGAAGCTCGATCTAACCAACGTGCGTCGCGCTGCTTTCACGACGTCCTCGGTGATGATCGTAAGCGTCAGCCGATGACCGCGCTTTGAGGTACTGCCCTGGTGCCGGCGAAGGGCTATTTTGCCCAGCGCGAGGGGAGGAGATCGTCGATCTATTTTGCAGCTTTCGATGATGGTGTACTTACAGGCGGCGCGCTGTCCGCCGGCGTCGGAGCCCGCGGCTGCAGCAAGATCGTGCTACGGTTTCAGCAAGACTTCCCCCGTTTCGAGCAGGGATTTCAGGTTCGAAATAATGCGCGGCCACCCGCCCGAAACCGCCTCGATAAGTTTCGAACCGGGGCGATCAATCGCGTGGGTGATGGTCAGCTTGACCGCGGCGCCCGCCGCCTCGATCTCCATCGTGCAGTACGCAAAACCTTCGGCATTCAGCTCCGGCCGAAACTCGTTGCGCCATTTCAGCACAATCCGCTTCGGCCGATCGGCTTCGACAACCTGGCCCGCGTCGGCGATGCGGCCGTCCGGAAACACTAGGCGCCAGGGCGATCCCGCCCGCCAGTCGGTTTCCTGATGCATGCCGAACCAGTATTGCTTCATCATGTCCGGATTGGTCAGGGCCGCCCATAAATCCTCGGGCGTGGTGCGGATAAAGGTGACATAAACGAAACGTGTCTCCGCGGCCTCAGTCATCGTCTTCTCCTTCCAGTTTTCTTTTCAGCTTCGAAAGCGCACTCAAACGCGGTTGCTCGAACTTCCCAATCCAGCGCTCCGAAATTTCATTGATCGGCATTGGGTTTATGAAATGAAGCTTGTCCCGGCCCCGGCGTTTGCTCGACACCAGATTGGCGTGTTCAAGAATAGCCAGATGCTTCGTTACGGCTTGCCGGGTCATATCGAGTCCTTGACAAAGCTCGGTCAATGTCTGGCCGTTGTCGCGGTGCAACATGTCCAGCAGCTTCCTGCGGCTGGCATCCGCCAAAGCGCGGAAAACGCTGTCCTCATCCATGCCGGACTATATGCAACCTTTTGGTTGCCTGTCAACGGGCGGACCATCGGAACGGGATAACGTCTTCGCGCCCGCAAGGCAGCCGACATGGCCTGTTCACCGAACCGACATCGGTTTGTCATCAACCGCGGGCTATCCGGTCGTGCGTCAACGCCCCATTCGGCGCCGCCTAGCCGCGCCGTCCGGGCATCCGCAACGGGAGAGACAGCCATGCTTCGCAGACACCTCATCGCCATGGGCGCCACCGCCGCGGGGCTGGCTCTGACCGGCCAGCAAAGCCGCGCCGCGATGCCCTCGCAATTCCGCATCGGCCTGCTGGGCGGTGAAAACACGCAGGACCGTCTCGCCCGCTACGACGAGTTCCAGAAGCTGCTGTCCGAGCACCTCCGCATGCCGGTGAAGCTGTTTCCGGCCGCCGACTATGCCGGCGTCATGCAGGGCATCGCCGCCGGCCAGCTTGAGGCCGCGGAGTTCGGCGCCTCCGGTTTCGCCGGTGCCTGGCTCGATTGCAAATGCATTGAGCCGGTCGTGGTGCCGCAGGAGAAGGACGGTTCGACCTATTACTACTCGGTCATGGTCGTGCGCGCCGATTCCGGCATCAAGTCACTGGCCGATATGAAGGGGCATTCGCTCGCCTGGGCCGATCCCAATTCGACGTCGGGATATTTGATCCCGAGCGCGACGTTGAAGACCAAAGGCATCAATCTGGCGGACGGCGCTTACTTCACCAAGACGGGCTTCTCAGGCGGCCATGAACAGGGCGTCGTGGCGGTGCTGAACAAGCAGTACGACGCAGCGGTGACCTGGACCTCCGGCCAGGGCGAAAAGGCGGAAGGCTACACGCGCGGCAATCTCCGCACGATGGTGGACCGCAAGCTGCTGAAGATGTCGGACATCAACATCATCTGGCAGTCGGGCAAGATCCCGAATGGCCCGTGGGCGATCCGCACCGCGCTGCCGGCCGAGTTGAAGACGTCGTTCCGGGACTTCCTGCTCGACCTGCCCAAGTCACAACCCAAGGTCTACGCCGACATCGAACAGGGCTCCGGAGTCGGCTACGTGCCGGCGACGATGGACCTTTATCAGGACATCATCGATCTGCGCCTGGCCGAGCGGCAAGCCAACCGTTCCTGACTCCCCGGGGCCGACGGCGTCAGCAGCCTTCGCCTGATGCCGCCGGCAGAGCCACATTGTCCGGCGGCGTCGGGATATCGTCGTTCGCGAACGGCGTTATCTCGCCGGCGCCGGTCGCATCCGGTTCGGCGGCCGGAGGAACCACCAGCGGCAGGACCGCTCCCGCCAGGATGGCATCCGCAAAACTCGCCCCGCGAATGTCGGTCCTGCGGAGGTCGGCTTCCCGCAACGTTGCACAGCCGAAATCGGCCCCGTTCAGGTCCGCCCCGTACAATACGGCGCCAGTCATGTCGGCCCATTGCAGTATTGCCCCGCCGAGATCAGCCCAACTCATATCGGCGCGGCGGAGGTTCGCCGCCCGCAGTTCGGCGCCACGGAGATTGGCGCTGTAAAGATGAACATCGCCAAGGTTGGCCTTATCCAGCGTCGCCTTGGCCAGGATGGACCGGTGAAGGGCCGCGCCACTCAGGTTCGCCCTTGTCAGGCGGGCCGCGCTGAAATCCGCGCCGCTGGCGTCGGCTTCGCGAAGATCCGCGCCCGTCAGGTCCGCCGCTTCGAGGCGGGCGTTGCCAAGGCTGGCGCCACGCAAGTCGGCTCCTTTGAGATTGGCCCCGCCGAGATCGGCCCAACAAATGTCGGCGCCGCGCAGATCGGCGTTATGCAAATCGGCCGCCCGTAAGTCGGCTCCTTTGAGATCGGCGCCGTGAAGGTCAGCGCCGACCAGCGCCGCGCCGCCCAGATTGGTCCGGCTGAGGTTCGCTTTGAGCAGGTTGGCGCCATCCAGGTTGGCACCGGAAAGGTTGGCGCCTGAAAAGTTGGCCTTCTGTAGCGACGCGTTTGCCAGCAGCGCGCCCCGCAGATCGCTTTTCCTCAGGTCAACCAGCGAGTCGCCGGAGCCGATCGCAGCGGTTTCCCGCCGGACGATGATGGCAACCACGGCGGCGACGTCCGCCCACGGTTTCAGCCGCGCCGGCTTCTGGTCTTGTATCAGCGGTCCCCCTCGCGATGCTGCCTGATGCGTCCAGCGCGCGCGCTGCCGGACAAAGGCCGACAGCACCTCCATGGCAGCGGCATAGTCAGGACGGCTTTGCCGGGAGATGCGTTCCAACGTGTAGATGCCGCCCAATCGGATATCGAGCCGGTCGCTGGCCAGTTGTTCAACTGCCGTGCCGAAAATTTCGGCGGCACGCTGCGTCGGGTCGGCATCCGTCCGCGCCGGGAACCGGCGCTGTTCCGTCACCGGGTTCCGCCGAGCCGTCCACATGAGAAGCCCGCCAGCGATCAGCGCGTCGATCGTCGTCACTGCCTCCCGATGCCGCACCAGCCATTCCCACGCCGCCGCAAGCAAGGTCATCGGGATGCTCTTTTGGTGCGCATTGCTGCGGGATCGCTTCATCGCGACGGCATCCGGGAATGCGGCTGCGATCGTCATTACGTAAATAGCATAACGGCCGGTGCGATGACACCAAATTGATAAATATTAGACCATGATTTCGCGCCGGCTGATCATCGCCATGGTGTGAAGAGGAAGCCTCGGACGGATCGCGCTCTGCAGCGCTTTCAGGCTGACTGGACTCGCGGCGGCGAGCTTGACTAACCGTCATGGCCCGGCTTGTCCGGGCCACCTGTCGCGGCCGGGTGCTGGGAAAGGGTGGCCCGGACAAACCGGGACAAGCCGGGCCATGACGGGGTGCGGCGTCCAGCACCTTTCCAGTCCGAAAATGCTCTAGACCGGCAGCCGGATGCGCGCGCGCAGGCCGCCGAGCGGGCTATCCTCCAGCACGATCTCCCCGCCATGCGCGCGCACGATATCCCGTGCGATAGTCAATCCCAGCCCGGTACCTCCCGCCGCACCGCTCTCGAACGGCCGGAACACGCTCTCCCGCCGATCGGCCGGGATCCCGGGGCCATCGTCATCGACGGTAACCAACACCGAACGCTCCTGCGCCGTCGCGGTCAGCGCGATACGATGGGCATGGCGGCGCGCATTATCCACCAGGTTGGTCACCGCACGCCGTAATGCATCGGCACGCAGCTTCAGCGTCAGGTCCGGCGGCACGTCGAGGTCCAGCTCCGCCCCCGCGCGCCGCGCGCCGGCCGCGACTTCCTCAAGGATGCAGCACAGGTTGACCGGCATCGCCTGCTCGGTCTTCTCGCCCCGGGCGAATGCCAGGTAGCCGCTGATCATGCGCTCCATTTCGTCCACGTCGGCGGTCATCTCGGCAATGTCCTGGCGCAGATCCTCGGTTGGAGGCAGCATCGCCAGGGCCAGCCGCAACCGTGTCAGCGGCGTGCGCAGGTCGTGCGACACGCCCGCCAGCATTTCGGTCCGTTGCGCCAGGAAGCGGCGGATGCGTTCCTGCATCTTGTTGAAGGCGGCGGCGGCCTGCCGCACCTCCGCCGCGCCCTCTGGCCGGATCGCCGGCACCTCCCGCCCCATGCCGAACGCCTCGGCAGAACGGGCGAGCCGGCGAATGGCGCGCACCTGGTTGCGCATGAACAGCGCGGCGATCACGAACAGCAGCAGCGCCGAACCCACCAGCCAGCCGACGAACAGGAACAGCGTCCCGATGGCCAGCCGCTTGCGAGGCGCCGCCACATCCAGCACCCCGTCCGGCAGTTGCAGCCGGATCAGCACTGATTGCGGGTCGGAGGTCCAGTCCATGGTGAAGGGAGCATTGAACTTTTCCGTCAGCGCCGCTGCCAGGTCGTCATCCATCGGTCCGAGGACGTTCTTCCACTTCCGGCTTTCCAGAACCGCGCCCGGCTCCATCCTGATATCGAGCGTGAACTGGCGCCGCGCCATGTCCAGCACCCACTCGCGGCCTTGGGCGGTTGGGGCTTGCTGCATCAGTTCGACGGTATAGGCGATCTCTCCGGCAATGGCGCTGGACAGCCGGCGCGACACGATCCCCAGGTGGCTGCCGTAGAACATCTGCAGCGCGATCGCCTGCACCAGCACCAGCGGCACCAGCATGATCAGCAACGTGCGCCCAAGCAGCGATGTCGGCAGCAACTGTTTGATCCGCGCCTCAAACGGCAGGCCGATGCGTATGCGCATGCGTCAGGTGCCCGGCTTCAGGATGTAGCCGCGCCCGCGCACGGTATGCAGGAAGCGCGGCTCTCGCGGGTCGGTCTCGATCTTGCGGCGCAGGCGCACCACCTGCACGTCGATCGCCCGCTCGCCGGCGTCGTCCATCCCCAAAGCCTCGGCGATCTCTTCGCGCGACAGCACCTCGTTCGGCTTGCGCGCCAAAGCCGTCAGCAGCGCCGCCTCGCCGCCGGTCAGCCGGATCGGCCCCTCGGCGTCGCGCAGTTCCCCGCGTTCGACATCGAACGCGGCCCCGCCGATGCGCACGGCAGCGAGCGGCACCTCCGGCGACGGCGGCGGCGGCGCGCGGCGCAGCAAGGCACGAATGCGCAGCACCAGCTCCCGCGGCTCGAACGGCTTGCCGAGGTAGTCGTCGGCCCCGGCCTCGAATCCGGCGATCCGGTCCTCCGGAGCGCCCCGCGCGGTCAGCATCAGGATTGGCAGGTCATGGGTCTCCCGGCGCAGCGATTCGGTCAATTCAAGCCCGGTTTCCCCCGGCATCATCACGTCCAGCACCAGCAGGTCGGGATTGATCGATCGGAGCTTGGAGCGGGCCTCGGCGGCATCGGCCGCCGCGGTGACGCGAAAGCCCTCCCCTGCCAGATATCGTGCCAGACGTTCCCGCAGCCGGGGATCGTCTTCGACCACAAGGATGTGGCATTCGTCGGCCATAACGTGTGGGTATCCTTTTAGGCGTCCTCGGGCGACCCGGTACCGTCGATGTAGTCCCGTGCCCCTTTGTCCATCATAGCACGCATGAGCGTGCGAAATCCCAGCACCCCTTGCGGGCCTGCGGCGCGGTAGGCGAGCGCCAGCTTCTCCCGCTGGCTGTCGAACAGCCGCCGCTCCAGCGCCTGGCCCGCTTCCGTCAGGGTCAGCAGGCGCAGCCGCCGATCCTCGAAGCCCGGAGCCTGGGCGACGTAGCCCTGATCGACCAGTGCGTTCAGCACCCTGGCCAGCGACTGCTTGGTGATGCGCAGGATGGCGAGCAGTCCGGAGACGGTAATTCCCGGGTTGCGGCCGATGAAGTGCAAAGCGCGATGATGCGCGCGGCCCAGCTCGAGTTCTTCCAGCACCTTGTCGGCGACGGTGGTGAAGTCGCGATAGGCGAAGAACAGCAGATCCTGCGCCAGGCGCATCTCCGGATCGCCGCAATCCACAACCGGCCCGGGCGGCGGTACTTTTGGCGGCGGCACGAAGCGATCGGCTTTCGTTTCCCGGAGCTTGGGTTTCAGCATGTCTGATATTCGATCCCAAAATAGGTCAGCAATATTAACTTAATAGCGGCGAAGCTCTAACTTCGGCCCACGATACGCAAGAAAATTACGGAACACACGGCCATGGCGTTTCTTCCTTTCGACGACCGAGATGGATCAATCTGGCTGGACGGGTCGCTGGTGCCCTGGCGCGACGCCAGGCTGCACGTGTTGTCGCACGGTTTGCACTATGGCAGTGCCGTGTTCGAAGGGGAACGTGCATACGCAAGTAATATTTTCCGGCTGCGCGATCATACCAGGCGCCTGATCCATTCCGGCCGCCTGCTGAGCTTCAACATCCCGTTCACCGAGGCGCAGATCGATGCCGCGTCGATTGCGGTGTTGCAGGCGAACGGCCTGACGGACGGGTATGTACGGCCGATTGCCTGGCGCGGGTCGGAGCAGTTGGCGGTGTCGGCAACGGGCACGTCTATCCATCTGGCGATCACCGCATGGCCGTGGCCGAGCTACTATGGCACGGACCGGATGCGGGGCATCCGCGTCGGCCAGGCGGACTGGCGGCGGCCCCCGCCGGAGGCCGCTCCGGTCAAAGCGAAAGCGTCGGGGCTGTATGTTATTGCCTCGCTGGCCAAGGTAAAGGCGGAGCAGGATGGATATTCCGACGCGCTGATGCTGGACTGGCGCGGGCTGGTGGCGGAGACGACCGGGGCGAACATCTTCTTGGTGATCGATGGCGAACTGCACACGCCGGTGCCGGATTGTTTCCTCGATGGCATTACGCGGCGGACGGTGATCAGCCTGGCGCGACGAAATGGAATGAAAGTGATCGAGCGGCACATCGATCCGTCCGAACTGGCCACCGTGACGGAGGCGTTCCTGGCCGGCACCGCAGCCGAGGTGACGGCGGTGCGAGAGATCGGGCCGTATCGGTTCACCCCGGGGGCGATCACCGAGACGTTGATGAAAGATTACGATCATCTGGTTTTGCAGCTGCCCGAGGCGGTTGCGCGCATCGTGACGTGAACTCGTCACGAACCTTGGGTAGTGGCGGCTGAAATTTATCTTTTGTTAAGCAATTATCGGTATTCCTGCGGGCGACCCGCCGACAGCCAGCAGGATTGCATGCAGATGAATGGTCCGACGACCGATGATGGTTCAGACATCCGCAAATGGGCGGCTCGTGCCTGGTTGGAGATGGAGAGCGCCGGGGTGCTTCCGACGCCCCGCAATTTCGATCTCTGGTTCAGCCATGTCAGCGGGGCGAACCCCGAACTGAGCCACCAGATCGGGGAGATCCTGAGCCGCCAGCCTGTCGTAACCCTGGCGGTCCTCGATGATCTGCATGCCACGTTCGGGAGTTCCGACGCTGCCGTGGATCAGGTGTCGGATCGGGCCGAAGCGATCCAACAGGCGGCTCAGCTCTTCGTGTCTCAACTGGCCGGCAACGGCGAACAGTTGCGGGAATATGGTAACGCGCTCTCGCTCTGGGCCGATCGGCTTAGTCACGACCGCACGCTGGATACGCTGTTGCAGGCGGTTTCGAGCGTTCTGGCCGAAACGGCGCGGGCGAGCGAGCGCAACCGGGCCCTCGAACAGCAGCTTTCCGCTTCGACGGCGCGTATCACGCGGCTCAAGGACAGCATCGCCGATCTGAAGAAGGAGGCGACGGTCGATGTGCTGACTGGCCTGTGCAACCGCAAGGCTTTCACCGCCAGGCTGCGGAAAGCCCTGGCGGAGGCGAAAGCGGACGGCAGTGCGGTTTCGTTGCTGATGATCGACGTGGACCATTTCAAATCAGTCAACGATACCTATGGGCATCCGACCGGCGATCTGTTTCTGCGCCTGATCGGACGGGTGTTGTCCGAAAGCATCAAGGGCCGCGATATCTCCGCGCGCTATGGCGGCGAGGAGTTTGCCGTGCTGCTGGTAAAGGCGAACCTGAAGGCCGGGACGACCGTTGCGAACGAAATTCGGCTGCTGCTCGAGAAAAAGCAGATCCTCCGGAGCAAGGCGGATGGCCAGCCCGTAGGCATAACCGTGTCGATCGGGGTCGCGGAGTTTCGGAGCACCGAGACGGCCGCGTCCCTGATCGATCGCGCGGATGTCGCGCTGTACCAGGCCAAGGCGCTTGGCCGCAACCGGGTCTGCGCCGCGCAATAGATCGGCCGCGCGGGGGTTGCCTCGCGGCTCCGGCGATGACAGCTTGCCGCCCGCTTTGGACGGGGGAAGGCCGCGTGACCGATACCGACGTTCTGATAATCGGCGCCGGGCTGGCGGGACTCGGCGCGGCGGCGGCGTTGCGCGATGCCGGGCGGCGGTCGATCGTCCTGGAAGCCTCTGGTCGTGCCGGCGGCCGGGCCTGGACGGCGTATCCCGCAGCGCTCGGGGGCGTCTGGTTCGACATGGGCGCGGTGTGGTTCCACGACGCCGAACACAACCCGCTGGCCGCGATTGCGCAGGCCGCCGGGGATCCGGTGATACGGTCGGACGAACTGCGCCAGACGCGGATGTTCATCGGCGACCGCTTGGCGACGCAGGCCGAATTGGCGGACTATGACGCGGCGTCGTCACGCTACGAGGCAATGGCGGAGCGGGTGCTTGCCGCCGGGGCCGATGTGCCGCTGGCCGAGATCGCGCGCCGGCTTCGGGATGACCCGTGGGCGCGGACGATCGAGGCCTGGGAGGGGCCGGTGATCTGCGCCGCCGATGCGGAGCGGTTCAGCGCCAGGGACTGGCACCGCAATGCGTTGAATGGCAGCAACCTGGTGCCGGACGGCGGCATCGGCGCCTTCGTACTGCGCCGGCTGACCGCGGGGCTGGATATCCGTCGTGATACTCCGGTGACCCGGGTGCGCTGGGGCGGGCCGGGTGGACGCGTCAGCGTGGAAACCGCGCGTGGCGCGCTATCCGCCGGGGCCTGCATCGTCACGGTTTCGACCGGCGTGCTGGCCTCCGGCGCGATCGCGTTCGACCCGCCCCTGCCGCCGCGGGTCACCGAGGCGGTGCACAACCTGCCCATGGGTCTCGCGCTGAAAGTCGCGCTTCGCGCCACCACAGCCGATCGGCTGGACTTGCCGATGAATTGCTCGGTGTATCGGGCGGTCACGCAGGCCGGTGACTCGCTGACGCCGTTCCAGTGCTGGCCGCTCGGGCGGGACTATGTGCAGGGCTGGTTCGGCGGGCCGCTGGCCCTGGATCTGGCCAGGGCGGGGGACGCGGCGGCGGTGGACTGCGCGTTGGGCTTCTTGCGCTCGTTGTTCGGCGGCCGGGCCGATCGGCTGTTCGCCGGCGGGGCGATGCTGGTGACGCATTGGGAAGACGACCCGTATGTGCGCGGGGCGTATTGCTACGCGGTTCCGGGCGCATCGGGTGCGCGCGATACGCTGGCCGAGCCGCTGGCCGATGGGCGGCTGATGTTTGCCGGGGAGGCGTGCCACGTGCCGTATGCCGGGACGCTGGCAGGCGCCTGGCTGAGCGGGCAGGCGGCGGCGAAGGCGGCAGGCGCGGCGGTTGCGAAGGCGTAGGTGCCGCGCCGTCTTGCCGGCGGAGGCGGCGGTGCGCCCGGCCCGGTGCCTGCGCGGATTGGCTTGAACCGAGGCTGGCATGCGTCCGGCGGGTAGATTCACGCTCGCTCCCGGACCGGCCGAGGCAATCTGCGTTCAACGTTCTCCCGCTTTGCGACGCGGGTTTCGGCTGATGAGATAAGACGCGCGTTCTTTGACAACCGCATGGCGGAAAACTTCCTGAAGGTGTACTTCGCACTTGACTCCTTTGAAGTACATCATAATTCTGTGTGCGGCATCTATCGTGTTGTTGCAACGGGATGGATGGCGATGTCCGGGTGCGCGCAAGATTATCTCTTGCGGCAGCGCCTTATGTTGTCAATTGGCCAAGGCCAACAAGAAAGACGAAGTCATGACGACGCCAACAGTAATCGCTTTCATACCCGGCACGACCGCATCGGAGATCATGGGCGCGGCCGGCGGAACAGCCATCTGGCCGGGCATCCTTGACGCGGACCTGGCCGATAAGACGGCCTGGGCAACCGAACTCGACACGATCACCAAGCTTCCTGTCGGTAACCTTGTCGCCGAATATACGCCCTCATTGACCTGCTATGCATCGCTGCTGAACTATATGTCGACCGGCAGCAACTTTGCCGACGGCGTGAACTTTACATCGTATGTTTATAACAGCGCGAGCAAGAATGCGATTGTGCCGGCCGCGGACTATCTTTTCTACATGATTCCTTATGACTGGCGTCAGGATGACGGCGCAGGTTCGCCTTCGTCGGCGCAGTGGGTCGCCGACGCCATCACCCAACTGAATAATTCGTTCGGCAAAGCCGGCGTGACTGAGTATAACCTTTATCTGGTTGCCCACAGCATGGGCGGCCTGATCTGTCGCTACATACTGGAGGCGACCAGTCCCGGATGGAGCAAACATGTCCGGAAACTGATCACATTGGGCACCCCGCATCTGGGCGCGCCGCTGGCGCTGGCACCGATACTGGGTGAAAAGTTCTCCTCTGAAAACGCGGCGGAGGCGTTGTTCCTTCAGACCATGATCAACAATGCATCGCACCCATCGACCTACGAACTGTTGCCGCCGCCCGCCGCCGCTAACTTCATCGCGGAAGCGAGCGCGAGCCCGAGCGGGATGGCCTACAGCCTGTACGACTCCAGCGATGCGGCATTCAACGCCGCGCTGGCGGAGTGGGGCTTGAAGCGCGACGTGCTGAAAGATGCCAACAACAATCTGTTCAGCTATCTTAAATATGGCGATACTGCCACACCGGTGGCGTATTACTGCATGGCCGGCACAGGACTGGAAACGCTAACGAGCTACCTTTATATCGCGGGGGCTCGATCGGCATCGGCAGCGTTCGTTCCGCAATGGACCGCGTCCGGCGGTGATGGCGTGGTGCCGCAAGCGAGCGCTTCGTTCGAAACCTCGACAGCACCCACCGTCACCACCTTCGCCGGCTATAATCATGGTCAATTGGCTGGCAGCGACATGGCGAAATTTCCGGCATGCATTGAACACGTGCTGGGAACCTTGATCGGGGTGCCGCTGGCCGCGACAGCCGAGCGTAGCACGCGCTAATACCAACCGCCGTGGAGGATGACCCATGGGCACAGGCGGCTTATTCGTCATGGCGGGCGCAGGCCCGCCATCCACGCCTTTGTCTGAACGAGCGAAAGGCGTGGATGCCGACCTCCGCCGGCATGACGGGGCGGCACTCGCCGGAGAGTCGCTCTCAAAGCCGGTTGGTATAAGTCTTCGATCCGGGCCGATATCCGCGCCTCAGGCACGGGTCATCGGCCCGGATTGGCTACCGGGGCCGGGTGGCGGGCCTCACCGCGTGACGTAAGTGAAGATCCGGATCGACCCGTCCGGCTGTTTCTCCCGGTACAATCCCTGAATTTCCGTCTCAAACCCGGGGAACAGATTCGATCCCTGCTCGAACACCTTCAGATACTCGATCATCGGCCGCGCCCGCTCGTCAAGCAATTCGCCGGGAACGATCGTCGCGATGCCCGGGGGATAAACCACCCACAGCGTGGTCGCGATGCGGCCGGACAGTTCCTCCAGCGGCAGGTAATCGACATCGTTCTTCACCAGCCGCCGCACCGCTTCCTGCGGGCGGATCGCCAGGGTCGGGAAATGCTGCGGCCGGAACTGCTTGCGTTGCAGGCCGCTGGTGTCCTTTTCGCGGTAGAACGCGTGCATCTGCCGGCACAGGTCGCGCAGCCGCATCCCGGCGTAACGGTGCGGCCGGGCGCGAACGAATTCAGGGATGACGTCCTCCAGCGGCGCATTGTCGTCGTGCAGCCGCTTGAAGAACACCAAGGCGCTTAAAAGCGTCCCGGCCTTGCTGGATTCGACGCCGGGCGTCAGCAGAAACAGGATGCTGTTGAGGTCGTTCTTTTCCGCCACGATGCGGTTTTCGCGCAGATATTGCGCCAGCACGGGCGCCGGGATGCCGTGCTCGCTATAGCCGCCGGTCAGACGATCGAAGCCCGGCGTCAGCAGGGTCAGCTTGTTCGGATCGGTCATTGCGTAGCCGGGCGTCACATGCCTGTAGCCGTGCCACGCCGCGCCCGGGGTCAGTTGCCAGTAGCGCGAATACGACGCGAGCTCGTCCGTCGGCACGTCCTCCCACTTCGTCAGGGCGCCTTCGTATTCGACCGCGTCGGGAACAAACGGATCGAAGAACCAGCGCCGGTCGGGGTCGATTTCCTTTTCTTCAAATTCGTGCATGATGGCGCGCAGTTTCTTCCGCAGTTCGATCCCGAGGCGGATCGTATCGTCCCACAGAACCTCTCCCTGCCGCCCCTTCATCATCTGCGCGCCCACATCGAGCGAGGCGAACAGCGGATAGAACGGCGACGTCGAAGCGTGCATCATGAACATCTCGTTGAAGCGGCGATGCTCGACGCGGCGGCGCTGGCCGGTGATGTGGGTGTCCTTGATATGGATCTGGCTGGCCTGGCTGAAGCTGGCCAACTGCTTGTGGGTGGATTGCGTGGCGATGATGCCGGGCTGCTCCGGCCCCAGCCCCTCCAGTCCCATGGCGAAACGGCCGCGGTAGATCGGGTGGAACTTCATGAAGCCGGCCCAGGCTTCGTCGAACAGGATATAGTCGCACAGCGGGCCGAGCTTCTCGATGATCGTCTGAGCACTGTAAATCGTGCCGTCGTAACTGCACTGCTCGATCACCGCCGCGCGAAACGGCCGCGGGCGCCGCCATGCCTCGGGATCGGAGATCAGCGGATGCACCCGGATCTTTTCCCGGATCAGTTCTTCATCCAGAGCTTCGTAGTCGATGGGGCCAATCAATCCGTGTGCGTTACGGTCCGCTTCGAGAAAAACCGGGATGCCGCCGCCGAGATACAGCGCGCCGTGATGCGCGGCCTTGTGGTTGTTGCGATCGAACAGCACCAGGTCGTCCTCAGCGATCAGCGACTGCAGGACGATTTTGTTCGACGAGGATGTTCCGTTCAGCACGAAATAGGTCCGCTCCGCGCCGAAGATTTTTGCCGCCTCCTGCTGAGCCGCTAATGCGGGGCCTTCGTGGGTCAGCAAATCGCCCAGGTCCAGCACCGAGTTGTCGAGGTCGTCGCGGAACACCGCCTCGCCCAGGTGCTGGAAGAAAATCCGGCCGATGGGGCTGCGCGCGTAGAATACACCGCCGTTGTGGCCGGGGCAGGTCCAAAGCTGGTTGCCTTCCTCGGCGTAGTCCACCAGGGCGCCGAAAAACGGCGTTTTCAGTGTTTCAGCGTATTGACGCAGCCGGCTGATCAGATTCTTGGCGATGAAGTCGGGGGTTTCCTCGGCCAGGAAGACATAGCCGTCGGCCTCCCGCAGCACATCCACCGGAATGTCTTCCAGACGGTGCCGCCGCACCAGGATGATGATTGGCATGTCCAGGCCGCGCTTGCGGATCAGCGTGACCAGGCCGCCCATCTTGCCCTGCGGGCCGCGCTTGCCCCAGTCGAGCAGCACGCAACCCACCGCGGCGTCGGTCTGGATCACCAACTCCGCGTCATCAACCTTGCGCGCTTTCATGACGCCGTAGCCGTCGCGCTCGATCTCGTCGGCGATTTCCTGCAGCCGCTGGCCTTCCAGGTCCGCAGGGTCAAAGGCCGGAGCACAGATCAAAAACTTGAAGTGGCGGGAGTATTCCATAAGCAGCGCATCTCCGGCGTGGGCGGTCGCCGCCCTATAGCACCGAAGCGGTTGCGCGCAGCAATCCGTTCGCCTGACATCAAAGCTTCACGCCCGGTCGGGGCGCAGCCACCGGATCGCCCGGACGATTGACCCCGGGATCACGACCAGCACCAGCAACAGCCATACCGCGACTGCCGAAGCCGTCGGCCAGTCGCGATTGGCGAAGAACTCGTCCCACAGCACCTTGCCGATCAGTTGCGCCTGCGGGCCGCCGAGGAGAGCCGGAATGACGTATTCACCGATGGCGGGGACGAACACCAAAGCCACGCCCGCCGCGATGCCGGGCAGCGACAGCGGCAGGATGATCCGCAGAAAAACGCGCCACGGCGGTGCCCCGAGATCGGCCGCCGCCTCCGTTAGTGTCGGATCGAGCCGCGACAGCCGCGCATATACCGGCAGCACCATGAACGGCAGGTATGTATAGACAATGCCGATATACATCGCCGCATCGGTGTAGAGCAGCCGGGTTCCGAGCATCCTCGCGATCAGCCCGTCGTCGGCCAGGATGCCGATCCAGGCGTTGATGCGCATCAGAAAGCCGGTCCAGAACGGCAGCATCACCGCCAGCAGCAGGGCATTCTGCCAGCGCGGCGCGGCGCGGGAGATTGCCAGCGCCATCGGGAAGCCCATCAGCAGGCAGATGAGTGTTGAAACTCCGGCCACGCGCAGGCTGCGCAGCAGCGCATCGCGGTACAGCGGATCGGTGGCGACCAGCGACAGATTGTCGAGGTTGAAGCCCAAATCGTATGGCGGGATGCCATCCGCCGGGACCGCCAGCGCAATGACCGCGACGATCGCCAGCGGTGCTGCCAGCAGCACCAGCAGCCACAGCGCGGGCAGGCCGATGACCCATCTCATTCCGGCAACAGGATGCAGGCGTCCGGCTGCCAGCCGACGCGCACGGGCGATCCCGGCTCCAGCCGAGCCGAGTCCAGGCCGTCCGCCAGCGACCGTTTCACGCGCAAGACCAAACCGTCCGCCAGCCGAACCGTGACCGCCAGCGCGTCGCCGGCATAGACGCAGCCGGTCACTACACCCTCGACCTGATTGGGCTGCGCCGCGCCGCCGATGCGCAGCCGTTCCGACCGCAGCGCCAGCAAGCCGGGGCCGGGTGCGCCGGGCTGCTCCGCCCGGACGGACACGCCCAACCCGGGCAACGCGACGGAAACGCCGTCCGCAGCGACGACACAGGACAGGATATTGGCGGCGCCAAGAAACGATGCCACGAACCGGTTGGCCGGTGCTTCATAAAGTTCTGCTGGCGTGCCAATCTGCACCATGCGCCCGTTTTGCATGACGCCGATGCGATCGGCCATTTCCAGCGCCTCGTCCTGGTCGTGGGTTACCAGAACGAAACTGATGCCGAGTTCCCGCCGCAGCCGCACCAGCTCCGCCCGCGTGTCCATCCGCAGCGCCTGGTCGAGCGCCGACAGCGGCTCATCCAGCAGCAGCAGCGCCGGGTTGGGGGCGATGCTGCGGGCAAGCGCGACGCGTTGCTGCTGACCGCCGGACAGTTCGCCCGGGCGGCGGGCGCCGAAGCCTTCCAGCCGCACCAGGGACAGCATTTCCGCAACCCGTTGTTGTGTTTCGGCGCGGGTGGCGCCGCGCTGACGCAGGCCGAAGCTGATATTGGCGGCGACGCTCATGTGCGGGAACAGCGCGTAAGACTGGAACATGGTGTTGACCGGACGGCGGTGCGGCGGCAGTCCGGTCATGTCGGCGCCGTTCAGGATGATGCGGCCGCCGTCCGGACGGACGAAGCCGCCGAGGCAGCGCAGCAGCGTGGTCTTGCCGGAGCCGGAGGCGCCGAGCAGCACGAACAGCTCGTTGCGCCGGACGTCGAGGTCGAGGTGGTCGAGGGCGGTTGCGGACCCGTAGCGGACGAACAGGTTGCTGACGGTGAGGAAGGGGGAAGCCGTCATGGTGACCGGAGGGAAATCACGCGGGCCTTCGTCGTCCGCCGGACCGCAAGGCGTGGATGGCGGGCCTGCGCCCGCCAAGACGGGGGACAGCTCACCCGCCTGCCTTGAACCGCGCCCACAGGCGGGTTCGCAGCCGATCGGCTGGTTGGGTGGAGGGGCCGATGGTGAAGAAGCGTTCCATCTCGGCGTCGCTGGGGAATACGTTCGGGTCGTTCAGCAGCTCCGGGCGGACCAGAGCGCGCGTGGCGGGGACGGCATTGGCGTAATGGGTCGCGTCGGTGATGCGGGCCATCACCTCGGGCCGCAGCACGTAGTTGATGAAGGCCAGTGCCTCGTCCTTGTGCTGCGCGTCGGACGGAATCGCCAGCATGTCAAAGCCGATCTCGGCGCCTTCTTTCGGGGCGGCGTAGCGGATGGTGACGCCGTTGGCGGCTTCGCGGGCGCGGTTGGACGCCTGGATCACGTCGCCGGAGTAGTCGAACGCCAAACACACCTGGCCGGTCGCCATCGCCTCCAGCGCGCCGCCATTGGCGAACTCCCGTATATACGGCCGGATCGCCATCAGCGTCTTCGACACCGCGTCCAGATCGGCTGGCGCGGCGCTGTCGGGGCTGCGGCCGAGGTAGTGCAACACCGACGGGATCACGTCGATCGCGGAATCCATCATGACGATCCCGCACGGCGCGACCTGCTTCGCCACGGCGGGGTCGAACAGCAGTGCCCAGGAATCCAACGGCGCATTCGGCTTCAACGCGCGCAGCCGATCGGCGTTGAGTCCAAGGCCGATGGAACCCCAGAGATAGATGGCGCCATGCTTATTGCCGGGATCGGATGACTCGACCCGCCTCATCAGCGCCGGATCGAGGTTCTTCCAGTTCGGTACCTTCGCCCGGTCGATCGTCGCCAGCGCGCCGGCCCGCATCAGGCGGGACATTGTCGGCTCGTTGCTCGGCAGCACGACGTCGTAGCCGGAATGCCCGGCGAGCAGCTTGGCTTCAAGCGTTTCCAGGCTGTCAAAGACGTCGTAGCGAACGGAGATACCGGTTTCGCGGGTGAAGGCGGTCAGGACGGCGGGGTCGATATAGTCCGTCCAGTTGTAGATATTGACCACATGGTCCTGCGCATGAGCTGGCAACGCGAGCGCCAGAACCAGGAGCATAGTCCTTATGGCAGCCGCGACCATGCCCATGGCGATCCCCCTCCGCGCGTGACTTTTGTATGTTACTCGGTGCGGAGGGTTGCCGAAAGGCGGGGCCGTTTTAATCGGCGGCGATGGCGTGACCGGCGGCGGGCGCCACGAACGGCTTCAGCAGCACCGACAAAACGACCGACACGATGATGTTGGCGCCCAGCGCCCAGAGTGCGATGTAGCTCGGGAAGCTGGTGCCCAGGACGGTCACGGTGAACACCGCCGCCTTGAACGACGTGGTGTAGGCCATCCAGGTGCCGAGGCTGGCACCCACCGCCCAGCCGGCCAGCAGCGCCCAGCCGTTCAGCATGCGCAGATACAGGCCCAGGATCACCGACGGCAACACCTGGCTCATCCACAGGCCGCCGAGCAACTGGAACTGGATCGCGAACGGCACCGGCACGAAGATGATGAACACCAGCGCGCCTGCCTTGATCACCAGGGAGGCGATCTTGGCGACGGCGGTTTGCTCCGCGCCGGTGGCGTTCGGGCGGAGGAAGCCTTTGTACAGGTTGCGGCTGACGATATTGGCGCAGGCGATCGACATGATGGCGGAGGGCACCAGCGCGCCGATGGCGATGGCGGCGAATGCGATGCCGGCGAACCAGCCCGGGAAGGTCTCCAGGATCAGCGCCGGCACCGCGAAGTTGTTGCCGTAGCGCTTGAACCCGTCGGCGTAGGCCGGATTGCCACCGACATGCAGCGCCAGCGCCATGAAGCCGAGCAGCGCCAGCAGCCCCAGCACCAGCGAATAGGCCGGCAGCAGCGCGGCGTTTCGGCGTATCGCGTTCGGGCTGGAACTGCTGAGGATCGCGGTCATCGAATGCGGGTACAGGAACAGTGCCAGCGCAGACCCCATCGCCAGCGTGGCATAGGCGCTGTAGCTGCCATAGGTGTCGGCGGCGGGCGGGGTCAGCAGCAGCTTCGCAGGCGGAACCGCGGAGAACACCGGCGCGAACCCGCCCAGTTTATACGGTATCCAGATGGCGACCGCGATGACCACGATGTAGATCAGCACGTCCTTCACCACGGCGATCATCGCCGGCGCGCGCAGGCCGGAGGTGTAGGTGAAGGCGGCCAGGATGACGAAGGCGATGATCAGCGGCAGGTCGCCGATCAGGCCGTCTCCCTGCACGCCCATGGCGCCGATGACCACCTGCATGCCGACGAGCTGCAGCGCGATATACGGCATGGTCGCCACCAGGCTGGTGATGGCGACGGCGAGCGCCAGCCAGCGGTTGCCGTAGCGTCCCAACACCACGTCGGAGGACGTCACATAGCCGTTCCGGTGCGCCAGCCGCCACAGCCTGGGGAACACCAGGTAAAGGATCGGGTAGATGATCACCGTATACGGGATGGCAAAGAAACCGACTGCCCCGGCGCCGTAGATCAAGGCCGGGACCGCGATGAAGGTGTAGGCGGTGTAAAGATCGCCGCCGAGCAGGAACCAGGTGACGAAGGTGCCGAAGCGGCGGCCGCCCAGGCCCCATTCGGACAGCAGCGACAGATCGCCGGCCCGCCAGCGGGCGGCGGCGAATCCCAATCCCGTAACGAACACGAAGAGCGCGATGAAGACGGTAAGAGCGGGCCAGTTCACGGCAAATCCTCAGTGTTCGGCTTTGTAGACGATGCCGGCGATGGCCGCGGCGAGGACGATCCATAGCAACTGGTACCAGTAGAAGAACGGGAAGCCGAACAGCGCCGGCTCGACGCGGTTGTAGGACGACACCCAGAACATCGCGATGAACGGCAGAATGAACAGGAAGCGCGTCCAGTGCCATCTCGGCTCCGGAGCGGGCGGCGTCGCCATCGTGGTGTTCCCTTCCCTCGGGCGCATCGGGGACGCGCGCCATGCTTACCGCTTCAATCAGAGAAGCCCTGGAGAGTCAATCTGTTTACGGATCGACATCGGGCGGGGGGTGGACAAATCGGCGCCAACAGGTGTCTGCGCCGCTGTCCGCGGCAACGTCCCGGTGTGCAACGTCCCGATGTGCAACATCCCGATCTGGCAACGCCGGGGCGGCGCACCTATATTCGGGCACGGATGCCGGTGAAACCGCGTCCGCCGGTCGCTGAGCATCCAGTTTCTTTCAGAGGAGTTCAGACATGGCCCAAAATCCCATCGCACAGTTCTGGCCTGCCGGGTTAACCGACCGCGGATTGGCCACCTCACCTTTTACAGTACTGCAGCGGCAGATGAACCGCGTGCTGGAGGACGTATTCGGCCCCGAAACCGGACTGTTCTCACAGGCGCCGGAGCCGATGCGCGGCATCCTGTCGCCGCGGATCGAGCTAACCGAAACCGAAAACGAACTGCGCGTCATCGCAGAGATGCCCGGCGTGAAGGAGCAGGAAATCGATGTCGCCCTGGACGACGGCAGGCTGACACTGCGCGCGGAAAAGAAGCTGGAGCGCAAGGATGAGCGGGAGAACACTCATTTTACTGAACGTTCATACGGCGTCTTCCAGCGCAGCCTGCAGTTGCCGTTTCAGGTCGATCCGGATGAAGTGAACGCCGCTTTTGACAATGGCGTGCTTACGATTACACTGCCGAAACCCAAGGGGCGCGATCTGAAGCGCAAAATCGAAGTGCGCGGCGCGTCATCACGGCCGAGCGAAGAGTGACCTTCCGCAAGCAATGGCGGCGGCTCTGAGTAAGGCGTAACGACAGGAGGACAGCATGGCTATCGGCTCCTTGCCGCAAACCGGATTTCCGAGCCCGATGAACGCCGAACTGGCGCGGCATTGGTGGTTGATCGCGCTGCGCGGGGTGATCGCCCTGCTGTTCGGGCTGATCGCGCTGACGGCGCCCGGCGCGGCCCTGCTGTCCCTTGCGTTGATTTTCGGCGCCTATCTGCTGGTCGACGGCATCGCCGGGTTATACGTGGCCTGGCGCGCCTCACGGGTGCAAGCACCCTGGGGCGCGCTGCTGGGCGAGGCGGTGCTGAACATCATCATGGGGCTGATTGCGCTGGTGATGCCCGTCGCGGCCGTCTATGCATTCGTGATCCTGTTATCGATTTGGGCGCTGATCACCGGGGGGCTGATGGTTGCCGCGGCGTTCCGGCTGCATTCCAGCCACGGCCGCTGGTGGCTGGCGCTGGGCGGGGTCGCTTCCCTGGTCTGGGGCGCCCTTTTGGCCGCGGCGCCGATGATCGGCGCGGTGGTGGTGGCATGGTGGCTCGGGATTTACGCGATCATCTTCGGCGCCGCGCTGCTGGCCTGTGCCTGGCGGTTGCGTGCCCAGCGGACCGGCGTGTCCGGTAACGGCGCGGTGCGGATCTAGCCGCGGGCGCAAGCCGGTTTCGCGAAAGTTCCTGGACATGACCAAATCGACGCGGGCGGAGCGCCAGCCCGTAGCCTCTACCACGCGGCCGGGGAACCCTGTCCGGCTGCCCGGAGATTGGCGCCGCTGGCTGTCGGCCGCCGCTGCGCTGCTGGCAGTCATCGGGAACGCGGCGGTGGCGCAGACTTCAGTACCGCCGGCCGCAACCGACCCGATTGTCGCCGCTGGCCTTTATATGGAGCGCGCCTCCGACTGCATGGCCTGCCATACCAGGCAAGGCGGCACGCCGTTTGCCGGCGGCCGGGCGATCGGCACCCCGTTCGGCACCCTGTATTCGACAAACATCACGCCCGACCCGGATACCGGCATCGGCTCCTGGACCGACGATCAGTTCTATGCCGCGCTGCATGACGGCATCGGCCACGGCCTGGGCTACCTCTACCCGGTGATGCCTTACACGTCCTACACCAGGATGACGCGTGAGGACGTTCTGGGCATCAAGGCGTACCTGTTCTCGCTGCGCCCGGTCTTTTCGGCGCGCCCGCCGAACGGGCTGTCCTTCCCCTTCGACATCCGCGACAGCCTGATCGCCTGGCGCGAACTGTTCTTCAGCCCCGGCACTTTCGTTGCAAACCCCAGCCGATCGGCGGAGTGGAACCGCGGCGCCTATCTGGTCGAAGGTCCCGGCCACTGCGGCGAATGCCACTCGCCGCGCGACCTGCTGGGGGCGACGGAAACCAGCGCCAGCCTGTCCGGCGGCCAGGTTCAGCAATGGGTGGCGCCGAATATTTCCTCCGATCCGCTCTCTGGAATCGGCCTCCGCTCGATCGCCGACATCGTCACGTTCCTGCACACGGGGACGGACAAGCCGCTGGGCGAGGCGTTCGGACCGATGGGCGAGGTGGTGCATGACAGCCTGCGCTACCTGACGGAGCCAGACATCGCGGCGATCGCGGTGTTTCTGAAGGACGGACCGGACCGTCCGGAAACCGGGCCGGCCGCCGACGCCACGCGCGCGAGCCTGCGCCATGGGCGGGCGCTGTATGTGCAGAACTGCGCGCAATGCCATCAGGACAACGGCGGCGGCATACAAGGCGTCTTCCCGAATCTCGCGGGCAATGCCGCGGTCACAGCCGATCGGCCTGATGATGTGGCGGCTGCGGTGCTGAACGGGTTGGTGGCGCCCTCGGGACTGCGGATGCCGGGCTTCGCCGGTGCGCTGACCGATTTGGATATCGCCGACATCGCTAATTATGTCCGCGTGAGTTGGGGGAACAAGGCTGCTCCGGACGCCAGCATGCAGCTTGTCGCCGGCATCCGCGCGCTGTCCCCCGTCGGCATCGCCGGGTCCGAGGCGGCACGGGCGTTCGACTGCCCGAAAGTGGGTGGCGCCGCGGTGCCCGGGGCGTTGATCGGTTCGGCCGATGCGCAGCTTTTCGCAGGCTCCGATGATGCCACCAACCGCATTCAGGAGATCCTGTCCCAACTGCGTCAGCAGCAGCCGAAGCCGGCGGACGGCTCGCTGGTGAACAGCATGATCGCCGCGATGTGCCCGGCGGTCGCCAATTCCAGCGGGTTGAGCAACCAGGAAAAGCGTGCGCGGCTGATGCAACTCAGCCGGATCGTCCTGGAGGATATCCCGGGCCATCGCTGAAGTCGGATCACCGGACGAACCCCGGTTCGGCTCGGGAGTTAACGGACGGTGCTTGACCTCACAGGGATATCCTTATGGCCGATCATGTTTATCGGGTGATCGAATTGGCGGGATCGTCGCAGATCAGCCACGCCGATGCGATCGAGAATGCCATCGCCCGCGCCGCGAAGACCATGCGGAATCTACGCTGGTTCGAAGTGACGCAATTGCGGGGGGAGATCGAAAATGGTGAAATCCAGCACTACCAGGTGGCGATGAAGGTGGGTTTCACGCTGGAGGATTGACGCGGTGCCCCGGCAGATGCTGCGGCCTATCCCGCGAACCGCGGCAGATGCTCCGCCAACCCGGCATATGCCTCGTCATCCGTCCGGTCGTAACGCAACGGCGTAACGACGATCTTCCCGGCCTTGAGCGCGCTGTAGTCGCTCTCCGGCCCCTGGGGGATATTGCCGCGCCGGAAGTTCAACCAGTGATACTCCATGCCGCGCGGATCGATGCGGGTTTCCACGTCCATGCCGGCGACGAGGCCCTCGCCCTGCCGCGCCAGCGTCATCGGACCGGCCTGCGCCGCTTGTATCGGCGGGAAGTTGACGTTCAGCACGGCACCCTTGCCCCACCCTATGGCGAGCAGCCGGAGCACCGTTTCGACCCCGAGGCTGCGCGCCGTGTCCCAGGGAACGGCATCCCGCTTCGAGAACGCCTGGCTCAGCGCCAGTGCCGGCACGCCCAGCATCATCGCCGTCATCGCGCCGCCGACGGTGCCTGAGAACACCGTCTCCAGCCCCAGGTTCAGGCCGCGGTTGACGCCCGACAGCACGAGTTGCGGCGGCGCGTCCTTCATGATGTGGCACAACCCCAGCGCGGCGCAGTCGCCCGGCGTCCCGGTGACGCCGAAGCGGCGCTCCCCGCGCACGCTGATTCGCAGCGCGTGGTGCAGGCTGATGGCGTGGGACTGGCCGCTCTGGTCGTGCTCGGGTGCGACGATCCAGACTTCCCGCGCGATCTGCGCAGCGATCTCCTCCAGCACCTGCATGCCGGGCGCGTCGATCCCGTCGTCGTTGGTGAGCATGACCCGATCAAGCACCCTGCGCACTCCTTTTTGCCGAACCCTGTTTGGCCCGGTTGCGCCGCGCCGGGCAAGAGGCGGAGCATCGGCCAAACGCGCATGAGGTTGTCTCATGCAGCTACCGTCAAAGCGCGACGACGCGGAAAAGGTGATGGGCCACGCGATTATGCATTGGTTAAAGTGACCGCGGACATAGCGCGTCCGGCCAATCTGTCCGGAAAAACGGTCCTTCGTGTAAACCATCTCCGGAGGCAGCGCGCCGCCGGAATTTCGGAGAGACCCGATGCTGATCTGCCAGATGACCGACCTGCATGTGCGCCCGCGCGGAGTCGCCTGCAACCGCGTGTCGGAAACCAACATGCTGACCGAGCGTGCCTGCCGCGTCATTGCGAACTTCAGGCCGCGGCCTGACGTCCTGCTCATCACCGGCGATCTCACCGAGTGCGGCATGCCAGCCGAGTACGATAATCTGGCTGACATCCTGAAGCGGACCATTCCGATTCCGATCTATGTCATTCCGGGAAATCACGATCGCCGGGAGAATCTGCGCGCCCGCCTCGCTCACCTGCCGCTCATCGGCTGCGATCCGGATTTCGTGCAGTATGTCGTCGAGGAGTATCCGGTCCGCGTGGTCATGCTCGATACAGTCGTTCCGGGTGAGGCGCACGGCGCATTGTCCGATGCGCAACTGGAATGGCTGGACCGTGCGCTGGGGGCGCAACCGTCGAAGCCGACGCTGGTGGCGATGCATCATCCGCCATTCGCGACCGGCATCCCCCATATGGACGGCATCGCGCTGCGGCAGCCGGAACGTTTCCGCGCGGTCATTGCGCGGCATGCGCAGGTCGAGCGGATCATCTGCGGGCACCATCACCGGCCGATCGTCGGGCGATGTGCGCATGCGATTGCATCCATTTCGCCCTCGGTGGCGCATCAGGTGGAGTTGTCGTTCGATCCAGCCGACAGCGGCGCGTTCAATTTCGAGCCGCCGGCCGTACAGATGCATGCATGGGACACGGCAAGCGGTTTCGTGTCGCACACGGTCTATACGGGCGACTACCGGGGTCCGTTCCCGTTCCTCACCGAACCGGATTACCCGGGGACGCAATCGCAACCAAAGTAAAACTATAGCTACCGTCTAACACGCGCTCTTGTTTACCTTTTATTAGGACTTGGGAGATAGATATCGAAATCGAATTTCGGAACGCGCATCGTGCCAACAATTTGGATGTCTTATCTCATAGCGGGTACCGCCGCATCAGCGCTTTTCGTCGCCGCGGGCTGGCGCAGCCGCCAGGCCGCCGGCCCGTCGGCGCTGCATGGCCGGTTCGGACTGGGCATGCATGTCGCATTGACGGACGATTTGGCCTACCCGGCGGAACGCGGCAACGGCCAACGCGACGACGTTTCGGCGGCGGTCTACATGGCGCTGGCACGGCTTTCCTCCGTTATCGCCAGCCAGTCCGTCAAGATCGATGTCGCGGTGCGGCCTGGACTGAAGGTTCTCATGCGGCCTGCCAGCCTGGTTGATACGATAGAGGAACTTCTGGCCGCCGCCGTGCAATTCGCCCCGGCCAGCCGCATGCTGCTCACCGCCGTGGCCGATGGCGATCGGGTGCAGATCAACGTCACCGACGACATGCCATGCGGCGACGCTGTCGCCCGGCTCGGCCGCATCCGAACGCTGACGGAGCGCGTGGCGATGCGCGGCGATTCACTGGTGCTCGACGTTCGCCCGCAGGAGGGCACCACCATGTCGCTGCGCCTTGCCGGCGGGTTCGATGCGTCTACGCAAACACCAGAGTTCGATGCGGACTGACGGGGGTCAGCTCCGGTAGGAGCCGTTGATGTCGATGTAGCCATGCGTCAGGTCGCAGGTCCAGGCCGTCGCCTTGCCCTTGCCCAGGCCTATATCGATGGCGATCCCGACCTCCAGGCCCTTCATATGCGCAACGACCGGAGCTTCGTCGTAGCCCGGCACCACTGCGCCGTCCCTGGCCATCCATACGCCGCCCACGCCAATGGACAGCTTGTCGCGGTCCGCCGGTTCCCCGGACTTGCCGACGGCCATGACGATGCGGCCCCAGTTGGCGTCTTCGCCGGCAATCGCGGTCTTCACCAGCGGGGAGTTCGCCACTGCCATGGCAATCTTCTTCGCGGACCTGCCGTTGGTGGCGCCGGTGACGTCGATGCGCACCAGCTTTTGCGCGCCCTCGCCGTCGCGGATTACCAGAAGTGCCAGTTCCAGCAGCAGCTCGTTCAGGGCGCGGGCGAAGTCGGCCAGCATACGATTGCGGGCTGCATTGCCGTCCGGCGGCGGGATGCGCGGATGCTTCACCTGCCCGGTGGCGATCAGCAGCACGGTATCCGAGGTGGATGTATCCGAATCGACGGTCGTGCAGTTGAAGCTGGCATCGACCCCCTTCTTCAGCATCGTCTGCAAGGCATCCGCCGGGATTTTGGCGTCGGTGAACACGAAGCACAGCATCGTCGCCATATCCGGCGCGATCATGCCGCTGCCCTTGGCGATGCCGGTGATGCGCACCTGAGCGTCGCCAATCTGCGCCACCTTGGTGACCGCCTTGGGAAAGGTGTCGGTGGTCATGATGCCGCGGGCGGCTTTCTCCCAGCCGTCCTCGGTCAGCGACTGGTGCAGCCCGGGCAGCGCGGCGACCAGCTTTTCATAGGGCATCACCTCGCCGATGACGCCGGTGGAGGCAACGAAGACCTGCTTCGCCGGGCAGTCCGCCAGCTTCGCCGCCGCCGCCGCGGTAGCGGCGCAGGCGTCCCGCCCGGCCTTGCCGGTGAACACGTTGGCATTGCCGGCGTTGACCACCAGCATCCGCGCCTTGCCGCCCTTCAGCGACGCGCGGCACCAGTCCACCGGCGCGCCGGGGCATTTGTTGGAGGTGAACACCCCGGCCACCGTGCTGCCGGACGCGACCTCGATCATCACGACGTCGGTCCGGCCCTGGTAGCGGATTCCCGCCGCGGCGGATGACAAGCGGACCCCCGCCAGCGGGGGCAGGTCCGGCAACGGGACGACCAGCGGTGAGACAGCCTCGGCCATGGCCTATTTCGCAGCCGGCGGCGGTTCCGCCGTGTCGGTGGCCTTCGCGGGCGAGCCGTCCGGGTTGAACTTCTCCACTTTCACCGCTCCGCGGACCTGCTTGATTTCAGTTTGAACGGCGGCCTGCACCATGTGCTGGCGCAGCTCCTCCTTTTCCTGGTCAAAGCTCGGCGGCTGCGAGGTGCGGTGTTCGGTCACCTGGATCACGTGCCAGCCGAACTGGGTCTTCACCGGTTGGGGCGAAACTTCGCCGTCCTTCAGCGAGAAGGCGACGGCGGAGAATTCCGGCACCATGTCGGCCTTCTTGAAGAAGCCAAGGTCGCCGCCCTGCTGCGCCGCTCCGGGATCTTTGCTGTATTGCTTGGACAACGCGGCGAAGTCGGCGCCCTTCTTCAGTTCGGCGGTGATCTTCTTGGCCGTCGCTTCGTCCCCGACCAGGATGTGGCGGGCGTGCACCTCGACCTCGCCGGTCTTGCCGGCATACTCCTGGTCATAGCGGGCCTTCACGGCCTCATCGGTGACCTGCGGGCGCACCACCTTGCTCAGCAGCGCCGATGCCAGCGCCCGCTCCTGCGCCGCCTGCATGGCGCGCTGAACCTCGGGGTCCTTGTCGAGGCCGGTCCGCTGCGCCTGGATCAGCAGGGCGCGGGCGTCGATCAGTTGCTCCAGCAGCATCGGGTAGAGCTGCTGCGGCGGCATGCCACGGGCTTGCGGCGGCAGGCTGGCAGTTGCCTCCTTGACGTCGCTGAGATGAATCGGCTGGCCGTTCACGGTCGCCAGCACCGGATCGGGTTCCGTTTGTGCCAGGACCGGTCCGGCCGACACCGCGCAAGCCAAAGCCGCGGCGGCAAGCCAACGGGCCGGAAGGCCAATTGAGCAGTCCGGAAAAAACGTCATGCTAACCCCTGATGGAATACGGGCGTGCTTATGACCGAAGCTTTGGCGCCTCACAAGGCGCGGCGGTCATTCGGCCGGAGCAGCGCCCGAGCCGCCGATTTTCAGCTTCGGGCCGGTATCCAATGTCGAGCCGTCGAGGTTGAACCGGCGGATCGTCAACTGGGACCTGGCCTGCTCCACCGATTGCACCACCGCGGCGGCCAGCAGCTCCTGCTGCAACTGGTCATGGACCTCGGCGTAACTCGGCGGCGCGACCAGGCGCTTTTCCTCCACCTTGATGATATGCCAGCCAAATTCGTTCTTGACGGCGTTCGGAGCAACCTGGCCGGGCTGGAGCGAGAACGCCACGTCGGCAAAGCTCGGCCAGACCTGCTCGCGGCGGAAGAAGCCCAGGTCGCCGCCCTTGGAGCCGTCGGGGTCCTTGCTGATGACTCGCGCGACGGTGGCAAAATCCGCGCCGTTGCGGAGGTCTTCCAGCACCTTGCGGGCTTCGCCTTCGGAGGTGACGAGAATATGGCTGGCACGCACTTCCTCGGCGGCCGGCCGGTTGGCAAACTGCCGGTTGTAGCGAGCCAGGATGGCTGCCTCGGTGACCTTGGGATTGGCTTCCTGGCTGAGATAGGCACCCTCCAGGATGCGGTCGGTTGCCGCCTGAATTTCCTGCTGCACGTCGGCCCGGTTTTCCAGGCCGCCGCGCCGCGCCATCGTCACCAGGGCCTCATGATCGACGATGCGGTCGAGCAGAACCGGGTACAGCGTGTCGAACGGCAAACCGCGCAGGTTCTCCGGCAGCGCCTGGGTGGCCCGGCCGAGTTGGCTGAGATAGATCGGGCGCCCTTCGACAATGGCAATCAGGGGATCTGCCGGAGCTTTCGCCGGGCGGCCCGCATCGACCTTTGGATCGCCGCCGCGCAGTGCGGTGCCGAGGCCGGCGGGCGGCGTACCCGTGGCGGCAGGCGGTTGCGCCACCGCCGCAGCCCCGGGAATGAGCAGCGCGGCTGTGCACAGAAGCAGCCCGCAAAGGCGAAACAACGCAGTTCCTGCCCGCCCGCCGATGGGCTGTTCCTGTACAGTCATCATCTTAAGCCGGGCGATGACGGGAAAAAACCGGAGCCGCTCGATCTCCAGGATGTTTTGTTCAGGGTGAGGACGCAATCCAGGCTCCTGCAAGACGAACCGGCGGCCCGCCGGGTTGCACGGCGCCTGCTATGCCCGGTTGCAACACGCAAAACCAGAAAAAGCGACAACCGCGGCGCTACGCCGCAAACAGCGCGAGCAATCCCTTGAGCAACTGTTTCGGCGTCGGCGGGCAGCCGCGGATCACCATGTCCACCGGCACCACGGCGGAAACGCCGCCGACAACCGCGTAGCTGCCGGCGAACATCCCGCCATCGGCGCCGCATTCTCCAACAGCCACAACCCATTTCGGGTCAGGGGTGGCGCGCCAGGTGCGTTCCAGCGCCTCGCGCATGTTCTTCGTTACCGGTCCGGTCACCAGCAGCACGTCGGCGTGCCGCGGCGACGCCACGAAGCGCAGCCCGTATCGTTCGAGGTCGTTGAAGGCGTTGTTCAGCGCGTGGATTTCCAGCTCGCAGGCGTTGCAGGAGCCCGCATCCACCTGGCGGATCGACAGGCTGCGGCCGAGCCGCGCCCGTGCCGTCTGGTCCAGGGTGGACGCCATCGCCGCCAGGTCGGGGTCGAACGCCGGCGGTGCCTCGGTCAGCGGCCGCTTCAGGCCCTGGAGAAGGTGATGCAGCATCAGAGCATCCGCTGCAGGATCAGCTTCTGCACGTCGGAGGTGCCCTCATAGATCTGGCAGACGCGGACGTCGCGGTAGATCCGCTCCACCGGGTAGTCCGCCAGGAAACCGTAGCCGCCGAGCGTCTGGATCGCGGCGGTGCAGACCGCTTCGGCGGTTTCGGAGGCAAACAGTTTCGCCATGCAGGCGGCTTCCAGCGCCGGGCGGCCCTCCGCCTTCAGCCTTGCGGCGTGCAGGGTCAATTGCCGGGCGGCTTCGAGCCGGGTCTTCGCCTCGGCGAGGCGGAAGCCGACAGCCTGGAAGTCGACGATCGCGCTGCCGAACGCCTTGCGGTCGCGGGCGTAGCCGATGGCGTACTCCAGCGCGGCCCGGGCCATGCCGATGCTCTGCGCGGCGATGCCGATGCGGCCGCTTTCCAGCGTGGACAATGCGATCCTGTAGCCCTCGCCCTCGGCGCCGATGCGCTGGTCGTCCGGAACTTCCATATCGTCGAAGCTCAACGCGCAGGTGTCGGAGGCTTTCTGGCCCAGCTTCTCCTCGATCCTGGTGACCGCGAACCCGGGATGGGCCTTCTCGATCACGAAGGCGGACAGGCCTTTCTTGCCGGCGGCGGGATCGGTTGCCGCGAAGAACACCAGGCTGCCGGGATGGCTGGCGTTGCTGATGAACTGCTTGGAGCCGTTGATGATGTAGCGGTCGCCTTTTTTGACCGCTCGCGTCTTTTGGTTGGAGGCGTCCGACCCGGCCTGCGCCTCGGTCAGGCCGAACGACCCGATATGCTCCCCAGTCGCCAGCTTGCGCAGCCAGCGGTCTTTCTGGTCCGCAGTGCCGTAGGTGTTGACGACGATGCATGTCGGCGAATTATGCACCGACACCATGGTGGAGATGGCCCCGTCGCCGGCGGCGATCTCCTCCAGCAGCAGGGCATAGGTGACAGGATCGATCTCGCTGCCGTCCCACTCCGCCGGGGTGGTGGCGCCGAACACGCCGAGTTCGCCGAGTTCCGCGATGATCTCCGGCTCGATCCGCCGCTGCTTCTCCCGCTCGGCCGCCAGCGGGGCGAGGCGTTCCCGCGAGAAGCGGCGGATCATGTCGATGATCAGGGTGTCGCCGTGCGGCGAGATGCTGTCGGGCATGCGGGTTGCCTCAGGTTGCGGACGTGCCCGAGCGATCTACACCGCGGGGGAGGCGGGGTCTATCTGAGTCAGCCAAGCCGTGACTTCGGCGCGGGAGGCTCGGGCGGATCGAAGGCCAGGGCCTGTACGACCGTCCAGGTGAGCGTGGCGGGGAAGCTTGCGGCAGGGAGGCCGGTTTCGCGGGCTGCGCGGCGAACCGCATCCGGCCAGGCGGATTCCGCAATGGCGTCGGCCTGCCCCCCCCGGGTTGGGAATGCTCTCGATGAGGGAGCCGATTTCGCTTTGCTGCTCGATGATCGTGGCGATCCAACTGGGCGTCAGCTTTTCCGGCTGGGCGTGGAGCTTCAGGAGATGATGCAACAGGACAATCAGCCGGGACTTGAGTTCGCGGCGGTCGAGGATGGTCATCTCGGTCAGGTACTCAATGAGGCTGGCGCGATCGAGACGGTCGAACTGCCCCGGGGACAATGCGGAAATCCGGGCAGCGATCCATGCGTGCTCATCGGCCTCATGCAGCGCGCGGCTGGCGGGCGATTGTAAGGTCTCGATCGTGTCGGGCATTGTCTGCGGTTCCGGCTAAACCCGGGGCCTTCATTCGATCGAAATAGGTGCCTTCGCGCCACGTGGGAACGCATTCGGCATTTCTGTCGTTCGCAGCGGCAGCGTAAGCAAGAAAGATGTTACACGGATTTTCACGGATTAAGCGCACAGATTACACGGAGATCGGCGTTGGGCCGAACCATGCCCGTCTGCCGGGGCTTTGGTCTTCCGTGCGCCGATTGGCGCCTGGAGCAGCGGCACGACGGAAGCCGCGATCTCAATCTTTATAATCTGTGACCTTAATCGGTGAAAATCCGTGTAACAGCTTTTCTTGCCTTATCCAGGCAGGAAATTAACCGTTTATCAACCTGTTGATCCGATCCTGTCGTCGAAGGATTGGATCCGCCGCATGAACCTCGAACCCAATCACCATGGACGGCTAACCTACAAGATCATCGGTCTGGCGATGCGGGTTCACCGCAATCTTGGCCCGGGGCTGCTCGAATCCGTCTATCGCCGATGTCTGTGCCATGAGCTCTCGCTGTCCCGCATCCGATTCGAACAGGAGGTTTACCTGCCGATCCATTACAACGGGATCGATATCGATTCCGGATATCGGGCGGACTTAATCGTGCGGAACGAGGTTCTCCTCGAACTCAATGCCGTAGAACAGCTCGGCCGGTTGCACGAAGCGCAACTGCTGACCGATCTGCGGATCAGCCGATGCCGACTCGGTCTGCTGATGAACTTCAACACCTTATCGCTCGCCGTCCACCGCCGGGCGCTCTGACCGGCCTGCTCATCGGGCAGGTGGCCATGCGAATCCCCCGGGCCAGCCCGAGAAAGGGACCGCCGATAGGCGGTAGGCTCCCCTACGCCCGGTCCACGCTCAATCGGCCGGCGCCGTAAGCCACGATCTGCAGGAAGCCGCCGGCCATGCAGACGTTCTTCATGAAGTGGATCATCGCCTCGCGGTTTTCCGGGTGATAGTGCGCGGCGAACGCCGTCACGATGCACCAGGCCGCGAGGATCAGTCCCGTCAGCCGCGCCTTGAAGCCAATCAGGAACAGCGCGGCAACGCCAATCTCGATGACCAGCGCGACGGCGTAGGCCGCTCCCGGGAGCGGCAGACCCAAATGCGCAAACATCGACATGGTCGCCGTCGGCGCCATCGCCTTGCCATAGCCGCCCCACAGGAAGATCGCGCTCATGAGAACGCGACCCGCCAGCGAGACCCAGTCCATGGCGTCTGTTCTCATCCGACGATCTCGGTCCCCGCGAAGAAGTAGGCAATCTCGACGGCGGCGTTTTCGGCGCTGTCCGAGCCATGCACGGAATTCGCCTCGATGCTCTCCGCAAACTCCGCGCGGATCGTCCCCGGATCGGCCTTCTTCGGATCGGTTGCGCCCATCACCTCGCGGTTGCGGGCGACGGCGTTCTCGCCTTCCAGCACCTGCACGACCACCGGGCCGGAGGTCATGAAGGTCACCAGGTCGCGGAAGAACGGCCGCGCGGCGTGCACGCCGTAGAAGCTCTCGGCCTGCGCCTGGGTCAGATGGAGTCGCTTCTGCGCGACGATGCGCAGCCCGGCCGCTTCGAGCACGGCATTGACCTTGCCGGTGAGGTTCCGCCGGGTGGCATCCGGCTTGATGATGGAAAATGTGCGCTCGGTCGCCATAGCGGCCTCCTGAAAGTTCGAATACGGGCGGCTGAGTAGGGGTTTACGCGGCGCAGGGCAAGGCGGCAGGTCCGTCGAGCATGCGTGGCGGTGCGGCAGGTGTGCCAATTCGGTCATACCCGCCATGAAAATACAACACACCGGCCGCAGCCGATGCGGGAAAGATCACGTCAGATACGAAATGTATGCAATATACTTCCACGATGCACGCGAACGAGAGTGTAAACCGGCGGCATTTCAGACTGGGGGAGTATGGTTTGGCGCGGCCCAACCGGGGGACGACATGAACATGCCGTTTTCGCAAAGCCAGCCGAACCATCCCGCTCGCGTGCCGGGATTTGAACCTCGCAAGTTGCCTCGCATATGCCGTATTCAGCCGGCTATTCAACCGACTGCGTTTGGACTACCGGAGCCTTACATCGTGGCAGATTACCTGGATGACCGCTTGCGTGACGACGCTCTCGTCATGCTGGCGGATGTGGCTGATTCAGAAACGTCCAAAAGCGTGTCGAATAGCGCGTTCGCCGGGCTGACAGTCGTTGAGCGATTGCGCCTGCTGTCCCGTAGCGTATCCGGGCCGGTGGTTTTCACCACCAGCTTCGGACTAGAAGACCAGGCGTTGACGCATCTGATCGTCGATTCCGGCATCGCCTGCGGGTTTGCCACGCTCGACACCGGGCGGCTGTTTCCCGAAACCCATGCGGTCTGGGCGGACACCGAGCAGCGCTACGGCATGCGGGTCGAAGCCTTCCATCCGGACGGCAGCGCGCTTCAAAAGCTGGTGCGGGAGAACGGCATCAATGGCTTCTATGAGTCGGTCGACGCGCGGCATGCCTGCTGCGGCGTTCGCAAGGTCGAGCCGCTTGGCCGCGCGCTGGCCGGTGCCGCCGCGTGGCTCACCGGGCTGCGGGCGGATCAGTCGGATGGACGCGGGGGGCTGGAGTTCGTGGCCTTTGATGCGGCGCGCTGCCTGCTGAAGGTGAACCCGCTGCTGGATTGGTCGCGCGACCGGGTCGCCGCCTTCGTCCGTGATGCGGGCGTTCCCTATAATGCGCTGTACGACCGGGGCTTCCTGTCCATCGGTTGCGCGCCCTGCACCCGCGCCGTCGAGCCGGGCGAACCGGAGCGCGCCGGGCGCTGGTGGTGGGAACAGGATCAGGCGCGCGAATGCGGCCTACATGTCGGTCCGGACGGACGGTTGGTGCGAACGGGGAAATCGTCATGAGGGGTCTTACTCACCTGCAGCGCCTGGAAGCCGAGAGCATCCATATCTTCCGCGAGGTCGCGGCGACCTGCGAGAATCCGGTGCTGATGTATTCCATCGGCAAGGACAGCGCGGTCCTGCTGCACCTCGCAATCAAAGCGTTCTATCCGGCGCCGCTGCCGTTCCCGCTGCTGCATGTCGACACGACATGGAAGTTTCGCGAGATGATCACGTTTCGCGATCGTCGGGTTGCCGAGCTCGGCTGTAAGCTCATTGTCCATATCAATGAGGACGGTCTGAAGGCGGGCGTGAACCCGTTCACCTCCGGCTCGCGGTTGCATACGGATGTCATGAAGACGCAGGGTCTCAAGCAGGCGCTGGACAAGTATAAGTTCGACGCGGCCTTCGGCGGCGCCCGCCGCGATGAGGAGAAGTCGCGCGCCAAGGAACGCGTGTTTTCCGTCCGTTCGGCCGAGCATCGCTGGGACCCTAAGAACCAGCGGCCGGAGCCCTGGCACCTGTTCAACACCCGCAAGCGCCCCGGCGAGACCTTCCGGGTGTTCCCGCTGTCCAACTGGACCGAGGCGGATGTGTGGGACTACATCGCGCAAGAAGACATTCCGGTCGTGCCGCTGTACTACGCCAAGCCGCGCCCGGTGGTGGAACGCGATGGCACGCTGATCATGCGCGATGACGACCGCATGACCTTGCGTCCCAACGAGACGGTGGAGATGAAATCCGTCCGCTTTCGCACGCTGGGCTGCTACCCGCTGACCGGCGCGGTCGAAAGCACCGCCAGCACGCTGGCCGAGATCATCGCCGAAATGCGCGGGTCGCGCTCCTCCGAGCGTGAGGGCCGCGTCATCGACTATGACGGCAGCGCCTCCATGGAACAGAAGAAGCAGGAAGGATATTTCTGATGAGTGCCGCCTTGGCCAACGCGGCACACGGCGCCGACGTTGCCGTCCGCGAAGCCTCCCTGCTGCGCCTGCTCACCTGCGGGTCGGTTGACGACGGCAAGTCCACGCTGCTGGGGCGGATGCTCTACGATTCGCACGCGGTGCTGGACGACCAGCTCGTGGCGCTGGATCGCGACTCACGCAAATTCGGCACGCATGGCGAGCATCTCGACTTTGCCCTGCTGGTCGATGGCCTGTCGGCCGAGCGCGAGCAGGGCATTACCATCGACGTCGCGTACCGGTATTTCTCCACGCCGAAGCGGTCGTTCATCGTCGCCGACACGCCCGGCCACGAGCAGTACACCCGCAACATGGCGACCGGCGCGTCGACCGCCGAACTTGCGATCATCCTGGTGGACGCGCGCAAGGGCATCCTGCCGCAGACCCGCCGCCACTCGTTCATCGTTTCGATGGTGGGCGTGCGCCACGTCGTGCTGGCGGTCAACAAGATGGATCTGGTCGATTTCGACCAGAAGACATACGACGACATCGTCGCCGCCTATGCCGAGACGGTCGCGTCGCTTGGCTTCGAGACGATCGTGCCGATACCGCTCTGCGCCCGCGAGGGCGACAACATCGCGGAACGCTCCGCTCGGACGCCGTGGTTCCACGGCACGCCGCTGCTGGAGTATCTCGAAAGCGTGTCGATCGGGGAGGCACCCGACCAGGCGAAGCGGCTGCATTTCCCGGTGCAGTGGGTGAACCGCCCGAACCTTGATTTCCGCGGCTATGCCGGCACCATCGCGACCGGAAAGGTCGTCGTCGGTGAAGGCGTGATGGTGCTGCCGAACCAGCGCCACAGCCGGATCGCCCGCATCGTCACCGCCGACGGTGACCTGCAGACAGCCTCCGCCGGGCAGGCGGTGACGCTGACCCTGGCGGACGAGATCGACGTCTCGCGCGGCGACGTGATCGTGCATGAGGCGTCCATCATGCAGGCGCGCAAGGGGATCACCGCGCGGGTGCTGTGGATGGCGGATGAGCCGCTGCGGGTCGGGCAGAGCTTCATCATCAAGCTCGGCACGGTCGAGGCCAACGCCGATGTGGCGCGCCTGCGCAATGCCGTGGACATCCATAGCTTCGAGGATCGTCCCGCCGAGGCGCTGGCGATGAACGCCATCGGGGTGATCGACCTGACCTTCGACAAGGCGATCGCCGCCACGGTGTACGGACGCGACCGCGAGCTGGGGTCGTTCATCCTGATCGACCGCATGACCAACCAGACCGTCGCCCTCGGCACGGTCCAGGCCGATCGGCTGACCCGGGCGAACGATAATGTTCGCGGGCACGCTCTGTCGGGACTGATGGGTGAGGCGGGGTCGCAGCAGCGGTGGAACTTCTGGACCTCGGTCGGGCGCAAGGCGACCGAGTCGGTGGTGCTGTTCCTGGTGGTGGCGCTCTTCGCCCGAAGCGGATGGCTGGCGCTGGCGGTGACGCTGGCCGATTTGGTCCTGCGGCCGGCAGCCGATCGGCTGGCGGCCTGGGGGTGGCAGCAGGTGTTTGCGGAGTACCGGCCGCCGGTTGCCGGCGGGCACGCGGATTAGGTTTACCCGCCGTCATGGCGGGCAAAGGCCCCATTGGCGCTAAAATAGGACGACAACGGGCCGGCTGCCGCCTCTTCGTCATGGTGCGCGGATGCGCACCATCCACGCCTTGCGATGACGATCGAGGCAAAGGCGTGGATGCCGACCTCCGTCGGCATGACGATTACGGCCGCAGGAGCGTGCGCGCCACCGCGTCCTGCCACCCCCGATATTTCCGCGCCCTGACCTCTTCCGGCATCTTCGGCTCGAACCGGCGTTCGCCCAGCCAGGCCGCGGCGAAGGTCTCCGGGTCGGGGTAAAGCCCCGCCGCCATGCCGGCCAGATAGGCGGCGCCGAGGGCGGTCGTCTCCAGGCAGGCGGGACGATCGACCGGGGCGCCGAGGATGTCGGCGAGGAACTGCATGGTCCAGTCGCTGGCGCTCATGCCGCCATCGACGCGGACGACGGTCGCGCCTTCCGACCAGGCGGCGCCCATATCGGCCTGCATGGCGTCCAGCAGGTCGCGGGTCTGGTAGGCGGCGCACTCCAGCACGGCGCGCGCCAGTTCCTTGCGGGTCGTGCCGCGGGTCATGCCGGTCAGCAGTGCCCGCGCCTCGCTGTCCCAGTGCGGGGCGCCGAGTCCGACGAAGGCGGGCACCATGTAGACCGCCTGATCGGGGTCCGCTGCCGCGGCCAGCGCGCTGGTCTCGGAGGCCGAGGCGATCAGCCCCAGCCCGTCGCGCAGCCACTGCACCGCCGCGCCGGCGACGAAGATCGAGCCTTCCAGCGCGTAGGTCCGCTCCCCGCCCAACTGATAGGCGATGGTGGTGATCAGCCGGTGCTTGCTGGCGATGGCGTTGCGCCCGGTGTTGATCAGGGCGAAGCAGCCGGTGCCGTAGGTGGATTTCACCATGCCGGGGCGGAAGCAGGCCTGGCCGATGAGGGCGGCCTGCTGGTCTCCGGCGACGCCGCGGATCGCCACCGGCCCGTCGAACAGGTCGGGCGTGGTTTGCCCGAACGATCCGGCGGTGTCGCGCACATACGGCAGCACGGACCAGGGGATGTTGAACAGCTTCAGCAGATCATCGTCCCAGTCGCCGCGATGGATGTCGAACAGCAGCGTGCGCGAGGCATTGGTCGCGTCGGTCGCGTGCACGGCCCCGCCGGTCAGCCGCCACAGCAGGAACGTGTCGATCGTGCCGAACGCCAGGTGCCCGGCCTTGGCGGCGTCCCGTGCGCCGTCCACGTTATCCAGCAGCCAGGCGATCTTGGTCGCGGAGAAATACGGGTCGAGCAGCAGCCCGGTGCGCTCGGCAATCAGCGTTCCGTGACCGGCCTTCTCCATCTGTTCGCACACCCCGGCGGTGCGGCGGTCCTGCCAGACGATGGCGTTGTGGATGGGGCGGCCGGTGCGGCGGTCCCATAGCACCACGGTTTCCCGCTGGTTGGTGATGCCGAGCCCGGCCAGCCGGGTCGCGTCCAAATCGGCTGTGGACAGCGCCTGCCGCGTGGTGGTGACGACGGAGGTCCAGATTTCCTCCGGGTCGTGCTCCACCCAGCCGGGGCGGGGGTAGAACTGGGTGAATTCCTGCTGGGCGGTGGCGAGAGGGAACACCGCGTCGTCGAAGACGATGCTGCGCGTCGATGTGGTTCCCTGGTCGATGACGAGGATATGCCGCGCCATTGTTTGTCGTCCCCCTGCTTATGCCGCCGTCGGGCTCTCCTGTATCAAGCGGCGCATCGTTGTGTCGATGGCGGCGATCTCCTCGGGCGTCAGGCGCAGGCCGAGCTTGCTGCGGCGCCACACCACGTCCTCGGCGGCGCGGGCCCATTCGGTGTCGATCAGGTAGCGCAGTTCCGCCTCCATCAGGTCCGTGCCGGGGTCGTTGCTGATGATGGTGTGCGCCCGGGTGCCGTAGGCGCGGAACAGGCGGCGCAGGGTGGCGGGTGGCACGGACGGGTAGCGCGTGGCGGCGGATGCGACCAGCGCCTCGAAATCCTGCATCGGGAAATCGCCGCCTGGCAGGGGTGCGCGCCCGGTCCAGCCCGGAAGCTGGCGGGCGGCGGGCGGCAGATGCGGCTGGAGCATCGACAGCGCGGTCTCGGCGAGGCGGCGGTAGGTGGTGATCTTGCCGCCGAACACCGACAGCAGCGCGGGGGCGTCGCCGGGTGCATCCAGTTTCAGCACATAGTCCCGGGTTGCCTGCTCCGGCGCTGATGAGCCGTCATCGAACAGCGGCCTTACCCCGGAGTAGGACCAGACGACCTGATCGGCGGTAACGGGCTGGCGCAGGTATTCGGCGGTCGAGCGGCACAGATAGTCGATCTCCTCGGCAGTGATGTGAACGGCTGACGGGTCGCCGGTGTAGTCCTGGTCGGTTGTGCCGATAAGCGTAAAATCGCGCTCGTAGGGGATGAGGAAGAAGATCCGGCCGTCGGCGTTCTGGAAGATATAGGCGGCGTCGTGGTCATACAGCTTGCGCACCACGATGTGGCTGCCCTGGACGAGCCGGATGGACGCCGGAACGTTGGCGCGGACAACCGAGCCGGCGACCTCCGCGACCCAGGGGCCGGCGGCGTTGACCAGGGCGCGGGCGCGGATTGTTTTTATTGTGCCGGTTATGGCTTTGAGCTCCAGGCTCCACAGGCCGTCCTGGCGTTCGGCGGAGACACAGGCGGTGCGCGGCGCGATCGTTGCCCCGCGGTCCGCTGCGTCGCGGGCGTTGAGCACGACCAGGCGGGAATCCTCGACCCAGCAATCGGAGTAGGCGAAGCCCCGGGTGAAGGCCGGTTTCAGTATTTCGCCGACAGGGTCGCTGCGCAGGTTCAGCGTGCGTGTGGGCGGCAGGCGCTGGCGGCCGCCGAGGTGGTCGTACAGGAACAGGCCGAGCCGCAGCAGCCAGGCCGGACGCAGCCGCTTGTGGTGCGGCAGGACGAAGCGCAGCGGCCAGATGATGTGCGGCGCGATGCCCCACAGCACCTCGCGTTCCATCAGCGCCTCGCGCACCAGGCGGAATTCGTAGTGTTCGAGGTAGCGCAGGCCGCCGTGGATCAGCTTGGTGGAGGCGCTCGACGTCCCCGATCCGAGATCGGCTCGGTCGCACAGGAAGACGCTCCAGCCGCGGCCGGCGGCGTCGCGGGCGATGCCGCAGCCGTTGATGCCGCCGCCGATGATCGCGAGGTCGTAGACGGCGTCCGTCACGCGTGGCCTAGCGCACCGCGAACTGGGTCTTGCCGAACATGACCTCGCGCTCTTCCTCGGTCATCGGGCCGGGTCGTTTCTTGTCGCCCAGCACCTCCACCCCGCGCTGCACGGCGGGGCGGGCGGCGATGGTGTCGTGCCAGCGGTGCACATTGGGGTAGTCGGCGAGGTCGATATTGCGGCGCTCGGGGTTGCGGATCCAGGGGAAGTTGATGATGTCGGCCATCGAATACTCCGGGCCGGCCAGGTATTCGGATTCGCCGAGGCGCTTGTCCAGCACGCGGTGCAGGCGTTTGGTCTCGTTGGTGTAGCGCTCGATCGCGTAGGGGATTTTTTCCGGGGCGTAGTTGGCGAAGTGATTGTACTGGCCGAACATCGGACCGGTGCCGCCCATCTGGAACATCATCCATTGCAGGCAGGTGTAGCGCTGGACGGGATCAGCCGGGATCAGCCGACCGCCGGATTTTTCGGAGAGGTAGATGAGGATGGCGGCGGATTCGAACAGCTTGAGCGGGACGCCGCCGGGGCCGTCGGGATCGACGATGGCGGGGATGCGGTGGTTCGGGGTGATCGCGAGGAAGTCCGGCTTGAACTGGTCGCCTTTGCCGATGTTGACCGGGATGACCTTGTAGGGGAGGCCGAGTTCCTCCAGGGCGATATGGACCTTGTGGCCGTTCGGTGTCGGCCAGCTCCAGACTTCGATCATGGGCGTCTCCCTCAGGCGGTGCGGCGGAGCATCGCGCTTACGGTGGGGAAGGTCAAAGGGATCGCCGAAATGTTGCGAAGGCGGCCGGCGGCCAATCAATATCGGATTACCAGAAGAACTTCGGTTTTTCCGTCGTAGCCCCACGCAAGTAGAACAAGCCGCCCATTGCAGCGCCCAAGACGGCAACCGCGAGACCGGATCGTAGCGAGATATCACCGCTTACCAACATCAAAATGGCAGCGGCTATGCCGATGATGACGGGTTCTATTGCTTCATCGGGGCCTGGCGTGAACAGCATGAATGCGAGCTCGATCCCAGCGGAATAGGCCAAGCCTCGGCTTACCATCGCGAGAACGCCATGTTGATCGAAGGCTCTTGCCAAGTCGCTTGGTTCCCAGCCGAAGGCTTCGCCGAAGATGAAACGTGTCCCGAGCATCTTGAGCAGGATCAGGCCGACCGCCATTTGTGCTGTAATTTTCACGTATTCCATTGGCTTTTTCAGCCAATAGAGCGGGTTTTCAGGTTGTTGCTGGGACCCCACGACCATATGTCTCCTGGCCTGAATTCAAAGCCTAACGCAAGGGGGCGGCTCGGTCCATACGGTTCGAGGCACTTGGCCCGCCGCCGGGTATTGGCAAGCGCCGCAAGATATCGGCCGCACGAACGGAATTAGCCCGCCGGTTCGACAGGTTCCATTCCACGGAGCCGCCTAACGAACACGTCTGATCGATGTGGGCCGACCGTCTCAAGGGGTGTTGCCATCCGCCGTTTGGCGGCCCGAGAGAATCTGCTCGACGAGCAAACCCAGGCTCTCAGCAACGAGATGGCCGTCCCCAACGGGGGTAACCTCGCGTGGCAAAAGCTCCGGAAGGCTTGCAGACAGGACCGTCCACCGGCCCCGCAAATCGTCGATGTGAGTCTCGATCAGACTCCTCAATTCACCAATATGTTCAATGTCATACCGGGCAAGCGCGGCAAGATCGAAGAAGTCGCGCAACTTGAAGCCGGCGGCCCGATACGCGATCTTGCGGGCGATGACCTCCGCGGGCCGCTGCACGGTCATCGGCGTCCCACTCACGATCGTGCGGATCGATGGAGGTTCCAGCCAGGTGCGCGTCACCAGAATGTCAATATCGCCTATGCTGCCGACTTCGAACTTCAGATAGTGGCCGGGTTCCTGCCACCGGCCGGTAATCCGCTTCGTTTCCGGATTGTGTTGCGGGGACAGCAGGCGCAGCGCCGCCGAGTTCTCGAAGAACAGATCGATGTCCTTGCTGAGACGGTGGTGCAGCCACATCGCCAGCGCGGTTCCGCCACCGAGGCTCCATTCCAGGGACACGGGCAAACCCGCCAAGGCCGGTGCGATCAGATCATAAAGCTGCTGCGACTCGGGGGCCGGCCAGTCGAGTGTCATGGATCGCCCTGCGCCATCTCGGCAGCCAGTTGCCCGGCCTCCGTCCCCGCAAGCCCATAGGCCAGGGCCGCCACGCTGATCTGCCGCCAGGACACCGCCCCGGTGCGCACCAGTTCCGACAGCCGGGACAGCGAGATTTCCGTCAGAACCGCTTCCGCCACGCTCGCCTTGTCCGAATCACCACTGTCCGGCTCCGCCAGCGCGCTCAGCACTTCCGGCGCCGTGACAAGCCGGGGGCGAGGCACGGAAATGCTCGTTCGGATCACGTCGATAATGTTTGTCACGCAGCCGTCTCCCAGGTCGTCAGGTAAGCCTCTCTGTCAGGTTTGGCACGTCGCAGCATATGCAGATGGCGTTACAGGCCCGTTCAACAATCATTCACCCGCGAACGCCTGAACCGGGGCCGCGGCAGTTTTGAAACGCCAAGTCGCCAAGACGCCAAGGCTTCCTGCTTACCGCATCCGGCGCGGGCGGTCGCGTCGGCACGATAAACCTGGCGTCTTGGCGACTTGGCGTTTCATGCGGAGTGTCCGCGGCCCCCCGCCCGCAAAGCGGTCGCTGAAAGCCTTCGGACGAGCGGTGATCGAACTCCAGGTTCTTCATGTTCACCACCACCCTGGACGCTGCAATGACGGCCCACCGGGAATCGCCACTTGCCAAGCCAGTAAGTCGTGGATGGCCGGGCCAAGCCCGGCCATGACACGGGGGTGTATGGCGCGGCCATGACACGGGGGCGTATGGCCCGGCCGTGACGCAAACACAACGACCGCACCCCGCAAGCCGCCCCCTAATGCGCCTCCCCCCACGTCCTCCCCACGCCCGTCTCCACCACCAGCGGCACCGACAGCACCGCCGCGCTCTCCATCACCCGCTTCGCCACCGCGGCCAGCGTCTCCGCCTCCGCCTCCGGTGCCTCGAACAGCAATTCATCATGCACCTGCAGCAACATCCGGGACTTCAACCCGGCCTCCGCCAAAGCCGCCGGTAGCCGCACCATCGCCCGCTTGATGATATCCGCCGCGCCGCCCTGCAACGGCGCATTGATCGCCTGCCGCTCCGCATAGGCCCGCCGCGCGCCGTTCTTGTCCGCGATCCCCGGCACCCAGCAGCGCCGCCCGAACGGGGAAACCACATACCCGCGCGACCGAGCCTCCTGCTTCGTCCGCTCCATATACTCCAATATCCCCGGATAGCGTTCGAAGTAACGACCGATATACCCCCGAGCCTCCCCCGGCGTGATCCCCAACTGCCGCGCCAGCCCGAAACCGGAAATCCCGTAGATAATGCCGAAATTGATCGCCTTCGCCCGCCGCCGCGTCATCGGGTCCATCCCCGCCATCGGCACGCCGAACACCTCGCTCGCCGTGCGCGCATGGATGTCCTCGCCATTGACAAAACTCTCCCGCAGCACCGGCAGATCGGCCACATGCGCCAACAGCCGCAGCTCGATCTGCGAGTAATCCGCGCTGACCAGCACATGCCCCGGTTCGGCAATGAACGCCTTCCTGATCCGGCTCCCCTCCTCCGTTCGGATCGGGATATTCTGCAGGTTCGGATCGGTTGACGACAGCCGCCCGGTCGAGGCGATCGCCATCGCGAACGACGTATGCACCCGCCCGGTCGCCGGATTGATGTCCGTCACCAGCGCATCGGCATAGGTGCTTTTCAGCTTCGCCAACTGACGCCATTCCAGGATACGCGCCGGCAATTCCAGCCCCTGGTCCGCCAGCGTCTGCAGCACGGCAGAATCCGTCCCCCACGCGCCGGTCTTCATGCGCTTGCCGCCCGGCAGCTTCTGCTCGTCGAACAGCACTTCTCCCAACTGCTTCGGACTGCCGACATTGAACGGATGCCCCGCCAGCCGGTGGCAATCCTGCTCCATCACCACCATCCGTTCGGCAAAATCCACCGACATCCGCCGCAGGTCGTCGGCATCGACCTTCACCCCGGCGCGCTCCATCTCCAGCAGCACCGGCAGCAGCCGCCGTTCCACCTGCTCATACAGCGCCAGCCCGCCATTCAGCCGCAGCCGCGGCTTCAGCGCGTCCCACAGCCGCAGCGCGACATCGGCATCTTCCGCCGCATAGGCGGTGGCGCGGTCGATCTGCACCTGGGCGAACGGCACCCGGTTGCGCCCCGTGCCGGTAACCTCATCATAACTGATCGGAGTATGCCCCAGATGCAGTTGCGACAGCTCATCCAGCCCGTGCCCGTGCAGGCCGGCCTCCTGCGCGTAGGAGATCAGCATGGTGTCGTCCACCGGCGACGGCATCGGGAAACCGGCCTGCGACAGCATCATCATGTCGAACTTGGCGTTCTGGAAGATCTTCAGCACCGAGCCGTCGCTCAGCATCGGCCCGAGCACCTCGATCGCCTCGGCAACCTTCATCTGCTCGCCCAAAACCTCGTGCCCCAGCGGCACGTAGCAGGCCCGGCCCGGGGCAACGGCCAAAGACAGCCCCACCAGCCGGGCGCGCATCGCGTCCAGCCCGTCGGTCTCGGTATCCATTGCCACCCGGCCGCAGGCGACCGCCTCGGCGACCCAGACGCGCAGGGCATCGGCCGTCACCACGCTTTCATACGGCCCGAACCCCGAGCCATCCACCGGCGGCGGCGCCAGCCCCAGATCAGCCTGAGTCGGCGGCTTCGGCGCAACAGCAACCGGCGAGGGCGGTGCGGCCCCATCCAGCCCCAGCCGCGCAATCGTGCTCCGGAACCCCTGCTTCCCCAGCCATTCCGCCAGCACCAGCCGATCGGCGTCTCGCTGCACCAACGCTTCGATGGGCAACGGCATGGGGGTGTCAGTGCGCAGCAGCACCAACTGCCGCGAAATGCGCGCCTTGTCGGCATGCTCGATCAGCATGTCGCGCCGCTTTGACGGCTTCATGCCCGCCGCGGCGGCCAGCACCGCTTCGACGTCGCCGTATTCGTTGATCAGTTGCGCCGCGCCCTTCGGGCCGATCCCGGGCACGCCGGGGACGTTGTCGGTGGAGTCGCCAATCAGCGCCTGCACCTCGACCATCTTGTCGGGGGTGACGCCGAACTTCTCCATCACCTCGACCGGGCCGATGGGCTTCTGCTTGATCGGGTCGAGCATCTCCACGCCCGGCCGGATCAACTGCATCAGGTCCTTGTCGGAGGACACGATCGTCACCTGCCCGCCTGCCTCGGCTGTGGCGTGCGCGTAGGCGGCGATCAGGTCGTCCGCCTCCCAGTCCGGCAGCTCGATCGCCGGGACGCCGAAGGCTTCGGTCGCCTCGCGCACCAGGGCGAATTGCGGGATCAGCTCTTCCGGCGGCGGCGGGCGCTGGGCCTTGTAGAGGTCGTACAGCCGGTTGCGGAAAGTCAGCCGCCCGGCGTCGAAGATGACGGCGATGTGGGTGCCGACATGTTCTTTCAGCAGCTTCGCCAGCATGTTCGTGAAGCCGAACACCGCGTTCACCGGCGTCCCGTCCGGCCGCGTCATCGGCGGAAGGGCGTGGAAGGCGCGGAAAATGAAGCCCGATCCGTCGATCAGGATCAGGTGCAGCGGCTTGGTCTCAACCTCCGGCGGGACGTCCGCCGGGGTATCCCCAAGGATGTCAGTGTCCGCCGGCGTGATCGGCTCCCGGGTTCAGCACATACAGGCGCGAGCAATACGGGCACATCACCTGAGTTTCGGCGATGCGCAGGAACACCCGCGGATGACCGAGTGCCCCATCGCCGCCGTCGCACGCGGCGGTGCGGGAGTCGACACGGATGATCTCCGTCGGCTTGACCGGAGTGGGGGTCAGTTGGGCAGCGCCTTCCGGCATGGTGATCCTTTATCTGGTCTGGGAAGCGGCGTGATGATAGCGATGCGGCGAATGCTTTCAACCGTGATCCCGTGCTGCGCCGCCTGACGCTGGCCCTGTTGACCGCGCTGCTGCTTGCCGGCTGCATCGCGCAGATGGCCCCGCCGGGCGCGCCCGTGGGAAAACCCGGGGAAACCGCTGATAGCTTCGTCATGCCGGATGGCACGGCGCTGCCCTACCGCGTCTGGCTGCCCTCCGGCAAGCCCGAGGCGATCGTCCTGGCGCTGCACGGCATGAACGACAGCCGCGACGCGTGGGAGTATCCGGCCCCGGATTTCGCCGCCGCCGGGATCGCGCTCTACTCGCCCGATCTGCGCGGGTTCGGCGCGACACGCAGCCGGGGCCTATGGCCGGGGACAGACGGACTGACGGCCGACGCGCGGGTGATGGCGGCACTGCTGCGAGCCCGGCATCCGCATACAAAGCTGGTGCTGATGGCCGAGAGCATGGGCGCCGCCGCGTTGATGGTGATGGCGACCGAGCCCGACCCGCCGCCGGTGGATGGCTATGTGCTGATTGCTCCGGCGGTGTGGGGCCGATCCGAGATGAATCTGCTGATGCGGCTGACGCTCTGGCTGGCGGATCATACCCTGCCGGGGATGACGGTGACGGGCGGCGGATTCGTGAAGGTGACCGCCAGCGACAACCACCAGGCGCTGGTGCGGCTGTCAACCGATCCGCTGACCATTCACGAGACGCGGGTGGACGCGATCAAGGGCCTGGTGGATCTGATGGACCGGGCGCTGGCGGCGGCGCCGCGTTTCAATGCTCCGGCGCTGGTGCTGTATGGCGGCCATGATGAACTGGTGCCGGCGCGGGCCACCGCGGCGACATGGCGGGCGCTGCCGGACGGGCCGGTGCGGGCGTTCTATCCGGGCGGCTACCACCTGTTGCTGCGCGACAAGGACCGAGCGGTGCCCATCGGTGATATCCTGGCCTGGATCCGCGATCCGCGGGCGAAGCTGCCGTCCGGCGCGGACGCGGCGGCCGAGGCGTGGCTGAAGCGGCAGGAATAGGTTGCTGGATTGATCCGATGGGATCGGACGCGGGCGCAGCCGACCTCACGGAAACATAAACTTTTTATCGACCAACAACCCCCCAACCCTTATAAAGCCGGAATGGCTGCCTCATCGTTGCCCAACGCGCAATATAACGTTGCCCGTCCGGATTCGCTTCCCGTTCGTATTGCCGGGCTGCAACGCCGCCGGATGTTTGAGGTGTTTATGACGACCAGCGCCCCGGCGCCCGGCGATAGCATTCTCGACGTTGGCGCGACCAGCGACCAGACTTACAGTCACTCGAACTACCTGGCGGCGTGGTATCCCCACAAGAGCCGAATAACCGCCTCCGGGATTGATGACGCAACATTTCTGGAGGATCTTTACCCGGGACTGCGTTATGTCCGTGCCGATGGACGCGACCTGCCTTTCGAAGATGGCGCGTTCGATCACGTGCATTCCAGCGCGGTTCTCGAGCATGTCGGCAGCCGCGCCAATCAGATAAAATTCCTCAGCGAGTTGTGGCGCGTGTCGCGCCGCAGTCTTTTCGTGACCACACCAAACCGGGGATTCCCGGTGGAATTCCACACAGTGCTGCCTCTGGTGCACTGGTTGCCCGCGTCGGCATTCCGGCATTTTCTGCGCCGCACCGGACGGGCGTTTTTCGCCGATGAGGAGAATCTCAACCTGATGACGGCGGCCGATATGCGGCGTTCCGCGGAAGCCGCCGGGATTGCCGGCGCCGAGCAGCGTTCGGTGACGCTCCTGGGATGGCCGAGCAATCTTTTACTTGTGGCCCGCAAGACATCCGGGCCGGACGCAATTTCCGTTGCGTTACCACATCAGCCGTCCGGTGCACCATGAGTGGAAGCTGCGAGCTGACCATCCTGATGCCTTGCCTGAACGAGGCTGAGACCCTTGCTCGCTGCATCGACAAAGCGCGAGCGTACCTGGCGCGCAGCAATGTCAGCGGTGAGGTGCTGATTGCCGACAACGGCAGCACTGACGGTTCACAGGCTTTGGCCGCAGCCCATGGCGCCAAAGTCGTGGCTGTCCCGGCGCGCGGATACGGCGCTGCTCTGATCGGCGGAATCGAAGCCGCCCGGGGCCGCTTCATCATTATGGGCGATAGCGACGACAGCTATGACTTCAGCGATCTCGACGGGTTCGTCGGCAAGTTGCGTGACGGATTCCAACTGGTCATGGGGAACCGCTTCCGGGGCGGCATCAAGCCCGGCGCCATGCCGCCGCTGCACCGGTATCTCGGCAATCCTGTTCTGACGACCATAGGCCGCATTTTGTTCGGCAGCCCGGCCGGCGACTTTCATTGCGGCCTGCGCGGTTTCGACCGGGCCGCAATCCTGGGTCTCGGGCTGCGCGCCACCGGCATGGAGTTCGCCAGTGAGATGGTGGTCAAGGCCACGGTCCACCAACTGCGCATTGCCGAAGTACCGGCCACGCTGTCACCGGACGGCCGTTCGAGGCCGCCGCATCTGAGAAGCTGGCGCGACGGATGGAGGCATTTGCGGTTTCTGCTGGTATTCAGTCCGCGCGGCCTGTTCCTGTACCCCGGTGCCGTGCTGTTCCTGTTGGGACTGTTGGCCAACCTGTGGCTGTTGCCGGCGTCCCGCACGATCAATGGTGTCGGCTTCGACATCCATACTCTGCTCTATGCTTCCGTGCTGATGATCATCGGCGTCCAGTCCATGCTGTTCTGGGTGTTCGCCAAGATCCACGGCATGCGGGAGGGCATCGTGCCACCCGATCCCAGATTCCAAGAATTCATGGCCCACGCTCCTTTGGAGCGAAGCCTTATATTTGCGGGGGTTCTCCTGATCACAGGCACCTTGCTGGGCGTCGTGGCTCTCGGGTCGTGGGGGGCTGATGCGTTTGGCAAACTGGATCCGGTTCATACCATGCGCCTGGTTATCCCATCGGCCACGTTCATTCTGCTCGGTTTTCAGATTGCCTTCGGTGCCTGTTTTGTCAGTGTTCTGGAAATACAGGGAACCGCCATCACTTTGCCGCCTCCCGAGCCCGTACGCCGCGGCTGATTCCAACCAATCCGGGGGCCGATCGGCCAGCTGACAGGCAATCATCATGACATTCATCGACACGGCCAGTCTTGCGGCCTTTACCGTCATTCTCGCCTGCGGACAGGTTCTGTTCAAGCGCGTCGGTCTGAGCCTGCAAGGTCATTCCGGCCTGGACGGCATCCTTTTGGTGCTGCGTGAGCCGTCGCTCTACGCCGCGTTGGCCATGTATGGCTTTGCAACGCTCCTGTGGATCTGGATTCTCTCCCGCGTTACGCTCATGCAAGCCTATCCGTGGGTTTCCGTGGGCGTGGTGCTGGTGCCGTTGCTTGGCTGGTTCTTATTTGGCGAAAGGGCCGCACCGGCGTATTGGCTCGGGGTGGCCTTCATTGTCGCCGGCATTGGCCTGACGCAATATTCCGCCGCGCCGCCGAACCAGTCGCGTGAGGCGCCTCCGGCATCGGTTGCCGGTCCACGATCCTGATAGGAACGACGATGGCCAAGCCGCGCGCCCAGCATCGAAGCAATATCGTTTCTAGCGAAAATCCCGCGTCGGCACCTTGATCCCCTTTGGGATGCCCGGACGCAGGTCGCGGACGTAGATATCGCGGCTGGCGGGCATCGGCTTTTTCTCCCGCGGGTCCGGCGCGCCGCCGTGTTTGGCTTCGTCGCCGCGGCCGTGCACCAGGGGAAATGCCTCGTCGCGTTCGCCCACGCCGCGCAGCAGATCGGACAGATCGGTCAGGTGTTCGGCGATGACGTGCAGCACCTCGCCCTCGCGCTGCAATTTGCCGCGGCAGGCGATCATGCTGGCGGAGAGCACGAGGCGGCGCTGCGCTTCAAAGACCGAGGGCCACAGGATCAGGTTGGCGTGGCCGGTTTCGTCCTCGACCGTCACGAACAGCACGCCGCGCGCGCTGCCGGGACGTTGCCGCACCAGGATGATGCCGGCGACTTCCACGCGCTTGCCGTCGCGGATTGTCAGCAGGTCGCTGCAGCGGACGATGCGGCGGGCGGCGAGGTCCTGGCGCAGGAAACTGACCGGGTGGCGACGCAGGCTGAGGCCGGTGCTGCGGTAGTCCTCGACCACCTGCCGCCCGGCGGTCATCGCCGCCAGGGCTATCGCCGGCTCCCTATCCGGTTCGGCCGGCAGGGAGTCGAACAGCGGCAGGCGAGTGTCGGACAGGCCGCGGATCGTCCACAGCGCCTGCCGGCGGTCGAGGCCGAGGGTTTGGAAGGCGTCGGCCTCGGCCAGGCGTTCCAGCGAGGCGACAGGGACGCGCGACCGCCGCCACATGTCCTCGATCGAGCGATACCCCGCGCCGCGCCGCGCGATCATTTCGTCGGCGTGGGTGGCGGACAGGCCCTTCACCATCCGCAGCCCGAGGCGGACGGCGTAGCGGTCCCCGTCGTCATGGTCGCCCCCGTCGTCATGCCGGCGAAGGCCGGCATCCACGCCTTGTGCTTGCGCAGGCGAAGGCGTGGATGGTGGGCCTTCGCCCACCATGACGGGGATGAGAGGGCGGTGCCCTATAGGCGCTAACTTAGCGGGTCCGGCAGCGGCCGTTGTAGTTGTGTCATGGCCGGATTTAGTCCGGCCATCCACGACTTTGCCCCGACCAGCTCCGTAAGTCGTAGATGGCCGGGACAAGCCCGGCCATGACACGGGGACGGTGTCCGGGCCGCCATCGCTTATGTTAGCGCATATAACGCGCTGCCCCAACCGCTCCAGCGTGCAATCCCACGCCGACTCGTTCACCGACACCGGCCGCACCTCCACGCCGTGCAGTTGCGCATCCCGCACGATCTGCGCCGTCGCGTAAAACCCCATCGGCTGAGCGTTCAGCAGCGCGCAGCAGAACACATCCGGATGGTGGCACTTCAACCATGCCGAGGCATACGCGATCAGCGCAAAACTCGCCGCATGGCTCTCGGGAAATCCGTAACTGCCGAAACCTTCGATCTGCGAGAACGTCTTCTCGGCAAACACCTCGGTATAGCCCCGCTCCACCATGCCGGCGATCAGCTTGGTCTTGAAATGCGAGACGCCGCCGGTGAACTTGAACGTCGCCATGCTGCGGCGGAGCGCATCGGCCTCCGACGGCGTAAACCCGGCACAGACGATCGCCACCTGCATCGCCTGTTCCTGGAACAGCGGCACGCCCAGCGTCTTTTCCAGCACGCGACGCAATTCCGGCGTTGGATACTCAACCTTTTCCAACCCCTCCCGCCGCCTTAAATACGGATGCACCATATCCCCCTGGATCGGCCCCGGGCGCACGATCGCCACCTGAATAACGATATCGTAGAATGTGCGCGGCTTCAGCCGGGGCAGCATCGACATTTGCGCCCGCGATTCGATCTGGAACGTGCCCAGCGTGTCGGCCTTGCGGATCATCGCATAGGTCGCCGGATCCTCGGGCGGTATTGTCGCCAGATCCAGCCGCTGTCCCTTATGGTCCGCCAGCAGATCGAACGCCCGCCGCATGCAACCCAGCATCCCCAATCCCAGCACATCAACCTTCATGAACCGCAGGACGTCGATATCGTCCTTGTCCCACTCGATCACCTGCCGGTTCACCATCGCGGCCGGCTCTATCGGCACCAGATCGTCCAGGCGATCCTGAGTCAAAACGAATCCGCCGGGATGCTGCGACATGTGCCGCGGGAAACCAATCAGCGCGCGGGCGAGGTCCAGGGTGAGACGCAGGCGGCGGTCTTCAAGATTGAAATTCAGCGCGGCCGCGTGTTCCTCGGCAACACCTTCCTCACTCCAGCTCCAGACCTGCGACGCCAGGGCGGCCGTCACGTCTTCGGTCAAACCCATCGCCTTGCCGACATCGCGCACCGCGCCGCGGCCGCGATAGCGGATGATCGTTGCGCATAAGGCGGCGCGGCTGCGGCCATAGGTGTCGTAGACCCACTGGATCACTTCCTCGCGCCGCTCATGCTCGAAATCGACGTCGATATCGGGCGGTTCGCGCCGTTCGGCACTGACGAAACGTTCGAACAGCAGTCCGCTGCGGGTGGGGTCGATCGAGGTAATCCCCAGCACAAAGCACACCGCCGAATTGGCCGCGGAGCCGCGTCCCTGGCACAGGATATGATTGGCCCGGGCGAACCGGACGATGCTGTCCACGGTCAGAAAATACGGCGCGTAGTCGAGACTGGCGATCAGATCGAGTTCATGATGAAGTTGCCGCAGGACGTCGTCCGGAATGCCGTTCGGGTAGCGCATCGCAGCGCCCTCCCACGTTCGCCGTGCCAGTGTTTGTTGCGCATCCAATCCGGGAATATGCACTTCATGCGGATACTGGTAACGCAATTCATCCAGTGAAAATCGGCAGCGATCAGCGATTTCTCCCGTGTGCGCCACGGCGTCGGGGTGGCGAGCGAACAGCCGCGCCATTTCCTCCGGCGCTTCCAGATGCCGCACCGCGGACCGCTCCCGCCGGTATCCGAGTTCGTCGATGCTGCAGCCTGCGCGGATGCAGGTCAGCACGTCCTGCAGGATGCGCCGCCCGGGCGCGTGGTACAGCACGTCGTTGGTGGCAACTGTTGGCACCTCCAGAGCCTGCGCCGTATCCGCGATCATCCGCAGCCGCACGGCATCGTTCGGACGGTGCATCAAGGTCAGCGCGACATAGGCGCGGTCCCCGAAATCGGCTTTCAGGCGGCGGATATTTGCCTCGGTAGGATCGGTGCACAGGACGGCGACCAGCCCCTCGGCCGAGGCGGCCAGATCGGACCAATACAGTTCGCATTTGCCCTTGCCGGCGCGGCTCTTTCCCAGTGTCAGCAGCCGCGTCAGGCGGGACCAGGCCAGCCGATCGGCCGGATAGACCAGCACCGAGGGTCCGTCCGTCAGATCCAGCCGGCAGCCGGCGATCAGCCGGATGCCAGCCTCCTTCGCGCGCTGATGCGCCCTGACAATCCCCGCCAGCGAGTTTCTATCGGCGATGCCCAGCGCCGGCATGCGCAGCACCGCCGCCCGCGCCATCAGTTCCTCGACATGCGAGGCGCCGCGCAGGAAGCTGTAGTTCGTGGTGACCTGAAGCTCGGTATACATCGGCCGGGGACCATAGCCCATCAGCGCCCGTGTTCCTAGTATGTTCTTGTCCGGGGCAGCAACCCGGAACGGTCGCACCCGTTCTCCTTCATTCACGATAAGGATAACGGTTTGCCCCGGATCATCGCCATCCTCGGGACGATCCTGCTGCTGGCGGTGCTGCAGGATGCGTTCGAGGTCATGCTGCTGCCCCGCCGCGTCTATCGCCGTGTCCGCTTCACCCGGTTTTATTTCCAGGCCGTCTGGGCGATCTGGCGCGGTGTGGCCGATCGGCTGCGGGCCGGCCCCGGACGCGAACGCTTCCTCAGCGTGTTCGGCGCCCTGTCGATGGTCATCCTGTTCGCGCTCTGGGCGGTTGGCCTGATCTGCGCGTTCGGCATGCTGGAATGGGCCGCGCAAAGCACCGCGGCGTCGCCCCTCTCGGAACAGATCTACATGAGCGGGGTGACGTTCTTCACCCTCGGCTACGGCGACGTGGTGCCGCATTCGGGCGCGGCGCGGGCGCTGTCCGTCATCGAGGCCGGCACCGGTATCGGCCTGATCGCCGTCGTCATCGGTTATCTCCCGGTGCTGTATCAGCTGTTTTCGCGGCGGGAGGCGCATGTCATCCAGCTCGACGCCCGCGCCGGCTCACCGCCGACGGCGGCGACGATGCTGAGCCGGCACGCCGAAACGGATGGACTGGGCAAGCTGGACGATCTGCTGCGCGAATGGGAAATCTGGGGATCGGAGCTGCTGGAAAGCCATCTGTCCTATCCGATGCTGGTCTACTACCGCTCCCAGCACGACAACCAATCGTGGCTCGCCGCGCTGACGGCGGTGATGGACACCTGCGCCCTGATCCTGGTGGGCGTGGACGACGTGCATCCGTTGCAGGCGCGCATGACCTTCGCGATGGCGCGCCAGGTCGTGGTCGAGATCGCGCGATCTTTTCGCATCAGCCCGTCCCGCTACACCGGCGGCGGCCGGCTGCCGCACGACGAATACAGCCGGATGGTGGCGATCCTGCTGGAGGCCGGGATCCGCTGGAACGACAGCGTGAACGTGGAGGAGACGCTGGCGGCCTTGCGGGCGACGTATGAGCCGCTGCTCGACGGCCTGGCGTCGGCGCTGTTGCTGCCGCTGCCGGCGTGGATCGCACGGCACGATGCGGCGGATCATTGGCGGCGCGGCCATCGGGGCCTGATCGCGAGCCGGTTGATCGAGGAATTGTCGAGCCGCTCGGAAACCGAGGCGCATCCGGACGTCACGCGGGGCAGGATGGCCCAACGTCTGCGGTCCCGGCTGCGGCGCGGGCCTTCGGATTTTCCGTGAGGCCGGTTCGGTGGCGGCCGGTGTTTGCCACCTATATCTTGAGCAGCGAGCCGGGCAGGCGGTGGCTTTGGGCGGCGCAAAGGGGGTTTCAGGCTATTGTGCGGCGCACCATGCGGTGACCGCATGGCTCCCCTGTTTGCGCTCAAAAGCCGATTTAGCGGGTTGCCGCCTATATTTTTCAATTGGTTATCAGCCATTCATAAAACTGTAGCCGATGGCGATATTCGCGTTGACAGGGGGAGGGCCGGGGCCTAGAACCCGCCTCCCACGACGGACGGTTCTTCCGCCTCGCGGGCTGGGTTCTCCCGGTGCTCTTTGAAAATCGAATAGGCTAGGAAGGGATACGTTGGCGGCGTCCTTGTCGTTCACTGCGCGAGCGGTGGATGAGACCGTGTTTTGCCTTGGATTGATCGGGCTTGATTTTGTTCGATCGTTTTGGGACGAGACTGG